>NZ_JAJFZL010000001.1:2539950-3174937 GCF_020733635.1 Nocardia spumae | reverse complement strand
TCCGGGCCAGCAGTGATTCGGCGGGTTCGGCGACCATCGCCTGCAGCAGCCCCGCGCGAGATCCGAAGCGGTGGAACACCGTTCCCTTTCCGACCCCGGCGGTCGCGGCGACCCGCTCCATGGTGACCGCATCGGCGCCGCCCTCGGCCAGCAGTGTGCGCGTCGCGTCGAGTATCGCGCGGCGGTTGCGTGCCGCATCGGCTCGTTCTCTGCGCTGCTCGGCCACGGTATCTCCGATTTCGTTGACAAAGTTGACCGTCGGTCCATATCCTATCGAGGATATCTGGACCATCGGTCAACTTATGAGGTTGGGATGCAAGCAATCGTAATGACAGGGGTCGGCGGACCCGATGTGCTCGTCGCTCAGGAGATGCCCGAACCGCAACCGCGGCCGGGCGAGGTACTCGTGCGGGTCGAGGCGGTTCCGGTGCTGTATCCGGAAACCATGTTGCGCAACGGCGCCTTCCCGATGCCGAGTCCGCCCCCGACGGTGTTCGGCATGCAAGCCGTCGGCATCGTCATCGCCGTCGCCGCGGACGTCGACCCGGACCTGATCGGACATCGCGTTCTGGTGACGCGCGACGACTTCGGCACCTATGCCGAACGGGTGTGCGCACCAGCGGAATCCGCGGTGCGGGTACCGGACGGACTCGACGCCGCATCGGCCGCCGCGGTGGCGATGAGCGGCTCGGTCGCCTCGGCGCTGATCGACACCGCCGCACTCACGGGTACCGATACCGTGCTGATCCAGGCCGCGGCCACGGGGATCGGCGGATATCTCACTCAGCTCGCGGCACGATCGGGCGTGGGCCACATCATCGCCACCGCCGGCGGTCCCGCCAAAACCCAGCGCGCCCGCGAACTGGGCGCCCACACGGTCATCGATCATCGCGATCCGGACTGGCCACGGCGGCTCGCCGAGGTCCTCGGCGATACCACCCTCGACGTGGTCTTCGACGCCATCGGCGGCGACACCGCGGCCGCGCTGCTGGATCTCATGACCCCACTGCACGGCCGGATGCTCGGCTACGGCTGGCTGTCCGGCGCACCCGCGCAGGTGACGGCTTCGGATCTGATCATGCGCGGGCTCACCTTCATCGGATGCTCCGGGCCGCAGTGGCTCGCCGGAGTTGCCGCGCGACGAGCCACGGCCCTGCGCCTCGCGGCCGACGGCGACCTCACGGTGCTGATCGACAGTGTGCTGCCCCTCGACGAGGCGGCCCGGGCGCATCATCTGGTCGACGACCGCGCGACCCGGGGCACCGTCGTCCTGCGCCCCGAAACCGTCTGACGCGGAAGCCGTTTCAGGACTTCGGCTGCGCCAGGCAGAACGTCGTCCGCGGATCCGACAGCGTGATCACGCTGTCGGATTCCGCGCCGCAGAGGTTCTCATCGGACTGCCCGTCGATGCGCTGAGCGACCCGGAAGCAGGCCTCCGACGACGCGCAGTCAGCGAACTTGTACCCACTGATGGACGACTCGGCGTAGCACAGGCCCTGCTTGAAATTCGGGGCCAGGCACAGGTAGGCCAGCGTGCGGCCGTTGAGGGTCTCCTCATAGGAGGTGTAGTCGGCGGCGCACTCGATCTTCTGCTCGTGCACCTGCGCGACCTTGTAGACGGCCCTGTCCGAAGTGCAGGCCACCGGTTCGGTGTCGGAGTCGACGGCCGATGCGGTGATCACGTTGATGCACTCACCGACCTTGGCCCGGGCGGTATCGGACTTGTTGTGGTCCTTCGCCACCTGAACTCCCCTGTCGACGCTCTTTTCGACCGCCGAGCACCCGGTCGCCGCGAGCGTCGCCGCCGCGAGGATCGCCGGGAGAAGACGCAGCACGTTCCGTGCCGACGCCGATTCGAACCGCATGTGTTCCACCTTTTCCAGTCAATTGACCAGGACAGTGAACCCCATGCGTTGCCGAAACCCACAACCGAAATGACGGCAATGTCCGAATTCCGCCGGGTGGCCGGTCAGCCCGTGATCTCCCATTCGTGAATGGTCAACTCGGAAGCGCCTGTGGTGTGAATCGGATCGGTGAAGACCAATTCCCGTGCGGCGGTGAGATCTTCGGCCAGCACCAGATAGGCGCCACCGCTACCGTCGGTGAATCGCCCGGTGCTGTCGAGTTGCCCGGCTGCCCGCACCGTGTCCAGCCACTGCCGATGCGGTTCGATCACCGCATCGGACCAGGCCGGGGTGCGCATGGCCAGGACGAGGTACTTGATCATCACGCCCCGCTATCGCGGCGAGTGGCCGCCGCGGCGGCGCGGACCTGGTCGGCGACGGTCACGATGCGCCCGAGCACACCGTTGACGAAGCCGGGCGAATCGTCGGTGGACAGCTCCTTGGCCAATTCCACGGCCTCGTCGACCGCCACCACCGGCGGGACGTCGGTCGCGTGGAACAACTCCCATACCGCCACCCGCAAGATCGCGCGATCGACCGCGGGCAGACGTTCCAGTGTCCAGTCCTGCAGATACGACTCGATGGTGGCGTCGACCCGGTCCAGATCGTCGGCCACACCCTCCACCAGCGTGCGGGTATACGGATTCACCGGTGCGACCTGCTCGTCGCGTCCGGCCAGCTCCAGCCGGTCCGCTACCAGATCCGCCGGATCGATATCGCGGGCCTCGGCCTCGAAGAGCAGATCCACGGCGCGCCGGCGAGCCTTGTGCCGGGCACCGAGCTTCTTGTGGGTGGACTTCTTGTCCACGGGCTGATCAGCCACGATCACCATTATCCCGTTCGCAGTGTCGACGGCGGCGCGGGCGTCATCGAAACATCGATGCGCGCGCGCCGCCCATGGTTCCGGCACCCGGCCGGTGGATCCGACGGATCAGGCGTTGACCCGGCCCAGGTAACCACCGTCGCGCGAGTCGATCTTCAGCTTGTCGCCGACGTTGATGAACAGCGGAACCTGCACCTCGGCGCCGGTCTCCAGGGTGGCGGGCTTGGTGCCGGCGCTGGAGCGATCGCCCTGCAGGCCGGGTTCGGTGTGGGTCACCTCGAGCTCGACGGTGACCGGCAGCTCCACGTACAGCGGCGCGTCTTCGTGGGTGGCGACCTGCACGGTCATGTTCTCCAGCAGGAAGCCCGCGCCCTTGCCGACGGTCTTCTCGTCGATGCCGATCTGGTCGAAGGTCTGGCTGTCCATGAAGATGTAATCGGAACCGTCGTGGTACAGGTAGGTCATATCGCGGCGGTCGACGGTCGCGGTCTCGACCTTCACACCGGCGTTGAACGTCTTGTCGACCACCTTGCCGGACAGCACGTTCTTCAGCTTGGTCCGTACGAACGCGGGACCTTTGCCCGGCTTGACGTGCTGGAACTCGATGATCTGCTGAAGCTGACCGTCGATCTTCAGCACGAGGCCGTTCTTGAAGTCGCTGGTGTCCGCCACTGTCCTCGGATCTCCTTGTTAGTACTTTTCGACGTTCCGCGCCGGCGCCGTGCGGGCCGGCCGATTTCGGCAACCGAGGTCAGTCGACCACGGTGAGGTCTTTACTGGTGTGGGTGAGCAATTCCGGCCCCCCCGCGCGAACCACGAGCGTGTCCTCGATGCGAACTCCGCCGCGGCCGGGGAAATACACACCTGGCTCGACGGTCACCGCCACGCCATCCAGAAGTGTACCGGTCGCGGTTTTGGCCACCGGAGGCGCTTCGTGGATCTGCAGCCCGACTCCATGGCCGAGGCCGTGCACGAACAGGTCGCCGTATCCAGCGGACTCGATGACCGAGCGCGAGGCCGCGTCCACATCGGCGCAGCGCACTCCCGGTGCCAGCGCCTCCCGACCGGCCCGCTGCGACTCGTAGACCAGCTGATAGATCTCGCGCTGCCAGTCGCTGGGTTCTCCCAGGACCAGGGTCCGGGTCATATCGGAGTGGTAGCCGTCGACGACGGCGCCGAAATCGAGCTTCACGAAATCACCGGCGGCCAGGACCGCGGACGTCGGCCGATGGTGCGGGACGGCGGAATTCGCGCCCGTGGCGACGATGGTCTCGAACGCGACGGCATCCGCGCCGTGCTCGAACATCAGCCATTCCAGCTCGCGCGCGACCTGGCGTTCGGTGCGGCCCGGGCGCAGGCCGCCGCGTTCGAGCAGTGCGGCCAGCGCGGCATCCGCGGCCGCGCACGCCGTGCTCAGCCGATCGACCTCGAAATCGTCCTTGACGGTCCGCAGTTGTTCGACCAGTCCCGGCGTGGGCACGAATTGCAGGCCACTGCCCTGATCCACGAAACCGCGATGCTGATCGACGGTGACGACGTGGCTCTCGAAGCCCACCCGCCCGATCTGCCACTCCCCGGCCAGCTCGACCAGGCGGCGCGCGCTGGCCCGGGCGATCTCGGCGCGCACATCGGGCACCTGCTCGCCGACCTGCGTGATGTAGCGGCCGTCGGTGCAGATGACGGTCCGGTCCCCGTCCTCACGCATCTGCGTGCCGTCCCAGGAGTGCACCAGCAGGGCGGCGTTGGATCCGGTGAAACCGGTCAGGTACCGGATATTGACCAGATCGGTGACCAGCAGGGCATCGACCCCGTTCTCCACCAACAGGTCTCGCAACCCCGCCCTGCGCGCCGCGTGGTCGGGACGCCGGGCACCGTCGTGTGCAGACATGGCTGTCACGCTACAACTGCCACATTGCGGGGTCGTCACGCCGTCACCGGGAGGACCGCGCCGGGGCCTGGGCCGAAGCCGTGTTACCCGGCGCGTGTTCACAACCGTTGCGGTTGTCCACATTCGGCGTTCGGGCCCACCGGCGCCCAACCGGGACGAACGACGATGGATACCGTGCCCCTCATCGCCTATCTCGTCCTCATCGTCTGGTGCGCGGTCCTGACCACCGTCGACCTGCGGTCGCGCCGCCTGCCCGACGCGCTCACGCTGCCCGCGCCGGTGGTGATCGTCGCGATCGCCGCGCTCACCGGCCACGGCGGCGCCGCTGCCGGCGGCGCGATCGTGCTCGCCGTGCCGTATCTGCTGGTGCATCTGGCCGCTCCGGCCGCATGTGGAGCCGGTGACGTCAAACTCGCCCTCGGCACCGGCGCGGCGGCGGCATGCGGGGGCGCGTCCTGCTGGGTATGGGCCGCGATCGGCGCGCCCGTCCTCACTGCGGCCGCCGGTGCCGGTGTCCTCGCCGCCGCCCGGATCACCGATCGGGCGTGGGCCGCGGCACCGGTCCCACACCACGTCGAGGCCGCCGAATTCGCGCGGGCCGGGCCGTCTCGGCACCGCCGCGCCAGGTGTGCCCGACGTGTGCTCACCGGTCCGATCACCGTGCCGCACGGACCCGCGATGTGCCTGGCTACCGTTGCGGCACTGTGGCCCACGCTGTAGGCGCGCGGATACCGATTCCCGGGGAAACGTCGTGACGTGGAAAGATGGAGGTCGTGTTGCGCTGGATAACTGCCGGAGAGTCTCATGGTCCCGCCCTCGTCGCCATGCTCGAGGGGATGGTGGCCGGTGTCGAGGTGACCTCGGCCGATATCGCCGCGCAACTCGCGCGTCGCCGGCTGGGGTACGGGCGAGGCGCGCGAATGAAGTTCGAAGCCGACAAGGTCACCGTCATCGGCGGTATCCGGCACGGCCGCACGATGGGCGGCCCCATCGCGATCGAGATCGCCAACTCCGAATGGCCCAAATGGACCGAGGTGATGGCCGCGGATCCGGTCGACGAGGCCGAATTGGCGGAGCTGGCACGTAACGCCCCGCTCACGCGGCCACGCCCCGGCCACGCCGATTACTCGGGCATGCTCAAGTACGGCTTCGACGATGCCCGCAATGTGCTCGAACGCGCCAGCGCCCGGGAAACCGCCGCGCGGGTGGCCGCCGGAACGGTCGCGCGGCAGTTCCTGCGCCAGGCCTTGGGCGTCGATGTGGTCTCTCATGTCGTATCGATCGGCACCGCGGCCGCGCGCCCCGAATTCGTCCCGGCCGCCACGGATCTCGACACCATCGACGCCAGCCCGGTCCGTGCCTTCGACCCCGAGGCCGAAACCGCGATGATCGCCGAGATCGAGGCCGCCAAGAAAGACGGCGACACCCTCGGCGGTGTAGTGGAGGTCGTGGTCACCGGCCTGCCGGTGGGACTGGGTTCGTTCGTGAGCGGCGAACAGCGCCTGGACTCGCGACTGGCCGCGGCCTTGATGGGCATCCAGGCCATCAAGGGCGTCGAGGTCGGCGACGGCTTCGAGACCGCTCGCCGGCGCGGCAGCGCCGCTCACGACGAGATGCGTCCGGGCCCCGACGGCGTGCTGCGCTCGACCAACCGCGCCGGTGGTCTCGAGGGCGGCATGACCAACGGTGAACCCTTGCGGGTACGGGCGGCGATGAAGCCCATCTCCACGGTCCCGCGCGCCCTGTCGACGGTCGATATGGCCAGCGGTGAACCGGCCGTGGCCATTCATCAGCGCTCCGATGTCTGTGCCGTGCCGGCGGCGGGTGTGGTGGCCGAGGCGATGGTGGCCCTTGTGGTCGCCCAGGCGGTACTGGAGAAGTTCGGCGGTGATTCCCTGCCCGAAACGGTCGACAACCTCACCAGCTACCTGAAGCGTGTCCACACCCGTCCGCACATTCCGGGCGCCGTGGCGTCGGAGGCATGAATGGCTGATCCCGCGCACGGCACCGCCCGGGTCCGGCGCCCGGGACAGCCGTCGTGATCGTCCGCAGCGAACCCAGCAGGCCCAGTGTGATCCTCATCGGTGCGCCGGGCGCGGGTAAGTCCACCATCGGCCGCAAGCTCGCCCGCGAACTGGATGTTTCGCTCTACGACACCGACACCGGGATCGAAGAGGACACCGGCCGCACCATTCCCGATATCTTCGCCACCGACGGCGAACCGGAGTTCCGGCGTATCGAGGAGCGGGTCGTACGGCGGGCGATCCTGGCCGAGCACGGCGTCGTCTCCCTGGGCGGCGGCGCCGTACTGTCCGCGGCGACCCGGGATCTGCTTCGCGGTCGCACGGTGGTCTATCTGGAGATCAGTGTCGCCGAGGGGTTGCGGCGCACCGGCGCCTCGACGAATCGCCCCCTGCTCAACGGTGACGATCCCGCCGCGAAGTATCGCGAACTCATGCGGGTACGGCGCCCGCTCTATCGCGAGGTCGCCTCCATCCGCGTCCGCACCGACGGCCGCAGCCCCGGCCGCGTCGTGCGCGCGATCCTGGCCAGACTCGGTGTCGAACCCACCGAACCCGCGGCGCCACAACCGGATCCGTCGCGCGCCGAGAACACCTCCCGCCGCTCCCGCACCCGCGGGCGGCGACGTCGTGCGCAGCCGAAGGCGGACGCCGCACCCCACGGCGAGACCGACACCACCGGCCATGCGGCCGCACCATCCGGCGAACCCGATACGCCACCATCGGGCTCGGGAGCCGATTCCACGCCTCGGCGGCGCGCGCGCCGATCCCGTCGCGGTGGCCGCCGGCACGCCCGCAACCGCGCGAACGCGGCAGCCGATCCGACCGCTGGGACCACCCCGGCGATCGACGTGAATCCCACTCCCTCGGCGAATCACGCTGCCCCGGTAGCGAATTCACGGTCGGGGCGAGGCCGGCGCAGCGCGACCCGGCCCGCCGGGCCGCCCGGCCCGAATTCCGGTGCGGCACCGGCACACCACCGAGATCGGTCCGGCGCGGAGACGCCCCCCTCTCCCAAAGATCCCGCGCCGCCGGACGGCGGCCCGACCGCGGCCGGGGACCGATCCGATCACGAATCCGCCCCCGGGACGGGGCGGTCCCGCCGCGCCCGGGCCCGCCGCGCACGACTACGACGAGCACTAGAGGAATCGGAGCAGCACACATGAGTGAGCCCATCAGCATCGAGGTCCGAACCGCCGACCCGTATCCGGTGATCATCGGCCGTGGACTGCTGGGTGAACTGGTCGAGCAGGTCGCCCGCCATCCCGGTGTGCGCACCGTGGCGATCTTCCATCAGCCGCCGCTGACCGAGACCGCCGAGGCGGTGCGGCAGGCGCTCGCCGAGCATGTCGTCGGCACCCAGGGCGAGACGATCGACGCCCATCGCATCGAGATCCCCGATGCGGAGGCCGGTAAGGACCTGCCGGTCGCCGGATTCTGCTGGGAGGTGCTCGGCCGCATCGGCCTCACCCGGCAGGACGTGGTCATCAGCCTCGGTGGCGGCGCCGCCACCGACCTCACCGGGTTCGTGGCCGCGACCTGGATGCGTGGCGTCAAGGTCGTCCACATTCCCACCACCCTGCTCGCGATGGTCGACGCGGCGGTCGGCGGCAAGACCGGAATCAACACCGAGGCCGGCAAGAACTTGGTCGGCTGCTTCCACGAACCCTCGGCGGTGCTGGTGGACCTGGTCACGCTGGAAACGGTGCCGACGAACGAGATCGTCGCCGGGATGGCCGAGATCATCAAGGCCGGATTCATCGCCGATCCGGTGATCCTGGAGTTGATCGAACGCGATCCGCAGGCCGCGCTCGATCCCACCGGTTCTGTCCTGCCCGAGTTGGTGCGGCGCGCGATCCAGGTCAAGGCCGATGTGGTGGCCGCCGATCTCAAGGAAGCGAGCCTGCGCGAAATCCTCAATTACGGCCACACTCTGGGCCACGCCATCGAGCGACGGGAGCGGTACCGGTGGCGGCACGGCGCGGCCGTGTCGGTGGGTCTGGTCTTCGCGGCGGAACTGGGCCGGCTGGCCGGGCGGCTCGACGACGCCACCGCGGATCGGCATCGCGCGATTCTCGAGAGTGTGGGACTGCCGACCGGCTACGACGCCGACGCGCTGCCGCAACTGCTCGAGACCATGCAGACCGATAAGAAGACGCGGTCGGGCATTCTCCGGTTCGTCGTACTGGACGGTCTGGCCAAACCGGGTCGACTGGAGGGCCCCGACCCGTCACTGCTGGCCGCGGCGTATGCGACCATCGCCCGCGAGGACAGCTCCGCCAGCGGAATTCTGCTCTGATACAGGACAATCCGGGTCGCGGGACTTCTCCGCGGCCCGGATGCTCCGAAGTGTCCGGCCGATCAGGCCGGGGAGGCAGCTGCGGGCGGCGGCGAGGGCTCACCCTTGCGCTGCTCCCGGCCGACCAGCACGCGGCCGACGGCCACGCCGATCATCGCCGGGATGAAGATCATCAGCACGATGAACGCCGCGCCGGCGGTGAGCTCGAACAGCAACCCGTTGTCGCCGAGATCGAACTTCGGCACGAAATCCAGCACCCACGACACCAGACCACTGCCCAGACCACCGGCGACACCGGCCTTCAGCCAGCGCATGGTCAGGTCCGCACCACCGCGCTCGGGATCCGGATTGGCCCGCCGATCACTGCGACCGTCGATCAGACCCCACGCCACACCGGCAACGACCAGCACGATCAGGCACAGAATGCGCATCCACGAGCCGTGCGTCGGCCAGTAGATCATGCCGAAGCCGAGCAGCGTTCGTAGTACGACGGTCAGCGCGCCCAGGACTATGGCACGCAACACCCACGAATTCATGTCGATCACCTTAGCCTGTGTTGTGACGTCATCGAATTGGAACCGGTTCTAGAAGTTTCCGAGGTCGAGTGCCGCCGCCATCGCGGCACGCGGCGCCGGATGTCCGGTGAACTGCTCGACCTGGCCGTACGCCTGGTTGAGCAGCATCTGCAGTCCACTGACGACGGTATGTCCCGCGCGCTGTACCGCGGCCGCCAACGGTGTGGGCCACGGATCGTAGATCGCGTCGAGCACCACGGGCGCGACCGCCACCGCCTCGGCGACCCCGGCGGCGCCCGCCGCCGGAACCGAACTGACCACGGCGTCGGCCCGCGCGCAGACCGCCCGGACCGCGTCCTCGTCGAAGCCGATGCACTCGGTCTCCAGCTGCAGTCGCCGAGCCAGGGCGAGGGTCGAGGCGGCCCGGCCGGCGTCGCGCGCCACCACCGTGACCGTGCGCGCACCGAGGTCGGACAGTGCGAGCAGGGCCGGCCTCGCGGTGCCACCGGCACCGAGTACGACAGCCCGGTTCACCTCGTCGACACCGGCCCCCTGCAGGGCGCCGCGCACCCCGTCGACATCGGTACAGTCGGCGCGCCACCCGGTGGCGGTCCGGACCAGGGTGTTGGCGGAACCGACCAGGACAGCCCGCTCGGTGCGCTCCTCGGCGTAGTTCAGCGCGGCGACCTTGCCCGGCATCGTGACCGAGAGACCGACCCACGCCCCGTCCAGCCCGTCGACCAGCGCGGGAAGCTGTTCACCGGTGCACTCGATGCGCTCGTAGCTCCAGTCCAGCCCCAGTGCCCGATAGGCGGCCAGATGTAGTTGCGGCGACCGGGAGTGCGCGATGGGACTACCCAGCACCGCGGCCTTACGCCCCTGGCCCGGATCGGCGGCCGCGGTGTCGTCATCGGCCACTGTCGAGAATTCCGCTCTGCTGGGCGCGTTCGATATTGCGCAGGTGTTCGCTGTAACTCTCGGTGAACAGTGTCGTCCCCTGTTTGTCGACGGTGACGAAGTACAGCCACGGTCCGGCGTTCGGATTCTCCACCGCCCGCAACGCATCCAGCGACGGCGAGGAGATGGGAGTGGCCGGCAGACCCGACATGGCATAGGTATTCCACGGCGTCTTGCGGGCCCGGTCGGCGTCGGTGGTCGCGACCTCGGTGCGGTCCAGGGTGTAGTTCACGGTGGAGTCGAGCTGTAACGGCTGATCGACCGCGAGCCGATTCATGATCACCCGCGCGACCTTCGGCATGTCCTTGGGCAGCGCCTCCCGCTCCACCAGCGATGCCGCGATGAGCATCCGGTACGGATCGAGCGTATTGGTGGCTCCCGATTGCAGCAGACCGGTCGTCTCGTAGCTGGCGGCGCTCTCCCCGACCAGCTGGGCCAGGATCTGCTCCGGAGTGCCGGACGGATCGAAATCCCAGGTGCCCGCGGCGATCAGCCCCTCGAGCTGGCGTGTGCGATCGGGCACCTTGCGCACCGCGTCGACAGCCCAGGCCGGCACGCCCAAGGCGGTCGCATCCGCCGTGGCGCCGGCGGCGTCGAGCTGTTCGTAGGTGACGCATTTGCGCTCGGAACCGGTCCCGACACAGCTGGCATCGGCGATCTTGCGATAGATGCCCTCGTTGCGGGCGCCGGTGTTGACGTCGGTCGAATCGTGGAGCCGGCGGCCTTCGGAGACGACCACATTGCCGACCCGGGAACCCTTGTCCAACAGCGCCGACACCGCGTCGACGCCCTTGCTGTGCGTCGGCACCGCGTAGTACCCGGGCTGCACCGACGTGATGCCCGAATTGCGCACGGCCGCTTCGTAGAAGGCACCCGAACTCTTGACGACGTCGCGTTCGACCATCGTCCGCGCTATCTGCTCCGCGGTGTCGCCGTGATGCACCTGCACCACCGCCAGCGGCCCGGCCGGACCGTCGAAGTCCTCCGGCCCGCCCATCGAGCCGATGAGTTTGTATCCGGCATAACCACCGGCCACCACGAACAAGACCACGAACACACAGCCGAGTACGACGAGATTGCGACGCCGGCGCTGCCGTTCGGCCGCCTTGCGGGACGCGACCCGGGACCGCCGCCCGCGCCCGGAGGACGACCGCGACGATCTGCCCGCTCCGCGAGCTTGGCTCCCGGGTTTTTTACGGGCCGTGCCGCCGCGCTGAGCTTCGCGCGGTGATGTCGCACCGGATCGGGCGCCGCGCCGGGCCGGCGGGGGTTCGGGCGGCTCCTCCTCGACGAGCGGCTCGATATCGCGTTCGGAGACATAGCGCGAGTCGTAGTCGGATTGGCGGTAGCGATGCCCCGAGGCGGACTGCTCGTATCCGGGATCGGTGTCGTCGTCGAGGTAATCGGGATCGGCATAGTCCGGATCGGCGTAACCGGGCTCGTGATCGTAATGAGCGCCGCCGTATCCCGGGGCCACGTCGGCGTACTGCGCGACCGGCTCGTCCTCGTCGACGTAGCGCGGGATCACGGCGGTGTCGTCGTCCTCGTCGTCGTCCCAGTCGTCGGTGGCACTTCGATGCGCACCACCGCGCCGATAACGCCGCTGCTGCTCGTCGGCGCGTTGACGGGACCGCTCTCCGGCTCGGGCCCAGCGGTCATTCATCCGACCACCTGGCCTCGTTCGCACCGGCCGAGTTCAACACCGCACTCCGTTCGTCCAACCACCCTTGCAGGATCGACACAGCAGCCGCCTGGTCGATCACCTGCCGGCGGCCGCGCGCGCGAACTCCGCTGTCCCGCAATGCACGTGCAGCTGTCACCGTAGTCAAACGTTCGTCGGAAAGTCGTATCGGCACACGGGGAATCAGTTCCCGCAAACTACTCGCGAACCTCATCGCGAGCTTCGCCGACGAGCCACCTTCCCCGCGTAACGTGCGCGGAAGGCCCACGATCACTTCCACCGCCTCGTATTCCCGCACAATCTCGGCTATTCGATTCAGATCGGTTGCGGGCCCGCGTTTACCGCCCTTGGCTGTCGGAACGGTCTCGACCGGAGTCGCCAGAATCCCGTCCGGATCGCTGGCGGCGACCCCGATGCGCACCGTCCCCACATCGATGCCGATGCGCCGTCCGCGTCCCGGGTCGGTCTCGGCGCTGGGGCGCTCGGCCGACACCCGTTGCGGACGACCGGCCTCGGATTCTCTCCCGAATTCCGAGGCCGCGCCCGATGGAGGAGGTTCCGCGTCGGTGGTTTCCGAATTCTCGGAGGTGCCCATCAGCCGGCGATCTCGGCCACCCGCGCGCGTACACCGGCCAAACCGGCTTCGATTCCGGACGGATCCGAACCGGCGCCCTGGGCCATCTCCGGCTTACCACCACCGCGACCGGCGATACTCGGGCCGAAACTGCCCACCAGATCTCCGGCCTTGAATCCGAGTTCCTGGGCGGGTTTGTTCACCGCCACCACGAACGGCACCTTGCCGTCGGCATGGCCGAGCAGCACCACCACGGCGGGTTCGCTACCGAACCGGCCGCGAATATCGGAGGCCAGGGTCCGCAGATCCCCGGCGCCGACACCCTGCGGTGCGGCGGCCGCGACCAGCAGCACCTTGCCCACCCGATGCGCCTGCTCGACATAGGTTCCGGCCTGCGACAGCACGGCGGCGGCCTTGGTGCGCTCGAGTTCCTTCTCCGCAACCTTCAGCCGCTCCACCAGCTGCTCGACCCGCCCGGGCACCTCTTCGGAGGGCACCTTCAGCGAGGCGGCCACACCGGCGAGCAGGGCCCGTTCCTTCGCGAGGTACTTGTAGGAATCCAATCCGACGAACGCCTCGACGCGGCGGACACCCGAGCCGACGGACGATTCGCCGAGCAGCGTGATCGGACCGATCTGCGACGAGTGCCCGACATGGGTGCCGCCGCACAGCTCCATCGAGAACGGCCCGCCGATCTCCACGACCCGCACTTCGGAGCCGTAGTTCTCGCCGAACAGCGCCAGCGCGCCCATCGCCTTGGCCTTGGGCAGATCGGTGACGAAGGTATTGACCGGGAAGTCGGAGCCCACCGCGTCGTTGGAGACGGCCTCGATATCGGCCTTCTGTGTCTCCGACAGCTGTCCCTGCCAGTTGAAGTCGAAGCGCAGATATCCGGGTTTGTTCAGCGAACCGGCCTGTACGGCATTGGGTCCGAGCACCTGCCGCAGCGCGGCGTGCACCATATGCGTGCCGGAGTGGCCCTGGGTGGCACCGCGCCGCCATGCCGGATCGACCTGGGCCAGCACGGTATCGCCCTCGGTGATCTGCCCGCGTTCGACGGTGGTCTTGTGCACCCAGAGCTTCTTGGCGATCTTCTGCACGTCGTTGACCCGCAGTTCGGTCCCCGATGTGGTGATCGTGCCGCGGTCGGCGATCTGGCCACCGGATTCGGCGTAGAGCGGACTGCGGTCGAGGATGACCTCGACCTCGTGCCCGGCGGTCGCGGTCGGCACCCGGACACCGTCGGAGATCAGCGCGAGAACCGTTGCCTCGGTGGCGAGTTCGTCGAAACCGGTGAACTCGGTGGCGCCGCGATCGACCAGTTCCTTGTAGATGGACAGGTCGGCGTGGGCATGTTTGCGAGCCTGGGCGTCGTCTTTGGCGCGCTGCCGCTGCTCGGCCATCAGCGTCCGGAAGCCGGCTTCGTCGACCTCGAGACCGGCCTCGGCGGCCATCTCCAGGGTCAGGTCGATCGGGAAGCCGTAGGTGTCGTGCAGCGTGAACGCCTCACTGCCCGGAATCTCGCGACCACCACCGGACTTCACCTCGGCGACCGCGTCGTCGAACAGCTTCGAGCCGGTGCTCAACGTCTTCAGGAAGGCGGTTTCCTCACCGACGGCCACGGTTTCGATGCGGGTGAAATCGGTGGCCAGTTCGGGATACGAGGGGGCCATGAGCTCGCTGACGACCTTCATGAAGTCCCCGATCACCGGCTTCTCGGCACCCAGCAGCCGCGCCGAGCGCACGATCCGGCGCAGCAGCCGCCGCAGCACGTAGCCGCGGCCGTCGTTACCGGGATTCACACCGTCGGCGATCAGCATCGCGGAGGTGCGGGCGTGGTCGGCGATAACCCGGAAGCGGACATCGTCGGTGTGTTCGACGCCGTAGTTCTTACCGGTCAGCTCTTCGGCCTTGGTGATGATCGGGCGCAGCAGATCGGTCTCGTAGACGTTGTCGACGCCCTGCAGCAGCATCGCCACCCGCTCGACGCCCATACCGGTATCGATGTTCTTCTTCGGCAGCGTGCCGACCGGCGGATAGCCCAGCTTCGGACTCTGCTCGCCGCGAATATCCTGCATGAACACGAGATTCCAGATCTCGAGGTAGCGATCCTCGTCGGCGACCGGGCCGCCCTCGGCACCGTACTCGGGACCGCGGTCGTAGTAGATCTCCGAGCAGGGACCACCGGGACCGGGGACACCCATATCCCAGTAGTTGTCCTTGCCGTCGCGGAACTGGATGCGCTCGGTCGGAATTCCGGCGACACGATGCCAGATCTCGGCGGCCTCGGGATCGCTCTCGTAGGCGGTGACCCAGATGCGCTCCGGATCGAATCCGAATCCGCCCTCCTCCTGGGGCTTGCTGATCAGCTCCCAGGCGAAGGTGATCGCGCCTTCCTTGAAGTAGTCACCGAAGGAGAAGTTGCCCGCCATCTGGAAGAACGTGTTGTGGCGGGTGGTGACGCCCACCTCTTCGATATCGCCGGTGCGCACGCATTTCTGCACGCTCGTCGCGCGCGCGAACGGCGGCGCCTCCTGGCCCAGGAAATACGGCTTGAACTGAACCATGCCCGCATTGACGAAAAGCAGGTTCGGGTCCGGCAGGATCAGCGAGGCGCTGGGTACCTCGCTGTGGCCGGCACGGACGAAATGGTCCAGGAAACGCCGTCGGATCTCGTGGGTCTGCACAAATATCCAGCCTACCGGGCGCCGTCCAGCCGGTTTCCAGCGGACGGGCGCGTTTCAGCGTCCGCGAACGATGCGGCGCAATTTGGTCACCCGGGGGCCCACCTCGCGCTCGTAGCCGTGGTCGGTCGGCGCGTAGTACTCGGCACCGATCAGCTCGTCGGGCGGGTACTGCTGGGTGAGAACGCCGTCGGGGTGGTCGTGCGGATAACGGTAGCCCTGCGCGTTGCCCAGGGCGGCCGCCCCCGAGTAGTGCCCGTCGCGCAGATGCGGGGGCACCGCGCCCGCCTTACCGGCCGAGATATCGGCCAGCGCGGCGCCGACGGCCGCGGCGACGGCACCGGATTTGGGCGCCGTCGCGATGTGGATGGTGGCGTGCGCGAGCGCCAGTTGCGCCTCCGGCATCCCCACCAGCTGGACCACCTGGGCGGCCGCGACGGCGGTCTGCAATGCCGAGGGATCGGCCATACCGACGTCCTCGGAGGCCTGGATCATCAGCCGCCGCGCGATGAACCGCGGGTCCTCCCCCGCGCTGATCATGCGGGCGAGATAGTGCAGGGCGGCATCGACATCGGAGCCGCGCAGAGATTTGATGAACGCGCTGATCACGTCGTAGTGCTGATCGCCGGACCGGTCGTAGCGCACCGCGGCGCGATCGACGCTGGCCTCCACCAGGTCGACGTCGACGGTGCCGTCCAGTGAGGATTCCGCGGAGGCCTCGAGGGCGGTCAGCGAACGCCGCGCATCGCCCCCGGCGATGCGCACGATGTGATCGAGCGCGGGTTCGGTGACCGTGTACTGCCCGCCCAGACCGCGCTCGTCGGCGATCGCGCGGCGCAGCACGGCTCGAATGTCGTCGTCCGACAACGACCTCAGTTGCAGGACCAGCGACCGCGACAGCAGCGGTGACACCACCGAGAAGGACGGATTCTCCGTGGTCGCCCCGACCAGCAGCACCACCCGGTTCTCCACCGCGGCCAGCAGTGCGTCCTGCTGGGTCTTGGAGAACCGATGTACCTCGTCGATGAACAGCACGGTCTGCTCTCCCACGAGCAGCCGCCGCCGCGCCAGCTCGATGACCGCGCGCACCTCCTTGACCCCCGCCGACAACGCCGACAGCGCCTCGAAGCGCCGACCGGTGGCGGTGGAGATGAGCGCGGCCAGCGTGGTCTTACCGGTACCCGGCGGGCCGTAGAGCAGTACCGACGCCGCACCGGACCCTTCGATCAGCCGTCGCAGTGGCGAACCCGGGCCCAGCAGATGCTGCTGGCCGACGACCTCGTCCAGACTCGCCGGGCGCATGCGCACCGCCAACGGTGACATCCGGCCAACCGGCGGCAACGCGGTCGACCCCCCGGCCCCCTCCTCCGCCCCCGGTGCCTCCATCGCCGGCGCCTCGAACAACCCTTCGCTCACGCTTCGACGGTACCGATGCCCACCGACAGCACAGCACTCCGACACCGGCGCCGATGCCGTGCCCGGGTGGATCAGGCACCCAGGATGCGAGCGGCCTGGGCGTCGATGGCGGCCCGCAGTTCGGCCTCGGTCAGATCCTGCAGCCCGGCCGCACTGCGCAGAAACGGCTCGAGGAGCTGCCAGCCCATCGTGAAGGCCGCCAGATGCGCCGCGGCCAGTCCGGCCGCGCGATCGCTCCCGGCGTCCGGGCGGATCCGCTCGATCAGCAGCGCCATCACCGGGAACCGTTCCTGCAGCTCCCCAACCGGGTAGCCGTCGAGGATGCAGCGCGCGAGCACCGTCAGATGGCGGCGCAGCCGAGGATCGCCGGCATCGAGCTCTCCGGCCGCCGCGAGAGCGCCGGATCGATCACCCAGGAACTCGAGTACAGCGCTCACGAGTCTGTCCTTGGCGCCGAAATGCCGGAATACCAGGCCGTGGTTGACCCCGGCCCGTTCCGCGATATCGCGGATCGAGGTGGCGGCGGGACCGCGTTCGGCGAACAGGTCCGTGGCAGCCTCCATCACGGCCGCCACCACCGCGTCCCGGCCGACCGGCGCTGGACCGGGCTCGTCCCGAACCTGCGTCGATGGCGAGGGATCGGACATCGGACTACAGTAACGGACACCACTGTAGTCAAATGACTACAGTCGACCGCGACGAAGGAGACGCCGTGACGACCACCGCTGATACCGACCGGCCCGCGAAGTACGACGTGAGTTCATTCCCGCTGCCCGGATATCCGTTGATCGCGGGTCCGTTCACCCACTTGGTCGCCGAACGTGACCGGCTCGCCGGACTGCGCTGGCAGCATTTCGACGCGCGCCCGGTCGGGGTCACCCTCGGCGCCGAGATCAGCGGGGTCGATCTGAGCACCGACCAGCCCGGCGAGGTGATCGACGAGTTGCGCCGGGCACTGCACGACTACAAGGTGATCTTCTTCCGGGACCAACCGCTCACCGCCGCACAGCACGTCGCCTTCGCCGCCCGCTTCGGCACCCTCGAGGTCCACCCGTTCATCCCGTCCAACACCGAGCAGCCCGAACTGGTCCGCTTCGAGAAGACGCCGACCATCGCGGGTGTCGAGAACATCTGGCATCACGACGTGACCTGGCGGCCGCGGCCGTCGATAGGCGCGGTCCTGCACGCGGTCGCGGTACCCGAGATCGGCGGCGACACCCTGTTCTCGGACATGTACGCGGCCTACGAGGCGCTCGACGCCGAAACCCGTACGCGCATAGACGATCTCACCGCCACACACGACTACACCCGCGCCTTCGGTCGCGGCCTGCCGCCGGACGCGCAGGCGGCGATGCGGGCCGAACATCCTTCGGTCAGCCATCCGGTGGTGTGCACCCACGAGGCCACCGGCCGCCGGCATCTGTACGTCAACCGGATTTTCGTCGACCACATCGACGGTATGGACCCCGCCGCGAGCAGCGACCTGCTGGACCGGCTGTGCCGGCAGGCCGACTACCCCGAACATCAGGTCCGGCTGCACTGGGAACCCGATACGGTCGCCTTCTGGGACAACCGCGCGGTCCAGCACTACGCCACCAGCGACTACTGGCCGCGGACCCGCGTCATGGAACGCGCGTCCATCGTGGGCCCACGACCGGCCCGCTGACCGGCTAGCCCTCCCAGAGCTCCTCGAGGGTGGCGGAGACATGCTCGGCGAAATCGCCGAGTGTGTCGTCGCCGGTGCAGCGCGCGTCCTCGGCGAGTGCGGCCCAGCGGTTGATCAGAGCGGCCGACCGCGGTACCGACAGTCCGTGCTCCCGCGCAGCCGCGATGCGCGTGTGGTCGGCCGGCAGGAACCAGTAGGTGCTCAGCCACACCCAGATGAGCCGCGCCTCGAGGATCCGCTCGGCCAGCACGTCGTCGTCGGCGAGGGCGGGCCATACGCCCACGACCTCCGAACGCCACGCCTCCACCATCTGGTGCGCACGTTCGCGGGAGAGTTCGAAATCGCACAGGCAACCCGGGAACGACACCAGGGCATAGGCGATATCGAGCGTGGCATCGCGGAATCCGCCCCACTCGTAGTCCAGGAACCGCGCGCCCTCGTCGTTGAGGATCACGTTGTCCGGGCACAGGTCGGACGGGCTGAAGGCACGGGAGCGCCCGGCGGAGAACAGACGATTACCCCGCACGATCCGTTCGGCGATCTCGCCCGGCACCTCGATGCCGACCTCGCGCGCCAGCATTCCGGGCACCTCACCGATCGCGGCCTCGGCCTGCTGGGCGATGCCGTCGACACGATGCCCGACATCGACGCGGCGCAGCAGGGCGACGAAATCGGCTTCCCGGCCCACGGTCGCCGCGTGCATACGGCCCAGCGCCTGCGCGAACGCCATCTGCGCGTTCCGCGTCGCCGGTTCCGAGCCCGATTGCAGCACCGTGGTCAGCGACATGTTCTCGCCCAAATCGCTGAGAATGAGCAGCCGGTCCGGCAGGCTGTGCGCCAGCAGGTACGCGCCCGGACGGTGCTCACTGCTCAGCGCGGTCGTGAACTGGTAGGACACGGCCTCACGCAGGAACGCCGAGTCGATACTGGCCACACCCGGCGCCAAACCCCCGATCCGCCGCTCCTGCGCGGCGCCGCGGACCTGCTTGACGATGAGGGTGCGGGGAAGTGAGAACGAGTTCTCCGCTACGCGTACGCGAAGTACCGTCGTCCTGCCACTACCGCTGAGTTCGATCGGATCGCTCAGCTTCACCGCAGCACCCATTCGCTTTGTGAGCAACTGTTGTGCCGCGGACACGACTTCGGCGGCGCGTTCGGCCAATAGTGCGGTCATCGGCTCCCAAGTTACTCGCTTCAGGTCACTTTCAGCGAGCGGTTCGGCAACCTTTCGCGCGTCGCCCGGCGTGTCCCGGCCGTGGGGGCGCAACCCGAACGAGATGCTCATTACGCTCATCGTCGGCCGGGTCACAGATCCGGGCCCCTGCCCCCGAAACCGTAGCCCTTCGCTTGACACACTCGGCCGCGTCCGGTTGTGTCGAGACCTCAACTGCAGTGTGCCACACCAGAACCCAGGTGATTCGAAAGGTCCGACGATGAGCGACTCCCCGCAGTCCGGCCCCGGCGACACCGGCGAAGGTGGTGAGCGGCGGCCCGAGCACCGCCCCGGGCACACCGGCGCCGGATCGGGAGCGCCCGCTGCCGTACCGAGTGGACACGAACCTCCCGGCGCCCCCGGATCTCCGCAGTTCGCGGGCCCGCAAGCGACACCGTACGGCCACGCGCCGACACCGCCACCGACGGCGCCGACCGGCGGGATCCCGCCGGTCGCACCGCCGTCCGGCCCGGCGCCGACGCCCGGTCCTTCCTACGGACCGCCGGGTAGTGTGCCGCCGGGCGCGTACCCTCCTCCGCCGGGCGGCTACCCGCCCCCGCCCCCGGGCGCCGCGTGGGACACCCCGGGCGCGGGGATGCCGCAGCAGGGCGGCATGCAGCCCGGGTACGAGGTACCGCCGGGGTACGCGCCGCCGGCCGGACTCGAGATCGGCCGCGCACTCGGCTTCGGCTGGGATCGATTCCGCGCCAACCCGATTCCGTGGATCGCGATCACGCTGGTCGGATTCGTCGCGTATCTGGCGGTGACGGTGGTGGTCAACGTCACCCACATGAACTCACTGCTGCCCGTCCTGCTGATCGCGATGATCGCCGCGGCGGTCGTCTGGCTGTTGCAGGCCGCGATGATTCGCGGGGCGCTCTACGAAACCGACGGCACTCCACCGGATTTCGCGTCGTTCTTCGCTTTCGTCAACGCCGGCAACGTACTACTGACCGCCCTGCTGGTATTCGTGGCGGCCTGCGTCGGCGCCGCGCTGTGCATCCTGCCCGCGCTGATCGTCGGCTATCTGGGCATGTTCTCGCTGCACTACGTGATCGATCAGGATCTCGATCCCTTCACCGCGATCAAATCCAGTGTGCAGCTGGTGGTGTCGAATTTCGTGCCGACGCTGCTGCTCGCCGTGACCGTGGCCGGACTGACACTGGTCGCCACCGCGCTGTGCGGCATCGGCCTGCTGGTCGTGGCGCCGTTGACCGCCATCGCGGTCACCTACTCCTACCGCACCCTCACCGGAGGATTGATCGCCTGAGCGGTCGCGCGAGTGCGCGGCCCCCTCATTCGGATTCGCCGAACCACCAGCGCGACAGCGCGTTCAGCCGGCCGCTACGCGACGGACCGAGCGCGTGGTCGGGCCGGGGTCGCAGATTCAGCACGATGACGCCCGCGACGACGATGCCGATCATGTTCACGCCCAGCTGACCGATCGACATGAAGGCCTTGTGCCATTCGCCGACGGTGGCGGCCACGACCGCGAAACCGGCCGCGGGAATCGTGGTGACCGAGATGAAAACGCCCACCAGCGCAGCCGATTTCGCGGTGATCAGCGACAACATACCGGCCGCCCCGGCCAGCAGCGCGACCACCAGTGAGAACGGCCCCACCTCATAGATGAAGTCGACGTTGTGGATGGAATGGATCCGATCGACCGTGATCCAGCCGAGCTGTTCCCACAGCAGCGAGGCCGCGGTGGCGATCCCCATCGCGACCGGAAATCCGGCCAGCAACGCCAGCGCCGAACGGCGCGCGAGACGAAAGTTCCTGCGCACCAGCGCCACCGCGATCGCCGCCAACGGTCCGAACTCCGGCCCGACCACCATCGCCCCGACGATGGTCACCGGCGAATCGGTGGCCACGCCGACCACGGCGAGCAGGCAGGCGATCGTGATGAACGCCAGGAAGACCGGATTGAGAGTCGACTCCTCGTGGGTCTGGGCGAGCAACTGCTCCCAGACGACCGCGTCCGACGGATCGCCCGGCGCCGCCGCGACCGCACGCTCCGCCGGCACCGACAGCACCGTCTCCACCGGCGACAGCATCACCCCGCCCCGATCCGGGATCCCGAGACCACGCAGCCCGGCGAGGATGTCGTTGGCCGATTCGCGCGCGATATCGGCTTGGACCAGATCGCCGGGCGGCTCCACCGAGGCGCCACGCTGCACCGTGATCAAGGTGGCCCCGGGATCGGAGCGCAGTGCGGTGACCGCGGCATCGGTCGATTCCGGTGGGCAGACCACCCGTAGGTGCAGCACCTCGAACCCCTGTCATCATTCGACCGCCCGGCACCGGACGGCATCGGACGATCAGCAGACTAGCGGGCGGTGCCGCACCGCCCGCAGAGGTCAGGCGCGTGCCGGGACCGGCTTGCCGTTCTCGTCGAGCACCACGTCCAGTCCCGCTTCCTTGCGCTGCTGCGCGGTGATGGGGGCCGGCGCGTCGGTCAATGGATCGACACCGCCGCCGGACTTCGGGAAGGCGATGACCTCACGGATCGAGTCCACACCGGCCAGCAGTGCGGTGATGCGGTCCCAGCCGAAGGCGATACCGCCGTGCGGCGGCGCGCCGTAGGCGAAGGCGTCGAGCAGGAACCCGAACTTCTCCTGCGCCTCGTCGTGGCTGATGCCCATCACCCGGAACACCCGTTCCTGCACGTCACGACGATGGATACGGATGCTGCCGCCGCCGATTTCGTTGCCGTTGCAGACGATGTCGTAGGCGTAGGCCAGTGCCGATCCGGGATCGGTGTCGAAGGTGTCCAGCGACTCCGGCTTCGGCGAGGTGAACGCGTGATGCACCGCGGTCCACGCCGAATACCCGAGGGCGACATCACCGCTGGCGGTCGCGTCGGCGGTGGGTTCGAACATCGGCGCGTCGACGATCCAGACGAATGCCCAGGCGTTCTCGTCGATCAGCTCGCACTTGCGGGCGATCTCGCCGCGCGCGGCGCCCAGCAGCGCCCGGCTCGACTTGATCTCACCGGCGGCGAAGAACACGCAGTCGCCCGGAGCGGCACCGACGTGCGCGGCCAGGCCCTCGCGTTCGGAATCGGACAGGTTCTTCGCGACCGGACCGGTGAGTGTGCCGTCCTCACCGACGAGGATGTAGGCCAAGCCCTTGGCGCCGCGCTGTTTGGCCCA
Organism: Nocardia spumae; assembly: GCF_020733635.1. Classification (NCBI taxonomy): domain Bacteria; kingdom Bacillati; phylum Actinomycetota; class Actinomycetes; order Mycobacteriales; family Nocardiaceae; genus Nocardia; species Nocardia spumae. The sequence goes on along the minus strand of NZ_JAJFZL010000001.1, from coordinate 3,152,141 downwards.
TTCCTGCCAGGCGTCGAGCTGGCGCCGGGGCTGGCTCGCGCCACCGGGCATCACGACCGCGCCGACGTAGGGAGCCTGGAAGACCCGGAAGGTGGTGTCCTTGAAATACTCCGCGCATTCGGTGATCTCGACGCCGAACCGCAGATCCGGCTTGTCGCTGCCGTAGCGGCGCATCGCCTCGGCGTAGGTCATGTGCGGAATGGGGGTGGTGATGTCGTGGCCGATGAGTTTCCACAACGCCACCAGGATGTCCTCGGCCAGCAGGATCACATCCTCCTGCGTGACGAAACTCATCTCGATGTCGAGCTGGGTGAACTCGGGCTGCCGGTCCGCGCGGAAGTCCTCGTCGCGATAGCAGCGCGCGATCTGGTAGTAGCGCTCCACACCGGAGGCCATCAACAGCTGTTTGAACAGCTGCGGGCTCTGCGGCAACGCGTAGAACTTGCCCGGCTGCAGACGGGCCGGGACCAGGAAGTCGCGCGCGCCCTCCGGGGTCGACCGGGTCATCGTCGGCGTCTCGACCTCGATGAAGGCGTGCTGGTCCAGGACCTCACGCGCCGCGGCGTTGACCTTCGACCGCAGCCGGATGGCGTGGGCGGGGCCTTCCCGGCGCAGGTCCAGGTACCGGTACTTCAGCCGTGCTTCCTCACCGGGCTGCTCGTCGAGCTGGAACGGCAGCGGCGCGGCCTCGTTGAGCACCTCGAGCTCGGTGACGTTGACCTCGATGGCCCCGGTCGGCAGGTTCGGGTTCTCGCTGCCGTCGGGACGAGCCTCGACGACACCGGTGACCTGCACGCAGTACTCCGCGCGCAGCTTGTGCGCCTGTTCGGCCGGCACGCCCTCACGGAAGACCACCTGCGCGACCCCCGACGCATCGCGCAGATCGATGAAGATCACGCCACCGTGGTCTCGCCGCCGGGCCACCCAGCCGGTGAGGGTGACGGTCAGAGCGGCGTGCTCGCTTCGCAGCGAACCAGCCAAGTGGGTGCGCAGCACGGGATTCCTTTCGACGACACGGGCCACCGGGTGCGGAACGACCTGGTGCGGCCCCCATGGTAGTGAGACGCGCCCGGCGGACGGAAACCGATATCCGCACCGGAGGCGCCCGGGGCCTTCCCACGCCCGTGGCCGTTCCACTCCGCCGGACCGGACGGTGACCGTTTCCGTCTCGCCCGCGGTGGACACACGGCGCGTTCCGTATACCCGGCCGGACCGCACTCGTGTCAAGCTGTATCGGTTGTTCCGGCGGGAGTCGATCCGGGCAATATCGATCGAAAGCACAGGAGAGCAGCGCGATGACCTTCAACGAAGGTATGGACATCGACCCCGACCGCGTTTCGACGAGCGGCGGTATGGGACCCAAATTGGCCATGGGTGGCGGGGGCGGTCTGATCGTGCTGGTCCTGGCTCTGCTCTTCGGCGTCAACCCCGGGAACGTGCTCGGCGCACTCGGCAACGGTGATCACGGAACCCAGAGCGGTGGCGTCGACACCGCGGTGTGCAAAACCAACGGCGACGCCAACCGATACGCCCAGTGCCGCGTCATCCTCACCGCCCAGAGTCTGGACGGGGTGTGGGGTGCGGTCCTGCCGAATCAGACCCGGACTCGGTACCGGACCCCGCAGGTCCATCTGTTCGTGGGCTCGGTCAACACCCGGTGCGGTGGCGCGACCAGTGCGGTCGGACCGTTCTACTGCCCGGCCGACCGGACCGCCTACTTCGATACCGGCTTCTTTCAGGAACTGCGCGACAAGTTCGGGGCCAAGGGCGGACCGCTGGCCGAGGAGTACGTCGTCGCGCACGAGGTAGGGCATCACATTCAGAACCTCCTCGGCGACAGCGGCCGCGCCCAGCGCGACCCGAAGGGGCCTGAATCGGGTTCGGTTCGCCTGGAACTCCAGGCGGACTGCTACGCGGGTATCTGGGCCAACTCCGCGGACAAGACTCCGGCACCGGGCGGCTCGCAACCGTTGCTGAAGCCGCTGTCCGACAGCGATATCCAGGACGCGCTGTCGGCCGCGGCCGCCGTCGGTGACGATCGAATCCAGAAGGCGGCCACCGGCCGCGTCAATCCCGAGGGGTGGACGCACGGCTCGTCGAGTGAGCGGCAGAAGTGGTTCCTCACCGGCTATCGGGCCGGGCAGGTCCAGGCGTGTGACACCTTCTCGGCGCCGGATCTGAACAATCCGCCCGCCCTGCGCTGACGAGCGATGCGGTAGCGGCAGCGGGACGGTTTCCTTGCGAGACAGCCCTCCTCGACGCGATGGCCGCCGGGGTGCGGGCCACAATGGTCGGCGGTGATCGGTACGAGCAGCGGGTCAGGAACAGGAGTGAGCGGCATGGTGCGAAGCGGCGGCACGAGACGGCGATTCCCCGGCGGGCGGGGCGTCGTGACGGGGATAGCCTGCGCGGTGGCGATATTCGGCGGTGCGGTCACCGCCGTGGCCGACGAACCCGCCGGGCCGGCGCTGACGGTGGCCCTGACCACGATTCCCGGGGGTGAGCACGCCGACGTGACACCGGCCCCGACACTTCTCGTCTACGCCGACGGGCATGCCGTACACAGCCCGGACGCCGCCGATCCGAAACGTGCCGCGGACAAGGCGCCGAAACAGCGCAACGGGCATATCTCCCCGGATGCGGTGCACGCCGCGGCCGACGACGCGAGAGCGCTGGCCGCCGCGGACCTGGGCATGCCGAAGGACGGGGGCGGTGGGTCCACACTGCTCGATTTCCTCGGCGCCACCCCCGATCAGGATGTGCACCTGGTGGTCTACTCCCCCGGCGGCACGGACGGACTCAACGACGCGCAGAAGGCCGACCGCGAGCGCTTCACCGCCCTGTGCAAGAAGCTGGTCGATGCCTTCGAGGCCGACCGCTGACCGGATGACCCGGGCCGCCGCTCAGCCGACGGTCCAGGTCTCCCTGCCGTTGAGCAATTCCTGCAACGACTGCGCCGCAACGGGTTTGCGCTCGCGCGCGACCTCGGTCTGCGCCCGGACGCCGTCGTCGTAGGTGGGTCGGGTGACCCTGCGGAAGATCCCGATCGGCACATGCGCCAGATCCTGAGAGGTCAACCGCGACAACGCGTACGCGTATTCGGGTTGTTCGCGGTGGGCGTCGTGCACCACGATATCGGCCTCGGCGATATCGGCGGTACTCACCACCTCGAGCCCGAAACCGTTACGCACCACAGCGTATTCCCCATCGGCGCCGAACCTGATCGGCTCACCGTGCCGCAACGGGATCAGGTGGGATTCGGCGTTGTCACGACGGAGCGCATCGAAGGAACCATCGTTGAAGATCGGGCAGTCCTGCAGGATCTCCACGAACGACGTGCCCCGATGTTCGGCCGCCGCCCGCAACACCTCGGTCAGGCCGGCGCGGTCGGAGTCCAGTGCGCGGGCGGCGAAGGTCGCCTCCGCACCCAGAGCCACCGACAACGTGTTGAACGGGTGGTCGACCGACCCGAGCGGGGTGGATTTGGTGACCTTGCCCAGTTCGGAGGTCGGTGAATACTGCCCCTTGGTGAGACCGTAGATCCGATTGTTGAACAGCAGGATCGTCATGTTCACATTGCGCCGCAGCGCGTGGATGAGGTGATTGCCGCCGATCGACAGCGCGTCACCGTCGCCGGTCACCACCCACACCGACAGGTCGGGCCGGGTCACCGCCAGGCCGGTGGCGATGGCCGGCGCCCGGCCGTGAATCGAGTGGATGCCGTAGGCGTCGAGGTAGTACGGGAACCGGCTCGAACATCCGATGCCGGAGACGAACATCAGGTTCTCCCGGCGCAGCCCCAGTTCGGCGAGGAATCCGCGCACGGTCGCGAGGATGACGTAGTCACCGCACCCCGGACACCAGCGCACCTCCTGATCGGAGGTGAAGTCCTTGACCTTCTGCGGCCGGTCGGCGCCCGGCACGCCGGATACGCCGGTGAGGCCGAGATCGGCTCCGATGAGCGAGGTTTCGACGATGGTCATCGGTATCCCCCTGCCGTGCGGTAGGTTGCCCGGGCCCGGGCATCGAATGCCTTGTTCTGTTCCAGCTCGCCGATGGTCCCGTCGAGCGCCGCGTCGATCACGCCGACCAGCTCCTGCGCGGAGAACGCCGTACCGGCCACCTTGGTCCACGGCTGCACGTCGACGAGATACCTCGCCCGCAGCAGCATCGCCAATTGGCCACCGTTCATCTCCGGCGCCACCACCTGGCGATAACGGCTCAGGACCGCGCCGGTATTCGCCGGGAACGGATTGAGGTGACGCAGATGGGCCTGGGCGACCGGCACCCCGCGCCGCCGCGCGCGCCGGCATGCCTCACCGATCGGACCGTACGAACTGCCCCATCCGATCAGCAACAACTCGGCGTTGCCGTCAGGATCGTCGACCTCCAGATCCGGGACCGTGATGCCATCGATCTTGGCCTGGCGCAGCCGGACCATCAGCTCGTGATTGGCCGGGTCGTAGGAGATGTTGCCGCTGCCGTCGGCCTTCTCCAGACCACCGATGCGGTGAGCCCGGCCGGCGGTTCCCGGTGTCGCCAGCGGGCGGGCCAGCGTCTCCGGATCGCGCGCATAGGGCTGGAACGGCGGTTCGTTCGTGGCGTCCCCCTCGACGGCAGGCTCGAAGGCCGGGTCGATCGGCTCGAGATCGGATACCCGCGGGATGGACCAGGGTTCGGAACCGTTGGCGATCGCCCCGTCCGACAGCAGCAGCACCGGTGTGCGGTAGGTGAGCGCGATCCGGGCCGCGTCGACCGCCGCCGCGAAACAATCCGCGGGTGAGCGCGGCGCCACGATCGCGACCGGTGATTCGCCGTTGCGCCCGTAGAGCGCCTGCAGCAGATCGGCCTGTTCGGTTTTGGTCGGCAGTCCGGTGGAGGGCCCGCCGCGCTGCACGTCGATGATCAGCAGCGGCAGCTCCGTCATCACCGCCAGCCCGATGGACTCGCTCTTGAGCGCCAATCCGGGACCGGAGGTGCTGGTCACTCCGAGCGCACCGCCGATGGCCGCCCCCAGTGCCGCGCCGATACCGGCGATCTCGTCCTCGGCCTGAAAGGTGGTGACGCCGAAATTCTTGTGCTTGCTGAGTTCGTGCAGGATGTCGGAGGCCGGGGTGATCGGATAGGTCCCGAGGAAGACCGGCAGGCCCGACAGCTGTCCGGCCGCGACGACGCCGTAGGCGAGGGCGGTATTGCCGGTAATCTGCCGATAGGTGCCCGGCGGGAGTACAGCGGGCGCGACTTCGTATGTGGTGGCGAAGGATTCGGTCGTCTCGCCGTAGTTCCAGCCGGCCCGGAATGCCAGCACATTGGCCTCGCCGATTTCCGGTGTGGCAGCGAACTTCTCGCGCATGAAGATCTCGGTGCCGCCGATCGGCCGGCCGTACATCCACGACAGCAGCCCGAGGGCGAACATGTTCTTGGCGCGTTGACCGTCCTTCTTGCCGACACCGGCCGGTTCGGTGGCCGCCAAGGTCAGCGAGGTCATCGGCACCCGGTGCACGACGAAATCGCCCAGACTGTCGTCGGTGAGCGGATCACTGCCGTAGCCGACCTTGGACAGCGTGCGCTTGGTGAACTCGTCGGTGTTGACGATGACGGTGGCACCACGGGCGAGATCCTCGATATTCGCCTTCAATGCCGCCGGATTCATGGCGACCAGCACATCGGGCTGATCGCCGGCGGTGAGGATGTCGTAGTCGGCGATCTGAATCTGGAACGACGACACCCCGGGTAGCGTGCCCTGAGGCGCTCGGATCTCGGCCGGGAAATTCGGCTGGGTGGCGAGGTCGTTGCCGAAGGCGGCCGCCTCGTGGGTGAATCGGTCCCCGGTCAGCTGCATACCGTCGCCGGAATCACCGGCGAAGCGGATGACCACCTTCTCCAATTTTTCGCTGCCGGTGGGGCCGTCAACGCCCTGGTTCGACACCATGCGCCTGCATCACTTCCTCGTAGGGATGAGCTACCACACGCCAAGTTACTCCGCGGCTCCCCGGAGAATCCGCAGAACGAAAAACCCGGCGAGCATGCGGTACAACAGGATTCGGCCGACGATACGGCCGGGCCCCGAAGACCGTCGGGCCTGCCGGGGGCGATCAACCGAACAATGACAACTGCGGTTCGAGCTGCGCTGCGTCCGGAGCACCGCCCGGCCGGGCGGGCCCGCCGAACCGGCCCCGCGCCGAGGGTTCCCGGTGTCGGTCCAGTCCGTACCGGGCCAGCATCGGATCGACCCGCTCACGTAACCACGCAGCGTACTCCGGTGTGACGTACGCCCCACGACCGTACAACTGCCGGTAGTGCCGAAGCAGGGCCGGGTGATGTTCGGCGAGCCACTGCAGGAACCAGCCCCGGGTGCTTCCCCGCAGGTGCATGGGCAGAACGGTCGCGCGAGCGGCACCGGCCGCCGCGATCGACCCGAGTAGCTGGTCCAGATGATCGGTGCCGTCGGTGAGGTACGGAACGACCGGGGCGACCATGACGTTGACCTCGAATCCGGCCTCGGTCAGCACGCGCACCAATTCCAGCCGCGCGCGTGGGCCGGGCGTGCCGGGTTCCATGCCACGGTGCAGGTCGTCGTCGATCGTCGCGACGGAGAGGGCCAGATGTACCGGGACCACCTGGGCCGACTGCACCAGCAGCGGCAGATCGCGCCGCAGCAGGGTGCCCTTGGTCAGTAGGGAGAACGGCGTGCCCGACTCGGTGAGGGCGGTGATGATGTCCGGCATCAGTCGATAGCGGCCCTCGGCCCGCTGATAGGGGTCGGTATTGGTGCCCAGCGCGACCGGATCGCGCCGCCACGAACGCCGCCGGAGTTCCTGGCGCAGCACCGCCGCGATATTGGTCTTGACCACGATCTGGGTATCGAAATCGCGGCCCGCGTCCAGATCCAGATATTCGTGGGTGGGGCGCGCGAAGCAGTAGCGGCAGGCGTGTGAGCAGCCGCGCATCGGATTGACGGTCCACTCGAACGGGACGGCCGAACGCTGCGGCACCTTGTTCAGCGCGCTCTTGCACAGCACCTCATGGAAGGTGACGCCCTCGAATTCGGGAGTCTGCACGCTACGGACGAGGCCGGTTCGCTCCATCCCCGGAAGCGCGCCGTCGTCGGCCGCCGGGTTCTGGTTCTGCCATCGCACCCGTCCAGTCGAACATTCGTTCGAGACTATGTCAATCGAGCGTCGGCGGAAACCACTCCGCAAGTGGCTACCCGGCGTGGCCGGAGGCCGGTTTCCGGCGCGCCGGCACGCGCGGACCGATGAATTTCGCGGCGCGTGCCCGTCGTCATCGAGAGGGGCGCACAACACTCGATCGAGGACATGACATGACCGACAGGGCACCGGATGTCGCGCTGGGGCCGTTCCCGTCCCCCGATGCGTGGGCGGCGGCGTGGGCGGCGGCGCCGACCGTCGGCTTCGCCGTCGGCAAGCCGCCGATGTCGAGCCGGACTCGCCACACGTGGCCGAGGCGGTGACGCCGATGCCCGCACTGCAGCACCGGATCCAGAGCGCCCTCGACGAGTTCGTCGACACCGGCGCCGAAACCGGCGTGCAGGTCGCCGTTTACCAGAACGGTGTTCTGGTCGTCGACGCCGTCGCAGGCGTCGCCGACAGTGTCACCGGGCGCCGGGCGACAGCGGACACCCCGTTCTTCAGCTTCTCCACCGGCAAGGCCATGACGTCGCTGATCGCCCACCTGCTCGTCCGGACCGGCGCCGTCGGATACGACACACCCGTGGCCGACGTGTGGCCGGAATTCGGTACCCACGGCAAGGAGTTCGCGACACTTCGACATGTGCTCACGCACTCGGCCGGTGTACCCGCGATGCCGCGCGACATCGGCCCCGCCGATCTGCCCGACTGGTCGCGGGTCTGTACCGCGATCGCCGACGCGAAACCACGCTGGCGCCCCGGGACCGCGACGGGGTACCACTCGTTCACCTTCGGCTACCTCGTCGGCGAGATCGCGCGCCGGGCCACCGGCAAACCGATGCGGCAACTTCTGCACGAGTGGGTCGCCGCGGACCTGGGCATCGACGGCGAGCTGTACTTCGGTGTGCCCCACACCGAGCTGGACCGCCTGGCACGACTGGAAGACAGCACACCGCGCCCACTCGCCCCACCCGACGACGATGCCGTTCTCGCGCCCTGGGAAATGCGACCCACCGCGGCCATGGGCAACAGCCGCGAGATCCTGCAAGCCGATATTCCGTCGGTGGGCACCTTCACCGCGCGGGGAATGGCGGCCGCGAACGCCGCGCTCCTCGACGGTCGGCTCATCGACTCACACCGGCTGGCCGAGATCACCGCCGTGGCCTTCGAGGGCACCGATCAGGTCTTCGGCAACCCCGTGCGACTGGCCCTGGGCTATCCCCTCGGCCGCCTGGGCAGCGGCCCGGACGAGGCCTCGACCACGTTCGGCTGGGTCGGTGGTGGCGGCAGCTACGCCTACGTCGACACCGCCACGGGCGTCTCCTTCGCCATGACCAAGACCCGGCTCACTTCCGATTTCACCACCGCGCGACGACTCGCGGACCTCACCGCGGCCGCGACCAACCCACACGCTCGAGCAACCGTCCGAGGATCTTCCGCCTTCGACGCAGCCGCCGGCGAAGATCCTCAGGCCATACTGCGCGCGACCGATGGCACCGATTCACCCTTGTAGAAGGCCACCAGATCGCGGACGGTCTCCTCGGTCGACCGCGGCTGATAGCCGAGTTCGGTGCGCGCCTTCGTGCCGTCGATCTCGGGCGCCGACAGCAGCGCCCCCATCGCCGCGCGCGAGACCCGATCGCTGCCCAGCATCTTGCCGATCGGCTCCAGCACCGGCAGCGCCCCGGAGATGACCTTGGCCGGAATCGCGAAGCGCGGTCCGCGCTTGCCGTTCACCTGCGCGGCGAGCTGGGTGACCTCGAGCATGGACACCATCGCGCCCGACAGCAGGTAGTTCTCACCGGTCCGCCCGCGCTCACCGGCGAGAATCAGGCCGGTCGCGACATCGCGCACGTCGACCAGGTCGAAACCACCGCCGATCATCACCGGCACCCGCCCGCGCGCCGCATCCCACAGTGTGGTGTTGATCCGCGAGTCGGAGTGGTCGACGGGACCGTAGACACCGGTCGGATTGCAGATCACCGCATCGAGCCCCTGCTCGATGACCGCGCGCAGCTCGATCTCGCCCTGGAACTTGGAACGGTCGTAGACGGGCAGCTCCGGCTCGGTCGACCGCGGCGCGTTCTCGTCGATGCGTCCACCGCAGCTGTACTGGTTGAACGCGTGGATAGAACTCGCGTGCACCATGCGCCGGGCGCCGACCGCGAGCGCGGCCTCGGCGACGACCCGCACACCCTCGGTGTTGACCCGCCAGGCCAGATCGTTGCGCTGCGCCAGGGTGATGACGGCCACCAGGTGGTAGACGACCTCGGCACCCGCCAGGGCGGAGCGCATCGATGCCGGATCCAGCACATCACCACTCACCCAGGTCACATTCGGATCCGTTGCGCCGGTGGGCCGGACCCGGTCGATCGCGGTCACCTCGTGACCACGCTCCACCAGCTGGTGGAGCAGATTCGTGCCAAGGAAGCCGGCTGCGCCGGTCACTGCGACCTTCATGCGACGAGACTATAGAACGCGTTCTAATTTGCAACAAGTTCTAGTTATTCGGGCTCGAACGACGTCGTCGTGGTCGGCTATATTGAGGCCCAGCCCAGCCTCCGGTCGCCCCGGTCGCGAGGCTGGTTCGACGTTGACGCGAAGTTGACCACGACGATTGGGGGGCAGATTCGATGACCATCGATCTCAGCGCGGAAACGAATGCCGTGCGAGCATTCGGAACGGCGCACGAGGGAATCGCGACCGAGATCGCCGGCGCGGCGAATATGGATACCGCCACACACGTCGCAGCGATGACCCCGGTCTTCGGACTCATCGGCGCCGACTATCTCGCGATGTTCGCCGCCGCCCAGGTGCTGCACTGCAGCGATGTGAACGATCTGTCGGCCAAATGCAATCACCTGGGGCAGTCCGCATTCGGCACCGCGGCGCTCATCGACGACTCCGACGATGCGGCTTCGGGCATTCTCGGGGCCATCGGCAACGGGATCGGGGGCTGATCGGTGCACACCATCGGTTCCGGTACCGACAGCGGCGTCATCGCCGCACCGGCCGCACCCACCGCGCCGTCCTCACCGGTGGCGCCCGCCGCCCCGGCGGCCTCCGCACCGGACGCGACACTGGCCCCGGCCGAGCAGCAGGGCCCCTTCGCCGATCTTTCGATGCCGCAGCTGCCGCCGGATACTCCGCCCGCACAGGCGCCTGCCTTCACGACCGCGCGCAAGGAATACGACGACGGATCACACGCCCTGGGCGCACCACATCTGCCCGGTGGGGGATCCGGCGCTCCCGACCCCTCCGAGGCCCACGGCGTCGTGGGAGATGCGCTCTCCCCACTCCTCGGCGCCGGTCACGGTGCGATCGATCAGGCCGCCGGCGTCCTCGGCGGCGTGGCGGGCGCACCGACTGTGCTCGACGGCGCACACGCCGCGTTGAACCAGGCCCCCGCCGCCCTCGGCGGGGCGACCGGTGCCGTCCAGCAGGCGGCCGCGGCCGCGCCCGTCACCGGCGTGCTTCCGGCGAATATGCCGGCCGATCCGGTGGCCGCGTTGATGAGCGGTATGGCGCTGCCCGCCATTCCGGGAATCGACATGCTCTTCAAGCCGTTCCTCGACCTGCTGTCCAGTTTCGGCACCGGCGTCATGGGCTCGCTGAATCCGGCCGACCTGCTCAGTCAGTCGTCCCAGGTCATCCAGAGCGCCATGCAAGTCGGCATGGGCGCGATGAAATCGGTCGAGCAGGTGTGGCAGGGCAAGTCCGCCAACAGCGCGCAGACGGCCGGGCAGCAGGCCCAAGCCCACGGCGAGGACGCCAGTCAGCGCGGTTTCGACATCTCCAAGCTGACCGAAGAGGCCGCCGCGGTCGTCCAGCGCGGCAATGTGCAACTGACCGCGGTCGCGGAATCCTTCGCCGCACAGGCCTCGGCCCTGGCGCCGTTGATCTTCACTCCGCCCGCCCAGGGCGTTCTCATGACCACCGCGACCGAACACCTCGGGCAGGCGGTCACCATCGTCAATGCCACCCGCGGCGAATTGGGCGGTTACACCGGCCAGTTGAGCAATGTGGTGAACCAGCTGGTGGGCGCCAACGGCCCGAATGCGGCCGACGTCGCCCAGTCGGTGGCCCAGAACGTCGGGCAGCCGATCATGGAACAGGCTCAGGGCCTGCTCTCGGGCGGCGCCGATACCCAGGCCGCCGGGCTCGGCGATCTCGGCTCCGGCCTGTCCGGCACGGCATCCACCCATGCCAGCGGCTTCGGCGGCGGCAACGGCGCCCATCCGGGTTCGATGACCGGGGCCGGCGGCGGTCTCGGTGGCCTGCTGGGCAACACCGCCTCCGGTGGCGGCACCGCGGCCAAACCCGGCATCGGCTCCTCGGTCCCCGGTCGCCCGGCCGGGGTCCCCGGTATGCCCTTCGGCCCGGGTATGCCGGGCACGCCTGGACAGGCCACCCCGGGTTCGGGGTTCATGGGCGGCGGCGGCCCCGCCGCCGCGGGCGGGCGCAACAGCGATGAGGAACGCGGCCGCACGGTGCAGAACTACCAAAGTGCCACCGGCAATACCGATCTCACCGGACCGCTCGGCGAGAGCGCACCCGAGGTCATCGGCCAGACCCATTCCGACGAGATCATCAGCGAATACGAGAACGACCAGCTCTGATCTCCGACCTGGCGTCACCGCCATCCTCGTGGCCCGGACCTGCACGGTCCGGGCCACGAATCGTCGGCGGCCGGTATCGTCGATCGCCGGCCACCGACGCGAACTATTAGAACAAGTTCACGGAACCGCTCAGTGGCTGATCTCGGGACAGCGCACTGCCTATCGGGCTAGGATCGCACTCACAACTAGAATCTGTTCTAGTTTTGTAGAGTTCTAGTTTCATATCGGAGCAACACCCGAGAGGACCACCGATGCGTTTCACCTACGCGGAGGCGATGACCGATCCGGCGCACTACATTCCGCTGGCGCAGGCCGCGGAGGCCGCTGGGTTCCACAGCATGTCGATCGCCGACAGCATCGCCTATCCCGCGGAATCGGATTCGACCTATCCCTACACCCCGGACGGTTCCCGGGAATTCCTCGACGGTAAACCGTTCATCGAGGCGTTCATCCTGTCCGCCGCCCTCGCCGCGGCGACCACCACCCTGCGGTTCACCCCCTTCGTGGTGAAGCTGCCCATCCGCCCGCCGGTCCTGGTGGCCAAACAGGCCGCCTCGCTGGCCTATCTCAGCGGCAACCGCTTCTCGCTCGGTGTGGGCATCAGCCCGTGGCCCGAGGACTTCGAGATCATGGGCGTGCCGTTCGAGCGGCGCGGCAAGCGGATGGACGAATGCATCGAAATCGTGCGCGGGCTCTCGCGCGGCGAATATTTCGAGTACCACGGCGAGTTCTACGACATTCAGAAGATCAAGATAACCCCGGGTGCGACCGAGCGGCTGCCGATCCTCGTGGGCGGGCACAGCGATGCCGCCCTGCGCCGTGCGGTACGCCTGTGCGACGGCTGGATGCACGCCGGCGGCGATCCGGAGGAGCTCGACCGCATGCTGGTGCGGCTCAACGAGTTACTCGCCGAGCGCGAGGCGTCGACACCGTTCGAAATTCACGCGGCCTCGATGGACGCCTACACCGTCGACGGCATCAAACGCCTCGAGGACAAGGGCGTCACCGATGTGATCGTCGGCTTCCGCTACCCCTACGTCGCCGGTGACGACACCGAACCGCTCGCGGACAAGATCGCCCACCTGCAGCGATACGCGGAATCGGTGATCGCGAAGGTGTGACGGCTCAGCCGCGTTTGGCGAAGCCGAGTTCGATCACCGCATCGCGCTCGGCCGCCAGCTCGGCGACGCTGAGATCGATACGCTCCCGCGAGAACGCATCGATCTCGAGGCCGGGCACGACCGTGTACTCCCCGTCCACGCAGGTCACCGGGAACGAGCTGATCAGCCCCTCGGGGACGCCGTAGGAGCCGTCCGAGGGCACCGCCATCGACACCCAGTCACCGGCGGCGGTGCCGCGAACCCAGTCGTGGATGTGATCGATGGCCGCACTCGCGGCACTGGCCGCCGAGGACGCCCCGCGGGCGGCGATGATCGCGGTGCCCCGCTGCTGGACGGTGGGAATGAAGGTCTCGCGCACCCACGCCGGATCGTCGACCACCTGATCGGCTGGCCGCCCGCCGATCAGGGCGTGGCCGGTATCCGGGTATTGAGTGGCGGAATGATTGCCCCACACCGTCATTCGCGTGATCGACGCCGCCGGGGCGCCGCTGCGCGCGGCGAGCTGCGCGATCGCGCGGTTGTGGTCGAGGCGGGTCAGAGCGGTGAAGCGGGCGGGCGGCACATCCGGAGCGTTGCTCATCGCGATGAAGGCATTGGTGTTGGCCGGATTTCCCACCACCAGCACCTTCACGTCGCCGGCGGCGCTCGCGTTGATGGCCGCGCCCTGATCGGTGAAGATCGGCCCGTTGGCGGCCAGCAGATCCGACCGTTCCATCCCCGCGGTCCGGGGCCGGGCGCCGACCAGGATCGCCACCGACGCGCCGTCGAATCCGACCCACGGATCGTCGCTGATATCGATGGACTCCAGGAGCGGAAACGCACCGTCCTCGAGTTCCATCGCGACCCCCTCGACCGCGCCGACCGCGGCCGGGATCTCGAGCAGCCGCAAACGTACGGGCGTATCCGGCCCGAGCATGGCTCCGGACGCGATCCGGAACAGCAACCCGTAGGCGATCTGACCGGCGGCTCCGGTAACGGTGACGGTCACAGGCGTCCGGGCGGCAATGCTCACGACAAACTCCTCTGGGTCGGCTTGGTCCCCCCAACCCTATCGACCCTCACCGACCAGCAGACACAACCGTGAGCAAGCAGACAGCGCGAAGGCATACGCCCGGTCTCCCAATCGATTTCGATGCCGGCCCCCCACACGGCAGGGGCGCCGCCGATCCGGCAGCGCCCCGGTTCGGTCGGCTCAGAGACACACAGCGACGCTGCCGAAGCTCAAGCAGACGGAAACGGACCCGACCTGTGTTGCCGTCGGGTTGGGGGTGGTCGTCGCAGCCGACGCGACTGGGGCGATCACGGCCCCCAGGCCGACTGCTATGGCGGTAGCCGCGACCGCCCGGCGGATTGTGATTGGCATGGCGCATCCTTCGTTCGAACTAATTCCTTCCTCGAAAAACCTTGCGATTCTCAGTGTTCGCCGAGACCCGATGTATATCCAGACATGAAAGAGTCAAGCCACGACTACATCGGGTACCAGTGTGGTCACGAGCCGGATCGGCATCCCGGCCCGGGGCGTATGCCGAATGGTTGCCGAACAGGGCGAATGACGGGGAGCCGGGTATGCGGAGATGAGGTCACAACCTCGTTACCGAACGGCCGCCGCGGCTCGCTCAGGCGGCGGTGTCCCGGCTCAGGGTCGCGATATCGCTGTCACTGAGCCGAACCGGCTGGACGATATCGCGGGCCCGGACCAATTGGACCGCCCGATACAGCGGGCGCTGCGCCAGTCCGGCATCGCGAGCCTCCGCGCGCAGTTGGCCGACCAGTAGTCCGGACAATGCCAGTGCCGCCGCGAGCTGGGCCGTGGACAGCGCGTCGGCCAGCTTCCGTAAACCCAGAATGTGCAGTTCACGACCGCTACCGGCGTCGGTGTACATGGCCAGCGGCACGGTCTGGGTGCGACCACCGGCGGTGACCCGCAGCGCGATCCGGCTCAGCCGCCCCGGATACACCAGTACCTCGACACCGGTGGCGGCCGCGATATCGAGCCGACGTCGGCCCAGTACGGTATGTGCCTCCAGGACGGTGCCGGTCAGCCAGATCCGCCGCCGCCGAACGCTCAGCGCGTAGAGCGCCGTCGGGGCGCCCAGGACACAGCCGATCACGACACCGGCCGGCCAGCTCACCACCAGCGCGACCACCAGGCCCACCACCACGCCCACCGCGATCGCGGCGAGGGCGAGCCGGCGCAGCGTCGGCGCGTACGTCTCCGGGGCGATCAGGTCCAGGCCGACCCGTTCCGGCGCGGCGGAATTCGGCGATTCGTTCACGAGCGCGCGATCAATCGCACTCGGCCGCGACGGAAATCGGTGCGCGACACGGTATCCCGGACATGCTCGGACAGTACTACCGTCGCGCCGCCAGCGCAGCCGCTACCTCGGTGACGGTGTCGGCGAGCGGAATCTGGCGCTGGTCGCCGGTGCCGAGATCCTTCAGGCCCACCTGTTCCTCGGCCAGATCGCGGTCCCCGAGCACCACGGCGAAGGCGGCACCGGACCGGTCGGCCGCCTTCATCGCGCCCTTGACGCCCCGGCCCCCGTAGGCCAGGTCCACCCGGATACCGGCCGCGCGCAGCTCCGCGGCGAGGACCACCAGCCGCGCCATGGCCTCCTCGCCCATCGGCACCCCGAAGACGTCGACGCGGGCCGGATCGCCGGCGATGACCCCCTCCGCCTGCAGCGCGAGGACCGTGCGATCGACACCGAGGCCGAAGCCGATACCCGACAGCTCCTGGCCGCCCAGCTGGGCCATCAGCCCGTCGTAGCGGCCGCCGCCGCCGATACCCGACTGTGCGCCCAGCCCGTCGTGCACGAATTCGAAGGTGGTTTTGGTGTAGTAGTCCAGACCACGCACCATGCGCGGGTTGACCGTATAGGGCACGCCCAGCGCGTCGAGATGGCCGAGTACCTGCTCGAAGTGCGCTTTCACCGAATCAGACAGGTGATCCAGCATCAGCGGCGCGTCCGCGGTCATCGCGCGGACCTCTTCGCGCTTGTCGTCGAGCACCCGCAGCGGGTTGATCTCGGCGCGGCGGCGGGTCGCGTCGTCCAGCGGCAATCCGAGCAGGAACTGCTGCAGCAGTTCCCGATACTGCGGACGGCAGGTGTCGTCGCCGAGAGAGGTGATCTCGAGCCTGAAGTTGCGCAGTCCGAGGGCGCGGAAACCCGCGTCGGCGACGGCGATCACCTCGGCGTCCAGCGCCGGATCGTCGACACCGATGGCCTCGACACCGACCTGCTGGAGCTGGCGATAGCGCCCGGCCTGCGGTTGCTCGTAGCGGAAGAACGGACCGGAGTAGCAGAGCTTGACCGGCAGTTGCCCGCGGTCGAGCCGGTGTTCGATCACCGCGCGCATGACGCCCGCGGTGCCCTCCGGGCGCAGCGTCACACTGCGGTCACCGCGGTCGGTGAAGGTGTACATCTCCTTGGAGACCACATCGGTCGATTCGCCGACGCCACGCGCGAACAGCGCGGTGTCCTCGAATACCGGAAGCTCCACATGTCCGTACCCGGCCAGTCGCGCGGCGCGCACGAGCCCGTCCCGCACGGCGACGAACTCCGCCGAGGCGGGCGGCACATAATCCGGAATCCCTTTCGGGGCGGTGAAGCTGCTGGTCTTGGTCACAATGGTCCAGTTTCCCCCACCCGGCCACGGCAAGTCCAACCGGTTCACCCCGCGGCGGGCCGAACTGGGCGATTGTACGGACCGCACGGGGAAGTTAGGTGTCATCTCAGGAACTGATGGCACACTCTTATGCCGATGAGCAACCGACACGGGAGGACCGGGTAGTGCCGACCAACGAACAGCGACGAGCGGCGGCCAAACGCAAGCTGGAACGCCGGCTGGCCCGACAGGCGCAGCGGGCGCGCAAGCGCAAGCAGCTGGCGATCGCCGGATCGGCCCTCGGCGTGGTCGTGGTGGTCGCGGCCGGAATCGGGATCTACTACCTGACGCGCGGCGACGACAGCCAGAACGCCGCGGCCTCGACTCCCGACGCCTCACTGTCGTCGACCCCGCAGGCCGCGCCGCCGCCGGCCGCCAAGCCCAAGGCCGCGACCGTCAACTGCGCCTACACCGATGCGGGCCCGGCGGCGAAGCCGGTCGACAAACCCGGCCAGGACGGCGTGTCGACCACCGATTCGCCGCGGGTCGCCGTCGACACCGACCGCGGTCCGATCGGGATCGCGCTCAACGCGGGTGAATCCC
Organism: Nocardia spumae; assembly: GCF_020733635.1. NCBI lineage: Bacteria > Bacillati > Actinomycetota > Actinomycetes > Mycobacteriales > Nocardiaceae > Nocardia > Nocardia spumae. The sequence goes on along the minus strand of NZ_JAJFZL010000001.1, from coordinate 3,135,038 downwards.
CCTGCACCGTCAACAACTTCGTCAGCCTCGTGCAGCAGAAGTTCTACGACGGCACGCCCTGCCACCGCCTGACCACCGGCGAGGGTCTGAAAGTGCTGCAGTGCGGCGACCCCAGCGGCAAGGGCAGCGGCGGCCCGGGATACGCGTTCGCCAACGAATATCCGACCGACCAATTCGCGCCGGGCGATCCGACCGCGCAGCAGGTTCCGGTCCAGTACAAGCGCGGTGTGATCGCGATGGCCAACAGCGGCCCCGATACCAATGGCAGTCAGTTCTTCCTGGTGTACGGCGACTCCCAGTTGCCGCCGCAGTACACCATCTTCGGCACCGTCGACGACGCCGGTCTGAAGACGCTCGACGCCATCGCCAAGGACGGCGTGCAGAACCCCGCCACCGGTGACGGCGCGCCGAAGCAGCCGGTCACCGTGAAGACGATGCAGCTGAGCTGATCCCCGGCGGTGCGGGCCCGGATCCGGTGCGACGGACCGGTCCGGGCCGGCACCACAGACCGGGCCCGCCGCCCGGACGCCGCCTGCGCGAAGGACATTCGGTCCCGCGCCGCTGTTTCACCGCGCTCACGCACGATACGCATTTGTTGCGGCGCCAAGTTAGGCTGCCCTGCACCACGCTGGTAATGTCGTACCACGGACTGCAATGCGGGCCCGGTCGAGGCCGGTCCCGCAGCGTTTTCCGGTGTCCACGTTGTGCAGAGAGATGGGGCTCGCCGGGCGAATTATCCCTTTCGTGTGGCGCAGTCCGATATGAAGCAGCACAATCGTCCACAGTGATAACTGCAGCATCGGGGAGCAGGTAATGGCCGAGGAAGTCGATGACATCGGCCGCGAGACCGCGGCTTTGATGAGGCAAATGTTGCAGCTGGCGACACTGGTCGCGCTGCGCACCCGCGAACGTGGTCAAAGAGAGGCCGAAGCTCGCGTCAAGGTCACTCAGGAACGGGTCAAGGACACCCGAGAGCGCATGCTCCGCGAGGCTCGCGAAGCCAAGTCGAAGGATCCGCGCAACCTGGAATTGGCCCGCATGCTCGAGCGTCCGGCCCTGGAACGCGGTGTGTCACTGGAGCGGGACCGCATCGAGCACGCCAATCTCGCGCGCAGCGTCCGTGCCGCAGACCGGCAGAAGGTCCGGGAGCGGGAACTGAGCCGCTACGACTCCCCCGAACGCCGTCAGGCGCTCGCGGCTCATCTGTCGCGGGTCGGGGTCGCGCCGGAATTGGCCGCCGTGCGAATGCTGATGGACGTCAGCCAGGCACAGCCGCCGCAGGCCGCCGTCCGCACCCGCCCGGAGGAACCGCCCCGGGTCACCCGCGCACGCGAGCACGAGGAGCGCATGCGCGAACGCGAGCGCACCCGGCGCTGACCGGTCCGAACGACGAGTGTGCCGCCGCCCGAAACGGGCGGCGGCACAGTTGTTTTCGGCGCGGCTCAGGCCTTCTTCGGATCGGCCGCACTCGGCTCGCCGAACATGCCCTGCTGCGGCGGGGTGAGCGGGAGCGGGCTGAGCATATCCTTGTGGCCGTTGCGGACACTGCAGTACTTGAACGGACCGCGCGGATCGAACAGCCGCGCCATATGCGGATCGGCGTGGTCGAGGAACCAGACGCTCATTCCGGTCTGCGCGTCCTGACGCAGGTATTCCCAAGCACGCCAGAGGGCTTCGAGCCGCATGGCCGCCTCGGCGTGCTTCCACCATTCCGGACACCACACGGTATCGGTGAGATCGGTGACCTGCCGACGGTAGACGAGGCTGAGATAGTTCTCGACGAACTCGACCACGTTGGAGTAGATCATGTCCTGGGGCTGATCGGTCACAGCGGGCGAACCTCCTCGGGCTGGCCGTAGGTCGTCGGCGGTTGTCCGGGCGTCGCGCCGCCGTCGAGCACGGTCCGCTCATCCACGAGATCGCTGATCGTGGTGCGGCGCTGCGGATCGTGGCGTTCGATGGAGTTGCGCACCTCGGAAGCGTACTCTCCCTCCCACCACGGGACGGTGCGCACCAGCACCGCCGGCGCACCCGAGGAGAATACGACCGCCCGGCCGCGCGGCAGCGTCGCCAGGGCATTCGCGTTGAGCGTGCGCGAGGACCCCAGCGACCGCGAATAGCTCTTGCCGCCTTTGGATTCCGATACCGACGCGGAGATCGAGTCGTAATCGCCGATCGCTTCCGAACGCGCCGCCAGGAAGGCCATATCGTCGACGCCCGGCCCGAGGACCTTGATGTTGGCCGCGGCCCACAGCGCTTCCATCCCGGCTTGCCCCCAGCACCGCACGCCCTGAGCCCACGACTGCAGCACGGTCATCACGACGATGCCGCGGGATCCGAAGTGGCTGTACTGCTTCGGCAGATCCTTCCAGCGCACGATATTGGCGGCCTCGTCCAGTACCGCGAGCAGCGGAATGTCGAGCCGACCCAGGTGCTGATGGGTGGCCTTGCGCATCGCCACGTCCACGACGGCCTCGGTGAGCGCACTGACGAGCGGGCCCGCCGAGCCGCGCCCCTCCAGTGACAGGCAGTAGAGCGTCGAGTTCCGGTCCAGGAAATCCCATTCGTCGAACTGGTAACGATCGCCCCCCGGGGTCACCCACTGGTGCACATTCGACAGTTTCAGGCAGCGCACCATCTTCTTCGCGGTACCGAAGATACTGTCCCGCACGCGTTCGGCCGTGTTGTACTGCTGCGCCAGACCGGAGGCGACGAGATGGTGACCGGCGGCACGCAGCAGCTGGACCGACTCCGAGTCACTCGGATCGGTGACCCAGTACCACACCTGGGTGATGGGCCGATTGGCCACGGCAGCGGCCAGGAACAGACCCGCCAGCAGATCCTCGGCCTCGGGGTCGAAGTAGCTGTCGGGCGTTCCGTCGCCACCGTCGTCGGCGTCCGCGAAATGGCCGGCGAGGCGGGCCGCCCGCATCTCGCACCCCTCGTGGCGGGCATCGACCCAGCCCAGCGGATCCCAGAACCAGGCGGCGTGCTGCTCACTCGCCACGCCCTGCGGATCGAAGACGAAGGTGCGAGATCCCTTGCTCTCGCGCACTTCTCGTGTCGCGTCGACCACATCACGCTTATTGGAGGTCACCAGCACCGGACCCACCGCCGACAGGATCGCCGGGATCACCCGGGCGGTGGTCTTGCCCTGGCGCGGACCCCAGATGTCGAGATGCAGGTCCTCGTAGGAGCCGAAGAGCATCGCACCGTCGGCGACCCCCACCCCGATCGGCACACCGGGTGAATCCTCGTAGCCCAGCCGTACACCCAGCTGCTCGGCCTTCGCCCGGACCCCGGCCTCGGTGAGTGCCGCGATCGCGCCGCCCGACCCCATGTACTGGGCCTTGTCGTCGACCGGCAGCTTCCCGCGGCCCTTGCGCTTCTTCATTTCCCGGCGCACCATCACGATCGCCACCACGACCAGCACCACCAGCAGCACGATCACCGTGGACGGACCCGGCCAATGCAGTTGCCCCCGTGCGATCTTGGCGACGTCGGCAACCGGGTTGATCGGAATGTCCTGTGGCACGGTCGACAGCTTGTTGCCGAGATGCAGCGCGACCCACAGGGTTCCGACGATCGCGAAACCGATGTAGATCATGTACAGGCTGACGTCGGGACCCGGATCGGCCGGGTCCTTCACCTTCTTCGCCATCTCGCCTCCTGAGGTGACCGGGAATATGGATGCGGCTCAACGAAATCCGTCGAGCCGCCAACCGTCTGGGGTGTGGACGACGGTGGCGATCACCGTCGTCGGTGGCAACGCGTCGCGCTTGCCGTCGGTGCCGACGGCGGTCTGCTCGATGCCGATCTTGTACTGGCGGTGGTCCGGGTCGCCCGCATTGGGCGCCGATTCGCCGGACGCGAAGGTGAATGCCTCGACCCGCATCCCGGCACGTCCCCAGTCGGCCCACTGCAGGGTCGGATTGGGGGTCTGGCCGTCCACCGGGGTGTCGAGCGTGTGAAGCAGGCTGGGACCGAGCCATTTCCGGGCACGCGAGAGCGACGCGCCCTGCATTTCGCGGGCCGGGTACCAGGTGAAGATCTCGCGCAGCGCGGCCACCGCCACACCGTCCGGCGTGGTGGGATCGGGTGCGGGCGCGGCCTCGAGTTGCCGCGGCGTCGAGGTGACGGCGGAGGAGCCGGCCTGCTCGGACTGTCCCGCGCAGGCGCCGGTCAGCAGTGCGACGCTCGCCACCAGCATCACCACCAGGTTCGCGTAGACAATTCGTGCCGCGGGTCGGCCGCCCGGCGCCCGACATGCCGGGCGTTCTGTCCAGGTTATCGGTCCCGGCGCTCCCCCGGCGACTCCCGGCAGCGCGACGACCTCGGCGTGTCCCGAATGTGGCGACCTCACAACACCCTCCGTAACCGTGCATCACCGGGCACCGGCGCCTCACTGACGCCTGAGGGATCGGCCGCACGGATCATGCGACCGTCACCGGCGTAGATCCCCACCTCCGCCGGACCGCGCGGGCCGAACCGGGAGAACACCAGATCACCCGGCGCGGCATTGCGAATCGGCACCTCCACACCGGCCTCCCACTGCTGTTCGGCGGTCTGCGGCAACGTCTTGGCGCCGGACGAGGCGGCGAACACCGCGGCCGAGGTCAACCCCGGCCCGTCCAGGCCGCCACCGGTGGGCCCCTGCGGACCGCCGCCGCCCCAGACGTACGGGGTTCCCATCCACTGTTGCGCGGCCGCCAGCACATCGGCTCCGCCCGAACCGTGGCCGGGCTGGAATCTGCCGGTCGACCCGGGCGCCCGGTACTGCGCCTCCATCGCCAGGATGTTCGCGACATAGGGGCGGGTTTCGGAGTAGTGCGCGGCAACCTGATTCGGCATACCGCCGGAGGCGAGCACCGCACCCTCACCGGCGTTGTAGGCGGCCAGCGACAGGGGCACCACATCGCCGTGCACCTTGCCCTCCCCGATCCAGCGCTCGACCTGATGGGCGATCGAGCACATGTACCGCCCCTGGGCGATGATCGCGTCGCCGTCGTCCCACAGACTGCTCTGCCCGTTGCCGTCCGCGTCGAGCAGATAGGGCCGGCCGTCGTCGGGATCGGCGGCGCGAGCGGTACTGGGCAGGAACTGGGCCAGGCCCTGCGCTCCCGCAGGGGAGGTGAGACCGCGCCGGAAACCGGATTCCTGACGGCCCTGAGCCGCCAGTACCGATGCGGAGATCTCCGGGCACAGCGAACCCGCCCGGCGGTACCAGACCTCGAGTTCGGGCGGCACCTTCCCATCGGCGAGGGCGCCGCCCGCGGTACCGAATCCACGGCTGCACAGTGGATTCGGCGACCACGGGAACGCGCCGCCGCCGTTCGGCGTCAGCGCGCCGTCGAGCCAGGGCAGCGGATCGATCTGATGCCCACCGGTCAGCCGGCCGCCGGGCACGATCTCGAAATGCAGGTGCGGGCCCGTGGATTCGCCCGCGGAGCCGACCGCACCCACCTGCTGGCCCGCACGGACCCGCTGCCCGACCCGTACCCCGACTCCGCTGTCCCATTCGTGGCCGTAGACCGCGGAGAAGGGACGGCCGTTGACGTCGACGGAATCGATGACGATCCAATTGCCGAAGCCCGACGCGGGCCCGGCAGCCACGACGACACCATCCGCGACGGCGAATTCCGGGGTACCGTCCGGCGCGGCCAGATCGACGCCCAGATGGCTGCCTCCGCGGGCGCCGAACGGGTCGGAGACCGTGAACGACCCTGCCGGCAGCGGCCAGGTGCGTCGCAGCGGAGCGATCCCGGCGGCCAGCGAAGGAGCACCCGTCACCTCCGGATTCGCCCCCGCGACAGGGATATCCGCGGCACTCGGAGTCGGCGACGTGGTGCCGGCCGGCGCCGAGGCCGTCGGCGTCCCGGATCCCGGCTGCGTCGCGTGCGCCGCCCACGGCGCATCGGAGGTGTCGGGCAGACCCGAACCGGGACCCGTCGGCTCATCGGCGCACGGATCCTCCGACGACGGCAGCACGATCACCACCACCAGGGTGATCAGAGATATCACACCGCCGAGCACGAGGGCGGTGACGGTTTTCGCGTTCACCGCGCACCTGTCATGTCGCGCGGCGGGTTTCGTTCAGGGTTTCCACCAGCGTGCGGTTCATCTCCGCCGCGGCCGCCAATTGTTGTTGCAGCAGCGCCACTTTCCGCCGCAGGGCCACCGCGTCCATCCGTTCCAGGCTGGGGCCCTCCGCCGCCCGCACCCAGTTGCGAACCGAATTGGTGTGCACGCCGATCTGTTCGGCGACGACTCGGCAGGCCTCCGACTCGCTGCGCAGCTTGTCGGTCAGCGCGACAACCTGCTCCACCGCCGCCTTGCGCACCTGCGGTGACACTCTGCGGTATGACCTGTGCGGCATCACGCGGCACTCCCCTCGTCGCCCCGGCGGGCCGTGGATTCGGTGAATTCGCTGAAACGCTGGTTGGTTTCGTGGATTCCGCTCTCCTTCTCCGATGCGGTGAATTCCATTTGGAACGGAATGCCGGGGCGGCGATCCTCACCGATCTTGAGCAGGAATTTTCCGGTGCCGGGCGCCGGTGGACGGGCCTGGCCGGGTTTGAGCGCTTCACCGGTCAGCGCCTGCGGCGCGGACCAACTGGTCACCATCTCCTCCTCCGCGGAGGTGAACGGGATGGTGGAGTCCAAACGGCTGATCTCCTCGGGCGGCAGTGCTCCGAAGATCTTGGCGCGGGCGCGTTCCAGGAAGCCGAGCGCCTTGGCGATCGCCGCTTCCGAACCGAGCGACTGGAGATCCTTGATGGTGTGGCTGATCATGATCAGCGAGGTGGCCATACCGCGCTGCAGCCGGGTCAGCTCGTCGACGCGGTCGACCATGAAGTCGCCCAGGCCCAGCACCTGCCACAGTTCGTCCATGACGACCTGGAAGTAGCGCTGCGGGCCCAGTTTGCCGTCGGCCAGCACGTGCGCGGCCTCGACGGAGGCGAAGCCGTCGGCCCAGCAGGCCAGCATCACCGCGGCCTTCAATTTCTTGTCCCCGGAGGGGATATGGGAGACGTCGATGCACACCGCCACCGCCGAGGTGTCGATCGGAGTCGTGGTCTGGCCGTTGAAGACCGCGCCGAACGGCCCCTGGGTCAGTGCGCGCAACGACCGGCGCAGCCCCTTCGTCGCCTCGTGATATTCGTCGGTGTTGTCGGCCCCGGCATCGAGCATCAGTTCCTGACCGCCGCCGATGACGATATCGAGCAGATCGTCCATGATGGGCGGGGATTCGGGTGCGAAACCACTGCCCTCCCGATACAGGATGCGCAACGCCGTCGAGATCAGGGTCTCCTCGTAATCGCGGACCCGGGCCCCGCGCACCAGTTCCACCAGGCCGGCGATCAGCGTCACCTGCCGGGCACGCAATTCCTGGGTCACCTGCAACTGCAGCGCCGGCATGTCGGCGAGCAGCGGCACGATCGATCCGAGGACACCACCGGCGAGCGGGTTGAGTTTGCCGTGCCCGTAACCGAGGTCGATGACCTGGCCGCCGACCATCTCCACCATCTTGCGGTAGTCCGGTTTGACATCGGCCAGGATCAGCGGCGTGATGCCCTGCGCGACGCCACCCAGCACGATCCGGCGCACCAGCGAGGACTTACCGAATCCGTTGAGCCCCAGTACGAAAAGGCTCGGCGCGGTGATGAAGCTGCCGCGCATGAACCAGTTCATCGGATCGAAGCAGACCGGCGCGCCCGTGTGCAGATGGGAGCCGAGCGGGGTGCCGATCAACGGGGCGCCGGCGCCCACCGACCACGGCCACAGACCCGCGACCTGAGCGGTCGTGGCCCGGTATTCGACCGGACGTCCGACGACGTTCATCCGGCCTCCACCGGCGCCGATATAGCCGCGGTCGGTCAATTGCGAGGTGCCGCGGTCGAATCCGTCCTCCACGACCGATTCGATACGAGCGGCGGCGTTGACCCGGCGCAGATCGTCGGTGCGGATCCGGAACGCCGCCCACGCGGCGCGCAGGCCGACACCCTCACGGGCGACCGCTTCCAGCCGTGCCCGCGCCGCGTCGTCGAGCAGCGGCGGACCCTGGTTCTTCTTCTTGGCGGGGCGGTTGCGGCGATTGCGGCGGTCACCGTCGTCTCCGCGGCGGACGGCTTCCGAAAGCTGTTCGTAGGAGGCCATTTTCGAGCCGCTGCGATCGCGCAGGGTACGCTGCCCCCGACCGCCGCGCCGGGCGGCTCCCTCGGAACGCCGGTCCGCGGATCGTTCGGCACCGGAACCGTTGTCGTATCCCGAGCCACGGCGTGGCACCCGCTCGTCATCGCCGGTCACGGTACGGCCCCCTCGGGTCCTGGACGGGGGCAGCCGGTCGAATCCGGCGGGCGGATCGGACGGGTCGGGCGTGCCATTCGCATACGAGATCTCTCGGTCATCGGGCCGTTCATCCGGTCCGCTCACCCGACGGCGCTTGCGGCCGCTCGGCGAAGTATCGTGCGCCGCTGCGGCATTGCCGTGCCCGCGGGGATCATCGGCCTCGATATTCGCGGGCGGCTCACCGCCCGGCGCGGCGTCGGCACTCGCCGGGTCGGTATCCGCCTGCCGTGCAGCGGTTTCGGCGTTCGCGGGATCGGCGCCCGGTCCGTCCGTCGGCACCTGCCGACGGGACTCGGCCGTACCGTCGCCGTCGGTCACCGACTGCCCGGTGTCGAACGTGGCGGTCCGAGAGGTATCGGTGCCCGGCCGTGCCGCGACAGCACCCTCCGTCCCGGCGCCGACCGTTCGCTCGACGTGCCCATCGGCGCCGGAATCGCCCCGGTGCGCGTCACCACGCGCGCCACGTTCCTCGCGGGCCTCGCCGCCGTCACCCCGGGTCCGGCCGCGGCCCGTGTCGGTGTCACGGCCGGAGACCGACGGATCCGCGGCACGCCGGGCACGGGGCCGGGTGTAGCTCTCCTCGCCCGGGCGCGCTCGCCCGGCACGATCGCCCTCACGTGCCGGGGTCGAATGATCCGCGCCGACACCGCTACGGCGCCGCGGATCCTCCACGCTGAGCTCGGGCAGCGTACGGCGCCGGGTGGAGCCCCGGGAGCCGCTACCGCGAGTGCGCCCGGCCTCCTCGGCATCCGAGTCGCCGCGTGGACGACGATGTGCGCGCCCGGCCTCCTCGGCCGCGTCCGCGTCCGCGTCCCGGCGGATCCGGCCGGGCTCCTCGTGCCGGGAACGCCGGCGGATCGGGCGCAGCGGGACATCGTCCCAATCGGCAGGTGCGCCACCGTACCCCGAGTTCGGGAGGCCGGGCGCATAGGCCTCGGCACCCCACTCGTCGTCGTGGACCGACCGCCCGCGCTGCCGGGTGGGGACCGGATTCTCCGGATCCACCACCCGTTCGCTGTAGCGCGGCGGTTCGCCGCGGTAGCGGACCGGTGGCTCCTGATCACCTGCCATATCTGCTCACCCCGCCAATGCTTTCGGAATACTCGCGTGTTCCGGCAGGATCACCCCGCAGCCGAGCGAGGCCGCGAAGGCCGCGGCCTGGTAGCGGTAGCATCGCCGGATCTTCAACCGGGCCTGCGTGGACAAGTCGCGTGTAATCGCCTCGATCCGAGGCAGATCGCCGCGCAGGGGTTCGGTGATCGTGACCAGCGCACCGAACCGGGTCACACCGTGACCGCGGGCCTGTTCCTCGCGGGCCTGCTGGGTGGCTCCCACCCGCAGTGTCGCCGACGCCGACACGACGCCTCGCTCGCTCTGCTGCGCGACCAGTGCGTTCTTGTAGTCGTCATCGACGATCTCGGCAGCGTCCGCGGCCGAATGCGGCCGATAGACGATCGCGATCCGCTTGCGCGGCACTTCGGGATTGGGTGCCAGCAGGCGCTGCAGCACCCGCTCGTCCACCGCGCCCTCGGGTGCGGCATCCATTTCCCACGTCACCGAACGACCACCGTCGTGGATGAACTGATCCCAGCGCTCCTCGTGCGAGATCGGGCCGGCGTCGGCCCAGTCCAGCCCGTGCCCGCCGGCCTCACCGGAGGCGACCTCGAGGTCGGCCTGCGCGGCCGGGTCGTAGCTGCGTCGGATGAACGAGATCACCTCGTCGGCCGACATCGGCTGAGCCCGCACACCGGCTTCGGCCAGCGCCGCGCAGATGCCGGGCAGGCGACGGCCGATCTCGACGGCTTCCTCGGCGGGATTCTTGCGACGCTCGGCGGTGGTGGCCTTGAACGTGATCGCCACCCGGGGCAGCAATTGCACCCGCTCCTGGGGCAATTCGGTGGCCAGCTCGTACATGACCTGCTGGGCCAACGCCGGCGACTCCGGCCGGGTGATCGTGGAAACCTCGGTCAGCAGCCGGTTTCCGGTCTCCGGCACCGTGTCGATCACTGGGACGACCGCGATGATGTCGGAGGTCTGGCCGAGCGAGGCCAGGAATGTGCCCCACGCGGCGACCCACCGATCGATCACCGGCTGGTCGACCGCTTCGTGGCCCTGCGGCCAGGCCCGCAGTACGACTGTGTACTGGGCGAATTGGGGAAGGTGGATCATGCCGAAGCTGTAGCCGCCCGCGTCGATGCCCTCGTACAGGCGCGAGGGCGCCATCAGTCCGGGCAGGCGAGCCACGCCCCCGGGGATGCGGGAGAAGCGGCCACCGCGATAGACATGCTCGCCCTTGCTGCGGCCGCGCAACCAATGGAACATCATCAATCCCGTCTCGTAACCGGAGCGGCCCCCCGTCCGCCATACCAGTGGAACCATTACGACCACGCCGATGACGGCGACGAACAGCGCCGGTTTCGGTCCGGCGACCAGGGCCGTCAGCAGCGCGGTGATGACGACCACGAAGCCGAGCACCGTCTCGCCCCAGCGCAGTCCGAAAAGACCCGCGCTGCGGGGTTTCTGCCACAGCCCGTACGAGCGGTGCTCGTAGGTATCGGTCGTCGTCATCGTGGAATGGTGCTCCTGCCGAGGTCGGGTGCGCGGTTGGCCCACCGGTCACCGGCGATATCCCCCATCGCCTCGTCCGCGCGATTGAGGCTCGCGCCCGCGGCGCGGGCGGTCGCGATGTTGTTCATGGCCCGCGACGCGCCGGATGATGCCTGCGCGGCACCGCCGGGCGCCCGCGGACTCGCGGGCGCCTGCTGCCCGCCGCCGCCCGGCCGTGGGCCACGGGGTGGCACGGGACGCGGACTGCCGCCACCGCGGCCGGTACCGCCGGGCGGTCGCTGACCACGGCCACGGCCGACATATCCGGGCGCGCCGGCCGCGGCCTGACCCCGCACGCCGACCGCCTTGGTGCCGACCGCGCCGAGTGCGGCCGCGCCGAGCAGAACCGCACCGGTGGCGGCGAGACCGGAACCACCGCTACCCACGAACGCCACCGCTGGGTGGACCAGCCGCATGAGGGCGGGCAGCACGAATGCCACACTGCACAGCAGCACGATCGACACGAGCATGCGCTGTGCCTGATCGGCATTGGGCAGACCGGAGGTCGGAGTGGTCTGGTTGGTGTCCCCGGCGGTCACGAACGCGATCATGTAGACGATCGCGGCCACCGGTTTCCACAGCATGAAGGCGATGATCCAGCCGATCAGCTTCGGATACGCCTGCCGGCCGGTACTCGTCCCCGACGCCGCCGCCGCGAGAGGCAGCACGCCCGCCGCTACGACCAGCATGCCCTGGCGGACGATGGCCAGCACGATCTGCGCCAGCGCGCCGAGGAGGCCGACGATCGCGATGATCAGAACCAGACCCGGCGAGAACGCCTGCAGTTTCGAGGTTTTGATCATCAACTCGGCCAGGCTGCGGGCATTGCCGTTCGTGGCATCCTCGATCACCCACTGCGAGAAGCGGTCCGACGCCTGCGTCCCGGCGACGATCACCGCGCCCAGCATCCAGGAACTGAACACCACTCTGGCGAACATGCGGAACGATTCGGCGGCCTCACTCAGTGCCGCACCCCGTCTGGCCTCGGCCAATCTGGCGCCGGACAGGATCACCGACACGATCAGCAACAGAATCTGCGCCTGATACGTGTAGTCGTTGATCCGCTGGAACAACTCCCCGCCGTTGCTGATTCGCTCGTTGGGCACCTTCATCCAGAAGGTGAGGGCCAGGATCAAGGCCTGCCCGAGACCGTTCATCAGCGAGTCGACCACCTTGCCGAAGGTGGAGTCCCAGGCCTTGTCCTTGACCGCGTTCGCGGCATCACCCGGGTGGGTGGCGGCGTTACCGGCCTTGCACGCCGCGGAGGCGGCGTCACCCAGAGAGGCTCCGGGCAGGCCCAGGCCGTCGAGATTGTCGTGAATCTCGTTGCAGGTCTGATCGAATCCGTAGGTCTGCCCGTAGGCGACCGTCGGCGTCGCGATCATGACGGTGAACACGACCGCGAGGATCGTGACGATGCGCCTCACCATGAGATCCACTCCTCGATGCGTCGCTGGGAATCGATCCGGACCATCGGCTGACTTTCGTGCCTTTCCGACAAATGTGGTGGTCACCATCGGGTCCACCCCTGCAGTGTGTCGACGTACTGGTTGCCGCCGGTGCCGGAATCGGCGGGTTTGAGCCGCCAATCCCCGTTGTCCCACACCATGATCAGCCGGATCGCTGCCCACACCTGCTTGCCGTCGTTGACCGGTCCGCGCGCGGCCAGCCGGACGATCGCCATATCGTCGGCGTAGTTCTCGATCTGGAACGCATCCGGTGCGACCAGGTACCGGGTGATTCGATCCGGTTGCTGCTCCGGCAGTTTGCCGCTGCCACGCGCCTTGTCGTAGGCCGCGATCTGCTGGGCCGAGACCCGGACCTGGCGAACGTAGAGATCGCGGTTGCCCGGTCGCGCGTTGAGCCGGTAGGTGATCTGTGCCGCAGCCAAAGCCGCCCCCTGCGGTGTGTGGGAATACCCGACGGCCAGACCGTTCTCGTCGATACGGGTGGGGCCGTCGCTGGTGGAGAACGGCACCGAGGCGCCGTAGACCCGCTGCCAGCCACGTTGTTCGGTGGTGCCGGCGGGCGCCGCAGTCAGCCAGTCCGAATCCGACGAACCGTGCTCCTGCGATGGATTCTGCGGAAGCGGTTGCCCCGCAGGGTTGTTCGGAATATCGACCCGGCGGCCGAACAGATCCACGTCGGGTGCGGCGAATCCGGTAGCACCCGAACCGGCCGCCGGTGAGGGCGCCGAATCCGGTTGCCGGGGTACGGGTCCGGGCGAGGAGGTATCTCGGCCGACGTACATGAAGATGCCGACGATCACGATCAGGGCGAGGACCGCCGCGGAGGCGACGACGCCGAAGGAGACGCCACGTTCCCCGGTGTCGTTCTTATCGCTCATGCGGTCACCTCCGATCGTCGAATATCGTTGCCGCCGTTCATGTCGTCGGCTCGCGTAGTGAGTACTGTCACCGGCTCAAGCGGGGAGGAAGGTCAATGCGATCGCACTCGCCGAACTGGCCACGATGGCGCCGATCAGGCTCATCACGATGCCGTGGGAGGCATCGTTGACTGCCATGTCGTCTCGCATCGCGGACCACAGCCTGCCTGCGGAAACGATCATCCAGGCCAGGCACAGCAACAGCACGCACCACAGTAACCAGTTGATCAGCTGCATGATCGGTTGGATCACGTCCGCGGGCATCTGCTTGTAGGCCAGCACGATCGCGGTGCCCATCACGATCCGATGACGGCGTTCATGATCGTGCCCGCGCTGGTGGCGACGATGCCGCCGATCATGGCGCCCGCCACCATCTTCGGCGATTCCAGGCCACCGCCGGTCCACTTCTCCCAGGCGAACCTGCCGCCGGCATAGGTGATGCCCAGGATGCCCGACAGCAGGACGAACCACGTGAAGTAGCGGACCAGTTTCATCAACTTGTCGGCGGCCGGCGGCGTCTCGGGTGTCGGATTCCCGACCTGAGCGAGAACAACGCCGTACGTCTCGTGTACAGCGGCCAGGATGGTACTCATCGAGCGTCCTTCTCAATAGGTGATCGGAATACAAAGCCGGGTACCTCAGGTACACCGTCGGATACAACTGTCGGCGCGGTCATGACAGCCCCGGGGAGGCACGGATCACCCGCACCCCGGTCGCGGCGGGGACCGGCTGCGCAATCATCGGTCATCGTCGCTCCCTGTCCTCCGGCTGCGAACCGGCACCGACCGTGTCCCGCACCAGGTCGACGATGCTCATACCCAGCGCGTCCACCTCGTGCGGAACCTCTTGCAACGGATCGAGTTTGCGTTTGCGCTGCTGTGGCGGCGGGTCGCCCGGCGACCACACCGGCAGCTGATCGGGTTCGACCAGCGTCCACTCCTCGATCCAAGGCAGCTGCCACACCTGCCCTGCCAATGCGCCGACCACGTCGCGATAGCGCCGGATCTCGGCCGGGATGCGGCCGGGGCGCGCGGCGACGGTGATCAGGCCCAGAACTTCACTCGGCCCGGCGAGACCCGCCCGATGCTGACGCAGCAGATCGTGGGCGCGCGTCAGCCCGGCGATGGTCTCACGAGCGACCAGCACCACGAAAGGTGATTCGCGTTCGAACACACCGGGCCAGCGCCGGTGCGAATCCGCCGCAGGCGCAAGCACATGCGCGAGGGTACTGGCTCCCGCGCCGCCGTGCACCCCTAGCAACCACACCAGCGGTGCACGTCCGGCACCGGGAACCGGGCGGTCCCAGATGGGGGCGCGCCGAGACTCCGCCGGTGCGATAACGCCTGCCGCAGGCGGATTTTCGGAGGGACGAGGTTCCTTCATGGCCGCGGTCATGATGCCATCCCCGTCAGCAGCCGCCGGTAGGCCCTCCGGGTTTCGGCGTCGAGTGCGTTGTGGCGCACCAGTTCTCCGCGAGCGAGCTGCGGGTCGTAGGGAACCTCCCGAATATCGCTGACCCATCCGGTGAGATGTTCGCGCAGGTGGTCGGCGACTCGAGAGTCGTTGCCCGGCAACTGATGTGAGACCACGATGGTCGTGTCGCCGACGATGCCGCCACCCTGCCCTTCCGCGTGACCGCCGAATTCGTCGTCGAGCCACTCCAGGGTGACCCGCAAACGATTGGCGGCATCCGCGCGCGCCGGAATAGCCAGTACCAGTGCGACTTCCGCATCTTCGAGCAACGGACGCAGCTGCCGGGCCGCGATGGGGTTCCCCCCGTCGTAGACAGGGGTGAATCCCGCGTCCGCGACCGCACGGGCCACGGTCAGATACGTCGCTCGCCGCCGCAGCGGTGAGGCGTCGCGCCACAGCAGGCCGATACCCGAGCTGGCGCGGGACAGGCACTCCTTCAGTGGTGCGGGCTCGTCGTCGCCGCGGCCGTACAGCCACTGTTGCAGGCTGATCGGGCTCAGATGCTCGTCGGCGCCGCGCAGCGCCAGATCGCTTCCGGCCACGGTGGCGTCGACGGCCACGGCGGGGGCCTCGGCGCCCAGCTCACCCGCGAGTCCCAGTGCGGTCGTGGTGGTTCCGGAACCGCCGCAGCCACCGACGACCAGAATCGGACGGGGCAGCCCGCTGTCCTCGCCGTCGTCTCGCCGACCCTTGCGCAACCGGACCACCGGCGCCCGTCCACGCGGTCGCGAACCCGACGAGACGTCCGCGTCGGACGTCTCGTCGAGCCATCGGCTCCAGTCCTGTCCCATCTCTCTGCTCTCCTCTTACCCGGCCGTGATTCCCGTGATCAGGGTCCGGCCGCCGACCACCGTGGTGGTCACCAACTGCTTGTCGTAAGTGGCGGGGCCCGCGCCCGGCCGCCGTTCGGTCACCTCCACCGAATACCGGTCCGCGGCCAATGTGACCACCCGCACGCAATAATCGGTGCCCAGCGGCACCGAGGCGATGCCACGCTGGATCACCTCGGCGGGCGACACCGCCGCACCCGGCGCCACCACTTCGCGGGCACGCTCGGCGGACCGCTCGACGTAGAACGCGTGCTGGAACCACAGGATGGCGTCCGGTCCGGACGCGGTGCCACCGACCTCGGCGCCGCGCACGACACGATCGGAGCGTTCGGTCGGACAGTGCCCCGCCGAGCCCACGACCGCCACGTGATCGGCGCCGATGGCCGAGGTCAACCGCAGCATCGGCGCGTCGTCCCCCGCGGCGGGCCGCAGCGGTAGCCGAGCGGTGGACTGCGTGCTGTCACCGCCGGACCGCAACAGGTACAGGGCGAAACCGCCTGCGACAGCCAGCAATAGCACAGCTATCGCAAGAACCACCGTCACGCGCAGCGGGCTGGGGCGGACGTAGTCGCGCAGTGACGGCGACGCCGAGCCCGGTGCCCGCCGGATGACCCGGCCGGGCCCCTCGTCCTCGTCGTCCGCGTCGTCCGCGTCGAACTCGCGCCGCGAGGGCAGGATCCACTCCGTGCCGTCGTCGTCTCGGTCGTCCAGGTCGTCCGGGTGAGCGTCGAATTGACCCGCACCGGACTCCTCCGCATCGTCGCCGGCGGCGTTGGTGGAACGCGGGCGGCGGCGGCCACGGGCCCGGCCGTCGTCGGATTCCCGGGGTAGGCGGACCACCTCGCCTTCGTGGGCGGGATAGTCGTCGTCGGGGCCGGGTGCGTGCCTGCCGACCCAATCCGACCAGCCACCCACGAATTCGCTGCGTCGCGTGGCCGGTTCGTCGGCGAACGGGATGTCGAACGGCTCGGGCTCGGTGTCGAGAATGTAGTGCGGATAACGCGCCGCTCCAGGCTCCGCCTCGTCGTCGACGGGGTCGGAGTCACCCGGGACGGGTGTCGGCACGGCATGTTCGGGTTCCAGCGCCGGGAACCATCGTTGGACCTGTTTGTACGGCTTCAACATTCCCTCATCCCCGCGGAGCCGGGCACGTCGTGCAGCATCGTCGGACCCTCTCGGCGATCAGTTCGTGGAGAACGGGTAGTTGTTGTCAGCGGTACCACCACGGGAGCTCACCAACGGCACACCACCGGGTGCGGCGTCACCGAGGCCCTTCCCGAACGGAAATTGTCCCGTACCCGACGAATTCGACGAACTCGACGCGCCGGACAGGAGTCCCGAGATTCGGCGTATACCACGTCCGCGCAGGTCGTGGGCCGTGATTCGCGAGGATGAGGGGATCACAACAGGGGCGGGAACGAATGCGGATACACCGAATCCGCGGCGGAGACCCGGCGCGACCGGTACGGTCGCTGCCGAGCACGTCAGCACGGTCAGCACGATCTGACCCCCTTAACCCGCTGTGTGCAACAGTTCTGAGGGTCGAGTGCCGCTGCGACCCGTCCGGCGATCATCAGGTGGATTCGAGTTGTCGCCGACCTCGCGCACGCCCCGAAACGCAATAAACCGTAACAGAATCCGAGCCCGAGTGCAGGCCTACCATCCACGGCCACACCCGCCCGCGGACGCGGTGCGCGAACGTTCCTACCTGCGAGAAGGATTCGGGCGGTCCGCACGGTACGTCCGAAACGTCACTATCGAACCGGCTCGGGCAATCTCATGGCGAATGCGCAATTCGGCCGTGGGCGAGGACAACTCACCGCGATATCCGCGTCGGCGCAGCACATCGCACGGGCACACCGGTCCCGATGCGATCAGGTAACCGTGCGCGCGGCAGACTGATCACGTGAGCAATTTTCCCGTCGCCGCGGTCGTCTGCGCGTTCGTGGGCGCACTGCTGTTCGCCGTATCCGCCGTCGCCCAGCAACGCGCGGCCGCCGACGTTCCGGCCGGGGACGCCCTGGTCGCTCAGCTGATCCGGAACCCGCGGTGGTGGGCCGGGATCATCGGCGACGCCGGCGGGTTCGCGTTCCAGGTCGTGGCGCTGGCCCTGGGCTCGGTGCTCATCGTGCAGCCGATCCTGGTCACCGCACTGGTCTTCGCCCTCCCGCTGGCCGCGCATTACAGTCGGCGGCCGGTCACACCCGTGATGTGGGCACACGCGCTCGCGCTGTCGGTCGCGCTGGCCTGCTTCCTCATCGTCGGCGACCCGACCGAGGGAGTCTCCGACGCACCGTGGGACCAGTGGATGTGGCCGTTGATCCTGGTACTCGGGCTGGTCGCCGCCGCGGTCGTCGTCGCGGTCACGATCCGGGTCACCGGACTGCAGGCGCTGATGCTGGGGTCCGCGGCCGGGCTGTTGTTCGGCGTCGCGGCCGCGCTGACCCAGCACGTGGTGGAACTGTTCGGACACGGCATCACCGCGGTCGTCACCAGCTGGCAGCCCTACACCCTGGTGGCCGCGGGCATCATCGGACTCTACCTGCAACAGCGTGGCTATCAGGTCGGAGCGCTCTCGGCCTCCCTGCCCGCCTTTACCGTCACCGAACCCCTCGGCGCGGCCTTTCTCGGCCTCACCGTGCTCGACGAACGCCTGCGGACCGGCACGGTGGGCACCCTCGTCGTCATCGCCTCGGTCCTGGTGATGTGTGTGGCCGCGATACGGCTCTCCCGGGCCCAGGCCGAACTACCCCCGGCGCCGCCCGATCAGGCCGCCGAGGTCACCCGGTAGACGTCGTACACACCCTCCACGTTGCGAACCACGTTCAGCAGGTGTCCCAGATGTTTCGGATCGCCCATCTCGAAGGTGAACTTGCTGATCGCCACCCGATCACCGGAGGTCATCACCGACGCCGACAAGATGTTGACCTTCTCGTCGGCCAGCACCTTCGTCACATCCGACAGCAAACGGGTCCGGTCCAGCGCCTCGATCTGAATCGCCACCAGGAACACCGACGACGGCGACGGCGCCCACTTGACCTCGATGATCCGTTCCTGTTGCGCACGTAGCGAATCCGCGTTCGTGCAGTCGGTCCGGTGCACACTCACCGAGCCGCCGCGAGTCACGAAACCCATGATCTCGTCGCCCGGCACCGGTGTACAACATTTCGCCAGCTTCGCGACCGTGCCCGGGGCGCCGGGAATCTCCACGCCGGCGTCACCGATGGTGCGCTGCCGCGCCGGCAGCGTCGACGGCGTACTGCGTTCGGCCAGTTCGTTTTCCACATCGCCGACACCGCCGAGCTGCGCCATCAAGCGCTGCACGACATGATGGGCCGACACCTGATTCTCGCCCACCGCCGCGTACAGCGACGAAATGTCGGTGTAGTGCAGTTCGTGCGCCAGCGCCGACATCGCGTCCACGCTCATCAACCGCTGCAACGGCAGACCGGACCGGCGGACCTCCTTGGAGATCTGCTCCTTACCCGCCTCCAGCGCCTCTTCCCGGCGCTCCTTGGCGAACCACTGCCGGATCTTCGCCTTGGCCCGCGGCGAGACCACGAAGTTCTGCCAATCGCGACTCGGACCCGCGTTCTGTGCCTTCGAGGTGAAGATCTCCACGACCTCACCGTTCTCCAGCTGCCGTTCCAGCGCCACCAGCCGGCCGTTGACCCGGGCGCCGATGCACCGGTGCCCGACCTCGGTGTGCACCGCGTACGCGAAATCGACCGGCGTCGACTCCTGCGGCAAGGTGATCACATCGCCCTTCGGCGTGAAGACGAAGATCTCCGGCGACTTCAGATCGAAGCGCAGCGACTCCAGGAACTCGGCCGGATCCGCGGCCTCACGCTGCCAGTCCAGCAACTGCCGCATCCAGGCCATATCGTCGACCTCGGCGGCGTCGCCGGAATGTTTGCCCTTGGTCTCCTTGTACCGCCAGTGCGCGGCGATACCGAACTCGGCCGTGCGGTGCATATCCTGCGTGCGGATCTGCACCTCGAGCGGCTTACCGTCCGGCCCCACCACCGTGGTGTGCAGCGACTGGTAGACGCCGTAGCGCGGCTGAGCGATGTAATCCTTGAACCGCCCGGCCATCGGCTGCCACAGCGAATGGACCACGCCGACCGCGGCGTAGCAGTCACGGACCTCGTCGCACAGGATCCGGATGCCCACCAGGTCGTGGATATCGTCGAAATCCTTACCCTTGACGATCATCTTCTGATAGATCGACCAGTAGTGCTTGGGCCGGCCCTCGACGATGGCGTTGATCCGGCTCGCGGCCAGCGTGTTCACGATCTCCGCCCGCACCCGCGCCAGATAGGTGTCACGCGACGGCGCGCGATCGGCCACCAGCCGCACGATCTCGTCGTACTTCTTCGGGTGCAGGATCGCGAACGCCAGATCCTCGAGCTCCCACTTCACCGTGGCCATACCGAGCCGATGCGCCAGCGGGGCGATGACCTCGAGCGTCTCGCGCGCCTTCTTCGCCTGCTTCTCCGGCGGCAGGAAGCGCATTGTGCGCATGTTGTGCAAACGGTCCGCGACCTTGATGACCAGGACCCGGGGATCCCGCGCCATCGCGATGATCATCTTGCGGATGGTCTCGGCCTCAGCCGCCGCCCCGAGATTGACCTTGTCCAGTTTGGTGACACCGTCGACCAGATGCGCCACCTCGGACCCGAAATCCGCGGTCAGCTCGTCCAGCGAATACCCGGTGTCCTCGACCGTGTCGTGCAGCAGCGCCGCCACCAGCGTGGTGGTATCCATCCCCAGCTCGGCCAGGATATTGGCCACCGCCAGCGGGTGGGTGATGTACGGATCGCCCGACTTGCGGAACTGGTGGGAATGCTTCTCGTCGGCCACATCGAACGCACGTTGCAGCAACTGCAGGTTGGCTTTCGGATACAGCTCCCGATGCACCGTCGCCAACGGTTCCAGCACCGGCTTCACCGCCGCGATACCGCGCTGCCCCGTCATCCGGCGCGCCAGGCGGGCCCGCACCCGCCGCGACGCCGAGCTCGGCACCGCGGCCGTCGGAGCACCCGGCTGGCGCATAGGCATATTCCGAGGTGACGGGGTGGACTGCTGACTCCCCTGCCCCGCGCCCGCCCCGGACGCCGGGGGTCGCGGGGCCTCCGGAGTGGCGGGCGGATCCGCCGAGCCGGTGGAGGCCGATGCGGCATCACTGCCCGCCTCCGATTTCCCGGCATTCGCCTTCTCCAGATGCTGAGTCATGCCACCACCTCTCGCGCCTCGATCGAAATACCCTAGCCGACCGATTCAACAGCCCAGAACTCCCACTTTATGCCGCAATTTCGGCCTTCGCTTCGCTCCCGCGGGGTTCCCGGCCGATCCCGTGCCCGTCGCGGCGACGGCGCGGGCCGATGCTCACCCTGTTCCGGCGGACGACCGGTCGATCAGGCCGCCTCGGGTCAGCTCCAGATGCCGGGTCGTGCCGATCTCGCACAGGAACTCCGGGTCGTGGCTGACCACGATCAGGGCGCCCTCGAAGCTGGTCAGGGCCTCGGTCAGATGTCGCAGACTGGGCAGGTCCAGATTATTGGTGGGCTCGTCCAGCAGCAGCAGTCCGGGTGCGGGATCGGCCAGCAGCGCCATCGCCAGGGCGGCCCGCAACCGTTCCCCGCCCGACAGCGCACCCGCCGCGACGTCGGCGTCGGCGCCGCGGAACAGGAAACGTGCCAGCTGTGCGCGGATCCGCTCGGCCTCGGCACGGGGAGCCGCGGCCGAGACGTTCTCGAACAGCGACAGCTCATCGGTGAAGATGTCGAGCCGCTGCGGCAGCAGCCGCCAGGGCACCCTCGGCGGTTGTGCGATCAGCCGGTGCAGCAGTGTCGTCTTCCCGGCGCCGTTGCGACCGGTGACAGCGATGCGCTCGGGTCCGCGCACCCGCAGCGACACCACCGGCCCGTGCGCCAGCCGGACCTCGTCCAGTTCCACCACATCCTGCCCCGGGTACAGCCTCGTCCCCGGCAGGTCGACCCGGATCTCACGATCGTCGCGCAGTTGCTCCTGTGCCTGCTCCAGCGTCGATTTCGCCTCCTCCACCTTGGCGATGTGGTTGTTGCGCAGTTTGCCCGCCGACACCTGCGCCTGACGTTTGCGCTCGGCCATGATGATCTTCGGCTCACGCTTGGTGTCCCACATCTTCTGCCCGTAGCGACGGCGGCGGTCCAGTTTGACCCGGGCCTGCACCAATTCGCGCGATTGCTTGCGGACATCGCTGCGCGCATCGCGGATGGCCGCACGCGCGGCCACCTGCTCCGCCTCGACGATCTGCTCGTAGACGTCGAAATTGCCGCCGAAACAGCGGATCTCGCCTCGGCGCAACTCGGCGATCGTCCTCGCCCGGCGCAGCAGTTCCCGGTCGTGGCTGACCGTCAGCACCGTTCCAGCAAACCCGTCGACGACCTCGTAAAGCCGTTGGCGAGCAGCGGAATCCAGATTGTTGGTGGGTTCGTCGAGCAGCAGCACATCGGGTTCGCGAAGCAGTTCGGCGACCAGGCCGAGCAGGATCGTCTCACCGCCGGACAGGGTCTCCAAGCGCCGATCCAGGTGTGCCACGTCATCGGCCAGATACCGCAGCCCCAATCGTCCGAGCAGCGCGATCGCCGATTCCTCGATGTCCCAGCGGGTTCCGACCCGTTCGAAATCGGCCACGGATGCGGCGCCGGATTCGATGCGGTGCAGTGCGGCGCGAATCTCACCGATTCCGAGTACGGCGTCGACCCGCTGCCCCGCCGCCAGTCCGAGGTCCTGGCGCAGATGGCCGAGTCGCCCCGCCACCGTCACCGAACCGCGCGCCGGGCGCAGTTCCGCCGTGATCAGCCGCAACAGCGTGGATTTGCCGGCGCCGTTACTACCGACCACTCCGATGTGGCCGGGTCCGAGCACCGCGTCGAGCCCGTCGAGAACGGGAGTGCCGTCGGGCCACGCGAAAGTGAGGTCGGACAGCGAAATGGTCGGAATAGACATGTGCATGCTCCTGAGGGCGGCGAGAATGGCGCGCGAGAGGGCGGGCCACGCGGGGGCTACCTCAGAAGAGCAACGGCACGACTCCGATCAACGGGAACAAGAGTTGAAGACTCTAGCGGACAGAGCATCCGGCCACAAGTACCGACGCCGGCGACCCCGGCCACCGGCAATGAAAATCGGTGCCGCTCAGTTGATTCGAAAGACCGGGAATCCAGGCGCGATCGCGGCCAGTTCGGCGTCGGTGGCATCCGCGGTCACACCCTCGAAGAATTTGCCGACCTCCCAGCCCCACTTCTTCAGGTACAGCCGCAGCACCGGAACCTTGTCGGCGTCGGCCACCTCGGTCACCGTGAACACCTCGGTCTTGCGTCCGAGCCGAAGCTCACCCCCGCCGGCGACGCGGATATTGCGAACCCACTGTGTACGACCCCGCGGGGCGACCAGATACCGAGCTCCGTCCGCATCCTCCAGCAAGTTGACCATCGTGGTGCGCCATTCCCCGGAGGTGCGGCCACGTACCGCCAGCAGGCGAGACCCCATCACGCTGATGCCCCATTTCGGCAGGACGTTGAACATCCGGTTCATGATCGGGTCGATACCGGTGGGGGCGATGTACCGGGTGGCGTTCACGACTACTCCTCGCTTTTGTGAGCATTGCTCTCTTGATGGATCTATCATCCACCGGCGGGTGCGCCGTTGTCAAGAGCAGCGCTCACATTCGAGAATTCCAGGCCACTGGACAAAATCGGCTGCGTTCAACGCCGTCACGCGGGTATTCGGCGAGTATGTACAGATATAGAACCTATCGGACTAACCGCGCGGGTGGACTGGCGGCGATCGTCAGCACCATCGGCGGCGTGCTCGCACTGATCGAGATCGTCTACATCCTGTTGCAGATCTTCGATGCCAACCAGACGAACCGGTTCTTCACCTTCATCAAGGGGTTGGCCGAACCGCTGGCGCTGTTCTTCCCCGGCCTGTTCGCCACCGGCTCGCCGGACTGGGACGTCATCATCAACTACGGTCTGGCCGCGATCTTCTGGCTCGTGGTAACCGGAATCGTGGCGCGCCTGCTGGCCCGGCTGTGATCCGGGGCGGCGGCTGCCGACCTGCGGTTATCCGCGAGCCGAATGCTCGTGCGGAGTGAGAAATTCCATGCGGTGATGGTGGAGGAATTCGAAGGCCGGTGCCCAATGGCCCGTGAAGACATCCTCGTCCTTGCCGACCGTACGCTGTGACGCCGCCCCCAGACGGGGATCCTCACACACGACGTGGGCGTTGTGGCGGCCCGGACCGACCGGGCCGGTATCGAGGTCGACCGAACCGTCGCCACCGACCGCACGCCACGGCATATCCACTCCGGTCGCGTTGATCCGGCAGGACCGCCCCTGCTTCTCACCCGTCACCCGGGCGGTGATGGTGGACCCACCACGCAAGGCCACCGACGGTGTGGCCGCTGCAGTGGCGGCCCCGACGATGAATACGACGCCGACCGTGCCGGCCAATGCCGCCCCGATCCGGGTACGCCGGCTGCGGCTCACCGCCGCACCGTCCACCTCGGCCCGGCACGGCCTGCTTCGGCGCTGCCGCGATGGCCGCTGTATTCGTTCATGCGAATCGTCCGTCGCTCATTCGGGCTCCCTTGCCGCACGTCAGCATAACGATCCCGGTCGGGAGCCCACAACCGGACACGCGCCTTACACCTGCACGATCGAGGTGAGCGGATAGTCGCCCTGACGGGCCCGCCCGCCGAGGTCGCCGATTTCGAGGACGACCGCCGCCGCGACGACCTGCGCCCCGGCTGAACGGAAGAGCTCCGCCGCCGCGGCCAGTGTGCCGCCGGTGGCGAGAACGTCGTCGAGTAGCAACACCTTGCGATCGGTGAGGTCGATACCGTCGGCCGGGATTTCCAATGCCGCCGAACCGTATTCGAGCGTGTACTCGCGCGACAGCACCGGCGGCGGCAGTTTGCCGCCCTTGCGGACCGCGACCACACCGGTGCCCAGCAATGCCGCCACGCCGGCTCCGAGCAGGAAGCCGCGGGCGTCGACGCCGGCGATCAGGTCGGCGTCGGGCGCGCACGAGGCCAGGCATTCGATCACCGCGTGGAAGCCCTCGGCATCGGCGAAAACGGGGGTGAGGTCCGCGAAACGCACACCGGGGGTGGGGAAATCGTCGTGCCAGCGGGTCAGCCGCGCCACCACATCCGCAGTCCGCACGATCTTCTCCTCCGCGGACTCGGCCGTTTCCACCATCGTGTGCTTACTCATCTACACCCACTCCCTCATCCCGCACCCGGAGGTACTCACCGCCGCAACACCCAACGGTCCATATTCCAGCCCGCACCGGCCTTGGTGGGGCTCACCACCCCGTTCTCCAAACCCTTGCCGAACGCGACTGTCCGGGGGGTGTTGAACAACGGGATCGACGGCATCTCGTTCCACAGCAGATTCTCGGCCTCGGTGTCGAGGTTCAACACGGTCGCCGAATTGTCATCCGCCGCAAGCTGATCCGAGATCGCATCGTAACGCCCATTACCGAAATGACCGAAATTCACGCCCTCACCGGTGCGAAGCGCGGCGGTGGCCTCGATCCCCGGCAGTGACCCGGCCGGCCCCACCGCGGCGGCGGTGCCGCCCAGGATCGCATCCACCTTCCCGTCGCCCAGCTGTGCCGGTGCGAAATCCGCCGCACCGGCGTCGACGACGGTCACACCCGCCGCCTTGCACGCATCCGCGATCATCGCCACCGTGCGGGCACGGCGATCATCCGGGGCACGATAGCCGATCCGGACCGTCGGGTTGGGGGCACCGGCCGAGGCCAGCGCACGCTGCGCACCCGCGGAATCTCCGGCGCGATACTTGTCGGCCGGACCCGAGATCACCGGATAGTAAAGCGAGTCCGCCTGCACCGTGCGGGAATTCAGGGGGCCGGAACCCAGACCGGATTTCTCGTCGAATCCCGGATGCCCCAGGGTGTCGTACAACGCCTGGCGCGGGACACACAGTGCGAACGCCCGCCGCACATCCGCGGACGAGAAGACACCGGCGGTCGCGAGCACCAGTTGCTCGGCGCCGCGGCCCGGTACCTGATTCACCGAGAAACCGCCCAGGCCCAGATCTTTCACCGAATTCGCGCCGATATCGACGACCTCGACGGAATTGTCGGAGACCTTCTTCTTCAGATCCGCGTTCTTGGGCCACACCACGATGCGCGGGGTGGCGGGTTTGTTCCCCCACCACTTGTCGTTCTTCACCAGCACGAGCCCGTCGCCGTCGCTGTAGGAGTCGATGCGATAGGGCCCCGAGGACGGCAGCAGGTCGGCATTGACATCGCCGGACTTCAGATTCCATCCGGTATTCCAGAACTGGGCCAGCCGGTCCAGGGCGCCCTGATCGCCCGCCTGCACCGCGGCCACCACATTCGGCACACCGGCGGCCTTGGCCGCGATATGCGCCGGCATCAGATCACCGGCGTTGAACAGGGTCTTCCAGGCCAGGAAATGATGATCCGGGCGGAAGACGACTGTCGCGTCCTTGGAACCGGGCTGACATTCGACCCGCTCGATTTCGGAATAGCCGGTGGTGGTGGCGGCATCGAACAGCGGAATCGGGCCGCCCGGACCGGGTTTGGTGAATCGGCCGCTGCGCGCCGCCCATTCCAGGACCAGATCGTCACAGGAGGTGGGCACGCCGTCGGAGTAGACGCCGTCCCGATTGAGCCGGTATCGGACGGTCTGCGCCTCACCCGCCACCTCGTTGGCGGTGCCCACATCGGTGTCGGCGACCGGCTGGCCGTCCGGGCCGGTGTAGAAGAATCCGGTCAGCACGCGGGAGAACAGTGCAGACGAGCCTCCCGCCACTCCGGCCGAGCTGCCGCCGTTGTAGGTGGTCGGTAGCGCGTCGACGGCGTATCCGATGGATGGCACCTGGTTCTTGCTGGAACACCCCGCGACCACGCCGGTGAGCAGAGCACCGGCCGCGATCACGCCGAACGTTCGCCGTAGCGTCCGCCGCACCCGATCCGACCCCCTTCGACTCATCAGTGGCTTCTCTTGTGCCGCTTCCCGGTGGGCCGGGCACCGGGTCTCGGTGCGGCGGAACCGCTTTCGCGGGTGCGGGTGCCGACCGGCGCGCCCACGGGGCGACGACGCGTCGTCTCGCCCGGGCGGCCGGTGTCACCGGCGGCGCGCTTGGCGAGCACCTTGCGGGTGTGCGCGGCGACCGGACCGAAGCGCTCCTTGATCGACACCAGCAGCGGTACCGCGAAGAAGATCGAGGAGTACGCACCCACGATCATGCCGACCAGCTGGACCAGCGCCAGATCCTTCAGGGTGCCCACCCCGAGCAGCCACACCGCGATCACCAGCATGCCGACAATGGGCAGGATGCCGATGACGGTGGTGTTGATGGACCGCATCAAGGTCTGGTTGGCGGCCAGATTCGCCTGCTCACCGTAGGTGCGCCGGGTCAGATGCAGAACACCGCGGGTGTTCTCCTCGACCTTGTCGAACACCACGACGTTGTCGTAGAGCACGTAACCGAGGATGGTGAGCAGACCGATCACCGCGGCCGGCGTCACCTCGAATCCGACGATCGAGTAGATGCCCGCCGTGACGACGAGGTTGAAGAACAGCGAGGCGATCGCGGCGATGGACATATCGCGTTCGAACCGGATCGCGATGTAGACCATCGTCAACAGTACGAACACGACCAGCGCGATGATCGCCTTGCGGGTGATCTGCCCACCCCAGGTCTCGCTGATCTCGGCGACGCTGATCGCGTTACGGCTCACCGCGCCGCTCGAATCCTTCGGATGGAAGGCGTTGAACAGCGCGTCGGCCACCTTCTCCTGCTGCGCGGCATCCAGTGTGTCGGAACGGATTTCGTACGAGGTCGAGGCTCCCGAGCCCACCTTCTGAACCGTCACCGGGTCGTGTCCGAGCGCCTGGTTGTAGGTCTGCTCGACCTTGCTGGTGCTGATGTCCCCGCTCGCCGGAACCTGGATGCGGGTTCCACCGGCGAAATCGATGCCGAGGGTGAACCCGCGCACCGCGATACTCAGGATCGCGATCAGCACCAAGGCCGCGGCGATGCCGTAGTAGAGCTTGCGGCGGCCGACGATCCGGAATCCGCCGGTACCGGTGTAGAGACGCTCGAAGAATCCGTGCCGCGGGGCGTCCGCGGTGGGTTCCGGCTCGTCCACGATCGGTTCCTCCAACACCTGACTGCGATTGTCGCTCATCGTGTCCCCGTCCCTACCAGCGTGCCGCTCGCTTTACGCTCTCGCGCGATCTGCTGCACCGCGCCGAGTCCGTTGACCGAGGGCTTGGCCCAGAACGGCGAGCGCGAGGCCAGCATCATCAGCGGCGCGGTGACCAGATAGAGCACGATCACGTCGAGCACCGTGGTCAGGCCCAGGGTGAAGGCGAAGCCCTTCACCTGCCCGGCGGCCAGGATGTAGAGCACCACCGAGGCGATCAGGCTGACCGTCTTACCGGAAAGGTTGGTGCGCTGCGCCCGCGACCAGCCGCGGGGCACCGCGGACCGGAAACTTCGGCCCTCACGCATCTCGTCCTTGATGCGCTCGAAGAACACGACGAACGAGTCGGCTGTCATGCCGATACCGATGATCAGACCCGCGATACCGGCCAGATCGAGGGTGAAATTGATCCATCTGCCGAGCAGGACGATGATGCCGTACACCGCCACACCGGAGGCCACCAGCGAGAATCCCGCGAGGAAGCCGAGCATCCGGTAGTAGAGCAGGCAGTACAGCAGCACCGCGATCAGGCCGATCGCACCGGCGATCAGACCGGCGTGTAACGAGGCCAGGCCCAGCGTCGCCGACACGGTCTCGGCTTCGGAGGTGGCGAACGACAGCGGCAGCGAACCGTACTTCAGCGAGTTGGCGAGTTCCTTCGCCGTGGACGCGTTGAACCGGCCGGTGATCTGGGTGGTGCCACCCAGCTGCGGGCCCTGCTGCACGACCGGCGCGCTGAGCACCTTCGAGTCCAGCGTGAACGCCACCTGCTTCTGCAGGAAGTCCTGGGTGAGCTTGGCCCACGCGTCGGCGTTCTTGAAGGTCAGGTCGACCGCCCACTGCGACTGCTGGTTCAGCGACGAGCTGGCGTCCTTGATGTCCTGGCCATCGATGCGGCTCTTGTCCAACAGGTAGACCTCGTTGCCATCACTGGAACAGGTCACCAGCGGCAGGTTCGGATCGTCGTTACCGGCCAGCGGATCGGGCTTGCTGCAGTCCAGCATCTGCATGGCCTGCGCCAGCACCTGCGGATCGGTACTCTGCCGCAGCGCCTTGGCCTGCGCGATCTCCTGCTGGGTGCGCTGCTGCGGGGTCAGATCGCCACCGGGCTGTCCCGGGGCCGGCGCGGGAGTGGACGGCGCCTGCGCCGGGAACACCCGGTTCTGCGCGGTCCCACCCGAGGGCTGATCGGCGCTGGACGGCTCGGCCGGAGCGGGAGCCGATTCCGCGGACGTCGGCGCCGGCTGCTGCTCGGCACCCGAGGGCTCCCCCGGCACCTGCGCACCGGGGACCTGCGCACCGGGCACCTGCGCACCGGGGGCCTGCTGACCGGGAACCTCGCCGCCGGGCTGCTGCTGAACGCCACCCCCGGCCTGGCTCTGCCCGGAATTGAGCACCGGGCGGATGTAGAGCTTGGCTGTGGTCGCCAGCGCCTTGGCCTGCTGGCCGTCCTCACCCGGAACCGTGATGACCAGGTTGTCGCCGTCGATCACCACCTCGGAGCCGGCCACGCCCAGGCCGTTGACCCGCGATTCGATGATCTGCTGGGCCTGCTGCAGGCTGTCCTTGCTCGGTTTGCTGCCGTCGGGCGTGCGCGCGGTCAAGGTGACCCGGGTACCACCCTGCAGGTCGATTCCCAGCTTCGGTTCCGGCGACTTGTCACCGGTGAAGAACACCAACGCGTAGATCACGGCGAGCAGCACGGCATAGACGCCGAGCAGCCGCAGTGGATGCCCCGTTCCCTTGGAAGGTGGCACAGTACTTATCTCCTAGGCGGTGAGGGTGGCGGCCGGAATGGCGACGTGGACCGCATGACGAGGCCCGGACACGCCGCACCGCCGTCGCGGCGCCCGCGAGCGCGACAACGGCGGGAACGATTCAGTCTTTACGCAGCCGGGCGGCGGTGTCGTCGACGGACTCCTCGAGTACGGGCGCGCCGTTGTGGCGGTCCGCTCCCTCGGCCGGCGCGGCGGCCTCGACAGGCGAGGCATCGGCGATCTCGGCCACCGTGGTCTCCTCGGAGCCGGCATCGGCGTTGTCGCCGGCGGCATCCGCATCCGAGCGCACATCGCGGATCGCGGCGCGCAGCCAGGTGGTCACCACATCCTCGGCGATCTCCAGGTCGACGGTCTCGTCGTCGATATCGACGACCGTGCCGTACAGGCCCGAGGTGGTCGTGACCCGGTCACCGACCTTCACGCTCTCCTGCATGGCAGTGACCTTCTCCGCTTCGCGCTTCTGGCGGCGGACGCCGAGGAACATCGGCACGAGCAGAACTACCAGTAGCAGCGGAAACAGCAGGTTTGCCATCGTCGTAGTCGGTCCTAGGTTGGGGGTTGGATCGGTCCGTACCCACACAGTCTGCCAGCAACCTGGAATATCGCCACACCCGCGGTGCGTCCGGCGGGGTGTCACGCACCGGCTCGACCCCGCCGTACGCAGGCGAATCAGGCCGCCGGCGTGCCGTACAGGTAATCGTCGAGCGGGAAATTCACCGCTTCACGGTGGGTGGTGACGGTGCTGTTGGGGCGCAGCAGCGCGGCCTCACCGTGCTGGTTGAAGTAGTAACTGCGCGCGCTGGAGCAACTGCCGGCGTAGAACACCGACGAGCCGAGCTTCTCGGTCACGTAGTCGAGGAACCGCGTGTTGGCCTCGTCACGGACCTCGAACACCTGCTCGCCCCGTCGCCGGGCCTCCCGCAACAACCGGTCCATATGCTTCATCTGCGCCTCGATCGTGGTGAAGTAGGACAGTCCGCTGTAGGAGTAGGGGCTGTTGAGGCTCAGGAAGTTCGGGAACTTCGGCACCGTGATGCCCTCGTAGGCCTGGAATCGGTTGTCACGCCAGTACTTTCCGAGATTCACTCCGTCGCGGCCGATGATCTCGATCGCCGGGAAGTTGACGTCCCACAGGTTGAATCCGGTGGCCAGGATCAGCGTGTCGATCTCGGTCTTGCGCCCGTCGGCGGTCACGATGCCGTCGGCTTCCACATGATCGATGGAGTTGGTCTCCAGCCGCACATGCGGCTCGTTGAAGGCCTTGAAATAGGTATTGGAGAACGTCGGCCGCTTACAGCCGAAATCGTAGTGCGGCGTCAGTTGCTCCCGGGTCCGCTTGTCGCGGACCTGGGCGCGCAGATGCGCCTTGGCCAGCAGCGCCGCGCCCTTGTTCCCGATTTTGACCTGCTTGTAGTGCAGGACGCCGGACACCATCAGCAATTCCAGCGCCGCGGTGTTGACCAGTCGTGCGGCCTTCTGCGTCACCGGTAGCTTCGCGAACAACCGCTGCACCGGCGCCGGGATAGCGGCGTCCACCTTGGGCACGACCCAGATCGGAGTGCGCTGGAAGACCGTCAGCTCCGCCACTTTCCGGGCCGCCTCGGGCACCAGTTGCACCGCGGTGGCGCCGGTGCCGATCACGGCGGCTCGCCGGCCGGTCAGGTCGAAGTCGTCCTCCCACGCGGTGGTGTGCAGGATCTTGCCTTCGAAGCTGTCGATACCGGGGAACGGCGGGGTGTAGGGCTGGGACAGGAACCCGGTGGCCGTGAGCAGATAGCGGGCGGTCAGCGTCTGCCCGTCCTCGATCGACACCACCCAGTGCTGCTGCTCGCAGTCCCAGCGGGCGCCGCCGACCACCTGGTTGAACCGCATGCGGCGGCGCAGGTCGTACTTGTCGGCGACGTGCTCGGCGTATTTCTTCAGCTCGGCACCCGGGGCGAACAGCCGTGACCAGTGCGGATTGGGCTCGAACGAGTAGGAGTAGGTCACCGAGGCGATATCGACCGCCAGACCCGGGTAGTGATTGACGTGCCAGGTGCCGCCGAGATCGTCCTCCCGCTCGAGGATCACGAAATCGCTCAGGCCGAGGCGATCCAGCGCGATACCGGCCCCCATACCGCCGAATCCCGCACCGACCACCACGGCGTCGTACTGAGGTGCCACGCCGAACCTCCCTGCTACTTCACGGATATCGCACGGAATGACACATCATTCCGTTTCGGAACACCGTATCATCGAGCCCGTGCCGAAGCCATCCACGCATGCCGAACGCCGCCGGGCCGAGACCCGCCGCCAGATCATCGACACCGCCTTCGCCTGCTTCGCCGAGAAGGGCTATCACGCCACCGGTATCGCCGATATCGCCACCGAGCTCGGAATCGGGCACGGCACCTTCTACCGCTACTTCGAGAACAAGCGCGACATCATCGACCATGTCATCGACGATCTCGCCGCGCGCATCATCGAAGCGCTCGGGACCGAGAACGCACCGGATGCGGCCGCCTCACTGGCGCAGTACCGCCTTCAGCTCGAGCGGATCGGCATCGCGCTGCACCGGATCTTCCTCGAAGACCGCAGGGTCGCCCAGCTGCTGCTGTTCCAGGCCACCGGCATCGACCCGGAATTGACCATGCGACTGTACGGACTGCTCGACACCGCGGACGCGCTGACGGCCGGCTACCTCGAGCACGGCGTGGAGCTGGGATATCTGCGGGCCGACCTCGATACGGTCAACACCGCCAAGGCCGTCACCGGCATGCTTCTGGCCGCCATCCTGCACGGACTGCGCGATCCGGATCCCGAGGCCACCGACGGCCTCGCCCAAGCCATCCCCCGCCTGCTGATCGACGGGGTGCGCACCGCCGATCCGATCTGATCGAGCGCCGGCGGGCTCAGTTCTCGAACAGGTCGAGGGTGGGTTCGGATTCCCGGCCGCGGACCTCGATGGAACCGAAGACCAGATCCGGTGGCGGCACCAGCCCCAGATGTTCCCAGGCGGCGGCGGTGGCGACCCGGCCGCGCGGGGTGCGGGCGACCATTCCGGCGCGGACCAGGAACGGTTCGCACACCTCCTCGACCGTGGCGGCCTCCTCGCCCACCGCGACCGCCAGCGTCGACACCCCGACCGGACCGCCACCGAATCCGCGGACCAGCGCGCCGAGTACGGCCCGGTCCAGACGGTCCAATCCGAGCGAGTCGACGTCGTAGACGACCAGCGCGGCGCGGGCGATCTCGCGAGTGACCAGACCGTCGGCCCGTACCTCGGCATAGTCGCGTACCCGGCGCAGCAGCCGGTTGGCGATGCGTGGCGTGCCGCGGGAGCGGCCCGCGATCTCGGCGGCGGCGTCGGCCTCGATCCGCACTCCGAGGATGGCGGCCGAGCGTTGCAGAATCCGCTGCAACTCGTCGGGTTCGTAGAAGTCCATATGACCGGTGAAGCCGAAGCGGTCACGCAGCGGTCCGGTCAGCGCACCCGACCGGGTGGTGGCGCCGACCAGTGTGAACGGCGCGATCTCCAGCGGAATCGATGTGGCGCCGGGTCCCTTGCCGACCACCACGTCGACCCGGAAATCCTCCATCGCCAGGTACAGCATCTCCTCGGCCGGGCGGGCCATGCGGTGGATCTCGTCGATGAACAGCACATCGCCCTCGACGAGGTTGCTCAGCATGGCGGCCAGATCACCGGCGCGTTCCAGGGCCGGACCGGACGTGATGCGCAGGGCGGTGCCCAGTTCGCCGGCGATGATCATCGCCATACTGGTCTTTCCCAGTCCGGGCGGGCCCGACAGCAGGACGTGATCAGGAGTGCCGCCGCGCTGCGTGGCGCCGCGCAACACCAGGGCCAGCTGCTCGCGCACTCGCGGCTGGCCGATGAAGTCGTCCAGGGATTTCGGCCGCAGCCCGGCCTCGATATCCCCGTCGGATTTCAGATAGTCCGCGGTGACCGCGGACTCGTCGTCACCGGAAAAGGAACTGTCGACCGGGAATTCGGCGTCGGCGCCCATCGCCGTCACCGATTCCGGCCGAGCAGGGCCAACGCCGCGCGCAAGGCACGCGAGGTATCCAGCTCGGGTTGTTCGGCGAGTACCCCATCGACCGCGGGTTCGGCCTGCTTGATCGGGAATCCGAGCCCGACCAGCGCCTCCACGACCTGATCACGCACCGGGGTGACCACCGGCGCGGGACCCGCCCCCGGCGGCCCCGACTGCACCGGAACCAGATCCACCTTGTCGCGCAGTTCGACGACCATGCGTTCGGCGCCACGCTTACCGATGCCCGGCACCCGGGTCAGCGCGGCGACATTGCTCTCCGCCAGCGCCTTTCGCAGCGCTTCGGGTTCCAGCACCGCCAGCACGGCCATCGCCAGCCGGGGCCCGACACCCGAGACGGTCTGCAGGAGTCCGAACAGATCGCGCGCTTCGGTATCGGCGAAGCCGAACAGCGTCATGGAGTCCTCGCGCACGATCATCGCGGTGTAGAGGCGCGAGGTCTCGCCGCGGGTGAGAGTCGCCAATGTCGACGGGGTGGCGTTGAGCCGATAGCCGACCCCGGCGGCCTCCAATACGGCATGGTCGAGGCCGATCTCGAGCACCTCTCCACGCACCGACGCGATCACCTGGGCACCGCCTTCCGTTGCTGGGCAAGCCTTTCGGCGTATCGACGCCGCGCCTGCTCCGCCTGTGCTTCCGCCTTCGCCATCCGCTCCAGCATCGGCGCCCGCCAGCAGTGGCAGATCGCCAGAGCCAGGGCGTCGGCGGCATCGGCCGGTTTCGGCGCCGTCTGCAAGCCTAGGATGCGAGTCACCATCGCGGTCACCTGCGCCTTGCCCGCGGAGCCGTTACCGGTGACAGCGGCCTTGACCTGGCTGGGGGTGTGGAAATGAACCGGTATGCCGCGCCGGGCCGCCGCCAGGGCGATCACGCCACCGGCCTGCGCGGTCCCCATCGCGGTGCGAACGTTGTGCTGCGCGAAGACCCGCTCGATCGCGACCGCTTCCGGGTGGTGGGTATCCATCCAGTACTCGGCGGCATCGGCCACCCCCAGCAGACGTTCGGCGAGATCCATATCGGCCGGGGTGCGCACCACGCCGACATCCAGTGCGGTGACCTGCCGTCCCAGCCCACCTTCGACGATGCTCAACCCGCACCGGGTGAGCCCGGGGTCGACGCCCATCACCCGCACGAAATGCACCCCTCCGAGGTCGCGAACAGTTGTTCGAAGTCTAACCGAGACCGGTGACGACTCCGGCCATCGACACGATCGGCCCGCTCAGCCGACGGCCGCCTCGAAGGCACGATAGGTGGTGGCGTCGAAGAGCACGAAACGGATCTCGCGGACCTCGGTCGGCGTGGTCCGCGCGGTGTCCACCGCGATGCGGGCGCCGTTGTCGATCGGCCACCCGTAGATGCCGGTGGAGACCGCCGGGAACGCCACGGTCCGGGCGCCCAATTCGTCTGCCACCCGCAGCGATTCGCGATAGCAGGAGGACAGCAGATCCGAGCGGTCCTGTCCGGCCGCCCAGACCGGGCCGACGGTGTGGATCACCCAGCGCGCGGGCAGATCGCCGGCCGTGGTGGCCACCGCCCGGCCCGTCGGCAGTCCGTCGGGCAGCGCCGTCGCCCGTAGCTGCCGGCATGCCGCGAGCACCTCGGGACCGCCGCGTCGATGGATGGCGCCGTCGACCCCGCCGCCGCCGAGCAGGCCGGAGTTCGCGGCGTTGACGATCGCATCCACGGCCTGTTCGGTGATGTCACCGCGGACCAGTACGAGATCGGCCATGGCTGCCATTGTGCCCTGCACCGGACTCGGAGCGAGTTCACAGCGTTCCTCGAGGTAGGCCACCGACAATGACGCCCGTGTTCTCCGCGCCCATGGATGTGCCGACCCCCGCGCCGACCGTGCCCGCACCGGCGGCCGCCGCCTCGGTGGCCCCACCCGCTCCACCCTCGCTGCCGTCGGCGAAACTCAATCCCTACAACGGTTTTCATCACGGTGTCTCGCTGCTGCACGGCTGGCTGCCGGTGACCATCGAGATCGTCGCGCTCCTCGCACTCGCGATCGCGCTGACGCGCCCGCGACGACGCTGGTGGCTGATCCGGGTGCCGATCTGCCTGGTGCTGGGCGTGGTGGCCGCGCTGACCGCTCGCACGATCATGAACAACGAGGGGCTGGCCTCGGATCCGGCCCCGCCGGAGCTGTGGATCTGCGTGGGCGCGACGGTCGCGGCGCTGGTGCTGGCCGTCGTCGGCTGGCCGGGTGCACGCTGGTGGCAGCGCACGGCCGCGATCGTCGCCGTGCCGTTCGCGGTCGCGAGTACGGCGGTCGTGCTCAACCAGTGGGTGGGCTACTACCCGAGCGTGCAGTCGGCGTGGAGTGCGCTGACCGCCGGGGCGCTGCCGCATCAGACCGATCCGGAAGCCCTGGCCGGAATGCGCGATACCCACCCCGCCACCGGTGTGGTGGTGCCGATCGACACCGGCGACGCCGGTAGCGGATTCAAACACCGCACCGAATACGTCTATCTGCCGCCGGCCTGGTTCGCCGGTCCGACCCCACCCGCGCTACCCGCGGTGATGATGATCGGCGGCGAGTTCAACACCCCCGCCGACTGGTTGCGCAGCGGCCAGATCATGCCGGCGATCGACACCTTCACCGCCGCCGACGGCGGCCACGCGCCCGTGCTGGTGCTCGTCGACTCGTCGGGCAGCTTCAACAACGACACCGAATGCGTCGACGGCCCGCGCGGCGCGGCCGCCGACCATCTCACCCAGGATGTGGTGCCGTACGTGCGGGCGAGGTTCGGCGTCTCCGCCGATCCGGCGAAGTGGGCGGCGGTCGGCTGGTCGATGGGCGGCACCTGCGCGACCGATCTGACCGTGATGCATCCCGAGCTGTTCCACACCTTCGTCGACATCGCGGGCGATCTGGGGCCGACCGCGGGCACCAGGGAGCAGACCGTATCCAGGTTGTACGGCGGGAACGCGGCCGCCTACGACCGCTTCGATCCGATGACGGTGATGGCCGCCCACGGCCCCTATACCGGGGTAGCCGGGCTGTTCGACGACCTCACCCCGCCGCACCGGGCCGGTAACGGCAAGGGCGGCGGGCATTTTCACATGCCGCAGGTGGACGAGAACCGGATCGGCGTGGGCGGTCGGGACGGCGTCATGGACTCCGGCGAGGTCGGCGCCGCGGAGAAGTTGTGCGAGCGGGGCCGCACGGTCGGCATCACCTGCACCATCCACACCACGGAGGGCGGGCACACCTGGCAGTTCGCCGCCGCGGCCTTCACCTCGTCGCTGCCGTGGGTGTCGGCACGGCTGGGCCTGCCCGTCCCCGCGACCTGATCGGCCCCGCGAACGGCTCGGGCCGTCACCGCACCCGCGGTGACGGCCCGAGCCGTATGGATGTCA
Source organism: Nocardia spumae (assembly GCF_020733635.1). Classification (NCBI taxonomy): domain Bacteria; kingdom Bacillati; phylum Actinomycetota; class Actinomycetes; order Mycobacteriales; family Nocardiaceae; genus Nocardia; species Nocardia spumae. The sequence goes on along the minus strand of NZ_JAJFZL010000001.1, from coordinate 3,097,948 downwards.
GTCGTCGAGTTCGGCGAGAACCTCGTCGGACACATCGACATTGGTGTAGACGTTCTGCACGTCGTCACTGTCCTCGAGCGCGTCGACGAGTTTGAACACCTTGCGGGCGCCGTCGACGTCCACCGCGACCGACACCGAGGGCTGGAAGCCGGATTCGGCGGAGTCGTAATCGATTCCGGCGTCCTGCAGCGCGGTACGCACGGCGACCAGGTCACTGGGATCGCTGATGATCTCGAACGAGTCACCGAGGTCGTTGACCTCCTCGGCGCCGGCGTCGAGCACCGCCATCAGTACGTCGTCCTCGCTGAGCCCGTTCTTCTCCAGGGTCACCATGCCCTTGCGGTGGAACAGGTAGGACACCGAGCCGGGGTCGGCCATATTGCCGCCGTTGCGGGTCATGGCGACGCGCACCTCACCCGCGGCGCGGTTGCGGTTGTCGGTCAGACATTCGATCAGCACCGCCACACCGTTGGGGCCGTACCCCTCGTACATGATGGTCTGCCAGTCGGCGCCACCGGCCTCTTCACCGCCACCGCGCTTGCGGGCGCGCTCGATGTTGTCGTTGGGGACCGACGCCTTCTTCGCCTTCTGGATGGCGTCGTAGAGAGTCGGGTTTCCGCCAGGGTCACCACCACCGGTGCGCGCCGCGACCTCGATGTTCTTGATCAACTTCGCGAACATCTTGCCGCGCTTGGCATCGATCACGGCCTTCTTGTGCTTGGTGGTGGCCCATTTGGAGTGGCCGCTCATTCCCTACTTCCTTCGAGGTCGGTGTGCTCGAGGCCCGGACAGATCCGTGATCTGTGTTCCGGCGATCGCTGTGCAGTCTACTGCCCGGCACGAACCCGACCGGCGAAAGGTCAGGCCCCGGCGCCGACGACGCTGCGGACCGAGTCCACGAACAGCCGATGCACCCGCAGATCACCCGTCACCTCCGGGTGGAACGAGGTGGCCAGGACGTTGCCCTGCCGGACCGCGACGATGCGCCCCGCGGCCTGTTCGGGCCCGCCGGCGGACGGGCCGTCGGCGAGGACGGTGCCGGGTGTGGGCCGATGCGGGACGCGGGCCAGGACCTCGACCCCGTCGCCGACGCTTTCCACCCAGGGCGCGCGGATGAAGACCGCCCGGATCGGATCGTCGAGCCCGGTGAAGTCGAGATCGGTTTCGAACGAGTCGACCTGGCGGCCGAAGGCGTTGCGCCGCACCGTCATATCGATACCGGACAGTGACTGCGCATCGGGCCGGGTATCGAGCACCGTGCGGGCCAGCAGGATCATGCCGGCACACGAACCGAAGGCCGGCATCCCCGCGCGCAACCGGGCACGCAACGGCTCCAGCAGGCCGAACACCTCGAGCAGTTTGCTGATCGTGGTGGATTCGCCCCCGGGCAACACCAGCGCGTCGACGGACTCCAGCTCCGATTCCCGGCGGACACTCACCGGCTCGGCGTCGCATGCCGCCAGCGCGTGGAAGTGCTCACGCACATCTCCCTGCAGTGCCAGCACACCAATGGTCGGTTTCACGGCACGAGCATACGAGCCGGGCGTCCCCCGGCGCCCACACAGCCACCGCCACTGTGGCTCCGATCACCGGAAAGGCCCAGGCGACGGACCGGTGGCGTCGAAACGGCGCATTGGATTACCCACTCCCGCAACCGTTAATCCGAGATCTTCCCAACAACGGTAACCCGGGTTGCCGGGCGCGGAACCGTAGCATCGGCGCGCACATTCTCTTCGACCGCGGGATCACATATGCGCGACAGCCTCCGGCCCCACTCGGCTCATCCCCTTCGTCGACAGCGCTCCGCAGCGCGCGGCGGCCGGACCCTGACTCAGATGCTGGATTCGGCAGTCGAGCGCAACCCGGACGGGCTCGCGGTGTCGGTATCCGGCCACGAGATCCGCTACCGCGAACTCGACGCCCGCGCGAATCGGTTGGCGCGCCTGCTGTGGACCTCGGGCGCCGGGCCGGAATCGCGGGTGGCCGTGGTGCTTTCGCGATCATTGGCATCGGTGACGGCGATCTGGGCGGTCGCCAGGACAGGCGCCGCGTTCGTACCGATCGATCCCACCTACCCGCGGGCTCGAGTCGAGTACCAGCTCTCCGACAGCGGCTGCCGAATCGGCCTGACCTGCCGTGAGCACCTGAGCGATCTGCCCGCGGGCGTGCGGTGGCTGGTGCTCGACGACCCTCGGCTGCTCGCCGAACTCGGCGAACAGCCGGCGAGCCCGATCACCTATCTCGACCGGCCCACACCGGTGCGGCCCTCGAACGTCGCGTACGTCACCTACACCTCCGGCTCGACCGGCCGCCCGAAGGGGGTGGCGGTGACCCACTCCGGCCTGCCCGCCCTGTGCGATGAACTTCGCGCCACGGTGCGGATCACCCAGGACGCCCGCATCCTGCACAACGCCTCCCCCAGTTTCGACGCCGCTGTCCTCGAACTGCTGCTCGCGATCGGCGCCGCCGCGACCTTGGTGATCGCCTCACCGCCGGTGATCGGCGGAAACGACCTCGCCGATCTGTTGCGCCGGGAACGGGTCACACACGCGTTCATGACGCCGTCGGTGCTGGCGACCGTCCGGCCGGACGGCCTGGACACCCTCGCCACGATCGTGGTCGGCGGCGAGGCGTGCCCGCCCGACCTCGTCCGGACCTGGGCCACCGGCGGCCGGCGGCTGCACAACGCCTACGGACCCACCGAAACCACCATCGCGGCCACCCTGAGTGACGCGCTTCGGCCGGCCGCCGCCGTCCCCCTGGGCACTGCGATTCCCGGTCTGACCTGCCATATCCTCGACGCGCGGCTCCGGCCGACACTCACCGGCGCGACCGGTGAGCTGTATGTCAGCGGGCCGGCGCTGGCCCGCGGCTATCCGGGCCACCCCGAACCCACCGCGGCGCGTTTCGTGGCCGATCCGTTCGGTGCGCCGGGTGCGCGGATGTATCGCACCGGCGATCTGGTTCGCCGCACCACCACCGGCGAATTGGCATACCTCGGCCGCGCCGATCATCAGGTCAAAGTCCGGGGCCTGCGCATCGAACTCGGCGAGATCGACTCCGCCCTCATGCGCCACCCGGAGGTGGCGCAGGCGGTCACCGTGGATCGCGCGACCGCGGCGGGCGCGGTCGAACTGGTGTCGTTCGTGCGGGGGGCGCCGGGCCGGGAACCGCGAACGGCGGAACTGACAGCGAGTTTGAGTGCCGAACTCCCGGCGTTCATGCTGCCGAACACGGTCGTCGTGGTCGAGCAGTTCCCGCTCACGGCGACCGGGAAGGTCGACCGGACGGCGTTGCGCGCGCAGCGGCTACCCGCCACGCCGTCCCGGCGGGCGGGCGACCTGGGCGAGGATCTGGTCGCCGAGGTATTCGGGCGGATACTGGGTCGCGGCGCGCTCGGCGGCGACACCGATTTCTTTGCCGCCGGGGGCAATTCGCTGCTCGCGACGCAAGTCGCGGCGCGGTTGAGCGAGATCTGGCAGATGCGGGTACCGCCCACGCTGCTGTTCGACCATCCCACCGTCGGCGCGCTCACGACCGCGTTGCGGACCCGACGATTCGACGCCGTGCGGCCGCCGTTGCTCCCGGCCGTGCGTCCCGGGCGAATCCCGTTGTCGCCGAATCAACTTCGATTCTGGCTGCGCAATCAGTTCGATACCACCTCGGCGGTGGACAATGTCGGGTTCGCGCTGCGGTTGTCCGGTGTGAACATCGACGCACTGCACGCGGCCCTCACCGATGTGTTGAGCCGGCACGAAGCATTGCGGACCCGCTATCCGGCCGATGAGGACGGGCCCTATCAACTGGTCCTGGACGCCGCGGCATGCGCCGATTGCTTCGCCGTCGAGGACATCGGCAGCGCCGACCCCGCCGAACGGGTGCACGGCGTCCTGCGGGAGGGCTTCGATGTGACCGCGCGGGTTCCCCTGCGGGTCCGGCTGCTGCGCACCACCCACGACCATGTTCTGGTCTGCGCCCTGCACCACATCTGCGCCGACGGTTCCTCGCTCGCGCCGATGGCACAGGATCTCGCGATCGCCTATGCCGCCCGATGGGCCGGGAAGGCTCCCGACTGGCGACCGATCACGGTGCAGTACGCCGACTACGCCCTGTGGCAGCGGGAACTGCTCGGGTCGCGCGACGACCCGCATTCACTTCTGTCCCGGCAACTCCGGTACTGGAGCGAAGAACTCGACGGGCTCCCCGATCAGCTCGACCTGCCGACCGATCGGCCCCGCCGAGCGGTCGCGTCGCTGCGCGGTTCGACCGTGGATCGCACGATCTCCGCCGCGGCGCACGGCGCGCTACTCGGTCTCGCTCGCGACGGGCACGCCAGTTTGTTCATGGTGATGCGCACGGCGCTGGCGGTCCTGCTGTCCCGGCTGTCGGGCAGTGGCGACATCGCCATCGGGGTGCCGATGACCAACCGGGCCGAGCCGGCACTCGACGGCGTCGTCGGCATGTTCGTCAATACGACCGTCTCCCGGACCCGGATCGATCCCCGCGAGCCCTTCGCGGCCTTGCTCGCCCGCACCAGAGCCCGCGATCTGGCCAATTTCGCACACTCCGAGGTGCCCTTCGAGCAGGTGGTGGACGCGGTCGACCCGGTGCGCTCCCCGGGGCGGCACCCGCTGTATCAAGTCGGCTTCGCCTTCCAGAACTTCGCGCGGGCCGATCTGGACATGCCCGACACCGCGCTGTCGCTGTTCGATATCGAAACCGACACGGTGAAAACCGACCTGCATATCGGCGTGGTCGACACCCGCGACGCGGACGGGGCACCCGGACCGGTGCTGATCCGATTCGGTTACAGCACGGACCTTTTCGACCACGCCACGGTCGAGGGATTCATCGACGCCTATGTCCGCCTGCTGCATTCGGTCGCGGCCGGAGCGTCGACCCCGGTCGGCGATCTGATCCTGGCCGATCCGGGCCACAGCGACTCGGACGCCGGCGGTCACCCCGTCGAAGCCGAGTCGCTCACCGCCGCGCTGGCCCGCCAGGCCGTCGCCCGCCCGGACAGCACCGCGGTGAGCTGCGGACCGGACTCGATCAGCTACCGCGATCTCGCCGACCGGATCACCCGCCTCGCCCGCTGGCTGATCGCACAGGGCGCCGGCCCCGAGTCCATCGTCGCGGTGGCGATGCGGCGGTCGATCGACCAGGTGGTGGCGTTGTACGCGGTGGCGGAGGCGGGCGCGGCCTGGGTGCCGATCGATCCGGACCATCCGCGACAGCGAATCGGCCATATCCTGGAATCGGCTGTCCCGCACTGCGTTCTGACCACTACGGCGGACCGGTTCACCGCGGTCGCCGCCCATGCCGTCGACATGATCGACCTCTCCGCATTCCCGGCCGGCCCGGTGCGCGACGACGAGCGCGAGGTCGCGCTGCGGGGCGATCATCCCGCGTATGTGATCTACACGTCCGGATCCACCGGAAAACCCAAGGGCGTGGTGGTCACCCATGCCGCGATCGTCAATCAGCTCGCGTGGATGCACCAGCGTTACCAGGTCGGACCCGAGGACCGATATCTGCAGAAGACCGCGGCCACGTTCGACGTCTCGCTGTGGGGGTATTTCCTGCCGCTGCGGGCGGGGGCACGGCTGATTCTGGCGGCGCCGGGCCGCGAGCGTGATCCGCACGCGATCTGCGCGCTGATCGCCGAGCACGCCGTCACGCTGACCGATTTCGTCCCCTCCATGCTCACGGTCGTCGTCGGCTGCGCATCCTCGGATCAGTTGCGATCGCTGCGGTCGGTGTTCGTGATCGGGGAGGCGCTGCCGCCGGAGACCGCCCGGGATTTCGCGGCGGTGTGCCCGGCGCAGTTGCACAATCTGTACGGGCCGACCGAGGCCGCGGTCAGCATCACCGAACACCACATCGGCCCGGACGATCTGCGGGCGCCGACCGTGCCCATCGGCGTTCCGGTCTGGAATTCCCGCTGCCCGGTATTGGATTCGCGCCTGCACGAGGTGCCGCCCGCAGTGACCGGCGAGCTCTTCCTCGCCGGGGACCAGCTCGCCCGCGGCTACCACGGCGCACCCGGCCTCACCGCGGCCCGGTTCGTCGCCGATCCGTTCGGACCGCCGGGCACGCGAATGTACCGCAGCGGCGACCTGGCCCGGCGGCGCCGCGACGGTGCGCTGGAATATCTGGGACGCACCGACTTTCAGGTCAAGGTGCGCGGCCATCGCATCGAACTCGGCGAGATCGAGTCCGCGCTGCTCGGCGATCCCGCTGTCGCCCAGGCCGCGGTCACCGTCCACCATTCCGACGCCGGTGACCGGCTCGTCGGATATGTGGTTCCGGCCGACGGGCACGAGGTGGAACCGACAGCGTTGCGGCGCAGGATATCCGGACAGCTGCCGAGCTACATGGTGCCCGCGGCGGTGCAGGTGCTGGCCGCGCTGCCGGTCAACACCAGCGGCAAACTCGATCGCGCCGCCCTACCCGACCCGGTGTTCACCCGCGAGCTCGCCGTCGCCCCGGCGACCGAGTTGGAACACACCCTGGCCGAGGTGTTCGCCGACGTTCTCGGCATCGGCCGGCTCGGCGCCACCGACGACTTCTTCGAGTCCGGCGGCTCCTCGTTACTCGTATTCGTTCTGCACCAACGATTGTCGGCGCGGCTGAACCGCGACGTCGCGATGTCGGCGATTCTCGCCAACCCCACGGTCGCCGGACTGGCCGCCCACCTCAGCGGCTCGGCGACACCGGCGGTGGCGTATTCCCCCGCCGCCGACGCCGTGCTCGAACCCGACATCACAGCGGCCGGATGTGCTCCCGCCTCGACCGCGCCGGCCGGCACGGTGCTGCTCACCGGAGCCACCGGATTCCTGGGGGCGCATCTGTTGAACGCACTGCTGACCCACACCGGGGCACAGGTGGTGTGCCTGGTCCGCGGCACGACCGAGCAGCATCCGCTGGATCGAATCATCGCGTCGCTGCGGCGGTTCCGGCTGCCGACCGACGCCGTGACCGCACGGGTGCGGGCCCTGCGTGGTGATCTCTCGGAACCGAACCTCGGGCTCGATCCGGCGGATTTCGATTTCCTGACCGCAACAATCGACGCGATCTATCACAACGGCGCCCGGGTCAATCATGTCGACCCCTACGAACGACTGCGTGCGGCCAATGTCGAGGGAACTCGATCGATTCTGCGGTTGGCGACCACGCGGCGGGTCAAGGCCGTCCACTTCGTCTCCACACTCGGCGCCGCCGTGCCCGCGGGTGCCATGCCCGCGGTGATCGGTGAGGACGACCGGCTGCACGCCGGGCAATTGCAGGACAACGGCTATCTGATCTCGAAATGGGTTGGCGAGGAACTGATCCGGCAGGCCGGTGAGCGTGGCGTGCCGGTATCCGTGTTCCGGCCCGGCACGATCTGTGGCCACACCGTCTCAGCGGTCAACAACCCCGACGACGCCTTCTGGAATATGGTGCGTGCGGCGGCCGTGCTCGGAGTGGCGCCCGATGTGGGGTCGGCGACGGTATCGCTGGTGCCGGTGGACTACGTCGTGCGGGCTCTCGTCGCGATCAGCACCGGTCGCGGCGCCGGGACCGGCGCGGTCTACCACCTGGTGAACCAGCATCCGGTGGCGGTCGCCGACGTTCTCGATCGGCTGCGCGCGCACGGCTACCCGATCGCCCTGCGGCCACTCGAAGAGGTCCGCGCGGCGCTGGACAGTCGATCCGCCGCCCGGTCGGCGGCGGGTGACGACACACTGGTGCGTGCCGCCCTGCTGGCGCCGACGTTCGCCGGACTCGCGGGCCATACGGTGTGGTCCGACATCGGCACCCGGTCGGCGCTGACAGGCACCGGGATCGAATGCCCTGCCATCGACCGCGTCGTTGTGGACCGCTACATCGAGTGCTTCGTGGAGTCCGGTCTGCTCGAGCCTGTTCCGGCAACCGGCGAGGCGATACCTTCCGTCACTGCCGCAGGCTGCGGATGAGCCCTTCCTGCACGACCTGGGCGACGAACTGGCCGCTCTGGTTGAAGATCCGCCCGGTGGTCAGCGCGCGGCCGTATCCGGCCGAGGGCGAATTCTGGTCGTAGAGCAGCCATTCGTCGGCACGGAACGGGCGCAGGAACCACATCGCGTGGTCGAGCGACGCGTCCTGGGTGGGCTCGTCGCGATGGGTCACCTTCGACGATCCGAGCAGGGTCATATCGCTCATGTAGGCGAGGGTGCACACGTGGAACAGCGGATCGTCGGGCAGCGGGTGCCGGTAGCGGAACCACACCTGCTGCTGGGAGGCCAGGCCGTCGCGCAGGGCGACCTGCTCCTGCGGCACCGGCCGGATGTCCCAGTGCTCCCATTCGCGCATCAGCCACAGCCGCTCCGGGCTCATCGTCTCGTGCCCGTCCGGAATATCCTGCGGCAGCGGCACATCCGGCATCCGATCCTGATGTTCGGGACCTTCGTCGCCGACGTGGAACGACGCCGACATGGTGAATATCGCCTCGCCGTCCTGGATTCCGGTCACCCGCCGGGTGCAGAACGAGCGGCCGTCGCGGATACGCTCGACCAGGTACAGGGTCTGCTCGGATGGATTGCCGGGACGCAGGAAGTAGCCGTGCAGCGAGTGCACCTCGTAGCGGGGCTCCACGGTGCGGACCGCCGACACCAGCGCCTGTCCGGCAACCTGTCCGCCGAAGGTGCGTGGCAGCTGGGACTTCGTCACCGCTCCGCGGAAGATGTCCCGCTCGAGCCGCTCGATCTCGAGCGCTTCTTCGATGGTCGCCATGTACCGTCCTTCCCGGAATAGACGAGCTCAGGCTAAGCGATCGCAACCCGGGGCCGATGCGCGACTCTCCCTCGCGACACGCCACGCGGCTAGCTCGCGCTCGTGCCCTGCGATCCCACGAAAGCCTTGGCCTCCTCCTCCGAGCCGGCGGCCGGTGCCGAACCCCACATGTGCTTGCCGTTGGGTTCGGCCAGGAAGTAGACCGACACCGCGCCCACCAGACCAGCGACGATCAGGTAGTACGCGGGCCAGTTCAGATCTCCGGTCGCGCCGACCAGCGCACCGACGACCACCGAGGTGGTGCCCGCGAACAGCGATACCGCGACATTGAACGACACCGACAGCCCGGCCCCGCGCACCTTGGTCGGGAACAGCGACGGCAGCGTGGACGGCATCGTCGCACTGAAGCAGATCAGCGTCAGCCCCATGATCAGCAGACCCAGGAACACGGCGATCGCGTTGTCGGTACGAACCAGCAGCACCATCGGGAACGCCAGCACGATCAGCGCGACGACACCGGTCCAGATGATGGGTTTTCGGCCGACCCGATCGGAGATCAGGCCGATCACCGGAATGGTCAGCAGCGCGATCGCCATCACCGCGATCTGCAGCCACTGCGATGTCGACGAGGACACCCCGCCACCGGTGCTGTCGGGCACCGTCTCGGTCACATAGGTCGGCATGTAGGAGGTGAGCATGTAGTTGGTGACGTTCCAGACCACGACCAGGCCCATGCAGACCAGCACGAACGGCCACAGTTTCGCCAGGGCCCTGGCCTCGTCGCCGGTTTTGTTGGCCTTCTCCCGCTCCGCGGATTCCATCTCCAGCGCCTCGAAGGCCGGGGTATCGGCCAGGCGCATGCGCAGATACACCCCGACCGCGCCGAGAGGCAGTGCGATGAAGAACGGCAGCCGCCAGCCCCAGGCCAGCAATTGGTCGTGGGTCAGGACGGCGTCGGCGAGCGTCACGATCAACGCGCCGAGCAGATATCCGGTGAAGGTGCCGAATTCCAGCCAGCTTCCCAGGAAGCCGCGGCGCCGGTCGGGGGCGTACTCGGCGATGAAGGTCATCGCGTTGCCGTACTCGCCGCCGGTGGAGAAACCCTGTAGCAACCGCGCGCACAACAGCAGCATGGGCGCCCAGATACCGATCGTGTTCTGATCCGGGATGCAGCCGATCGCGAAGGTTCCGGTGGCCATCAGGATCATCGTCGTCGCGAGCACCTTGTTGCGCCCGATGCGATCGGCCAAGGGGCCGAAGAACATTCCACCGAACGGGCGGACCAGGAATGCCACCGCGAACAGGCCGAAGGTGGCGATGGTCCCGGCGGTGTCACCGAGATGGGAGAAGAACACCTCCTTGATCGTCGGCTCGAAATAGGCGTAGACGCCGAAGTCGTACCACTCGGTGATGTTGCCGATACTGGCGGCGCCGATAGCCCGGCGGATGATCGGCGGGTCGGTCACGACGATGTCGTCGAGCGACCAGCGCCTGGGACGTTCGCGCGGGGTCAGCACAGCCACCGACAGGACCTCCTCGAGTTCGCGATCTGCTCGCGATCCACGACGGCGCGGCCCCGGCCGGGGTCTGAAGATCACCTCGCGCAGGGTCCGTCCGTCCGGGATCGTCCCGCTCAGGCTATGCGATGGCTAACCCGCTCCGCGGGCGACTCTCCGCGATCGGCGAGGCGTCGGGCATGATATGCGGATGCCCGGATACACCCCCACCACCGTGGATGGGCTGGTCACCTCGGTGGCCGAGGCGGTCTTCGATCTCCCCGGCGCGGTGGTGGTCGCGGTCGACGGCGCCGACGCGGCCGCACCGCGCGACCCCGCCGGCCGCCTCGCCGAACTGATCCGGACCCGGGGCCGCCCGGCCGCGGTGGTGTGGTTGCACGACTTCGTCCGCCCGGCATCGGTGCGGCTGGAATTCGGCCGTGACGAGATGTCCTATCGGACAGCCTGGTTCGACTACGCCGCACTCGATCGCGAAGTGCTGCAGGCGCTGCGACACCGGGGCCGGTGGCTGCCCGCCCTGTGGAACGAGGCCGATGACCGATCCGCCCGGGCGGCCGTGCGGCCCGCGGGCCCCGGCGCCGTCGTCGTGGTGGCCGGGCCGATGCTGCTCGGCCGGAATCTGGATTTCGATCTGACGGTCCGGTTGCAGATGTCGGAGCCGGCGCTGCGCCGGCGCACCGACCCCGGCGAGCTCTGGACGATCCCGGCGCTGCTGCGCCACGACGCCGAGCACGACGAGATCCCCGCCTTCGAGGTGCGGTGGGATCATCCGGACCGGCCCGCGCTGCGCACGAACCGCTGACCGGGCGCGCGCCACCTCACCCGATGAAAAGAGCGCGGTCGTCCTCGGGGAGCCAGCAGTCCGCGGCGATGCCGCCGTCGTAGTTGGCGCGGAAATGGTCGATCAGCTGCGGCAGGCCGGGATGGGCGTTAGCGGTCGACCACAGCAGCGCGTGCGGATACGCCGGTGTCGGGTCGACGATCGGCAGTTTTCTGATGTGCGGATGCCACGGATTGCGGAAGTGGTCACTGCTGACGGTGGCCAGCGTGTCCGAGCCGGCGATGCGCTCGATCATCGCCTGGACACCGTCGGGTCCGGGCGCACCGACTGTCGACCGGGGTGTGGTGTCGACGGTGACACCGCAGAATTCGCTCAGCTCGCGGTAGAAGTCGGCCCACTCCGAGGGCACTGCCGCGCCGGGGATCCACACCGTCGACGCGCCGAGCTCGGCGAGGGTGACCGCCGATCTGCCCGCCAGGGGATGTTCGCGGCCGACGAGCAGATGCGACGGATCCAGATACGCCGGTGCGGCCGCGATATCCGGCGGAAGCGGATTCGGGCCGCCGTGGGCGCGAGCGAAGGCCGCGTCGGCCCGGCCGTGCACGACCATATCCCGCGAGGTCACGAAGACGTTCGAGATGACGATCTCGGTATCGGAGTCGCGGTGGTGGTCCAGATAGAACCGCATCCGCTCCATCGCCCCCTGGCGTTCCCCCTGTACGGCGACCCGCAGCGGGCGCGGCACATCGCGCGCAGCCGCCACCGCGCCATCGGCCACGGCGAGCAGTGAGCGCGCGTGTGGTAGGAAGCGGGCTCCGGCCGGGGTCGCGACGACACCGGTCGGTACCCGGTCGAACAGGACCGCGCCCAGCTGCGACTCCAATTTGGCGATCCGTTTGGACACCGCCTGCTGGCTGATGCCGAGCAGGTCGGCGGCGTGCCCGAACTGCCCCTCGTCGACCGCGGCCACGAAGGCACGCACCGCGGCCAGATCGAGATCGGTCATCGCACCTCCGTCACAACCATCGGTTGTCCATCACCCTCGCCGCCGGTTCGGCCCGCGCCACTGTACCGGGTTCGCGATGCGCGAAATACGGTACCGGCCAGGATATTCGCCGCCTGCGCGACAGCCGCGGCCACCACCCCCGATCCCGAGCACCAGGCCGCGGACCGCCCCGCACGACCGGCGCGGGGGGGGGGGGACGCTTCGGCGGCGGGCGAAGTTATTTCAATACAGGTCGTACTGTAATATTGAGCCATGAGCACTGTGGACATGTGGCCGGATCACCTGGCGGTCACCCAGGTACGTATCGCGCGTCCCACCGATCGCCTGGCCGAGGTGGCGCGCTTCTACCGCGAGGGACTCGGACTGCGCGAGCTGTACCGGTTCGAAGGGCACGACGGATACGACGGGGTGATGCTGGGCCTGCCCGGCGCCGGATACCACCTCGAATTCACCAGCAGTGCCGACGGAAGTCCTTGTCCCGCACCGACTCGCGACAATCTGCTGGTGCTGTACTTCACCGGGGAGGCGGCGATGTACGACGTGGTGGCGCGGCTGGCCGAATTCGGGGCCGAACCGGTGCCCGCGGAGAATCCGTACTGGGCGGCCCACGGCGGCATCACCTTCGAAGATCCCGACGGCTGGCGGCTGGTGCTGATGCCACGCAAGGTGTTCTGAGATGGCCGGACGGGTGCGCGACGACCGTATCGACGCGGTGGTTCTGGACACCACTCGCCGCCTGCTGGGCGAGGTCGGATACGCCGAGCTGTCGATCGGGCGCATCGCGACCGAATCCGGCCAGTACCGGCCCGCGATCTATCGCCGGTGGCCGTCGAAACGACACCTGGTCGTGGATGTGGTGGCGCGGATGCTGGGCGCCGCCCCCACGCCGGACACCGGTGACCTACGGGCAGATCTGATCACCGGTACGCGCACCATCGTCACCGCGCTGCGGACCACCGATCTGGGCCGGATCCTGCCGGCACTGGTGGCGGATCTGGCCGCCGATCCCGAACTGTCCCAGCACTTTCTGCGCACGGTCTTCGCGCCGCGCCGGGAATCGAGTGCCGCGCGACTGGAATCGGCGATGGCCCGGGCGGAGATCGGCGCCGTCGCGGATCTCGACTTCGTCCTCGACGCCCTCGCCGCGCCCGTCTACTACCGCGCACTGTTCGCCCACCTGCCGCTCACCGACACCCTCGCCGAGCAAACCGTCGACACGGTACTCGCGGCACTGCCGAAACCGGCCACCGGGCGCTGAGCCCGCGAACGAGAACGCCGGGCCGTCCGATTCGGACGGCCCGGCGACAACGCTTACCGCGCGGGGGTTTTCGGCGCGGCGATCACCAGCCGCGCTCGGCCAGACGGTGCGGCTCCGGGATCTCCTCGACATTGATGCCGACCATGGCCTCTCCGAGACCACGCGAGACCTTCGCGAGCACATCGGGGTCATCGTAGAAGGTGGTGGCCTTGACGATCGCGGCGGCACGCTCGGCCGGGTTGCCGGACTTGAAAATGCCCGAACCCACGAACACACCCTCGGCGCCGAGCTGCATCATCATGGCGGCGTCGGCGGGCGTGGCGATACCACCGGCGGTGAACAGCACCACCGGCAGCTTGCCGGTTTCGGCGATCTCACGGACCAGCTCGTAGGGCGCCTGCAGCTCCTTCGCGGCCACGAACAGCTCGTCCGCGGGCAGCGACTGCAAGTGACGGATCTCGCCGCGGATCTTGCGCATGTGGGTGGTGGCGTTGGAGACGTCGCCGGTACCGGCCTCACCCTTGGAGCGGATCATCGCCGCACCCTCGGTGATGCGGCGCAGCGCCTCACCCAGGTTGGTCGCACCGCAGACGAAGGGGACGGTGAACTCCCACTTGTCGATGTGGTTGGCGTAGTCGGCGGGGGTCAGCACCTCCGACTCGTCGATGTAGTCCACACCGAGGCTCTGCAGGATCTGCGCCTCGACGAAGTGACCGATGCGCGCCTTGGCCATGACCGGGATGGAGACGGCGTTGACGATGCCGTCGATCAGATCCGGATCGCTCATGCGGGCGACGCCGCCCTGGGCGCGGATATCGGCGGGAACCCGCTCGAGCGCCATGACCGCGACCGCACCGGCGTCCTCGGCGATCTTGGCCTGATCGGCGGTGACGACGTCCATGATCACCCCGCCCTTGAGCATCTCGGCCATACCGCGCTTCACGCGGGCGGTGCCGGTCGTCGAGGTGGTGTCGGGCGTTGTCACGGGCAAACTCCTGATTATCGGGGATTCGTTCGAAAGGGCACGCTGCGATGCGAACCCCCACGATTCTAGGCGCCCCGATCAGGCCCCTTCATAGCCAGTCCGGCAGCACTGGACTGGTCGGACCGAATCCGCCCACCGGCCGCGGCGTCCGGTGCGCCGCTACACCGGCGCTACGGCGAGGACGATCCCGCTCCGGAAGTGAGCACGGCCGCCGCACGATGACGTGGGCGGACCGAGCCCCTTCCCGCCGGTCAGAGCGGACCGACGACGAGCAGTTGCGCCCAGTAGGTCGCCGCCTGCTCACCCACATAGGGCAGCAGGAAGTCGTACAGCAGATAGGACATATGCATTCGACATTCACCTCCACACACCGGTTCGCCGGATCCGGTGTGCGGCAAACCGGATTCGACCCTAACCGATGGTGAGGTAGCACACAGCACGAATCGGACGCCGATCCTGCCGATCACCCGTGGCGCCGACGAAAGACGGTGCCCATCAAGGGTTTCGAGTGATCCGACACTCAGTCCCGCGCCAGCAGCGGATCGAACAACCCCACGGCGACGACCCGAATCCGCCCCAGCGCGGCCTCGACCGATCCGGTGGGCTGGAACAGATGGCTGAGCGCAAGGCGCACAACGGTTTCGGCGACCGGGGCCAGTTCCTCGTCGGTCACCCCCGCCAGCTCGTAGCGTTCACGGATCGCCGCGGTCACCGCCTCGATCGCTCGGCCAAGCACCGGTTCCGGCTCGGTCATCAGCGCGGGCAGCAGGGCGGTGTCGGGGGCCGAGCGGCCGGACAGCACGGCTTTGAGCAGCATATTGTCCGCACCGGTACGCAGCGTGAATTCGATCGCGGCGAGCACCCCGGAGATCACATCGTCGGGATGGGCGGCCAGGTTCTCCGCGATCCCCACGAGAAAGACATCCACCTCGTTCGCGATGACGACATCGGCGAGGTCCTGTTTGGTGCCGATCTCCTTGTAGAGCACCGGCCGGCTGACCCCGACCTCCTTGGCCACCCGCGACATGTTCACCGCGCCCCACCCCTCGGTACACACCAGGCGGCGAGCGGT
The DNA here is from genome assembly GCF_020733635.1 of Nocardia spumae. NCBI lineage: Bacteria > Bacillati > Actinomycetota > Actinomycetes > Mycobacteriales > Nocardiaceae > Nocardia > Nocardia spumae. Next base: position 3,082,575 of record NZ_JAJFZL010000001.1, on the reverse strand, counting down.
GTCGATGACCCGCTCGCGCAACAGCAGACGCATCTCGGATTGGAAGTTCGGCGCGGTAGCCATGGCTTCGATCGTACAGCATCAGCGAAAACGTTCGACTATTGACAACTCAGACAGATCTGTATTCAATGAGAACACTTCTTCGAAAAGTGTAAATCGCTCCAGGTGGAGCGCAACCCGAGTCCCAGATCCGACGCCCGCGAGCCTCGTCCGCGCCCACCACCCCGTTTCACGCGCCATCGGGCGCACCGTCCGTGAGGAGAACCCGTGACCACATCCCGAATCGGCGAGCCGGCGGCGGCCGCACTGCCGCAGTGGCACGATCGCAAGCGCTATCTATGGCTGTTCGGTCTCGTCCCTCCGACCGCCGTCCTGCTGGCCGCTGGGCTCGTGTGGCTGTTCAACCAACTCGGCTGGCAGCACGCGGCACCCGTCTGGTGGTGGATCGGACCGCTGCTGGTCTACGTGCTGCTGCCGATCCTGGATCGCTTCTTCGGTCCCGACGGGCAGAATCCACCCGACGAGGTGATGGAACAGCTCGAGAACGACCGCTACTACCGCTACTGCGTGTACGCCTACATTCCGTTCCAGCTGCTCAGCCTGGTTTTCGCCTGCTATCTGTGGTCGGCGTCGGATCTGTCGTGGCTGGGCGTCGACGGCGGGCTCGGCCTGGCGTCGAAGATCGGACTGGCGCTCAGCATCGGCATCATGGGGGGCGTCGGAATCAACACCGCGCACGAACTCGGCCACAAGAAGGACGAACTGGAGCGGTGGCTGTCGAAGATCACTCTCGCCCAGACGTTCTACGGCCATTTCTACATCGAGCACAATCGCGGCCACCACGTCCGGGTGGCGACGCCGGAGGATCCGGCGAGTTCGCGCCTCGGCGAATCGTTCTGGACCTTCCTGCCACGCAGCGTGTGGGGCAGTCTGCGCTCGTCCTGGTCATTGGAGCAGACCCGGTTGCGGCGAATGGGTAAGCGGCCGTGGACCATTCATAACGATGTGCTCAACGCGTGGCTGATGTCGGTGGTGCTGTGGGGTGCGCTGGCCGCGATCTTCGGGCCCGGTGTGCTGCCGTTCCTGGTGCTGCAGGCGGTGTACGGATTCTCGCTGCTGGAGACCGTCAACTATCTCGAGCACTACGGCCTGCTGCGACAACGCACCGCGGCCGGGCGCTACGAACGCTGCACCCCCGAACACAGCTGGAACTCCGACCACATCGTCACCAACATCTTCCTCTACCACCTGCAGCGGCACAGCGACCATCACGCCAATCCCACTCGGCGCTATCAGATTCTGCGCAGTATGGATGGTGCTCCCAACCTGCCCAGCGGCTACGCCAGCATGATCACCGTGGCGTATTTCCCGCCGCTGTGGCGCCGCGTCATGGACCGGCGGGTGCTGGCCCACTACGACGGTGACATCACCCGCGCCAATATCCAGCCCGGCAAGCGTGATCGGATCCTCGCGAAGTTCGGAGCCCGCTGATGTCGCGATACCTCTGCCCCATCTGCGATTTCGTCTACGACGAGATCGAAGGCGCACCGCGCGAGGGCTTTTCGGCCGGTACGCCGTGGACAGCGATCCCCGACGACTGGTGCTGCCCCGACTGCGGCGTCCGCGAAAAGCTCGACTTCGAACCGCTCGACCCGGCCGCGACGAAAGGATCCTGACATGACCGACTACAAGCTGTTCCGCTGCGTGCAATGTGGTTTCGAATACGACGAGGCGCTGGGCTGGCCCGAGGACGGGATCGGACCGGGCACCCGCTGGGACGACATCCCCGACGACTGGTCGTGCCCCGATTGCGGTGCGGCCAAGGCCGATTTCGAGATGGTCGAGGTCAGCCGGGCATGACGGGACGTATCGTCATCATCGGCGCGGGCGTGGCCGGCGCGACCGCGGCCCGAACCCTGCGCACCGAGGGATACCGCGGCGAGATCGTCGTCTTCGGCGCCGAAGCGCACCTGCCCTACCGGCGGCCGATGGTCTCCAAGGAATTGCTGGCCGGCACGGCGAACGAACGGCGCCTGCTGCTCGAATCGGCGCAATCGTGGACCGCGCTCGATATCGAACTGCGGCCCGCGACCGCCGTCACCGAGATCGAGGTCGACGCCGACCGGGTGCACGCGGCCGACGGCTCCACGCTCGGCTACGACGCCCTGATCCTCGCCACCGGCGCGCACGCGCGGCAGCTGCCCGGACCCGAGTACGGCGCCTACACCCTGCGCGGCGCCGCCGACGTCGCACCACTGCGCACGGCGATGGTCGACGGCGGCTCGATACTGATCGTCGGCGGCGGACTGGTCGGGTGCGAGGTCGCCGCCACCGCACGCGGCCTGGGCGTTCAGGTGGAGGTCGTGCACTCGGGACCGGCGCCACTGGCGCGCGTGGTCGCGCCCGTCGTCGGAGAGCACTGCCGAAAGCTGCACGCGGACAACGGAGTCGTCATCCACGACTCGGTGATGCTGGACCGCATCGACAACGCGGGCGGCGGCATCCGGGCCGTCGCGGCCGACGGGCGGGAGTGGTCGGCCGCGGCCACGCTCATCGCCATCGGCTCCGAACCGGATACGGCCCTGGCCCGCCGTGCCGGCCTGGCGGTCGGTGACGGCATCCTCGTCGACGAGTACCACACCACCTCGGCTCCGAATATCTTCGCCGCCGGTGACGCCGCCGCGGTCTACGACGCCGACTGCGGGGTCCATATCCGCTCCGAACAGTGGAACAGCGCGCAGGCCCACGGCATCGCGGTGGCGAAATCGGTACTGGGACGAGATGTCGCGCGCGCCGAAGCCGGCTGGGGCTGGACCACGCAGTACGGCACCACCATCCAGTTCGCGGGCCGCCCGGATCCCGACGACGAGATCGTGGTGCGGCCCGGCGACACCGAGGACCGATTCGTGGCGCTGGCCCTGCGCGCGGGCCGGTTGACGGCCGCCGCCGCGGTGGCGCGACCCGCCGATCTGCGCGCGGCCCGATCCCTCATCACCGCCCGGACCACCCACGATCACCGGACCTGGGCGGATCCGGCCATCACACTCACCGAACTCGCCGCCGTGTCCGAACCGGTCGGCCGCCACTGAGTTCCCCGCCGCCGAGCCGGTAGTCCGTCCGGAATCGAGCGGCTCCCCGGCCCGGATCGACACGGGCCGGGCGGCGCATTCGCTCTCAGCGGATGGACCGCACCTCGGGCTCTGCCTCCGACCCCGCCACGGCGATCGCCTCGCCCAGCAATCCGTCCAGGTGGTACGGGTAGACCTGCTCCCCCATGGTGTCCAGTTCCGCGATATCCGGTGGGCGGCACCAGCGGTAGGCGGTCACACAGCGCCGCTCCCACACCGTCGGATCCGCCGGCTTCGGGTCGAACCAGCGAACGCGCGCGACGAAGAACAACTCCTCGGAGCGGATCAGCTCTCCGTTGAACGGAAAGACCGCGACCCGACGCCAGATCGGGCCCCGCAGCAGCGTGGAGTCCAGGGCGAACCCCGTCTCCTCCCACACCTCGCGCACGGCCGCGGTGCGCAGTGTCTCGCCCGGTTCGATCCCGCCGCCGACGGTGAACCAGAACGGGGAATCCGGGGTCAGCGGATCGTGGCCGCGCATCAGCAGCACCCGATCCTGCTCGTCGAGCAGCACCACGCGCGCCGAAGTGCGCACGGTGTCGACCTCGAGTCCGGTGGCCGCGGCCGCCGTGGCCCGTTCGGCGATCTCGAAATAGGTGGGTAGCGGTGCGGTACCACCCAGGTGCAGCAGTCGCACCGGCCGCCGGGTGCGCAGCGCGAGGGTGTCGCGCACGGCGTCGTTGTGGAAGCGCCGCGCGATCAGCACCCGCGCCTCGGCATCGGCCAGTTCGGCCACCAGTTGCGGGCGCAATGTGGCGATATCGACCGACGACAGGGCGACCGCGAGCTGATTCTCCGCGGTCTCCCGGTCGCTCCAGTCGGCCCGTTCGGCCCGATCGGCCAGCCCGATCAGCCGCTTGGCCTGCTCGGCGGCCGCGGACTCCGACATCGGCCCCGCCATCGAGATCGCCACCGTGCGCGCCACCACCGCGCGCCGCGCCAGCGCCGACTCGAGTGCGTCACGCGCCTGATCACTGCGAACGTGCAGCCGGTCGAGCCGGTTGGCGGTGGAATACGCCCAGACACCGATGGCGATGACGACCGCCGCGATCAGCGCGAGGACCAGAATGGTCGTCGCGGAGAAGGTGATCATCCAGCGGTCCTCACCCGGGCGTCACCGACGGTCACCGTCTCGTACACCCGCAGAATCTGTTCGGCCACGACCGGCCAATCGTATTCGCCCACTACCTGATCGGCGATCCGCACCTGGGCCGCGCGGCGGCCGCCGTCGGTGAGCAGTACGTCGATCGCGCGAGCCAGTGCGGTCGAATCCCCCACCGGCACCAGCGATCCCGCGGTACCGTCGCGCAAGACCCGCCGGAACGCGTCCAATTCGCTCGCCACCACGGCGGTTCCGGCCGCCATGGCCTCCACGAGCACGATGCCGAAGCTCTCACCACCCAGATTCGGCGCGCAGTACACGTCCGCGCTGCGCATCGCCGAGGCCTTCTCCGCATCCGACACCTGCCCCAGGAAACGCAGATGTCCGGCATGTTCACCGGCCTCGCGGCGCAGCCGGTCCTCGTCGCCGCGACCCACGATCAGGATCTCGATCTCCGGGTGCCGGTCGACCAGCCGGGGCAGCGCGCCCAGCAGTACCGCCATGCCCTTGCGGGGTTCGTCGTAGCGCCCCAGGAACAGCACCGTGCCGCCCGGACGCGGATAGCCCTGCAGCAGTGGGGCATTCGCGAACGCTCGAACGTCGACCCCGTTCGGGATCTCCACCGCGTCGCTGCCGAGCGCCTCGACCTGCCAGCGCCGCGCGAGCTCGGAGACCGCGATCCGGCCACTGATCTTCTCGTGATACGGCCGCAGCACACCCTGGAAGGTCGCCAGCACCAGCGACCGGGTGGTCGAGGTGTGGAAGGTGGCCACGATGGGCCCCTCGGCCACCTTCAACGCCAGCATCGAGATGCTGGGCGCGTTGGGTTCGTGCACGTGCAGGACCTCGAAGTCGTTGTCGGCGATCCAGCGCCGCAACCGGGTGTAGGCGGTCGGGCCGAACGACAGCCGCGCCACCGAGCCGTTGTAGGGAATGGCCACGGCCTTGCCGGCCGAGACCACGAACTCCGGGAGTTCGGTGTCGTCGGAGGCGGGTGCCAGGACGCTGACCCGATGTCCCCGCTCGATCAGCACCTGCGCCAGCTCCACGACATGGGACTGCACACCACCCGGCACGTCGAACGAGTACGGGCAGACCATGCCGATTCTCATGACGCCGCGTCTCCGGCACGACGCTCACCGGTCGGCGTGGCCTGAGCCCGGGCGATCCGGTCCCGGCGGTGCGGAGACAGATCGCCCTCCCACAGCGGCTGCAACATATGCCAATCGGCGGGATGCTCCGCGATATTCGCCGCGAAGTTGTCCGCGATCTGCTGGGTCGCCGCGGCGACACCACCCGAGACATCCAGCGGTGCGCCGGTTTTCAGACCCCAGCCCTCCCGACCCTGTCCGTCGACGGTGTACCAGGCATGCACCGGCAGCAACGCCGCGCCGGTCTCGATGGCCAACTTCGCCGCGCCCGCCGGCATCCAGGTCCGTTCGCCGAAGAAATCCACCGGCACACCCTTGCCGGTGAGGTCCCGCTCGCCCATCAGGCAGACCACCCGATTGCGACGCAACCGCTCGGCCAGCTGCCCGAACGGCGGCTGTTCACCACCGGTCAGCGGGAACACCTCGAAACCCAGGCTCTCGCGATAGGCGACGAAGCGTTCGAACAACGACTCCGGGTGCAGCCGTTCGGCGACGGTGGAGAAGCTGCCGTAGTTCTGCACCAGCCACATCCCGGCCATATCCCAGTTCCCGGAATGCGGGAGCACGAACACCGCACCTCGCCCGCGCACCAGGGCGGCGTCGAGGTGTTCGATACCGTCGGGCGGCGGCATCAGCGGCGAGCCGGCCAGCGCCGCGTGATCGAGTGTCGGCAGCCGGAACGCCTCCCGCCAATAGCGCGCGTAGGAGCGCATCGACGCGGCGATCAAGTCGTCGGGTACCTCGTGCGGATCGACACCCACCACGCGGGCGAGATTGCGGCGCAGTTGATTCGGCTCCTGACCGCGGTGCATCGCGCGGTTGGCGCGGCGAGCCACCCAGTCGCCGCCGACATCGAACCACCGGCGCGCCGTCCGCTCGGGCAGCCCGCGCACCAGCCGCCAGCCGGTGGCGTACGCCGCGTCGGTCAGTGCCGCCCTGATCTGGGTCACGACCGGATCCTCACTTCGCCGTATCGGGTGTGGCCTTTTTCGCCGGTGCGATGACATCGCGGGCCCCGGCCGAATTACGCACCGCCAGCACGCGCTGGAAAACAGTGACGATGCTGAGCACCGCCAGGACGTACATCGCGACATAGACCGCGTAGGTGAGCCAGTCGACGTCGAAATAGCCGCCGATACCGGTGAGTCCGGCGCCGACGAGCACGATCACCAGCCGGTCCGGGCGCTCGATGATGCCGCCGTCGGCCGACAGGCCGCTGGCCTCGGCGCGCGCCTTGGCGTAGGAGATCACCTGCGAGGTCACCAGGACGACCAGCGTCGCCACGAACAGATGCTTGCTGTGCTCGTGGTACACCGACCACCAGGCCAGCGCACCGAAGATCGCGCCGTCGGCCACCCGGTCGCAGGTGGCGTCGAGCACCGCGCCGTACTTCGTGCCGCCGCCGCGGGCTCGCGCCATGGCCCCGTCGAGCATGTCGAACATGACGAACAGCCAGATCACCATTGTTCCCCAGAACAGGTGATCGGTCGGGAACAGCGTCACCGCGGCCACGATCGACGCGGTGGTGCCGATCAACGTCATCGCATCGGGGGTGAGCCCGGTGCTCACCAGGGCCCGGCCCAGCGGCGCGGTCGCCTTGGCGAACGTCTCCCGACCGAAGAAGCTCAGCACGCTACTCGACTTCCTTCGCCTCGTGCCATGCCCCGGCCAGCAGGGCCCGCGTCTCCCGCAGCAACTGCGGCATCACCTTCACCCCGCCGACGACGGTGATGAAGTTCGCGTCCCCACCCCAGCGGGGAACGATGTGCTGATGCAGGTGGTCGGCCAGTGAGCCGCCGGCCACACCGCCGAGATTGAGCCCGACGTTGAAGCCCTCGGGACGCGACACCCGCTTCATCACCCGGATCGCGCGCTGGGTGAACGCCATCAGCTCGGCGCTCTCCTCGGCCGTGAGGTCCTCGAGGTCGGCCACCCGCCGATATGGCACCACCATCATGTGCCCGGGGTTGTACGGGTAGAGGTTCAGCACCGCGAACACCCACTCGCCCCGGGCGATCACCAGGCCGTCCTCATCGGACATCTTCGGGATCTCGGTGAACGGATGCTTCAGGCCCGCCGATGTGTTCTCCTCGGCGGCGCGGCTGTCACGATCGGCGACCGCGCCGGTGATGTAGGACATCCGGTACGGGGTCCACAGGCGCTGCAACCGGTCCGGATCCCCCGCCCCCGTGTCCACGATGCGCCCCGGCTCCTGTTGTGTCACAGCTTCTTCCACCATGCCCTCACTCACGCCCCACCGGCCCGGACCTCGAACCCTTCCGCGCTCGGCGAGGCGTTGTCCCGCCGGGAGATCCAGTCGGTCACGGTGGCCACCGCATCGGCTACCGGCACCCCGTTGACCTGGGTACCGTCACGGAACCGGAAACTCACCGCACCCGCGTTCACATCACGCTCTCCGGCGAGCAGCATGAACGGCACCTTCTGCGCGGTGTGATTGAAGATCTTCTTCTGCATCCGGTCGTCGCTGCGGTCGACCTCGGCACGCACACCGTGCGCCCGCAACTGCGCCACCACCCCGTCGAGGTGTTCGGCGAAAGCGTCGGCGACGGGGATGCCCACCACCTGCACCGGCGCCAGCCAGGCCGGGAAGGCGCCCGCGTAGTGCTCGGTGAGCACGCCGAAGAAACGCTCGATCGAGCCGAACAGGGCGCGGTGGATCATCACCGGCCGCTTCTTGGTGCCGTCGGAGGAGGTGTATTCCAGCTCGAACAGTTCGGGCAGGAAGAAGTCGAGCTGAATGGTCGACATCTGCCAGGTGCGCCCCAGCGCGTCCTTGACCTGCACGGAGATCTTCGGGCCGTAGAACGCCGCGCCGCCCGGATCCGGAACCAGCTCCAGACCGGAATCGGTGGCCACCCGGCGCAGGGTCTCGGTGGCCTCCTCCCACACCTCGTCGGAGCCGACGAACTTCTCCGGGTCCTTGGTCGACAGCTCCAGGTAGAAGTCGTCGAGGCCATAGTCCTTGAGCAGGTCGAGTACGAATTCGAGGGTGGTGGTGAGCTCCTCGACCACCTGATCCTGTGCGGCGTAGATGTGCGCGTCGTCCTGGGTGAAACCGCGCGCGCGGGTCAGGCCGTGCACGACACCGGACTTCTCGTACCGGTAGACCGAGCCGAATTCGAACAGCCGCAGCGGCAGCTCCCGATACGACCGGCCGCGCGACCGGAAGATCAGATTGTGCATCGGGCAGTTCATCGGCTTGACGTAGTAGTCCTGGCCCGGCTTGCGCACGGTGCCGTCCTCGTTGTACTCCGCGTCCAGGTGCATGGGCGGGAACATGCCGTCGGCGTACCACTCGAGGTGCTTGGAGACCTCGAACAGATGGCCCTTGGTGACATGCGGAGTGTTGACGAATTCGTAGCCGGCGGCGACGTGCCGCTGCCGCGAGTAGTCCTCCATCTCCTTGCGGATGATGCCGCCCTTGGGATGGAAGACCGGCAGGCCCGAGCCCAGTTCGTCCGGGAAGGAGAACAGGTCCAGCTCCGCGCCGAGCTTGCGGTGGTCGCGCTTCTCGGCCTCGGCGAGCCGGGTCAGGTACTCGTCCTGCGCCTCGGTCGACTCCCAGGCGGTGCCGTAGATGCGCTGCAGATCCTCGCGGGACTGATCGCCGCGCCAGTAGGCCGCCGACGAGCGGGTGAGCTTGAACGCCGGAATGAACTTGGTGGTGGGGATGTGCGGGCCCCGGCACAGATCGCCCCAGACCTTCTCGCCCGAGCGCGGGTCGAGATTGTCGTAGATGGTCAGCTCGTTCGGCTCCAGGTCACTGCCGCCGACCTCCATGATCTCCGGATCGTCGATACCCGACTTATCGGAGATCAGCTCGAGTTTGAACGGCTCCTTGGCCAGTTCCACCCGGGCGTCGTCGACCTCGACCACCCGGCGCGAGAATCGTTGCGCGCCTTTGACGATCTTCTTCATCCGGGATTCGAGCTTGGTCAGATCCTCGGGAGTGAAGGGCCGGTCGACCTGGAAGTCGTAGTAGAAGCCATCCTTGATCGGCGGGCCGATGCCCAGTTTGGCCTCGGGGAATTCCTGCTGCACCGCCTGGGCCAGCACATGGGCGGCCGAGTGGCGGATGACGCTGCGGCCGTCCTCGGAGTCGGCGCCGACGGCCTCGACCTCGACATCGGTTTCGGGGGCCCACGACAGGTCCTTGAGGTTGCCCTCGGCGTCGCGCACCACGACGACGGTCTCGGGGCCCTTGGTGGGCAGGCCCGCTTCACGCACCGCGGCACCCGCCGTCGTCCCGGCCGGCACCCGGACGAGGGCGGCAGGGTTATTGCGGGCTGAGGTGGTCACGGCTGCGCTCTCCTTGGCAAAGTCGGTGTTCTCGCCGCGGACGTCCGCCCGCGGCGTTGTCGTGCGGGTGGGTACCCGCCGGGTGCGGGACGAGCCCGCGGAACCGGAGCAGAACTCCGGGCCGGTCGAGCAACTCCGACCGGCGCGACCAATGCTATCGGGACAGTACCGCCGGTGCGCCGATGGACCGGCCGCAACGGCTCGCGGCGGTCCCGATCGACCGTCCCCACCGGCGACCCGGCAGCGACCGCACGGCGTTCACGCCCGGTGTGTGAGGTCGGCCAGCAGCCGCGCACGCTCGGCGGCGGGACGTTTCGGGCAGCTGGTGCACATCTGGCATCCGGGGACCTCGTAGACCAGGCAGCACGAGATCCGCCGCACGAACGTCCGGGATTCCACGTCGATGAACCGGGGCGCCGGGAGCCGGTCACCGATCTCGGCGGCGAGCCGCGCACCGGCGTCGGGATCGCCCGCGTCGATGGCCCGGTTGCCGATCGCGTCCGCGACGATCGCCCACAGCGCGGCCTGCCCGGCGCCGGTCGCCTCGGCCAGTACCGGGACGATCCGGCGCAGCGTGTCCCCCAGTGCCGTTGCCGCGGCGGTGCCGGGTCCACAGGCCGGTGCCACGACGCGCTCGATTCCGCCGTCGGGCCGCATCTCACAGCGCAGCCGTTCCAGTGTCGGGTCGGGCACCGGGCTGCCGGCGACGTAGGCCTCGATGATCGGATCGACCAGCGCCGAGGCCGCCATACACCACCACAGGGTGCCCGAGACGCGGGAAACGCCTGTGCCCCAGGAGATTCCCATATCGGCGACCCGCTCCGCGAGCCAGGCGGGCTCGGTGAGCTTCGTCCCGGCCACCCCGGCCGGGACGCCGGGCGCCAGCGGCTGTGCAGCCATCTTCATCCGACTCCGATCCACGTCGATTCAACGAATGCACCACCTCCACCATGACACGGCCGCAAAATCCGAGTCGCCCGGATCGATCGTGCGCCGTGGTGCGCGGATCAGCGTATCGGCGTGCGCTCGGGCATCGGCCAGGCGCGCCGATTCCGCGCGTGCGGGGCCCGCACACGGCGAATGCGCGAGTTCGGCTGTCGGGCTGCCGAACTCGCGCATTCTCACCAGGATCACGCGTGGGTCGCGCTCCCGGTGGGTATTCCGGGCCGCTCGGCGTCGGTGATCTCGGCGATGCCGCTCGCCGTGACCTCGAGCACCCGCGCGGTGCCGATATCGAAGAACAGGCCCGAGAGCGCGACCCCGCGTTCGGCGACCGCACGCGACACCACCGGGTGATCGCGCAGCGTCTCGACCTGCACCGCGATATTGACCATGCTCAGCTGATCGGCGGCACCGTAACCGGCGGCGGCCGCCGCATCGGCGACCGGATGTCCGGCCCGGAACCGGGTCAAGGCCTCGTCGGCGTGCGAGAGCCAGTCGTCGATGTCGGGACCGGCGGAGGCGTCCGAGAGCAAGGCCTTCATCGCACCGCATCCGGAATGCCCGCACACGACCACATTGCGCACCGACAGGTTGCCCAGCGCGAAGGCCAGCGCCGCGTCCACCGACACATCCGTACCCCGGCGGGGCACCAGATTGCCGATATTGCGGATGGTGAACAGGTCACCGGGGCCGCTGTTGGTGATCACATTCGGCACGATCCGCGAATCGGCACAGGTCAGGAAGAACGAATCCGGGTCCTGCCCGTCGCGCAGTTCGTCCAGATGCGGCCGCATCACGTGGGCGTGGCTGCGGTGATAGGCGGCCACTCCGGCGGCGACGGAATTGCCCTCCTCGGAGCGCCACGGGCCCAGGACGTCGTCCAGCAGACCGCGCGCCCGGCCACGGCGCGGCGGACGCTCCGCGGCGTCGGCCATGCGCGCCGTGCCGATCTCGACGAATTCGACAGTGCCTCCGGTGCTTTCGTGCTGCTTCGCCCAGGAGTGAATGGCGTCGTAGGCGGCATGGTCGAGGAAGTCGACCGTCAACTCGACCATCACATCGGCCCCGGCGGGCACCTTGGCCAGCTGCCCGGTCAGCTTGGGCAGGGCCAGGAAGGTGCAGGTGCCATCCACGCTCACCAGCCACCGATCGGTTCCGGCGACCGGACCGGCCTCGACCGAGACCCGCACCACACGCCACAGCAGCAGCGCGAAGGCGACGATCAAGCCGATCAGCACCCCCTCGAGCAGGTTCAGGAAGACCACCGCGGCGATGGTCACCGCGTAGATCACCAGTTCGCCGGTGCGGTGCGCGATCCTGATGTGCGCCAGCTTCACCAGCTGGATGCCGATCATCACCAGCAGCCCGGCCAGCGCCGATTTCGGAATCTGTTCGACCACACCCACCAGGGCCACCGAGAACAGCAGCACCCACACGCCGTGCAGCAACGCCGAGGCCCGGCTGCGCGCGCCGGCGGTCACATTGGTCGCGCTGCGCACGATCACGCCGGTCACCGGCAGGCCGCCGATCATGCCCGAGGTGACGTTCGCCGCGCCCTGCGCCATGAGCTCACGGTCGAAGTTCGTGCGCGCCCCGGTGTGCATCTTGTCGACCGCGACGGCGGACAGCAGGCTCTCCACGCTCGCGATCAGCGCCACGGTCAGTACCGCGAGCGCGACGCCGCTCCAGTCCCCGCTGGGCATATTCGGCAGGCCGATGGCGTCGAACAGCGAACCGCTCATGGTGATGCGAGCGGGGTCACCCGGCAGTACCAGCGAGAGCGCGGTCGCGATCACGATCGCGACCAGCGGTCCGGGCACGACCCGGATCTTGGCCGGCACGTAGCGCCAGCCCAGCATGATCGCGATGACCAGCCCGCCGATCAGAACATCGATACCGCTCAGATGCAGAAGCTGGTTCGGCAGTTCGGCGACGTTCTCCCACGCCGAACTCTGCGACGAGCCGCCGAGCAGCACATGAACCTGCTGCAACGCGATGGTGATACCGATTCCGGCGAGCATGGCGTGCACCACGACCGGCGCGATGGCGAGGGCCGCACGGGCGATACGGCTCAGGCCGAAGACGATTTGCAGGACACCGGCACCGACTGTGATGAAACAGGTTGTCTTCCAACCGAATTGAGTGATGGTTTCGGCCATCACCACCGTCAGGCCGGCAGCCGGTCCGCTGACCTGTAGAACGGAACCCCCCAGCGCCCCCACCACGATGCCACCGACCGCGGCGGCGATGAGTCCGGCGGCGACGGGCGCGCCGGTGGCGACCGCGATACCGATCGACAGCGGCAGCGCGACGAGGAATACGACAACGGACGCGGGTAGATCGTGCCGCAGGATCGAATTCATCCGATCCGACCAACCGGCCCCCGGTGGGGCGGACGGTCTGGGCGTCGAGACGGTGTCGGCGGACATATTGCTCCTTCACCGGCACCGCGGGTGCGGCCCGGTCGGTCGAACATGTTCTCCAGGCATCGAATTCAGCTGCGAGACTTCGTTGTCCAGCAGTGAGCCGGAAGCGAGGGCAACCCTAATAGTAAAGACTAAGCAAAGCCTTAGAAAAGGGTATTTAGCCTCGGACACTTTCCGAATTCGATGTGACCGCCGTCACCGTCTCTCATTCCTACCTGCATAGACGCCGGTCGGGCGCCGATTCACCTCCTTCGAAACGCGTTCGAGATTTCCAGCGCTGGGAACGTCACAACCTCATACCGGCACCACGGCGGGCCGGCGCACCTCGTCGAATTCGCCGATCCCGTCCTCGGTGATGCGCAGCACTCGCGCCGTCGCGATATCGAAGAACAGACCCGACAGCACGACACCACGCTCCTCGATCCCCCGCGCGACGATCGGATGCGCCGCCAGCGTCTGGACCTGCACCGCGACATTGACCATGCCCAGCTGATCGACCTCACCGAATCCGGCGGCCGCGGCCGCCGCCGCGACCGGATGCCCCGCGCGGAACCGCTCGAGCGACGGCCGGCCGTGCGCGAGCCAATCATCGAGTCCGGATCCGGTGTGCAGGCCGCCGCACAGCGCATCCATCGCACCGCAGCCGGAGTGGCCGCAGACGACGATCGATCGGACATCGAGTTTGTCCAGCGCGTAGATCAGCGCGGCCTCCACCGAGGTGTCACGACCGTCCGCGGGGATGAGATTGCCGATATTGCGCACCGTGAACAGATCGCCGGGACCGCTGTTGGTGATCACATTCGGCACGATCCGCGAATCGGCACAGGTCAGAAACAGCGATTCCGGATCCTGGGCGTGCCGCAGTTCGTCCAGGTGCGGCCGCATCATATGGGCGTGACCGCGGTGGTAGGCCTCGATACCGGCCGCCATCGAATCGGTGCGAGTGGTGCGACGCCACGGACCGAGCATGTCGTCGAGCATGCCGCGGGCGTGCTTGCGCGCGGGCGGGCCCGCCGTGAGATCCGCGATGCGGACGGTACCGAGTTCGACGAATTGCACGGTGCCACCGAGGCTTTCGTGCCGCTGCGCCCATTCGTGCAGGGTGTCGGATGCGGCATGGTCGATGAAGTCCACCGTCATCTCCACCGTGACCGGCGCCCCGGCCGGCACCTTGGCCAGCTGGGCGGTGAGCCGGGGCAGCGCGAGGAAGGTGGCCGAGCCGTCCACGGTCACCAGCCAGCGTCCGGTGTCACCGACCGGCGCGGCCGCGATCACCACCCGCACTACCCGCCACATCAGCAGCCCGAACGACAACACCAGCCCGATCAGCATACCCAGCAGCAGATTGGCGAAGACGACCACGAGAACCGTTGCGGCATAGACGATCAGATCACCGGCACGCCGTGCGAGGCGGATGTGGGCGAGCTTCACCAGCCCGATGCCGATGACGATCAGCAGCCCGGCCAGCGCCGCTTTGGGAATCTGGCGCACCACCTCCACCAGCGCCACCGAGAACACCAGCACCCACACACCACCGAGCATGGTGCTGGCCTTGGTGCGCGCACCGGCCTTCGCATTGGTGATACTGCGGACGATGACCGCCGCCACCGGCAGCCCGCCCAGCATGCCGGACGTCATATTCGCCACGCCCTGACCGAGCAGTTCCCGATCCAGATCGGTGCGATACTCCGGCCGCAGGCGGTCCACGGCGACCGCGGACAGCAGGGTCTCGACGCTGGCGATCAGCGCGATCGTGATCGCCGCCAGCACGACCGCACCCCAATTGCCGTGCGGCAGTTGCGGTAGCGACATCGCGTCGAACAGCGAGCCGTGCAGCGTGATGCGCTCGACACTGGTCGGCACGATCATCGCCAGCGCCGTCGCGACCACGACGGCGGCCAGGGGCGCGGGCACCGCCCGGATACGCCCGGGCAGATAGCGCCAGCCCAGCATGATCGCGATCACCACCACGCCGACCAGCGCGTCACCACCGTGGCTCACGGTGAGCTGATGCGGCAACTGGACGATGCTCTGCCACGAGGAACTCAGCGACTGCCCGCCCAGCAGGACGTGCAGCTGCTGCAACGCGATGACGACACCGATCCCGGCCAGCATGGCGTGGACGACCACCGGCGCGATGGCCAGTGCGGCCCGCGCGATGCGACTCAGCCCGAACAGCACCTGTAGCGCCCCGGCCAGCACCGTGATGAAACATGTTGTCGCCCATCCGAATTGATGGATAGCCTCGGCGACCACCACGGTCAGGCTGGCCGTGGGGCCACTGACCTGCAGCACCGAGCCGCCACACAGTCCGGCGACCAATCCGCCGACGACCGCGGCGATCAATCCGGCGGCGACCGGCGCCCCCATGGCGACGGCCACCCCGATGGACAGGGGTAGCGCGACCAGGAAGACCACCACGGAGGCGGGTAGATCGTGTCGTAGAACAACCGAGAGCCCCTTGGGCGACGTCCGTCGGGCCGGGTCGGTGTCGGTGGACATATTTCTCCTTCGCCGAACCGTGTCGCGGTTCGGTTCATCGGTGGAACATGTACTGGCATCGAAAGCGGGCGGGCGAAGCTCGTTACGCCGAGATGTGTTGCGACTGCGATCCATCGGGACACGCGAGCCCGCGGCAACGCATCGACACAATAGTAAAGACAACGCAAAGCAGTTGGAAAGCGTTTCCAGAAGAAAAATCGCTGCCGGTACCGAATTGTGATCCATATCACATTCGAGAGCGCGATCGTATCGCCGCCGACTGCCGGGACCGGCGTCAGCTCCCCCCGAAAAGGTATGCGACAGAACCGATCCCCGCGGCGACCACCCAAGAGTACCGCATCATCCCTACTGGACATTTGTACGACTTATCTATCACCGCGGCGCGCCGAGCCCGGTGTCCGCACCGCCGGCACCGCTCGGCGCGTCCGCCCGCGCGGAACGACGCGCTGCGGCGCACCACCGATCGTGAACATTCACACCCACTGTCCGGCAACGGTTTTCACCGGCGCCGACCGCGATCACGGCCGGCCGGACGGCGGCGGCCCTCACCACTTCGGCGCCCGCCCCGCCCCGCGCGGGACAGCACCGCATGTCGTGCGAGACAGTGGAAGCAGCGGCACGTCACCGGGGCGCGCCGGGCAACCGAGACGAGGAGGCAGCGTGCATATCGCCGTACTGGGTATGGGACAGATGGGCCGGGCACTCGCCGGGCGCCTGCTCGACGGCGGGCACCGGGTCACGGTGTGGAACCGGACGAAAGGCCGAGCGGGAGAGCTCGAATCCGCCGGCGCCGTGGAGGCCGCGACGATCGCCGACGCGGTCTCCGGTGTCGACGCCGTGATCACCATGCTGGCCGACGATGTCGCGGTCATCTCGGTGGCCTTCGGAGATCTGCAGGCCGCGATCGCGGCGGATACGCCCTATCTGGACTGCTCGACGGTCTCCCCCGCGCTCGGCGCCGCCCTCGCGGATGCCTTCGGCCCCCGATTCCTGTCGCTTCCGATCGTCGGAGCACCCGCCGCGGTCCGCGCGGGCACGGCGACGCTGCTCGCCGGTGGCGACACCGGGCTGATCGATCGGCTCGGACCCCTGCTCGGCGATCTGTCCGACCGGATCCGGCGCTACGAATCGGCCGCGCTGGCGCTGACCGCCAAGGTGACCACGAACTTCCTGCTGCTGTCGGGTGTGGTCGCCCTCGCCGAGGCCTTCACCGTCGGGCGGTCCGGCGGCCTCGACGACGAACAGTTGCACGCACTGCTCGCCGATGCCCCCGTCGTCGCGCCCGCGCTCGCCAACCGGTTCGACGCCGTCCTCACGGCCTCACCGCAGGGCTGGTGGACGACCGTACTGGGCGCCAAGGATGCCGGGCTGGCCCTCGACATCGCGGCCGGGGCCGATCTCGAGTTACCGGTGGCCGAGGTCGTGCGGGGCCGCTACGAGACCGCGGGCGGCCGGGATCCCGATGCCGACATCTCCGCGGTGGCCGCCTTGTACCGCGACCCGACGGCGCCGAACTCCTAGCCGATCGCTCGCCGTCACCGCGGCGCGAAGGACACGACCTCCCACAGGTGGCCGTCGGGATCGGCGAAGTACCCCGCGTGAATTCCCCACGGCCGCCGGCGAGCGGGCTGCGGCACGGTCGCGCCGGCGTCGCGGGCCGGCTCCAGCACGCGGCCCACCGCCTCGTCGGTGTCGACGAACCAGCCCAGGCTCATCGCCGACCCCGACATTCGTTCGAGGCCGACTCCCGCATCCCGGGCCAGATCCTCGCGCCCGTACAGCGACAGCAGCACGCCGTTGTCCATGGTGAACATCGCGACCGCACCTCCCGGATTCTCGGCATCGGCCCGGAACTCGGTGCCGATCACCCCCGGTGAGGACAACCCCAGCGCGCGGTAGAACCGCAGCGACAGATCCAGGTCGCGCACAGCCAGGGTGATCGCGTGGACGTGGGCTCGCACTCGGAGCACCTCCGTATCGAATCGTCGTATGCCGCCAGTCAACCGGGCGCCGGCCCGCACGTTTTGTACGGATCGGACATACCGCTCACACCGCGTAACCGGGCCGCGCGGGCGCCACCGGGGCCCGGGCACCGTCCCATGCCCGGCGAAACCTCCGCCGCACCGATACGAACGTGCTGGTCGGAGGGGTCCGACGGCGCGAATCCACCGCGTAACCAGGTATTTACCTCGGGCCCTTGTCGCGTAACGCCCGGTCTCTGCACGCTACCTGGCATGCAGTACCGCACCGAACGGCTTCACCCCGATCAGGCGGATCGCGATCGCCCGGTCTTCCGCGATCAGGTGCGCCAGCTCCTGCCCGCCGCCGCCCAGCTCCCCGCCCGCCGGCTCCGTGATCTGCTCCGAGCCGCTTTGCGCGCGGGCGCATTCGACGCCGGACGCCTGCCGGGCGAGGCGGAACTCATGGCCGATCATCAGCTGCCGCGCGATGTGGTGCGCGCGGCGCTCGGCCTGCTGCGCGAGGACGGGCTGATCGAACGTCGCCGTGGTGTGGGCACCGTCGCGATCCGCGAACACTACGTCGTCTCCGGCGCCCTGCCGCCGGAGGGCCGCACCCTGGAAGAACATCTGGAACTGGGGCGTATCACGCCGCGATTGCTGCACTGGGCCTGGATTCCGGTACCGCCGGTGATCGCCGCCCACCTCGACGGCGTCGGACCGGACGAGGACTGCCTGTGCATCGAATACGTGCTGCTGCTCGATGATCGGCCGATCGCGGTGTTCACCAACTACCTGCGCGCACCGGAGGCGAGCCGCGTCGATCAGGCCGCCTTCGGCGACGATTTCTACACCCTGCTGCGCGGCGGCCGCGTCGAGGTCGACGGCTGCGATGTCGGGGTGCAGGCCGCGCGCGCCGACGAATGCACCGCGGCCCTGCTGCACATCCTGCCCGGTGAGCCGGTGCTGCTGGTGGAGCAGACCATTCGCACCCGCGCCGGCGAAGCCGTCGACTACGCCCTCGGGTCCTGCCGTGCCGAAATCCAGCTGGAACTCGGCGCCCTGCCCCGGCTCGATATGACCGCGACCCTGCCCCACCGATGATGAGGACCACCATGACACTCGCCGCCACCCCACCCGCGCTCTCCGGTCTCACCGGCGCCGTCGCCGCCCTGCGCAGCGGTGCGACCACCGCCACCCGGCTGCTCGCGCAGGCCACTGCCGCGGCCGATGCCCACGACGGAGCGCTGGGGGTCTACCTCCGCAGATTCGACGAGCGCGCCGCCGCCCGCGCCGCGCGCGTCGACGCTCAGCTCGCCGCCGGGGAACCGGTCGGCCCGCTGGCCGGAATTCCGCTGGGCATCAAGGATATTCTCGCCCATTCGGCGGCACCCACCACCGCGCAGAGCCTGGTGCTGGATCCGGCCTGGGGCGCCGCCGAGGGTGACTGCACGGTGGTGCGCCGGCTGGAGCAGGCCGGCGCGATCGTCACCGGCAAGGTCACCACGATGGAGTTCGCCATCGGCGCACCCGATCCTGCCAAACCCTTTCCGGTGCCGCGCAATCCCTGGAATACCGACCGGTGGGCGGGCGGTTCCAGCTCGGGATCCGGCAGTGGCGTCGCCGCCGGCATGTTCCTCGGCGCGATCGGTACCGACACCGCGGGCAGTATCCGGATCCCGGCCGCCTTCAACGGAATAACGGGTCTCAAGCCCACCTTCGGGCGGGTCCCGAAATCCGGGGTCGTACCGCTGGGCTACACCCTCGACCACCCGGGGCCGATGGCACGATCGGCCGCCGACTGCGCCCTGCTGCTCTCGGTCCTCGCCGGACACGATCCGGCCGATCCCTACAGTGCCCGTACCCCCGCCGACGACTATGTCGGCGCGCTCACCGGCGATCTGAGCGGCCTCACCGTCGGCGTCGACACCCTGGACCGATTCGCCGACGGCGGTATGGATCTCGAACAGCCGCAACGATTCTCCGCGGCGGTGGCCGAACTCGAGGCCGCCGGCGCGCGGATCGTGCCGGTCGAGGTACCGATGTACCGGGAGCTGACCGCGGTCGACGTGGTGGTCATGCTCGCCGAGGCCCACGCGTACCATCAGCGCACTCTGCGCGAGCGCTGGGACGACTATGGGCAGGCGACCCGGATCATCCTCGCCGGCGGCGACGCCGTGAGCGGCCCGGATTATGTTCAGGCGCAACGGGTGCGGCGTATCGGACGGCAGCGGATGGCCGAACTACTGGCCAGGGTGGACCTGGTGATCACCCCGACCGGACACCTCGGCGCCCCGGCCCTCGGGGATCTGGATCAGCTGCGGCCGATGGCGATGCTGGCCAGCTTGCACACGCCGTACTGGAATCCACTCGGCAATCCCACCCTGGCCGTGCCGATCGGCATCGGCAGCGAGGGGATGCCGCTGTCGATGTCGATCTCGGGCAACCATTTCGACGAGACCACCGTGCTGCGCGTGGGCGACGCCTACCAGCGCCGCACCAGCCATCACACCGAAATCCCCACTGCCGTCCGCTGATTCATCAGGAGCACACCATGACCTGGTCCACCGATCCCGACGAGAACACCGCCGTCGACGACATGCGTGCCACCGTGCGCGCCATGACCGCACTGCTCGCCGATGTCGACGCCGCTCGCTACGCCGACCCGGCCGGCGGTTTCACCACCACCTGAGCCGCCCTGGGCAGGCCTCCGGCGGCCTCCCCGAGCCGGCCGCGGAGATCGCTTCGCCGGCCGGGTGGGCCGCGCCCGCGCGATCCGCGCGGCGGTGACACAGCACACTCCCCAAAAGGTTGTGCACAACTTAATTGTGCCCTACATTGACTGTGTGACCGATCCCCTGGCGTTGGACCAGCAGCTGTGCTTCCCGCTGTACGCCGCGTCGCGTGCGATGACCGCGCGCTACCGGCCGATGCTGGCGGCACTGGGTCTGACATATCCGCAGTATCTGGTGATGCTGGTGCTGTGGGAGCGGGACGGTCGCGGCGTCGGCGAGCTCTGCGATGCCCTGGCCCTCGACTCCGGGACCTTGTCGCCGCTGTTGAAACGACTCGAGCAAGCCGAGCTGATCGAACGTGTCCGAGCCACCGACGACGAGCGCCGCGTCGAGATCCGGCTCACCGGACGAGGGCACGCGCTACGCGAGCGGGCCTGCGACATCCCCGGCCACATGGCCGAGGCCACGGGCATGACCGTGGAAGAACTGGTGACACTGCGCGAAACCCTGGTCCGCATGACCATCGCACTCAACGCCGCCACCACGGCGGGTACCTCACCGGATGCCGAGTGCGCATCCTCCGACAGAAAGCGATGACCTAGATGACGATCCTCTACACCGCCGAAGCCCTTGCCACCGGAGACGGACGCAACGGCCACGCCCGCACCACCGACGGCACACTGGACCTGACCCTGGCCACCCCGCCGGAGATGGGCGGCAGCGGGGCGGGCACCAACCCCGAGCAGCTCTTCGCGGCCGGCTACGCCGCCTGTTTCCACTCCGCCCTGCGCCTGGTCGGCAAGCAGGAGAAGGCCGACGTCAGCGACTCCGCGGTCGGAGCGAAGGTCGGCATCGGCCCCAACGACGCCGGCGGATTCGGCCTCGAGGTCACCCTGGAGGTGTCACTGCCGAATCTGGCACGCGACGCCGCGCAAGCACTGGCCGACAAGGCCCATCAGGTCTGCCCGTACTCCAACGCCACGCGCGGCAATATCGACGTGCGCGTGGTCGTCGCCGAGGACTGATCCTCAGCCGCGCTGCCACCAGCGTTTCCGCTGCGAGGCCACCAGCGTTTCCGCTGCGAGGCCTCGGCGTGACCGCCGCACCACTGCGCCGGTGGCACCGAGGCCCGCACCTGATCGATGTGCGCGCCGCAGCCGGACCAGGTGGTCTTACCTCAGGTGGCGCAGGTGGTCGGGACGCACATGGGGCAGCTCCTCACGAATCGGGCGGGATTGCCACCCACTATACCCAGGGGTGGTATTGGCCCCAGCCGTCACCGGCGCACCACCATGATCGGGCATTCGGCCGAATGCACCAGCCCGGCACTGGTTGAGCCGAGCAGCATCCCGGCGAAACCGCCGCGGCCGCGGCTTCCGACCACCGCCAGTTGGGCCGAATCGGATTGTTTCAGGAGCGATTTCCCCGGATCGTCGCGCGCCACCTCCAGCGTCACCGGCACCTCGGGATAGCGATCGCGCCACGGCGCCAGCCGCTGTGCCAGCATCGCATGTTCCGCGTTGACGATGGTGTCCCAGCCGAACATCGAGATGTCGAGACCCGTTGTGTCGCTCCAGGAATGCAGCGCGACCAGTGCTACACCACGGCGCTGCGCCTCCTCGAAGGCGAGGCCGGTCGCCGGATCACTGTTGTCGGTGCCGTCGACCCCGACCAGCACCGGGCGCCGCGCCGCCGCCGCATCGGTGGCGGAATCGTCTTTCACCACCACCACCGGACACCGGGCGTGGTGGACCAGTGCCGAGCTCACCGAACCGAGCAACCCGCGACGCAGAGCCCCCCGCCCCCGGCTTCCGGCCACCATCCGATAGGCGTGCTCCGAGCGGACCAGCAGATCGCCGATGACCAGCTCCAAGCTCAATTCGGCATCGATCACCACATCCGGCCCGGCCAGTTCCCGGGCCGAAGCAGCCGCCTCGGACAGGATCTGCTCACCGTCGGTACGCAACCAATCCGGCTGCGCGGTACCGGCCGCCAGCCCCGGCCCGAATCCCGCCGGCACCGCGATCGAGTGCACGATCCGCAGCGGATGGCCCGACAGTGCCGCATCGCGCGCCGCCCAGGCCACGGCCTGTAGTGAAGTGGGTGACCCGTCCACGGCGACGACGATCGGCGCGGTAGCGGATCCGGATTGCTCGACGGTCACAGGCGGTCCTCCTCGGTCGGCACAGCGGGACACGAGCCGGCGGACACGACGACCACCGCCGGATAAAAATCAGGGCACGAAATCCGGTCAGCTCGATAGTAGCGGTCGACCCCTTCAGAAAACTGGTATGACCACTTGACCTCTTACCACTGCGCGGCTACATTTCGGATCATGGCCTTCCAGCGGATAGACCGGCAGACGGTGCCCGACGCGGTGTTCGACCAGCTCGTCGGCGAGGTGCTCGACGGCGAACTCCCGGCCGGGTCGACCCTTCCGGCGGAACGCCAACTCGCCGAAGCACTCGGGGTGTCGCGGCCGACCGTGCGTGAGGCACTGCGCAAACTCGCCCATACCGGCCTGATCGAGGTGCGCCAGGGCGGCGCCACGACGGTGCGCGACTTCCGCCGCTCCGCCGGACTGGACCTGCTGCCGCGGCTGATCGTGCGCGACGGCACCGTCGACCCAACGGTCGTCACCGACATCCTCGAGGCACGGCGGGTCCTGGGCCGCGAGGTCGCCGTCCTCGCCGCCGAACGCACCGGTGAGACATCCGGCGCCGAGCTCGACGACTGCATCGAATCACTGGCCGCACAGCAGGAACCGGTCGCCCAGCAGCTCGAGGCGCTGAAGTTCTGGGACCACATCGTCGACGGCACCGGATCCATCGTGTTCCGGCTGTTGTTCAACACTCTGCGCGAGGTCTACGAGCCGGCGATCGTGGCGCTGGCCGGGGTGATGGCCCCGGAGGTCGGCAGCATCGAGCACTACCGGAAGCTGGCCGCCGCGATCGCTCGCGGCGACGCCGACGCCGCCCGCACCGCGGCGGACACGCTGTTGCGCATGGCCGCAACACAATTCGACACAGTCGTGCGCACGATGGAAGGTACGCGAGAATGACCGACACCACCCGCCCACACCGCAGGCCCTTCACCCTGCGCGACGCCTTCACCGCCTTCGTGCGCCGCCCCTCACCGTGGATCATCGCCGCATTGTTCGCCGGGGCGGTCGCGGCCCGGATCGCGGTGGGCGACTGGCAGCTCACCGACGTCGCGCTGGCCACGGTGATGCTCGCCCTGTTCCCGCTGACCGAATGGCTGATCCACGTCTGCGTGCTGCACTGGCGCCCTCGCCGGATCGGGCGGTTCACACTGGATTCCCTGCTGGCGCGCAAACACCGCGAACATCATGCCGACCCACGTCGCGTCGACCTGATCTTCATCCCGTGGCAGACGTTCCTGTGGTTGTTCCCCATCCTGGTTCTCGTTGCGGTGCTGGCATTTCCGCGGCTCGGACTCGGTCTGACCTTCCTGACGGTGCTCGGCGTCCTGGGCTCGGCCTACGAGTGGACGCACTATCTGATCCACACCGACTATCAGCCGCGCACCCGGCTCTACACCGCGGTCCGCCGCAATCACCGGCTGCACCATTTCAAGAACGAGCACTACTGGTTCACGGTCACGAGTTCCGGAACCGCCGATCGCCTGCTGGGCACCTATCCCGATCCCGCGACGACACCGAACTCACGCACCGCCACCACGCTGCACGGCACGACGCGCTGACCCGACCGGCAGCGCTGCCCCGAACACTCGGGGCTGTCCCATCCCGCCGGAATGTAGTGAATTGGTCCGTGCGGCAATCGCATCCACCACGTCGCCGACGGAACAGGACCGATCACATGAGCACAGCCGGAACTCTCACTCTGATCGCCGCCGCGACGGTGCTGTGCACCGGCGGCGGCATCGCCACGGCGGCCGACATCACCTCCGCCACGCCGGTGATCGCCCCCGGTGAGCCGGACCCGTCCGGCACCGGCTCCGCCTCGGGCCTCGCGGCTTTGGTGGACGCCCTGGCCAGCGGAAGTGCGCAGGCCACCGCCACCGCGCGGTAGTTGCACCGTCCCCGCCCGCGGCCCGAGACCGGACCCCGGGACACCCGGCCCACTATGGTTCGTGGGTATGCACTGGGATCAGATGACCGCCACACCCGATGAGCTGCGCAAGCGAGCGACCCGGCTGCGACGCGGCGTCGGCCAGCTCGGCATCCTGGAATCGATCCTCAACGTGGCGGAGGGCCCCTGGCAGGGAGCCATGGACGCCGACGGGCGCGGCACCGCCGAACTGAGAATGCATCTGGCCGGGCGTTATCGGGTGACCGCGGTGGTGACCAGCGCCGGCAAACTGAGCCTCATCCAGCTGAACACCCCGGAACCCGGCCGCGACAGCGAACTCGTACTCTCCGCCAAACCCGCACTGCGACGAGGCTGGGACGAAGACCGGCCGATGCCCAAACAACCGCAGTGGCTCGACTATCTGGTCGAGTGGGTGCGCGCCGCCAGCACCGACGTCGACCGTCGTTCGGTGCTCGAATGGCATCTCGAGCGCGCCGACCGCCGGCTGGCCGCGATGAACGAGACCATCGAAAGCCTGCGCCTGAGTCTCACCGAACGCGAGCAGTTGCGCGATGAGCTCGCCGCCGAGGTCGCCGAACTGCGCACCGAATGGGAATCGCTCGGCACCGATGCCTGATCGTCGTTCGCTGTCGTCGCGCGACAGCGGCCGGGTACCGCGCCGGGGAGGCGCCACCGCCCTCCCCGACGTCCCGACCGATGCTGTCAGATGTCGATCAGGGACAGGGCGACCGGAATCAGCAGATCGGTCAACTCCCCCACCTCGGCGCGCGGACGCATCAGCAACCATTCGTGGGCCAGGCCGTTGACGGCGCCGATGAGCACACTGGCGGTCAGGGCCGCGCCCCCGCGCAGCCGGGCGCCGGGGCCGGCGATCGGCACCACCACCATTTCCAGCAGGGTGACCCAGCCGTGACGGCGATCGCGCCGATGCTGTTCCATCCGGTCACTCGCGCCGACCACTTCGATGAAGGCCAGCTTGGCCCGATACGGGTCGGCGGTGATGGATTCCAGATAGGCCGACAGCACGACCGCCATCGCCGCGGCGGGATCGTGCGCCGGCAGCGAGCCCAGCGAGCGCATCACCGCCGCCGCGGCCTCGTCCTGAACCCGGTCGTAGGCCGCGATCAGCACATCCTCACGGGTCTGGAATTCCTCGTAGAACTGTCTTTTGGACAGTCCCGCGGCGGCGCACACGTCGGCGAGTGAGCAGTTCGCGTAACCCTTTTCCGCGAAGACCTTCGTCGCCGCCACGACGAAGCGCTGACGACGTTCGGCCCGGCGCTCGGTCACCGCCCGCCCGCCGTACTGTCTGTTCGCCGTCGTCACAACCTCACACTATCGCTCGGCCACGAACGCGCTCGAGCCGCCGTCTACGCCGATTCGGCGATCTGGGCGAGGATCGCCGCGAGCGCCACCGCCCACGCCGTCGATCCGGCATCGGTGAACTCGGTGTGTCCGGTACCGGGCAGGATCCGCAGTTCGGTGGTGTCGCCGGCGCCGCGGGCGGCATCGACGTAGCGGCGGCTCTGTTCCGGCGCGACGACACGATCGGCGTCACCGTGGATCGCGGTGATGTGCACACCCCGTGGAAGATTGTCGATCGGTGAGGCGAATCGATACCGGTCGGGAACCTCACCGGGCAAGCCGCCCAACAACTTTCGCGCGAATCCGTCGTTGCCGTGGGCCACCGCGTAGTCGAGATCCAGGACCGACGCCATCAGGGTGAGGCTGCGGATACGCGGCCGCTGCGGTATCGGCGCGGCCGTCCGCCGGCCCGCGACCCACGCCGCGAGCTGTCCGCCGGCCGAATGACCGGCCAGATGGACGCGGTCGAGATCCAGACGTCCCCCGGCCCGCTGCTGCACGACCGTGGCCAGTGCTCCGATGGCGTCATCGACGTCGGTCAGCGTCATCGGCCAGCCACCGGCGCCGTTGACCCGCCGATACTCGATATTCCACACCGCGACACCGGCTTCGGCGAGTTGCCGGGCCTGTGCGGCGAACTGACTCAGATCCCGGTACTGCGCCCAGCCACCGCCGTGGATCAGCACGACCACCGGGCACCGGCCGGTCGAACCCGACAGCGGGCCACCGGCCGGCAGATACAGATCACCGAAAGTGTCGGGTTCGGAACCGTAGGCGATGCGCTGCGGCGCACCCGGATCGACGAAGAGGTCCGGCATGACCGGCCCCGCGATCACATCCGGTGCGGCCGGCTCCACCGAACCGAAACCGATCGACGCGACCACGACCGCGAGTACCGCGGCCACGACCCAACGGCGCGCCCCACCGTGTCCAACGCCCACCACGCGCGGGCACCTCCTGCTCGAGCCACTCGAGCACACCGTACTGGGAAAGGGGCCGCCGTGCGGGCTTCAGTGACGCGCGGCACTACCACCAGTGCAGCAACGGCTCCAATCCGCGTCCCAGCGCCCCGGACAGCGACCGCGCATAGCTGGAGGTCAGATGATGTTCGTCGTGATACATGAGGATATTTCCCGCGACGACCGGGCATACCGACGAATCACAGAACGCGTCGCTGAGATCGAGCGGGAAGATGTTCGGATAGCGCGACGCCGGCTCGAGCTGGGGATCGATCGGGTCGAGGGCCTCGGTGCGGCGCATCCCGCAGCTGACCGCGGTGCCGCCACCGGCCAGGCAATCCGCGGCCTTGTAGCGCACCTCGTCCCGGCGCAGCCACGGGGAGTCTCGGACGGTGACCACATTGAGCCCGCGATCGGCCAGCGCCGCCCACACGTCCACGTACTCCGGCGGCGTCTCGTCACCGGGACCGGACCGCGGCCGGGTGCCGGTGGTGAACACCCAATCGGGCCGGTCGACGGCGAGGCGGTCGAGAACCGCGCGCGACCAGTCGCGGCAGTCGGGAATCGGCTCCCCCTTGTAGGTGGCGTCCTCGGCCAGCGTCAGCGGACAGCCCATCTTCAGATACACCTGGATGCGGAACGAATATTGCGCGGCGAGTTCCTGGAATGCCGGAAGCCAGTGCTCGGCATGCGAACTGCCGACCACCGCGATGGTCCGGGTGGCGTTCCTGTCGCCGTAGGTACAGGTGACCACCTCCCGGGTGTCCCAGTCGGCGATACAGCCGTCGAGCGTCGGCGGCGGCAGCTCGCCGGGCGCCTGTAAGACCGTCGGCCGCATCGGCGCCTGCGGTGTCGGCGCCCCGGCCGCCAGTGCCTCGGCACCCGGATAGTTCACCGGATCGAGTGCGCGGGTGGGCTGCGGCGGTTGCCTGTGCACCACCCCGAATTGCCAGGCTCCGGTGGCCGCGACGACCGCGGCCGCCACCAGCGACACCGCGACGCCCGCCGCGCGCCGATAGTGCGGTGAGGCGACCAGCGCCGTTGCTGTGCGGCCCCCCAGTCGCAGCGGCTGCTCGACGAGGCGATGGGTGGCCCAGGCCAGCAGCATCGAGACCGCCACGACTGCGGCGCCGTCGGCCGGGCCCGCCTTCGGGCGCCCGGTCTCGGCCAGATAGAAGATCAGAATCGGCCAGTGCCACAGATACAGCGGATAGGCGATGGTGCCGAGCCACTGCGCGGCACGCGTCGCGAGCAGCCGGTTGGGCCACGGCCTGTCGGCGGCGGCGACATTGTTGGCGGAGGCGATCACCGCCAGGGTCGCGAGAACCGGCACCAGTGCCGCGGGACCCGGATAGCGGTTGGCGCCGTCGACGATCAGCCATCCGCAGGCGAGTACGACCGCGGCACCGGCGAGTGCGGTCACCGTCCGGAATACGCGCGGTAGCGTGAACGCCGGTGCGGCCAGCGCCAGCGCGGCGCCGGCGAGCAACTCCCAGAGGCGAGCGCCGCTGTCGTAGTAGTTCCAGCCCTGGTGGGTGGCCGCGCCGTGCGTGGCGTACCACAGCGACAGCACCGCCGCCGGTGCGGTGATCGCACCCAGGACCGGCCGCAGCTGCGCGCTGCGGCCGGTGCGGCGCAGGATCACCGCGACCAGTGCCACCACCAGCAGCGCGAGCAGATAGAACTGCCCCTGCACGGCCATCGACCACAGATGCTGCAGCGGACTCACCGACGGATCCGCGGCCAGATAGTCCGACCAGGTCGTCGCCAGCCGCCAGTTCTGGAAGTAGAACAGCGAGGCCAGCGTCTGCCCGGCCATATCCGACCATTGGGTGTAGGGCCGTGTCCACACCGTCGCGACCACCACCGCCGCGAGGACGATCACCGTGGCGGGCACCAGCCGCCGTCCGGTGCGCCGGAGGGTGAATCCGATACCGACAGTTCCGGTCTCGGCACGCCGCACCAGCAGTCCGGTGAAGAAGTACCCGGACAGCACCAGGAAGACGTCCACGCCGCCGGAAACCCGGCCGAACCAGATGTGGAACGCCACCACCAGCGCGATCGCCACACCGCGCAGTCCGTCCAGATCGCCGCGGTAGGCCGCGCGACGGGTGCTCGTCCCGGTGTCCGGCCGTGGCGCCGATGTGGCGGTGGCCCCCGTGCCCGCTGTACCTGCGGTCACCACGCGTAGGGCCGGTTCCCGCGATCAAGCGCCTCGGGCGATACCGGAGGATGGAAATGAACACGCGCAGACCACAACACGTCCATTCTCTTAGCACGTGGCAAACGCTCAGCGCCACTTGAGTTTCCGAAACAGGGCTGGTTCGCTATGCCGTTCGCGCGCGCCGGCGGGCTCGCCGGGCGTCGGCCGGATTCCACAGCGCCGCCGCCCGCGACCTGGTCAGCGGATAGCAGGCCAGCCCGATCACGAATGCCGACAGATGCCCGATTCCGGTGAAGGTGAGATGGATCAGCGGCGGCGCGGCGAAACACGCCCCGGCCACCACGACGTACCCCCAGCGCCAGGGATACGCGAGGTGATAGGTCAGCACGCCGATGATGCCGGCGAGGAAATAACTGACGCCGATATCGCGGACGTCGACCATCGCCGGATCGGCATGACCGTGGCCGATCGCCCAGGCCAGCACCCCTTCGCTCAGGTAGGTCGCCGCGACGTGCGCGACCAGGCCGACAATCGCCCAGCGCAGGGCGCCCAGCCATCGTTCGGCGGGCGCGTGGAAGACGCAGTACAGCAGGAGATACGGCAGCCAGAAGTAGCCGTCGATCCAGAGCAGACTGGTCACCAGCACGTGCAGCGGATCGTCGCGGAGGTTGTCGAGGTTCGTCGAGCGTTCGCCCAGAATGGTTTTCAGCGTGCTGCGCGGCACCGAATGCTGCACGATGGTGGTGATCAGCAGCACGGTGAGCCAGGAGAAGGTCCACGGCGCGCTGCGGAGATAGCGCCACAGCGCCGCGCCGCGGTCACGCACCCGCCACGATCGACGATTCGCCACCACCCGCTCCTCCGGCCGATACGGACCGGTGATCGCCGTACTGCCGAACACCGGCCCATCGACTCTGCCCCGTGGGCGCGCCGCCTGCATCACCCGCCGCGGATGAACCCCTCACCCCGTCCGGATCGATCGCCGAGGCGGTCAGCAGGCCGCGATCACCGATGCGGGCAGGCCTGCGAGACTGCGACTCAGGTAGCTGCCGTCACCGGTCAGCGAACGTTCGAATTCGATGGGGTCGTTGAGATAGGTGGTCGCCTGCGATTTGGTGTGCACCTGCGCGTACTGCTCACCGTCGGCGGATCGCGATTCCACCCGGACCCCGGACAGCAGATGGACGCCCGGCGACCCGTCGGCGGCGTCGAAACCGTATGCCACCGGCCCGGTTTCGTCGAGGCCGTAACAGATCGTGATCGGCCCCGAGATCGCCCGCACCCGCGCGGCGACCGAGGACGCCACCGAATGCGGTGACAGCCGCAACCGGATCCGGCGCAGCGCGGCACCGACATCGGCCGACATATCGCCCCGGGTGCCCTGCACCATGGCCTGATAGACGGCCGGTTCGGCGACGAGCACGGTCGGCGATTCGGCCGCCAGGTGGCGGTGGATGTTACCCGCCGCGTGGGTTCCGGCCGGCAGCACCAGATCGGCGCCCGCGACGAGATTGGCCACGGTGGCGGTGTGAAAGCCGAAGCGCCCGAACAGCCCCGAGAAGCACAGGGTCCGATCGGATTCGCGCAGTTTGCTCGCACCCACCCACGCGGTGGCGGCGTTGAGTACCGCGGTCGCCGAGTATTCGAGACAGACCAGCCGGCGCGAGGGCGCGGACGCCACCCGGCACAGCTCGGTGTCGCGATGCAGTGCGGGACGGTCGCCGTCGACCTCGATGCGCTGCGCCCAGGAACGTTCGTCCAATCGGATACCGCTCGCCTGTCCGGAGGCCACCACGGCATCGATACCGCACTCGTCGATCAGCTCGCGCATCGCCGCGAGCGGAAGCGCCGGGTTGGCCAGGACCGGAACATCACCGCGCGCCAGCAGCGCGAGCAGCGTCGAAATATACCCGGGGTAATTCCCCAGTGCCACAAGAACTCTCGACCGCGGACGACGCAGCACCGCGTCGAATCGGGCGGCCTTGTCGCCCACCTCGGCAAGTAACTCGCCGAAGGTGCGGCTGTCGTGCATGGACGACACGGTCGCATGCGGGCGCATACGCATGGCGGTGGTGACCGCGCTGAACAGCAGCGCGGGCCTACCGGCACCGGTCGCGATATCCCTGCCCCGATATCCTCGAATATTCACCGATGCAGATTTCGTTGTCATCGAATACCAATCTTTGATCCCCCTTGTCCGATATCTACCGCAATCCTCCCCGCAGTACACGCTCGCACCCGATCACATGTGGAAACTTCACATGTACGCCACCGGGATGCGGACACATTAACCACAACCGCAACAATGCGCAACCGCGTGCATTCTTGCGTGTTTCGCGAACACATTTACGAATGCAAGTACATTTGCACGGTTGAATGTTCTCACTTTTGTACGTACGACATCGACACTGCCGAGCATCCACCAGGGCCTTTCGTCGAGCCCGTCGTGTCGCGAACCGCCACGGACCACTACCGATACCTCCGGTCACAGACATTCGAGCCTGCGGGCCACCGATCGCAGCGGCGGCGGCGACCCACCTGGGCCGGGTCCAGCAAATGTCCGGCGACAGCCGTTCCCGACAATCATGCCCGTCCGGCCGACGACAATTCCACCCATCTCGACTCCCTGGGTTGCCGGGCCCCTCGGACGGGTATTCCATACAAATGAAAACGCGCGCCGACCCCAATTACCGGAAGTTTCCCGACATACCACGGACACAATAGCGGCGGCATTTCATCCCGCCGTCGAGCCCTCGCGGCGTGTCCGAACCGGTCGGGCGGCTCCGGATCAGGGAGCGATCACACGGCGGGCCGCGCGCACGGTCGCGTCACGACGGTCGCCGACATCGTCGCCGTGCAGCGCGTGCACCGCCGATGTACGGGCGAGGTCGGTGAGCAGGGTCAGCAGGGTCAGCGGCTGGAAGGTGTCGGTGATCGCCCCGGCGCGCTGACCGCGGCGGATCTCGGCGAGTTTGGGCGCGACCGCGCGCCGGATCGCGGCCTCGGCCGCGGGGATATCGGTGCGCTCGATCTCCGCCCAGGACTGCAGGCGCGCGTTGTCGGGATGCCGGAGGTAGTGGTCGAACAACCGGCCGACGTAGGAAGGCAGATCGTCGGCGTCCAACGCGGTTTCCGCGGTGGTCTCGGTGGCCCACTGCTCGGTCACCGCCGCGTACAGATCGTCCTTACCGCCGAAATAGGCGTAGAGACGGTCCTTGCTGGCATGCGCGGCCTCGGCGATCCGGTTGATCCGCGCGCCGGCGACCCCGTACCGGGCGAACTCCGCCTTGGCGGCGGCGAGAATTCGCTCCCTGGTGGCATGACCGGCTGCGCGCATGACGCGAATCCTATATTGCCGAACCATCTGGTTCGGGTGTAGTTTCCCGAACCAGATGGTTCGGGAAACTCTGGAGGACGGATGAGCGACATCACCGATCGCTGGCGGGAACTGGCGGCACAGCCCAGCGGGGTCTCGACGGCGGATCTGGATCGGCTCTGGGCCGACCTCGCGGTCACGCGGGCCGAGGACATCCTGGGCGAATGGAAGGGGGCCGCGTTCCGGACCGGTCATCCGCTGTGCCGCGCATTGGACAAGAACCGTTGGTACGGCAAGACCTTCGTCTCCACGCTGGAGGCGAAGCCGCTGATCTGCCGCGCCGAGGACGGAACGCTGTTCTCCAACCTCGAGCTGGGCGGCGGCGGTGAGGCGACGCTGTGGAACATCGAATTCCGCGGGGAGGTGACCGCGACGATGGTCTACGACAACCGCGCGGTATTCGACCATTTCAAACAGCTCGACGCCGACACACTGATGGGCATCATGAACGGACGCCCGGATCAGGTGCTCGCCGACGGCGAATACTTCTACTTCCTGCTCGAGCGGATCTGAGCCGTGCCCGTCACCACTGCCGCGCTGTCGCGCGATCCGCGCGCCGCATTCAGCCTCGAAGCGGTCGCCGTCGACGAACCCCGAGCCGATGAGATCCTGGTGCGGATCGAGGCTTCGGGTATCTGCCACACCGATCTGGTCTCGAGATTCGCGGGCGCGCCCGATCGGCCGGTTCTGCTCGGCCACGAGGGCGCCGGTGTGGTGGAGTCCGTCGGCGCCGAGGTAGCGGGCATACGCCCCGGCGATCGCGTCGTCCTCACCTTTCGCCACTGCGGGCGATGCCGGAACTGCCGGTTGGGACGCCTGGCCTATTGCGCCCACTCCACCGCCCTGAATCAGTTCGGCGCCCGGCCCGACCGCACGCCTCGGATCACGGTCGCCGGCACCCGGGTCCGCGACGGCTTCTTCGGGCAGTCGAGCTTCGCGGGATACGCCCTGACCACCGCGGACAACACCGTCGTCGTACCGGCCGACGCCGATCCGGCGGTCGCCGCCGGTCTGGGCTGCGGATTCCAGACCGGCGCCGGGGCGGTACTCCATGTGCTGGCCCCCGAACCGGATGCGCGGCTGGTGATCTACGGCGCCGGCGCGGTCGGACTGGCGGGCATGCTGGCCGCCCTGACCCTGCCCGATGTAGGGGTGATCGTGGTCGAACCGTCCGCTTCCCGCCGCGATCTGGCCCTCGAACTCGGCGCGGCGGCGGCGCTGGACCCGGCCGAGGCCGGCGCCGCGATCGCGGATCTCACCGGCGGCGGCGCGACCCACGCCCTCGACACCACCGGACACCCCGAGGTGCTCGCCGGTGCGGTGGCGGCGCTGGGCACCGGCGGCACGGTCGCTGTGGTCGGCCTCGGCAGCGGGGTACCGCCGATCGATATCCGCGATATCGTCCTGGGCGGCAAGACCGTTCGCGGCTGCCTCGAAGGTGACGCGAACCCGCGGGAGTTCATTCCGTGGCTACTCGCGCAGTACACGGCCGGGCTGCTGCCCCTCGACCGTCTGGTCCGGCGCTATCCCCATACCGACATCGACACCGCCCTGGCCGATCAGCGTGCCGGCCGGACCGTCAAACCGGTGCTGCTCTGGTAGCCGTGGCCGCGATTGACCATTCGAGAAGCGTTTTCGTATGGTTATGTGAGCGACGATTCGAGGAACCCGGTGTGAATCCGGGACGGTCGCGCCACTGTGAGCAGCTCCGCGAGGCGGAATGTGAGTCAGGCACTCGGATCCCGCGGTAACCATCGTCTACGGGGACGCGTAATCCCCGAAGGAGTGCCCCATGGCGACGTCGTATGTCCCCCGGTCCGGTATCGAGTCGATCCGGCTCTCGATTCCGACCACGGCGCTGTGGCTGGCCGGTACCACCGTGCTGGCCCTGCTCGCCGTCTATTTCATCGGCATCGACCAGGGCGCGGTCTCGATCTTCGGCAGCGATATGCACGTGCACGAATTCGTCCACGACGCTCGCCACTTCCTCGGCTTCCCCTGCCACTGACCGCGGGAACGAGTCGACACAATGGAAAAGCGAATCATCGGCCGCGGCGTTCTCGTGGGCGCGATCGGAGGACTGCTCGCCTTCCTGTTCGCCCGGATCCTGGCCGAACCGATCATCAACCGCGCCATCGACTACGAGGGCGGCCGGGACGAGGCGCATACCCGCCTCGAGCAGGCCACTGGACATTCGATGCCCGGCATGGAGGAAGCCGAACTGTTCACCCGATCCGTGCAATCGACGATCGGCATCGGTTTCGGCATGATCATCTTCGGCGCCGCGATGGGTGCGCTGTTCGCGGTCGTGTACTGCCTGTTCGTGGGCCGCGTCGGTAAGCTCGGCCCGCGCA
This sequence comes from Nocardia spumae, assembly GCF_020733635.1. Lineage (NCBI taxonomy): Bacteria > Bacillati > Actinomycetota > Actinomycetes > Mycobacteriales > Nocardiaceae > Nocardia > Nocardia spumae. The sequence goes on along the minus strand of NZ_JAJFZL010000001.1, from coordinate 3,048,020 downwards.
ATCTCGCACTGTGTGTGGCCGGCGGCATGTTCGTGGTGCTCTACGCGATCCCGTTCTTCAAATACCCCGCCAATCCGCCATCGATCGGCAACCCCGACACCATCCGAGAGCGCACGGGGCTGTACCTGCTGATGGTGCTGATCTCGGCGGTCTGCGCGGTCGGGGCGGTCTGGCTGGGCCGGCGATTGCGGGCGCGCCTGGGCAATTGGACCGCGACCATCGCCGCCGGACTGGCCTTCGTCGTCGTGGTGACGGCGATCGCGGCCCTGCTGCCCTCGCTCGGCCACCTGGCCGCCAACCGCGCACTCGGTGACGCGGCCACCGAAACCCCGGTGCCGCTGACCGATTCGAAGGGCACCATCGTCTACCCGGGCTTCCCCGCCGACGACCTGTACTACTTCCGGTTCTATTCCCTCGGCGCACAGGCGATCCTGTGGGCGGTCATCGGCTTCGGCTTCGCCACACTGGCACCGCGGCTGTTCGATCGGGCGGACGAGCCCGGCCCGGCCGCGGCGGCACCGGTGATATGAGTGCGGGCGTCACCCGGCTGACCCTGGTCAGCCACGGGATGACCGAGGCGATGCGGGCCGCCCGGTTCCCGGCCGACGAACCGATCGAACAACACGCCCGCGGCATCGCGGCCGACACCGCGGCGCTGCGGGGCGATGCGGTCCGGATCGGCCCCGAGGTGCGGGCGGCGCAGACCGCGGCGCTGCTCGGGCTGTCCGGATCGGTCGATCCGGCGCTGCGGGATCTCGACTGCGGGCAGTGGGCCGGCATCGCGATGGATGCCCTGGCGCCGGCGGAGCTCATGGCGTGGATGAGCGATCCCGGCTATCGGGGCCACGGCGGTGAGTCGATCACCGACGTTCTCGACCGCGTGCGCGGCTGGCTCGACACCCGCGCCGCGGACGGGCAGCGGATCGTCGCCGTCACCCATCCCGCCGTGGTGCGCGCGAGCGTCCTCACCGCCCTGTCCGCACCACCGGAATCGTTCTGGCGCATCGACATCCCACCGCTCAGCGCGACCGCGTTGCACGGCCGGGGTACGACCTGGACGGTCCGCCACACCGCGCTTCCGGTATGAGCCACCGGCCCTTCACGCCGCGGCGTCCCCCACCAACCCGGCGAGTACCTCGGCTTCGCTGATCTCGATGCGCGTGGTCGCCGACAGCAGCGTGAGCGTCCCCCGCCGGGCCAGCTCGCGCAGGTGGGTGAGTCCGGCGGCCCGTTCCGGGTCCCGCAGTTCGTCGCGGTAGCGCCGTTCGAACTCGCCGAACCGCTCGGGATCGTGGCCGTACCACGTGCGCAGTTCGGTCGACGGAGCGACCTGCTTACACCATTCGTCGAGGTGAGCGCGCTCCTTGCTCATGCCGCGCGGCCAGATGCGATCGACCAGGACGCGGGCGCCGTCGTCCGGACTCGGATCGTCGTAGATTCGCCGGACTCGCACCCGCGCTCGCGTACTCGCCATCTCCGATCTCCCCTGCGGTCGGCCGTCGCTGCCCGATATCGCCGTACACCCGAGAATAGTCACCGGCGCATCGGGATCGGGGACATCGCACGGTCCACACCGCGAGTGCGAATTCCCACTCCCTACGGTGCCGTAACCTACGGTAGCGTAGGTTGCATGACTCTCTCGACCCCGGCCGCCCTCACCACCTCCCCGCCCCCGGCAGTCGATTTCGACAATCGCGATGTCGTCTACGAGTACTACCGCACCCACCGGCCCTCGCGGGCGCGGGCACGGCTGTCGTGCGCGGTCACCGCCTTTCGCAAACGGCCCGTCGTCAGGTACGCCGACACGGCGCGCGCCGAGATCCGGCAGCTGATTCGCGACGACCGGCGCCTGATCATCGCGATCAACCACCTGAGCGTGGAGGATCCGCGCATGGTCGCGGCCTTCGCCTGGCGCAGCGTCTTCCGACCTCGCATCGGCCGCATCCGTGTCCTGGCCAAGGACGAACTGTTCATCGATCCGGATCAGCGGGCGCGCATCGACGCGATGGGCGCGATCCCGGTCTTTCGCGGTAAGGATCACGGACCGCGCGCCGCCTACGCCGCCGGCCAGCAACTGATGGATGTCTGCGTGCGGCGCATGGTCGACGGTGACGATCTGGCACTGTTCCCGGAGGGCACCTGCAACGAGACCGATCCGACCCGGGTGCAATCCATCGGCACCGGTATCGGCCACATCGCCGCGCGCGCCCGGAAGGCCGGAGCACCACCGGTTTTCGCATTCCTGGGACTGACCTACGACACCGGCGGCCGGGCCACCTTCTACCTCGACCGGCCACTGGCCGAGTTTCCCGAGCGTCCGGCCCAGATCACCAGGGCGGTCAGCACAGGGATGCAGCAGGCGCTCGACGGCGCACTCGCGGCCGTGCGCTGACCCTCCCCGGGTGCGCTCAGCCGAGCGGCAACGTCCGCATCCCGGCGGCGTCGGCCGCGCCGACCACCGCGCGAAAGGATTCGACGTCGGCGACCCGCGGCCGGATTTCCGAGTTCCGATCACAACCACAACCTCCTCCCCCCGAGGCGGCCCACATCGCCACGGTCCAGAGACCCGCTTATTTTCCCCCATCGGGAGAAAATATTCGCAGCTCGCATCGGTCCGATCGGGACGCGTTATCCACGGCGACGCCCGATATCCGTAGCCTGAGGGGGTGAGCGGCGCGAACTCAACAGGGGCGAAGGGTGGCAACGGGGTGGAATCGCGGCGGGGACGGGGCCGGCCGCCACGCTTGAGCCGGGACCGCATCGTCGCCGCGGCGCGTGCGCTGCCACCCGAGACGCTCACGATGAAGGCGGTGGCCGACGCCCTCGGCGTCGACCGTAAATCACTGAACTACTACGTCAGCGACCGCGACGGCCTGCTGGAACTGGTGGCCTTGGACGCCTTCGAAACCGAGATCCGCCGCCTCGCCCTGCCCGCCGACGGTGATTGGCAACATCTGCTGCGGTTGTTCGCCGCGGCCGTCGCGGAAGCCCTCACGCAGGTCGGGGTGCTCATCTCCTATGTGCGATTCAGCGGAAGGGGGCAGCTGTCGGTCCTCACCGAGATCGAGCGGATCTTCGAAACCCTCGTCAGCGCCGGGTTCGAGCCGATGGAGGCCGGGCGCACCATGCGACTGCTCGCCGATATCGCCCATTCGGCCGCCCGGGAGGTCGTCGAGGCGACCCGCGGCCACGTCGACGTCCAGGCCGAACATGTCGCGCGAACCCTGAATTCCGAACTCGGAGACGATTTTCCGCTGCTCCGCGAGGTCGCCACCACGCGTGAGAGCGCCGCACGGGTGGGCGAACAGTTCGAATTCGACCTCGAGCTCGTCATCGCGGGTCTCGAGCGCAGACTGCAGGCGCGCGGACGGGGCTGAGCCCGCCCGATTTCGATCCGCGTGACCGAATCCCGGCCGCGGCTCGTTCACCTGGAAGTTCGCCGCGACACGACTCGCCTCGCCGTGTGTTGTCCGGAACCGGTGCCGCGATGTCAACTAGTCTTTTGACCGCCTGCGCCCGGCGCCGGCGCGGACAGGTACCGGCTGATCTCGGCTGAAGATGGGAGCCCCGTGAACCTGTGGAACTACATCCGAGGGCGGGGTGATGTGCTGGCCTTCCTCATGTATCAGCATGCCTCCCTGGCATTTCAGACGGTCCTGGTCGGCACGATCGTCGCCGTTCTGATCGCGGTGGCGGTATACCGGCTGCCGCTGCTGGCGCAGCTGTCACTGACGTCGAGCCGAGTCGCGCTGACGATTCCGTCGCTGGCACTGCTGGCACTGCTGCTGGTTCCCTTCGGCCTGGGCGTGGTCCCCTCGTTCGTGATGCTGGCGTTCTTCGCGGCACTTCCGGTGATCGGAAACGCGATCGTCGGATTGCAGTCGGTTCCGGCCTCGGTGGTCGAATCCGCCCGGGGCATCGGCTTTTCGCGGTGGCGCATCCTGCTGACGGTCGAACTGCCGATCGCCTGGCCGGTGATCCTCACCGGTATCCGGGTATCCACGCAGATGATCGTCGGCGTCGCCGCCATCGTCGCCTACGTGCTCGGCCCCGGGCTGGGCTCGTTGATCTTCAACGGCCTGTCCCGCCTCGGCGGTGCGAACGCACTCGAGATGGCGCTGACCGGAACCGTTCTCATCGTTATCGTCGCGCTGGTGTTCGACGCACTGCTCGTCCTACTCGGACGCCTCACGATCGCAAAGGGACTCTGATGACCGATGTGACCAGTTCACCCGCACCGTCGGCGCCGCAGCGCAATGTCACCGGGGCGACGATCACCCTGGACTCGGTCGTGAAAAGATATAAGGGACAGGACAAACCGGCCGTCGAGCGCTTGGACCTCGAGATCGAGGCGGGCCGGATCGTCGCCTTCGTCGGCCCGTCGGGATGCGGTAAGACGACCACACTCAAGATGATCAATCGGCTCATCGAGCCGACCGAGGGCCGCATCTTCATCGGGGGCCGCGATGTCACCCGCGAGGACCCCGACAAGTTGCGACAGTCGATCGGCTATGTGATCCAATCCGGCGGCCTGTTCCCGCACTGGTCGGTGCGCAAGAACGTCGGCGCGATACCCCGGGTGCTGGGCTGGGACAAGAAGCGGATCGCCGAGCGCACCGACTATCTGCTGGATCTCGTGGGCCTGGACCCCGCCACCTTCGCCGACCGGCTGCCCAAGGACATGTCGGGCGGGCAGCAGCAGCGCGTCGGTGTAGCGCGGGCGCTCGCGGCGGACCCGCCGGTGCTGCTGATGGACGAGCCGTTCGGCGCGGTCGATCCGATCACCCGGGTTCGGCTGCAGGACAGCCTGATCGCGATCCAGCACGAACTGGGCAAGACCGTCGTGATCGTCACCCACGACTTCGAAGAGGCCACCAAACTCGGCGACAAGGTGCTCATCCTGTCCGAGGGCGGGCACATCGAACAATACGCCCGGCCGGAGGAGATCCTGACCGCGCCGGCCACGCCGTTCGTGGAGGAATTCGTCGGCTCCGGCGCCAAACTGGCCTATCTGACCGTGCAGCGGGTCCGCGACGTCGCCAGTGAGGAAGTGGTCACCGCCCGGATCGGCGAATCATCACACGCGGTGATCGCGCGCGCGAAGGCCGCCGGACAGACCTGGGTGGTCGTCGTCGACGCGGCGGGGCGGCCGCGATCGTGGCCCTCACTGAGCGAACTGGCGAGCAAACCCGAGGTCTCGGACTACCTCGATCGGCGGCTGCCGGTCGTGGCGCGCTCCTCGACGCTCAACGACGCGCTCGACGCCATGCTGGCGGCCAGCCAGGGAGCCGCACTCGTCACCGACGGCCGCGGCGCCGTCGTCGGCTCGCTCAGCATCAGCTCGGTAACCGAGACGATTCAGGCCAAACTCGCCGATGTCCGGTCCGACCAGGACGATCCGTCCTACGAGACCTATGTCGACGGCACCGATCCGGCCCCGACGCCGGTGATCGCCGCCGACGACGAGCACGGATCGGCCGCGCAATCATGAATCGGCTACGCCGGCTGCCGATGGATGTGTGGTTCGAACCGCTCATCATCGCCGTGATCGGCATCGGATATGTCGTCTGGTATCGCGCGCAGACCTTCACCGCCACCGAACAGGCGTCGCTGGCCTGGTCCAATCTGCAGACCACCATCCTGTCGCATATCAAACTCACGGTGGTGGCCACGGTGATCGTCGTGGTCGTCGCGATTCCGCTGGGTATCGCCCTGACCCGACCGGCGCTCCAGCGCCTGGAACCGATCGCGGTCAACATCGCCAATATCGGGCAGGCCGCACCCGCGGTCGGCCTGCTGGTGTTGTTCACCTTCTGGCTGGGCACCGGATTCCGCACCGCGATCGTCGGCTTGGTGGTGTACGCGATTCTGCCGATTCTGCAGAACACGATCGTCGGTCTGCGTCAGGTGGACCAGCGCACCATCGAGGCCTCGCGCGGGATCGGCTTCTCCGCGGCCCGGACCCTGGTGCAGGTGGAGTTGCCGCTGGCGGTGCCGGTGATCCTCAACGGTGTCCGCACCGCACTGGTGATCCTGGTCGGCACCGCGACCCTGAGTACGTTCATCGGCGCCACCAGCCTCGGCACCCTGATCACCACCGGCGTCACCCTGTTTCTGCCCAAACTGCTGGTCTCCGGCGCGATTCTGGTCGGGCTGCTGGCGCTGGTCATCGATTGGCTGGGCAGACTCGTCGAACTGGCCGCGACTCCGCGAGGTGTGTCATGAGATCACCACGGGCACCGATCGCCGGATCCGCACGAGCGCTGACCCTCGCGCTGGCCGCCGTCGCGGTGGCGCTGTCGACGATCACCGGATGCGGTCTGGTGAGTTCGTCGGGCACCTTCCACCAGGCGAGCCTGCCCGGCGGCGACCGACCGCTCGACGGCGCGAAACTGGTTGTCACCTCGAAGAGTTTCACCGAGGGCGTACTCCTGGGCAAGATCACCGCGACCTATCTGGCCGCGGCGGGAGCCGACGTCACCGACCTGACCGGGGCGCCGGGATCGGCGTCCTCGCGGCAGGCGCAGCTCAACGGCGACGCCGATATCCTCTGGGAGTACACCGGAACCGGCTGGGTCAACTATCACAACGAAACCGAGACCATCTCCGACCCGCAGGAACTGTGGCGGCGCGTGCACGACGTCGAGAAGCGCGACTACAACCTGGAGTGGCTGCCACCGGCGAACTTCAACGACACCTACGCCTTCGGGGCGTCGACACCGACCGCGCAGCGGCTGGGGGTGACGTCGCTGTCGGATGTGGCGGCACTGCCGGTGCGCGACCGCACCTTCTGCGTGGACGACGAATTCTTCAGCCGCTCCGACGGTTTCATCCCGATGCTGCAGAAGTACGGAATCCCCTACAACGACCCCAACGGCGTGCCGTCGGGCAATGTGACCCGGATGGACGCCGGGGTGGTGTACACGGCGACGGCCAAGAGCTCACCGTGCAACTTCGGCATGATCTACACCACCGACGGCCGGGTGAAGAATCTGAATCTCGTCGTCCTCGACGACGACAAGAAGTTCTTCCTTCCCTACAGCGGCGCCGCCGTGGTGCGCGGTGCGATCATCGACCGCTACCCGCAGTTGCGCACCCTGCTGGGCACGATCTCCCAGCATCTGACCAACGATCTGATGCAGGAGCTCAACGGCCGCGTCGACATCGACGGCGAGGATCCCGCCGATGTCGCCTACGACTGGTTGAAGAGCGAAAAGCTCGTCGAGTAGCGGCGATTCGGCGCTGATGCCGGTCAGCGATCCGCGGTCCGTCGAGATACCTTGCCGGTCAACGGATCCCGCCCGGTGAGACAGTAGGTTACGCCCACGGGATCGCGCATCACCCACCAGTGCGCCCCGCGGCGCACGCGCCGGGCGCCGAGGGATTCGTGCCAGGCCGCGGTCGTCTCGATATCGGCGCAGGCGATATCGATATGCGCGGCCGGCTCCTGCTCGGCCCCCACGCGTTGCATCAGGATTCGGACCGGCAGCCGGGTGGGCACGAGCAGGCGGGTGAACTCGGGCCGCCCGGTGCGTTGCACCGGCCACCCGGTGAGGGCGGCCCAGAATTCGGTCTCGGCGGCATAGGCCGACGGCGGAATGTCGAGGCAGAGCTGATCCACCCGGCTTCGATCGCCCTCCGGCCCGGTCACAGGCGCCGGGATATGGCTTCCGTCGCCGCTGGTCAGACAGAACGCCAGGCCACTCGGTGAGTGCACCAGCGACCAGGTGTCGTGATCGGCCACCAGGGTCGCACCGAGGTCGCGCGCGGTGCGGCGGGCACGGTCGAGGTCCTCGACGTCGATATCCAGGTGGGCGCCGCCGGCGCCGCCGACTGCCTGCGCCGCCACATAGGCATCACCCGGTGTGGGCTCGAGCGTCGCGAATTCGCCGAACTCACCGTGACGCCGCGACAACCTGGTGCCGCTGATGGCGGTCCAGAACGTGAACGCCTCGTCGAAACGGTCAGCGGGACGATCGACGAAGATCCAGTTCCAGCGAATCATGTCTTCCTCCACGGGCAGTCGTGGCCGGTGCCTCAGGCGGGGCGGAACGGCGGAGTGGCGAGATCACCGGCGAAGACGTCGGGCAGATCTCGATCGACGCTGTCGGGGAACCGCGCGGGCCGCTTCTCCAGGAAGGCCGAGACTCCTTCGCGGGCATCGGCACTGGCGCCGCGCTGGTTGATGCCACGGGATTCGACGCGATGCGAGATCATCGGATGTTCGGCGCCGAGACCACGCCAGAGCATCTGCCGTGACAGCGCCACCGAGACCGGCGCCGAGTACTCGGTCACTCGCCGCGCGAGCACCCGGGCCTGATCGATCAGGTCCGTGGCGGGGTGCACGGCGTAGAACAGTCCGGCGTCGAATGCCTCGTCGGCCTCGACCAGCCGTCCGGAATACACCCAGTCCAGCGCGGTCTGCATCGGCACCAGGCGTGGCAGGAACCAGCTCGAGCACGATTCCGGCACGATGCCGCGCCGATTGAAGACGAAGCCGATGCGCGCGGTGTCCGCGGCGAGCCGGAAGTCCGCGGCCAGCGTCATCGTGATGCCCACCCCGACGGCGGGCCCGTTCACCGCGGCGATGATCGGCTTCTGCGACTCGAACATCCGCAGCGCGACCTCACCGCCGCCGTCCCGGAAGGAATCGGCGGCCTCGGCGGCGAAGGTCTCGGCCCCGGCCGACAGATCCGCACCGGCGCAGAACGCGCGTCCCGCACCGGTGACGATGATCGCGCGCACCCGATCGTCCCGGTCGCAGGCGTCGAAGGCGGCGATCAGCTCCTCCCCCATGGCCGTGGTGAAGGCGTTGAGCTGCGCCGGGCGATCGAGGGTGATGGTGGCGATGGATTCGGAGATCTCCATGCGAATGTCGGCCATATCGGACAGCATGCCAGCCGCCGCCCAGGCGCAGCCATACCCCGGTCCGATCGACACCGGGCGGCCGCGCGAATTCCGTTGCGTCACCTGCCCATCGACGCGCTGCGCCGGGATCGCCGCCGCGCCCCGGCTCGGCCGCTGGGCGGTTCTCGCGAAATCCGGCATCACCGCAGGCCGAGCCTATACTTGACATGCCAGCGCGACGGGCTCCGCGGAAGCAGGACAGACGAAACGGTGCCGATGGCCGACCAGGATCCGATGCCAACTCAGCGCGACCGCTCCCTGGTGATCGACGTCGATCTCCGGGCGGCCGGATTCTCCGATGCCCACGTCATCGGGCGAGGCGGTTTCGGTGTGGTGTACCGATGCCGCGAACTGGCGCTGGGCCGTACCGTCGCGGTGAAGGTGCTCACCGCCGCACCCGAATTCGGGGACGAGAATCTCGAACGCTTCCTGCGCGAACAGCGGGCGATGGGCGGGCTGCCGGAACATCCGAACATCGTCGCCGTCCTGCAGGTCGGGACCACCGGCGACGGCCGGCCCTATCTCGTGATGCCCTACCATCGGCAGGGTTCGCTGGAGCAGCGGATCCAGCGGAGCGGACCTCTGGATATCGCTACCGCACTGCGCATTTCGGTGAAGTTGTCCGGTGCGCTGGAAACCGTGCACCGAGCGGGAATCCTGCATCGGGACATCAAACCCGGCAACGTCCTGCTGACCGAATACGGCGAACCGCAGCTGACCGATTTCGGCATCGCCCGCGTGGAGGGCGGATTCCGGACCACCACCGGAGTGGTGACGGCATCACCCGCGTTCACCGCCCCGGAGGTGTTGCGCGACGGCACCCCGGCGGTGGCCTCCGATATCTACAGTCTGGGCGCCACACTGTTCTGCATGCTCACCGGCCACGCCGCCTACCAGCGGCGTTCCGGTGAGCGGCTGGTCGCCCAGTTCCTGCGCATCACCGAGGAACCGATACCGGATCTGCGACCGGGCGGTATCCCCGAGGACGTCTGCGAGTTGATCGAGCAGAGTATGGCCGCCGATCCCGCGCAGCGGCCCGCCTCGGCCCTGGAATTCGGCGACCGCGCGCGGCAGTTGCAGCGCAGCCATCGGCTGCGGGTCGACGAGATGGCGGTCCCGCCGGCGGCTCCCCTGCCGGAGCTCGCACAGCGCGCCGACCGGACCGCGGAACCGACGCGGCTCGGTCCGGTCACTCCGTCGCATGTCGTGCCCACACCGCCGGTCGCGGAGACCAAATTCCATCCCGCCCTGCCCCCGCGCCCGCTGGTCCGGCGGCCCCGGCTGTTGGAGCGGCTGGATCCGGAGCGCTGGCCGCGCCTGATCGTGATCCACGCCCCCGCCGGGTTCGGCAAGAGCACGCTGGCCGCGCAGTGGGGGCAGCGCATGGTGGGGCGAGGGGTGGCGACGTGCTGGCTCAACATCGATGACGACGACAACAATCCGCTGTGGTTTCTGCTGCACTTCATCGAGGCGGTGGGGCGGGCGCGTCCCGCGCTGACCACCGAACTGCTGCAGGTGGTCGAGGATCACGGCGCCACGGTGACGCGCTACGTCCTGACCACGTTGATCAACCGGATCCACGCCGACGGCGAGCGGGTGGTGGTGATCATCGAGGACTGGCATCGCGTCACCGACGCCGACACCACCGCGGCATTGCGCTTCCTGCTCGACAACGCCTGCCACCACCTGCAGTTGCTGATCACCAGCCGTGAGATGATCGGGGTGCCGCTCTCGGCCATCAGGGTGCGCGACGAACTCATCGAAATCGACTCCGCGGCACTGCGTTTCGATCAGCAGGAGAGCGCGGATTTCCTGTGCCGGGTGGGGGGCCTGGATCTCGCCGACGGGGATGTCGACATGCTGCGGACCGGTACCGACGGCTGGGTCGCGGGACTGCAGCTGGCTTCGATCACACTGCGTGGACGCGACAACCCCGGCACCGTGATCGCCACGATGTCGGGCCGGCATCAGGCGATCAGCGAATATCTCACCGACAACGTGCTCGGCACCCTCGATGCGGACCTCCTGGACGCGTTGCTGGATACCGCGGTGGCCGAACGGATCTGCGGGCCCCTGGCCGCGGAGCTGACCGGCCGGGCGAACGGGCAGGCGTTGCTCGAGGACATCGAGCGCAGGGATCTGTTCCTGCGCCGCCTCGACGACGACGGCGAGTGGTTCCGCTATCACCATCTGTTCGCGGAATTCCTGCGGCAGCGGCTGGAGCGGGAGCGGCCCGAGCGGATACCGCGGCTGCACCGCCGCGCGGCGGAATGGTTCGCGGCCAATGACATGCTCACCGAGGCGATCGACCACGCGATGGCCGCCGGCGAACCGGATCGCGCGGTGGAGCTCGTCGCCGCGCACGCCCGAGCTCTGGTGCAACACTCCCAGCTGGCCACCCTCGCCGCCCTGGCCGCCAAACTGCCGGTGACCGAGGCCGCGGCGGATCCGACACTGCAGATCACGCTGGCCTGGACGGCGGTACTGATGCGGCGGCCGAGTCGCATGCACACCGCCGTGCAGCTGGCGCTGGCCGCGGACTCGGCGAACCGACCACCGGGGCAGGGCAGATCCGATCTGGCGGTCGAGGCGGCGATTCTGTGCGGGGTCGAGACGGCCCTCGCCGATCGGCTCGACGACCTGGACGAAACGGTCGAACACTGTTGCGCCCGAACCGATTCGCTGGCGCCGTTCGTGCTGTCGGTGGCCGCCAATCTGGGCGGATTCGCCGCCCTGCGCCGCTTCGACTACGAGCGGGTACACGAATGGCATCGCTGGGGCCGCACCTACTTCCGGGATATCACCGGCGCGCTGGGCATCATGTACAGCCACTGTTTCGCGGGCATGGCCGCACACGAACAACTCGATACCGAGACCGCCGAGGAACACTTCCGCACGGCGCTGCACCTGGCGCGTACGACGGCCGGGGAGAATTCGCTGACCGCACGACTCGCCTCCGCCGCCCTCGGCGAGTTCCTCTACGAGCGGGGCGAACTCGGGGAGGCGGAAAATCTGCTCGATACCGCCGTGGAGTTCGGATTCGACGGCGGGACAGTCGATTTCCTGATCGCCGCCTACGGAACGGGAGCACGGATCAAGGCGCTGCGCGGTGATCTCACGGCCGCGGAGAAGCGCCTGGCCGACGGGACCGAGATCGCCGCCACCCACGGGCTGCCGCGGCTGGCGGCACGGCTGGAGCTCGAACTGATCCGGCTCGGACTCAGCGACGGCCGGCCCGCCGCGGCGGCGGCACCGCAGGACGACGAAAACGGTATCGCGACCGTCACCCGGGAGTGCTGCGCGGAGGCCGACATCCGGTGGTTGTTGCGCGCCGATCCCGCCGGTGCGCTCGGTGCCGCCCGCACTCTGCGCGATCGGATCGATCCCACCGCGCGGCCGCGCGCCGCCCTGTGCGCGGACCTGCTGTACGCGCACTGCCTGGCCGCGGCGGGCAGCCCGGCCGAGTTGGAGGCCGTGCTGGCACCCGCTGTGGCACGCTGCGCCGACGCGGGTCTGGTGCGGCCGATACTGGACGAGGGTCCCGAGCTGACGGCCGTCGCACGGCGACTGGCGGGCAGAGCACGGCCCGGACATCGGACGAACACCGTTCCCCGCGCCTTCCTCGAACGTCTCGGCTGATCGGTCCCGCCCCTATAGCAACCGTCATAGCCACCCGCGCTATCGTATAACGATTGTTATATACCGGGAGGTGGGGATGACAAGCAGTTCGGGCGGGGACTCGCGCCGAAAACTGGTGGCCGGCGCGGCCGATATGATCCGCCGTCGTGGGCTGGCCGCGACCAGCGTTCGCGACCTCGCCAGACACGCCCGCGCGCCGCTCGGGTCGACCTATCACTACTTCCCGGGCGGCAAGACCGAACTGGCGACCGCGGCGGTCACCCTCGCCGGCGAACTCACCGCCGCGACCCTGGCACGCGAGTTGGGGAAGGGTCCGGTCGACGGGTTGCGCTCCTTCCTGGACATGTGGCGAAAGAACGTGGTGGACAGCGAATTCCGCGCCGGCTGCCCGGTGCTGGCGGTATCGGTCGAAGATGTGCCCGAGGCCGATGGCGCACCCCGCGACGCCGCGGCGGCCGCCTTCACCCGCTGGGCCGGCCTGCTCGCCGCCTCACTGCGCGACCACGGCGCGGACCAGGCCGAGGCCGAAAGCACCGCCACCCTGATCGTCGCCGCGTTCGAGGGCAGTGTGGCCATGTGCCGCGCCGAACGCAGCGTCGCGCCCCTGGACCGCATCGGCGAGCGGCTCGAGTCGCTGATCCGCACCACGATCACGCCCACGCCGGACCGATGATCCGCCCGCCCCGGACCGACCCCTTGGAGGCCACACCGTGAATCCGACCGATATCCGTACACACCCCTTCGATCTGGCGACCGGGCTGACGGCCGCGGGCGAAGGCTCCTTCCGCGGGCACACCTCGGCCCCGTACTCGAATATGGTGGGCCCGTTCGGCGGAATCACCGCGGCCACCGCATTACGCGCCGTCCTCGACGATCCGCGCTGCGCCGCGGACCCGCTCTCCCTGACCGTCAACTTCGCCGGTCCTATCGCCGAGGGCCCGTTCACCATCGACACCCGGCCGGTCCGCACCAATCGCAGCACTCAGCACTGGACGCTGACGCTGAGCCAGGGCCAGGCGGTGGCCACCACCGCCACCGTGGTCTGCGGCACGCGCCGGCCGACATGGTCCGATACCGAGATCAGCCCGCCTCCGGCGCCTCCGGCGGATTCCGTCCCGGTGGCGGACCCGCCGGATTTCCCGGTCTGGATGCGCAATTACGAGATGCGCTTCGTCGAGGGCGGGGGCCCGCTGACCCCGCAGCCACGGGAACAGGCGAGTTCGACCACCACGCTGTGGGTGCGGGATACGCCCGCGCGCCCGCTGGATTTCCCCGCGGTCACCGCACTCAGCGACGTGTTCATTCCGCGTGTGATGGTGCGTACGGGACGCATGGTCGCCGCGAGCACGGTTTCACTCACGGTGTACTTCCACGCCGATGCCGCCGCGCTGGCCGAGCACGGTGCCGAGCCGGTGCTCGCGACCGCCCGGGCCCAGCACTTCGGGCGCGGCTTCTTCGATCAGTCCGCCCACCTGTGGGGTGCCGACGGCACGCCGCTGACCACGACGCACCAGCTGGTCTACTTCAAGGACTGAACCGCCGGCGGCGTCGCGACCGGCTCAGCGGGTATTCCGCACAGGAGGCAGGTCGGCCGATCCGAGGAAGCGGTGTGCATGCAGTGGTTCACGGCACCCGACTACTGGTTCGCGCGGGAGGTATTCCAACGCGGCCTGGCGATCGTCTATCTCGTCGCGTTCGCCGGGGCCGCGCGGCAGTTCCGGGCGCTGATCGGAGCGTCCGGGATGCTGCCGGTACCGCGATTCCTCGCCCGCACGTCGGTGCGGCGCGCACCGAGCATCTTCCACCTGCACTACTCCGACCGCTTCTTCGCGGGCGTCGCCTGGTTCGGCGCGGCATTGGCGGTCGCACTCGCGGCCGGCGCCGATGATCGGGTTCCGCTGTGGGCGGCGATGCTGCTGTGGCTGCTGGCGTGGGTGCTGTACCTGTCGATCGTCAACGTGGGTCAGGTCTGGTACGCGTTCGGCTGGGAGTCGCTGCTGCTGGAAACCGGATTCCTGGCCGTGTTCCTGGGGAACGACCGCACCGCCCCGCCGATTCTGGTGTTGTGGCTGGCGCGCTGGCTACTGTTCCGGGTGGAGTTCGGCGCCGGTCTGGTGAAGATGCGCGGCGATCCGTGCTGGCGCGATCTGACCTGCCTTTACTACCACCACGAAACCCAGCCGATGCCGGGTCCGGCCAGCCGGATGTTCCATCGCCTGCCCCGGCCGCTGCACCGCGTCGAGGTGGCCGCGAACCACGTCGTCCAGCTCGTGGTGCCGTTCGCGCTGTTCACTCCCCAGCCGGTCGCGAGCATCGCCGCCGCGGTGGTCGTCGCGACCCAGCTCTGGCTGATCCTGTCGGGCAATTTCGCGTGGCTGAACTGGTTGACGATCCTGCTGGCCTGCACGGCGATCGACGCTCGCGCGGCCGGGGCCGTAGTGCCACTGCCGGCGCCGCCCGCGCTACCCGGCCCGCCGCCGTGGTTCCTCGCCGCGGTGCTCGCCTTCACCGTCGCGGTGGTCGTACTCAGCTATTGGCCGGTGCGCAATCTGCTGTCCTCACATCAGCGCATGAATGCCAGCTTCAATCACTATCACCTGGTCAACACCTACGGCGCCTTCGGCCGCATCGAACGCCGACGGTTCGAGCTGGTGGTCGAGGGCACCAGCGATCCGGTCCTCACCGAGCGAACCCACTGGCGGGAATACGAGTTCAAGGGCAAACCCGGCGACCCGCGGCGGATGCCGCGCCAGTGGGCGCCGTGGCATCTGCGACTGGACTGGCTGATGTGGTTCGCCGCCATCAGCCCGACCTACGCCCGCGCCTGGCTCGGCCCGTTCCTGCAACGCTTGCTGACCAACGATCCGGCGACCGTACGGCTGTTGCGCCACAACCCTTTCCCTGACTCTCCGCCCACCTATATCCGGGTCCGCCACTTCCGGTACCGGTTCAGCACCAAGGAGGAATTCCGACACGACCATGTGTGGTGGCACCGCACCCCGGTCGGTGACTACGTACCGCCGATCGCGCTCGACTCGCTGCGGTGACGAACGGGAACCGGCCCGGGGCGGTGGCGGCGCCGAAGACCGGCATCGACAGCCGGGTACCCGGCTGATGTCGTACACAGGCTCGGTACACGATTCTGTGCGGGGGTGACGACACCGTGATGCGCTACTGCGAATACCTGTCGGCGGGAAAAGTCGAGATGTTGCATCCGCAGGTCGTTTCGTCGAGCAGGTCGGCCGGCGGGCGATACGTGGGAGAAGGATTCGCGTAGCCGGATTTCGGTGGTCTCGCTCGGGGAATGCGAATTCCTGGCCAAACGGTTGCAGACAGCCGATTACACGGCAGGACTGCCGAAAACACCGCCGGGACGCCGCATCGTCGCGAGGTCCGAGCCGCCTGCGATTCTCGCTACCCCACTGTTCGTCGCACGGTTGGAATGAGCGGGAGGACGTGCTGGGTGGACGTCGTTCATCCGGCACGAGGCGGCCGGTCGACAGGCTTGCTCGGCGACCGGCTGGACAGCTACCGGGTACCGAGGTTCTTCACGTCCCACGACAGGCGGATCCGAGGTTTGGTTTGCAGCGCGAGAGGCTCGTTCGTATCGCCCGGGAACCAGAGCCGCAGACCTTCGTAGCCGGACGGGCCCCGGTCTACGCTCAACCGATCCACACGGTGTAGACGGCCCAGGTAGGTATGTTCCTGCTCGCCTGCGTAGAGGCTGATATACGCCTCGCCGACCATCGGGTCGAGCGAGAACAACACCGCCTGAGCCCCCCGTGCGAGCCGGAACGAATGCAGCCCGACGGGCCACTCGAGATCATCGAACTGTGGCGTCGGCTCGTCCTCGAACAGCCAGATGAGATCGGTGAGTTCGGGAATCTCCATGCGCCGACGGTAGTCGCGTAGCGGTAGCGGCCGGACCGGGGTTCGGTGGCGCACCCACGGCAACCAGAGCGATGCGGCGACCAGAGTGATCAGGAATCGAGAAGCATCGCGTGCGGGGTGGCCGATACCGTTTGCGATATGAACATCACCACTGATCAGAGCACTGTCGCAGCCGTCACCGTCGAGACCCCGGACCCCGCTGCCGCCGCGGCCTTCTACGAGCAGGCCTTCGGTCTCGGCGATCGGCTGCGGGTCCGCGAGACGGAGGCGCAGACGAGCGGGTTCCGCGGATACATCCTCTCGCTCGTGGTGTCGCAGCCCGGCACCGTCGACAGCTTCATCGGTTCCGCGGTGGCGGCGGGGGCGACCACGGTGAAGCCGGCCAAGAAGAGTTTCTGGGGTTACGGCGGCGTCGTCCAGGCTCCCGACGGAGCGGTCTGGAAGATCGCGACCTCGGCGAAGAAGGACACCGGACCGGTCACCCGCGAGGTCGACGACTTCGTCCTGCTGCTCGGGGTCGACAGCGTCAAGGCGACCAAGCAGTTCTATGTCGAGCGCGGCTTGGCAGTGGCCAAGAGTTTCGGCGGGAAGTACGCCGAATTCGAGTCCCCGGCCGGATCGGTGAAGCTGGCGCTCTACGGCCGCAAGGCCGCGGCCAAGGACGCGGGTGTGCCGCCGGAGGGCTCCGGGTCGCATCGAATCGCGATCACCGGACCGCTCGGCTCCTTCACCGATCCGGACGGATTCGTGTGGGAGGTCGAGTCCTGAGTCCGGTGTTCACCTCGGAATCAGGCCGCCTGCAACGGAACTCGGAAGGATTTGCGCAGCGAGGACGGGCCGACGAGGGGAAGCAGCGCGGCGAGGACCTTCCCCTTGACGGCCCGCGGCCGCCGGGTCAGTTCGACGTCGACGCGGGCGCCCTCCGGTGCGGGCGTGGCGCGAAAGACCCAGCCACCGCCGGCGCCGAAGAGTTTCGAATCCAGCGTGGTGACGGTGACCGTGTCGCCGGCCGGATCCCAGTTGTAGCGGGCGCGTTCCCAGGCGGCCGCGGTGCCCTCGGTGACCTCGGCCCAGCCTTCGCCCTGCTCGTGGACGACGAAGTGGTCGGCGTCGATCGTGGGCCACACCCGGGGCCGGGCGGGGCCGAAGTCGGTCAGCACCGCGACGACCTCGGCGGGGGTCAGGGTGGACATGAGATGGAAACGGACCGTGGCCATGGGAACTCCTCGAAACCGGTGGGGCCGCCGGCCGCCGTGGTCGGCCGGTCGATATTCGTGTCCGGTGCGTGATTCGCGGTGCCGGACACTCATCGAGCATGGCCGCTCTCGCCACCGCTTCGAATCCGTCGGATGACGCTGAAGTGACGTATCGACGGTATTCGCGGTCGCTATCCGCGCTTCGCCGGCGCTGTGGGGGCCTCGGCCGCCAGCAGTTCGACCAGCCGGCGCGCGAATTCCGCGGCTTCGGTGCGTATTCCATTGTGCGCACCGGGGAATTCGACCACTTCCAGGCCGAGCCGGGTCGCGATCTCGACAGCGGGCCGGTAGGGCAGACATCCGCGGGTCTCGCGGCCGACCGCGAGCACCAGTCGCTCCGGCACTTCCGAGAGCGCCCGATAATCCGGTGTGTACGAGGTGAATTCGCGCAATTCGTGCTCGATCATCAGCGGCCCATTGGCGGCCAGACGGGTCCACATTCGCGCCGCGCGATCGGACAGCTCCGAGATTTCCGGGGCCGGTTTCATCGCGGGACCGATCCCGGCCAGGAACCGAGCGCCGGCCGCCGCGACCCCCTCGGTGTGCAGCAGCGCGTACACCTCGTCGACCATCGCCAGGTGCGTCTCGGCGTCGGGTAGCACGGCGAAGCAGGGGGGTTCGTGGGCGAGGAGCCTGTGCACGCGTTCGGGGTATCGAGCCAGCAGATCGAGTCCGACGATCGCGCCGTTGCTGGTGCCGAACACGACTGCCGGTTCGTCGGTCAGATGCGCGAGCAGCAGGGCCACATCGTCGGCCTGCACCGACACACGCTGATTCGCGGGACCTCGGTCGAGAACACTGCGCGAATACCCGCGCGGGTCCAGCGCCACGACGGTGAAGTTCCGCTCCAGCACCTCGGCCATATCGTCGAACACGCCCGCGTCCCCGCCACCGCCGGGGATCGCCAGCAGCAGCGGTCCTTCGCCGCGCATTTCGTAATACAACGTGGCGCCGGGTACCGGCAAGAATTCGGATTTCATTGCGAGACTTCCTCTTCGGTTGGGGTCGACCACTGCGACAGGGTCCGGTGCAGTGCGTCGAGGATGTGGCGCCAACTGGTGTCGACAGGCCGGGAGTGCGCGAAGCCGCCCGCCGCCTCGAGGGTGGCGAAACCGTGAAATGTGCTGCGCAGCAAGCGACCCGCATCGGTCAGCTCCGGTTCACGCAGACCGTAACCGCGCAGCAGCGCCGCCGTGAGTTCGATACCGCGCAGCAGTGCGGGCTCTCCGGCCACCTCGGCCGGATCCATCCGGATCTGCGTCGCCGCGTACCGGCCCGGATGTTCGACGGCATAGCAGCGGTACGCATCGCCGAATGCGTGCAGTGCCTCCCGACCGGATCGGCCCGCCACCGCGGGGCCGATCCGGTCGTTCATCTCCGCACCGGCCAACAGCCCGACCTGCACCTGCAGATCCCGCAGATTGCGGACATGGGTATACAGACTGGGGTCCTTCACGCCGAATCTGCGAGCCACCGCGGAGAGGGTGACCTGGGCGAATCCGACCTCGTCGGCGAGTTCGGCCGCGGCGCGGGTGATTCGGTCTCTGGACAGACCGGCACGAGGGGACATCCACCGCTCTCCTTACCTAATATGATTAGGATGTATCCTAATCATATTAGGCAGCGTATGGCCAACCGGACCACTCCGCCGAGCCCGTCGCCGCGTCGCTCGAACCGGGCTTCGCGATCAGAGCGTCAGGTCGGCGAGGGTGCCGAGCAGGGGTGCCGCAATCGAGGGCGATCGGCGACAGAGGTCGCGACGCGGCGCGGGAGGCGAATCGAGGCGGGCACGGTCGGTAGGTTGGCGATCATGCGTACCGACGACGATTCCTGGGATATCAACACGAGTGTCGGATCCACAGCCTTGTTCGTCGCGGCAGCGCGTGCCCTCGGCGGCCGCGCGGCCGATGCCCTCGCCTGCGATCCGTTCGCCGAACTCTTCGTCTCGGCGGCGGGCGGCGAGTGGGCGGATCTACTGGACGGCAGGGTGCGCGATCATCCGCTGCTGACGCCGGACTTCGGTATCCCGTTCCAGCAGCATCAACTGGCCCGCACACGATATTTCGACGAATACCTCCGCGTCGCGGTGGCCGGCGGCATCCGGCAGGTGGTCGTGCTGGCGGCGGGTCTGGACGCACGCGCGTACCGGCTGCCGTGGCTCGAGGGCTGCACGGTGTACGAGTTGGATCGGCCGCAGGTGCTCGACTTCAAACGGGAGACCCTGGCCGACGCCGGACGTTCGCCGATCGCCGATCGCCGCGAAGTAGCGGTCGATCTGCGCTCGGATTGGCCGAAAGCCTTGCGCAGCAGTGGTTTCGACGCTGATCGACCGGCCGCCTGGCTGATCGAAGGGCTGCTGATCTACCTGACACCGACCGCGCAGGACGAGCTCTTCGCCGCCGTCGACGAGCTCAGCGCATCCGGCAGCCGGGTCGCCATCGAACAGATGGATCCCCTGCCCGCCGACGCGGCCGAGGCCCTGACGGCCGGTGGGGACGCGGGATCGGAATGGTTGCGGTTGATCTACAACGAGCCTCGGGACGAGGCCACCGCATGGTTCGACGCCCGAGGCTGGCGTGGTGACCGCGTCTACCTGCCCGAGTACATCCGCAGTCTCGGCGGCACCCCGGCAGGCGCGGAAGGTCGGCAGCAATCGTTGATCAATCTGGTGACCGTCGTCAGGTGATAGGGCCGGCTCGACGCCGGCCACAGCAGCGTGACCAGGACGTACCAGCCACTCGACAGCACCAGCGCGGAGTGCCCCCAACCAGTCGCAGCAACCGGTGCGCAGCGGATCGGGCGCGGCCACCAGGTAGGCGGGACCCAAGGCCGACACCATCAAGGCCGACAACACCATCAGCCCCTCGAGCATCTTCGCCGGGAACGCCAGGCCCAGTGCCGCACCGGCCGGCATCAGCCATGAAGCGCTAGCGGCGCTGACGCTCCTGCGTCGCCGCCGACGTGCGCCGGCGCGGCCGTTCACCGGGTATGAGCAGAGCGAGAGCGGCCACGATGACCCCGCCGGCGAACAGGTACAGCCCCCACGTTCCGCTGAGCAGGTGGCGGTAGTCGTCGTGCAGTTCAGTGCCGAATCGCTCGTTGAGCCGCCAGGCCGGCACGGCGATGGCGGCCACTCCGGCCAGCACTCCGAGCCAGCCCAGCACCCGTGACCCGAACAGTCCCGCCAACAGCATGACCAGCGCCACGATGAGCAGGACGGCGGTGTAGGACGCACGCAGTTGCGGCGTCTGCGCCTGCACACCGTCGAGCGGGATTCCGGTGGCGAAGCCGTCGCGAATATCGACGAGCCGGATGTGGCGGGCCTCGACGACGCCGATGAACGGGCCGAAGGCGCCGACGGCCATCACCACACCACAGGCGAACAACACCAGATGGACGACAGTGCGCATTCCTCCACGGTATTCCCGCGACCGCCGCCACGCACCGACTCACGCCCGATCGTCTCCGTGTCGCGATCGGCGCCGTCCGAAATCCCCGGTGTCCCACGACCACACCGGCGCCGGAAGCGTTGTCACTCGTTGCGGGTGAATTGGCCCGGACCGCACCGTACGGCCGCACGGCGAACATCATCCCGATCGGATGAAGTGCGCCGCGCACGCCGTCTACCAGACTGAACACCGGGAACAGCTCGAATATCGCGGCCGAGTGCACGGGCGACGGAGAGGCGGCCCTCTATGCCGAAGGACATTCGATACCGGTTCGTCATCGAGGGCGAGCTGTCCGAGCGCGCGCTGGCCGCCTTTCCCGAGCTGACTCGCAGCGAGATATCCACGCTCGGCACGACCACCCTCTTCGGGTCGGTACCCGACAGCACGGCCGTACGCGCGGTCCTGGCGCGGGTCGACGCACTCGGCCTGACCTTGATCGAGATGTCCCGGCTACCCGACTGAACGCCGCGTCCGTGCTCACACCATGCGTTGTCTTCCGAACGCGACGAACTCCGACTCCAGCGCCTGCTTGTCCGCGGCGGACATGAGGCGGTACTCCGGTGTGCCGCGGCCCGCCCACCGATGGACCGCGTCGTCGGTGCGCCACATCTGTTCCTGTAGTTCCCGCTTGAGTACCTTGTTCGACCCGGTCACCGGCAGATTCGCCGATACCCGCAACAGCCGGGGTGTGCCCTTGGAACCGAGATCGTCCTGGGCGCGTAAGAATTCGGCGAATTCGCGCAGGTCGAATCCGGCCGGGTCGGCCACCTCGACCGCGGCCATGACCTGATCGCCGGACCGCGGGTCGGGCACCCCGAACGCGGCGGCGGCGATGACGGCCGGATGTCGGCGCAGCACCTGCTCGATCATGAGCGCGGAGGTGTTCTCGCCGTCGACCCGGAGCCAGTCGCCCTTGCGGCCGGCGAAATACAGAAAGCCGTCGGTGTCGATATAGCCGAGATCGCCGGTCCAGTACCAGCCGTTGCGGATGCGTTCGGCATCGGCGATCTCGTTCTTGTAGTACCCCTCGAAGGACATCGCTCCGGCCTTGTCGATCATCTCCCCGATCGCCTCGTCGGGATTGCGCACCCGGCCGTGCTCGTCGAGTTCGGCCCGAGCGCAGTCGCGCAGGGTGTCCGGATTGACCACGGCCACACCGGGATGCGCGGGCCTGCCGAGTGCGGCCGGCGGGGCATTCGGATCCAGGGCGGCCAGGCTCGCTCCCTCACTGGAGCCGTACCCCTCGAACAGTTCGGCGGCGAAGCGACGGCGGAACTGGTCCTGATCGGCCACCGATGCCTCGGTGCCGAAACCGCGAACGAGCGGATTGTCGGAATCGGTCTCGGTTTCGGGCGTGGCCAGCAGATACCCGAGAGCTTTGCCGACGTAGGTGAAGAAGGTCGCGCCGAAGTACCGGACATCCGGAAGAAATTGGGACGCGGAGAATTTCGGGATCAGGCAAACCGTCGCACCGACCGACAGCGCCGGCGCCCACAGCGCCATGATGGCATTGCCGTGGAACAGCGGCATACAGCAGTAGTCCACATCGTCGCGCACATGTCCGAACTTCTCGGTCGCCGCGTAGGCGAGTATCGCGAGGCGGCGCTGGGTGCACCGCACCGCCTTCGAGGTGCCGGTGGTGCCGGAGGTGAACAGCAGCAGCAGCAGCGTGTCCGGCCCGCCCGCCGCGGCGGGTTCGGCTCGATACGCGTCGAGCCGCGCGGCATATCCGGGATCGTCGACCAGCAGGAAACGGTCCTCGGCCAGGCTCAGTTCCAGCTCCCGCAGCCGGGCCATGCCCGCGGCGTCGGTGACGATCAGCTGGCAGTCGACGTACTCGATATCGGCTGCCAGCTGCGCGTCGCCGCGGGTCGGATTGAGTCCGGCCACCGTCGCGCCCGCCAGCGCCGCCGCACCCAGCCAGAAGACGAAATCGGGCACATTGTCCAGCAGTATCCCGATGTGGAACGGTCCGTCACGGCGCAGGGTCCGGGCCAGCTCCGCGCGGGCGGCCGACTCCCGGACCACCGCGTCCCAGCTCCAGTCGGTGTCGCGGGTGCGCAGGCCCAGCCGTTGATCACCGAGCCGGTCGAGCAGCATGGTCGCGACGTCGTCGCGTCGCACACCCAGGATTCCGTCCGATCGTTGCGTCATTTCCCATCGCCTTCCATGAGCCGGGTCGCGACGCTCTCAGGCGCCCGAATACACGAGTTCGACGTATTCGCGCGGTAGTTCGTCGAAGCCGAGCTTGCGGATCTCCACCGGGCCGGAGTGGTAGGAGTCCTCGCCCTCGATGCGGCCTTCGGCATCGATAGGCCAGAGCAGCAGCTGACGGAAGACCACCAGATAGTCGGCGGCCGGATCGTCGACGGGGATACCGATCCGAGCGGCGTAGGCGCCCGGGTAGATCTGTTTGAGGAAACCCTCGGTCACTACGCAATGATCGTCGACGACCAGCCGGTCCAGCTCGTATTCGAGCACATTGCTGCGGCTGGCGACGAAATCGGAGTAGTAGGCGCGCACCCCGTCCCAGCCCTTCGGGCCGACGTCGCTGCCCGCGTTCCAGAAATGGTAGGCCGGTTCGGGTACCAGGGTTCGCATGAGCCCGTCGAGATCGGGTGCGGCCTCGGCCTTCATATGCTCGATGACGATGCCCAGCACCGCGCGATGCCGTTCGTCGGTGGTGACGGCCAGGCGCTGCTCCAGCGGCGCCCAGGTGCTGTTCGGATCGATGACTGCCATGGTGAGACTCCTTCTCGTGCACCGGATTTCCCGTGCACCGCGGGTTGCCTGCCGATCATCACCGACCGACGTGATCCGGATCACCCGCCAGCTGTCGCCGGATGGCCCCGATCCACCCGACACGCGTCGGATCCGATCATCGGGCGCCCCCTGGATCCGTGGTCGAGGACAGCTCCGCCGACGACAGGGCGATGCGGCGCACCATCAGCGCCAGCGTCGCGGTGAACCGGTCCAGAGCCTCGTCGACATCCCAGCCCATCACGGCCTCGACCTGCGCGATCCGCGCCGCGACGGTGCTGTGGTGCAGATGCAGTTCGGCCGCGGTCCGGCGCAGCGATCCGAAGACACAGAAGGCCTCCAGCGTGTCGACGGCCACCGTACCGGCGTCGGTCGCGGCGAAGTCGTTGATCCGCACCACATCCGGTGTTCGGAGCAGGCGCTGTATCGGTAGCTCGCCCAGCAGTGCCAGCGCTCCGAGCCGCCCGTAGGCGACCACCCGACGTCCGTGCCAGGTCGACGACGCGAATCGCAGCGCATGCCGCGCCTGCTCCCAGGAGGTGGCGGCCGCCAGGGCGGGCAACCGCTCCCCCATCCCCAGCCACGGCCCGGACGCACCCCGGCGTGATGCCGGAAACTCCTGAACCACAGCCGAATTCAGCACATCGGAGAGTTCCGGGCAGGTACCGGAGTCCTGGACCAGTACCGCCGTGATCTCCCCGACGATCGCCGAGCGGACCACCGGAACGCGCGCCGCGACGAGGCGCACCGCGTCCGCGGCGCGCGGACCCGATACCGCCAGTACCCGCATCGGCCGCCCAGGGTCCACGCCCAGCAGGCGCATCGCGCGCACCCGGTCCTCCCGCCGTTGCTTCTCCGACAGCACCACCTCGAGCAGAGCCGGATCGCCGAGTCCGGTCGGCTCGGCATCGGGGCCGCGTCGCGCCGTCACCCGCAGGCAGTGCCGCAGCCGGGCCACCAGCACGTCGTCGAGCGGGTGCGTGGCGTCGATCCGCTCCAGCCACACCGCGGGCCGGTCAGCGCAGACCCCCGGCGGCGGTGCGACGGCCGGCAGCGGCCGGCCCGCTGGGTCGTAGCGGATGACGGTCCCCGAGGGCCAGCGTGCCCCGGCCGCACAGTCGGCCAGTACGGCGGCCGCGCGGATCACCGTGTCGGCATTGGCACCGGATTCGGCGAAGGCGTCGAAGTATTCGATGACCCGCAGGACCGAGGATTGATCGGCGGCGAGGTCGGCCAGCCGCGGCCGGCCCGGATCCGGCTCACCCATGCGGTACCTCCACTCCGGCGATTGTCGATCAGAGTGCCAGCAGCATGCCCGCTTTCCACAGGATTCACCCGGATGCTCCCACTGGGTGGCACCGCGCCCGCAGGGGTTTGCCGGCGATGGCGGACGATGTCTCCCGCCCCGAACGGCAGCCCGGTTGTCGCTCCCATCGGCTCGTGGGTCAACCCCTGACCGATCGATTCCGCGATCCACGGCGACGCCCCGGACGGGCGTCGCCGTGTCGTTCGGTACCGGACGAGTGTCGCTACCGGCTGTACTCGTAGAAGCCGCGACCGGTCTTGCGGCCGAGGCGGCCGGCGTCGACCATCCGGCGCAACAGGGCCGGGGGCGCGTAGTGCGGTTCGGCGAATTCGGCGTACAGCGACTCCGAGGCGGCCAGCGCGATATCGAGGCCCACGGTGTCGAGCAGGGTCAACGGTCCCATCGGGTATCCGCATCCGCCCTTCATCGCAGCGTCGATATCCTCGGCGGTCGCATAGCCGGACTCCAGCATCCGCACCGCCTGGCACAGATACGGAATCAACAGCGCGTTGACGATGAAGCCGGAGCGGTCACCGGCCTGCACGGTGGTCTTGTGCAGGGTGTTCTTCGCGTAATCGGTGACCGCGGCGGCCGTCTCCGGGGCGGTGACCAGCGTGGAGATGATCTCCACCAGCGGCATCACGGGAACCGGGTTGAAGAAGTGCACACCGACGACCTGTTCGGGACGCTGGGTGGCGCCGGCGACCTTGATCACCGGGATCGAGGAGGTGTTGGTGGCGAGGATGCCGGTCGGCTTCACGATCTTGTCGAGCTTGCCGAAGATCTCGTACTTCAGCGATTCGATCTCCGGGGCGGCCTCGATGACCAGGTCACGGTCGGCGAACTCCTCGATATCGAGGGTCACCCGCACCCGCGCGATGGCCGCGTCGGCGTCCTCCTGAGTGATCTTGCCCTTGCTCACCCCGCGCGAGATCGAACCGGCGATGCGCTGCTGCGCAGCCTCGGCGAAGTCCGGAGTCGTCTCCAGGACGAGAACCTCGCTCCCGGCCTTCGCACACACCTCGGCGATGCCCGCACCCATGGTTCCGCCACCGATCACACCGATCAGCTTCACAGTCGTCTCTCCCACCATGTCGATTTCGACTTCTCTCGGATTCGTCCGGCACCCTCACCTCGGCGAGCGTCCCGGCGGACCCATTATCGCTGTTCGGGTAGTCGGGCCGTTCCGCGGGCGAACCGCGGCGGCTGATCGCGCGGCGCCCGGTCGTCTCGGTCCGCCACCATGGGGCGCGCCGCGACGCCGCCGATCGTTGGCAGCGAGCATCACCGCCCGGATCGCATGCCGGACTCATCCAGCGTCGTCTCACCTCTCGGCGCGAGTCACACCCAGCTGCCACAGGTTCTCGCCCGGAAGCTCGATCCGATGCCCGAATCCGGACTTCTCCAGCACCCGCACCGATGCCGGATTCGACGGCTCCACCTTCGCGATCACGGCGTCGACTTCCGTTGCGGTGAAGGCGAACTCGGTCAGCCCCCGCACCGCCTCGGGTGCGTAACCGCGACCGCGCCGCGAGGGCACGATCCCATATCCGATCTCGAGCGCACCGTCGCTCGGCGGCCAGAACCAGCCGAGGGATCCGGCGATCAGCCCGGTGGCCCGTTCGACCACCACCCGATGGCCGTGCCGGGCGACCGGGTCCAGCTGCGGAATCAGGCCCGCGACGACCCGATCTCCCTCCGCCGGAAAGTCATCGGCCCAATCCGGGAATCGCCGCGCGGTGAGCACCGCCTCGACCTCCGCGCCGGTCCAGCAGCGCAGCACGAGCCGATCTGTCACCACATCGCTCGCCGGGTCGACCGGGCCGGAATTGTCGCATTCTTCGATCACGACCCGATCGTTCCCGGTCCCCGATCCCGGGTGCAACCGATATTCGCCGGACGGATCCCTCGGCGGCAGGTCATCGGCGGCTAGGGTTTACGGCCTATCGCGGCGTATCCGGCGGCAGGCGGTGCGGTCGCGCCGGTGTCGAGCGCGCTGACACCGGCGGGCAGAGCCGGTGCGATACCGCCCGGGTGCCAGCTGTCGATCGCCACGACGCCGGGCTCGATCACCTCCAGCCCTCGGAAGAATCGCGAAATCCGCTCGTAGGAACGAGCTTCCATCGCTATGCCGCTCTGCTGATAAGCGGCCACCGTGCCCTCGACCATGTCCGGATCGAAGTCGGGGCTCAGATGCGTCATCACCAGGAACGACCCGGCGGCCAGCGGCGCGAGCAGCGTATCGATGATGTCGTACACCCGATCGCCGGGAATGAAGTGACACAGTGCGACCAGGCTCAGCGCCACCGGGCTCGAGAAGTCCAGCGTCTGTTCCACTTCCGGCGCGGCGAGAATCCGCTCCGGCTCGTTCACGTCCGCCTCGACGTATCGGGTAACGCCCTCCTGCGTACCGGTCAGCAGCGCCCGCGCGTGGGCCAGCACGATCGGGTCGTTGTCCACGTACACTACCCGCGCGTCCGGCGCCGCGTCCTGCGCGACCTGATGCAGATTCGGCTCGGTCGGAATCCCGGTGCCGATGTCGAGGAACTGGCGTACACCGAGATCGGCGCTCAAATGGCGGACCGCGCGCACCATGAACGCCCGATTGCCGCGGGCCACCGCCCTTACGGAAGGAATGGCCTGCTCGATCGCCGCCGCGGCCATCCGGTCGGCCTCGTAATTGTCACGCCCGCCGAGGTAGTAATCGTAGATGCGCGCACTGTGCGCCCGATCCTGCCCGAGATCCACCGCACCGCCGCTGTCGGCCACAATCCGCTCCTCTCCGCTGTCCCCGTAGGAGGAGTTAACCACTGCGACCGCTTCTCACACGTGCGCGGGATCGACCACGGGAGCGCCTATCTCGCGGGCAGGATGTGTGGATTGAGGGTCAGTGCGGGGTCGATCCCGTTGCGGATCGCTTTCATCACTTCGATGTCGACCGCCGAACGAGCCAGGTGTATCCAGGACGCCTTCGATCGGCCGATGCCGTGCTCGGCGCTGATACTCCCGTCGTATTCCGCAACCAGCTCGAAGACCCGCCCGGTGATCCGCTGGGCCTGCTGCGGTTCGACATCCAACAGGTTGACATGCACGTTGCCGTCGGCGATATGGCCGAACAGAATCACCCTCGCATCCGGGAATTCCGCGGTGACGGTGCGGGTCAGCGCGTCGACGAAGGGCTCCACCGCGGCCAGCGGTGTGGTGATGTCCAGTTTGACCGGGGGCGTCGAGGAGGCGGCGTTGACGGATTCGGTATGCGCTTCGCGGTAACTCCACAACCGCGCCGCGCGATCGCGCTCGACGGTGGCGTCGACCACGAGATCGCCTGCCAGTTCCAGTGTTCGCAGCAGCAGCGCCTCACTGTCCGGGGGTCCGGATACCTCGACCAGCAGGTAGTACGGCACATCGGTGCTCAGCGGACGCCGCAGCCCACGATGCCGGCCGACCAGAGTCACGCCCGCGTCGGTCATGAATTCGGCGGCCTCGATGGTCAGGCCGGTGCGCCGCAACGAATCGACCAGACGTGGCGCGGCGCCGACCGTCGGGATGCCGAGCAGTGCGCAGTGCGTCTGTGACGGCGGCACATGAAGTTTCATCAATACCTTGGTGACGACGCCGAGCGTCCCCTCGGATCCGGCGAGCAGGCTCGGCAGGTGATAGCCCACATTGTCCTTGCGGAAGCTCTTCCACCGGGTGAGCACGCTGCCGTCGGGCATGACCGCTTCGATGCCGAGCAGTTGCGCCCGGGTGTCGCCGTATTTGATCATCCGGACGCCACCCGCGTTGGTCGCCACGATCCCGCCCAGGGTGGCCGAATCGCGTGAGGCGAGGTCGATGCCGAAGGTCAGGCCGGCCTCGCGCGCCGCGGACTGAGCCCGCGCGACGGTGACACCGGCGCCGGCGGCCAGGGTGTGACCGATCGGGTCCACGCCGTCGATCCCGTTCAGGCGCACCAGGCTCAGCACGACCTCGTCGTGCATCGGGACCGAGCCGCCCACCAGTCCGGTGTTGCCACCCTGCGGCACCACGCCCACGCCCGCTCGATTGCACGCCGCGATCACCCGGGCCACCTCACCGGTGTCGGCGGGCCGCACCACCGCGCTGGTGGCGCCGCGCCAGCGCCCCGTCCAGTCGGCGACGTACTGCGCCGTCACATCGGATTCGGTGAGAACATGTGCCGCACCGACGATGTCGGTGAGTTCGGAGACGACATCTGAGCCCACTGCCGGACTACTCCTTCCCGGATCCGTCGCCGCCGACGGCGCGTTCGGCCGCGATGCGCAGGACCCGGCCGCGTGCGAGGAACCATCCACCGACCAGGACCGGGCCCATGATCACCACCGCGGCGATCACCGCGCCGCGCTGGATCTCGTCGTCGCTGCACGCCATCAGCACGACGACGGCGGCGAGGAACACCAGCGTGGCGATGCTCGTGTACGGCGCGCCGAACAGCCGGAACGACGGGCGTTCGAGCAGCCCCTGCCGCCACCGCTGCCACAACCGCAGCTGGCACAGCACGATGGCCGCCCACGCCGACAGGACGCCGATCGCCGACATGTTCAGCACGATCTCGTACGCCTTGTTCGGGACCACGGCGTTCACCCCGACACCGAGCAACGCGATCGTCCCGGTCGCGAGGATACCGACGTAGGGCACGCCGCCGCGCGACATCCGAGCGGCCGCCGCCGGTGCGCTGCCGTTCGCCGACATCGACCGCAGGATGCGGCCGGTCGAGTACAACCCGGCGTTCAGACTCGAGAACGCGGCGGTCAGAACGACCAGGTTCATCACCGAATCAGCGCCTCCGACACCGAGTTTCGAGAAGAACGTCACGAACGGGCTGACACCCGGCGCGAAAGCCGTGTACGGCAGCAACAGTCCCAGCAGAACCAGCGAACCGACGTAGAACACCGCGATTCTGGCGATGACCGAATTGATCGCGCGCGGCATGATCTTCGCGGGGTGGTCGGTCTCCCCGGCCGCCGTGCCGACCAATTCCACGGCGGAGTAGGCGAAGACGACGCCGGTGGTCACGGTCACCAGCGGCAGCAGCCCGGCCGGGAACAGGCCGCCGTGGCCGGCGATCACACCGATACCCGTCGCCTGCCCGTCGAGGGCGAACCGGCCGCCGAGGAAGACAGTGCCGACGACCAGGAAGATCACCAGGGCCGCGACCTTGATCAACGCCGCCCAGAACTCCATCTCGCCGAACCATTTCACCGACACCAGATTGATCGAGACCACGATCCCCAACGCGATCAACGCGATGGTCCACTGCGGAATCACCCGGAACGCATGCCAGTAGTGCACATACGTCGCGATCGCGGTGATGTCGACGATGCCGCTCATGCACCAGTGGAAGAAGTACATCCACCCGACGCCGAAAGCCAGCTTCTCCCCGTAGAACTCGCGCGCGTAGGACACGAACGAGCCCGAGGACGGTCGATGTAGCACGAGCTCACCGAGGGCCCGCAGGATGAAGAAGACGAAGATCCCGCACACGCCGTAGACCAGGAACAACCCCGGCCCGGCGGCGTGCAGCCGACCGCCCGACCCGAGAAACAGTCCGGTGCCGATGGCGCCGCCGATGGCGATCATCTGCAACTGACGCGGGCGCAGCGACTTGTGGTAGCCGACGTCCTCGGCGGCGAACATTTCCGAGGAGGTCACCGAAGGCCGGATCGCCGCCATTGTCGCCCCCTCCCGCAGCACGCCATATATCGTCAGATAATGTACCGCTGAACGACGGGACGTTCAATAGGTTGGTTCGCGTTCGTCAACCCAGGGACCAGGGTGCGGCGGCGCGTTTCCCTGCCCATCGCTCAGGATCGCATTCCAGAGCGTTGCGCTGCCACTGTCCGAGTTCGGCTGCGACCGCGTATGTTTCACGGAGGAACTGGGCGACCATCGCGTTCGCGTCGTTGGCCGCGCGCACGGTTTCGTAGGGCAGGATGAACTCTCCCAGGTCCGCGGCGTACCTCGCGCCGGGCACCTGCAGGCGACGTTCGCGGTAGCCGTCGGGTTCGGGATACGAGTAGGCGTAGAACGCGCCTTCCTCCCCGCCGCCCGGCCAGAATCCGCAGCTGCTGAGTTCGTGGGAATAGCCCTCCACCATCACCCAATCCGCGCAGTGCGGCGCACCGCCACCGTGTTCGGGCGCGGTCCGTCCCGAGAAACGAGTGCAGGCCAGATCCATTGCGCCCCAGTAGAAATGCACCGGGCTGGACTTACCGGTGAAGCCGGACCGGAACTCGTTGAGCAGGCGATCGGCGTGCACCAGCTGGCGCCAGAACGTGTGCGCGGCGTCCGGATCGTAGGAGGCGTGCACGGTGTCCTCGGCGAAGGGAATCGACGGCTCGACTTCGTTGGGGCGGCCCTGAATCCGTGTCTCGAGCCCGAGTTCATCGAGGGCGTAGGTGGTTTCGGCATAGAACTGCGCGACAGATTTCGGCGCGAGCGCCACGGTGCGAGTGTCGCCGGTGTCGGCCCGGATCACCAATCGGTGTGCGAGGAAGTCGAATTCGATATCGAAGAGCCGATCACCGTACGGGATCGCCGAGGTCGTCAGCCCGCGCGGGCTGACATAGAGGGTCACCTGCCACCAGTGATTCAGCAAGGGAGCGTGGGCCAGCCGGATCTTGCCGACGATCTGCGTCCACATGTGCAGGGTCTCGCGCGTATCCGTCCAGTCCGCCACTCGCAACTGCGGCCATGAGGTGGTGGAATTCGTCGCCGGCATATCGGTCGGTCCCTTCGTCGCCGGTATCGGTTCGGTCCGGGCATCGCACACCGCCGCCCCGCGAGACGGCGGCGTATCGGCGACATCCCTGCCGCCTCGGCCATCCACAGCGCCGAGTACCGGAACCGGAGCAGGCCACCAGAGCGCCCCGATCCGAGCGAAGAGGTCGGAAGCACCGATGTGGCCACGGTATCGCACACGTCGAGCGAAATGCCGTCGCCCGCCCGTACCGGCCGCTCCGCTCGTGATCCGGGCGAGCCCTCACGTCAGGAAGCGCTGCAGTTCGGCCGTGACGAACTCGGGGTTCTCCTCGACGAGCCAGTGCCCCGCATGCGGGACATCGACCGCACGCACGATATCGGTGATGCGCGGGGAGATCGTGGCCCGGACCGCCTCGAGCTGTCCCTGGGCGGTCATGAGCAGGGTCGGCACATGTGTCGGCGCCGCTGCGGCGGTATCCCGGACATCCTCGTCGAGGGCGCGGTAGAGCTCGAAGCCTCCCGACAGCGCCGCGGGCCTGCGATAGGTGCGCGCGAATTCGTCGATGTCGGCGTCGGTGAACGGCGAGCGATCGGAGGTGCCGCCGAATGCCGTGCCACCGAAGGACACCTGCGGATAGAACAGGGCCAGGTACTCG
Organism: Nocardia spumae; assembly: GCF_020733635.1. NCBI lineage: Bacteria > Bacillati > Actinomycetota > Actinomycetes > Mycobacteriales > Nocardiaceae > Nocardia > Nocardia spumae. The sequence goes on along the minus strand of NZ_JAJFZL010000001.1, from coordinate 3,015,436 downwards.
CGGACATGATCACCGACGACCGTTTCGGGGATGGCGCGCTGGGAGTGGAAGGCGATATGCCAGCTCATCGTTCGATAGGCCGACGCGTCGATCGCGGGCCCGGGCAGCGGCAGGTCCAGGTAGCCCAGGCGGGCGGTATCGGCGGGGAACTGGGCGGCGTATTCGAACGCGACGGCCGCGCCGAAGTCGTGGCCGACGACCCGGGCGTCGCGCACGCCGAGCCGTTCGGCGATCAATGTGTGCACGTACCGCGCCAAAGTGGCCTTGTCGTAGCCGGTCGGTGTGCCGGTGCTGTCGCCCAGTCCGGGCAGGTCGATGGCGTAGACGGTGTGCTGCTCGGCCAGGGCGGGCATGATCTTCCACCAGCCGTACCATGTCTGCGGCCAGCCGTGGATCAGTACCACCGGGCTACCGCTGCCGCCGGTCACATAGTGCATACGGACGCCGCCCACCTCGGCGAACTCGTGCCGGAAAGTGTTCTCGAACGCGGCGTCGCCGTGCGTCACGCCGGCATAGGGGGCAACGGCGGGGGTGGTCGTGGAGCAGGCCGCGGTCCCTGTGGTGAGCAGGATCGCGAGTGCGAGGATGGCCATCGCGCGTGTGGGCCGCGGTCGGATTGCGGTGATCATGGGGTCCTGTCCTGGAGGAAGTCAGCGGCCGGTGGCGCCGTCGATCAGTTCGCGAAGGATGTCGGCGTGGCCCGCGTGCCGGCCGGTCTCCTCGATCATGTGGGTGAGCGCCCAGCGGACGCTCGGGGCAGAGCGAAGCCGCCGCGGCCGGGGCATCGGCGCACCGAGATCGGTACAGCCGTCGAGTATTTCGTTCGAACGCTCGACCGCGGCCCGGTAGCGGGCGACCACGTCGGATACGCGGTCCGCCGGCGGGACGTGGAATGTCGCCTGCCAGTCGGACACGGTGTCCCCCAAGAAGATCGAGCGCTCGACGACGGTCAGATGCTCGAGCAGGCCGAGCAGGTTCGTACCCGACGGCACCGCCGCCGCGCGCACCCCGGGTTCGGGTGCACCCTCGACCTTCGCGGCGATCGAGGTGCGGAGATAGTCGAGAAATCCGCGCAGAACCTCGACCTCGTCACTTCCGGTCCGCGGCGGCGGGGTATCCCGGCGGCGGGTGCGGCGCGTGGTGGTGGGCACGAGAACTCCTTCGGTCGGATGCGCTCAGTCTCACCGGGCCCACCACGATCCGGCACGCGATCTTGCGGTTCCGGCAAGATGGGCCCATGGACCCCGAAACCGGAGATGTACTCGACGCCGTGGGGCCGAGGCTGCGCGCGCTGCGCCGCGCCCGCGGGATCACCCTCGCCGATGTCGCCACACTCACCGGGGTGTCGGAGAGCACGCTGTCCCGCCTGGAGAGCGGGCAGCGCCGGGCAACCCTGGAACTACTGTTACCGCTGGCCCGCACCTACGACGTTCCGCTCGACGATCTCGTCGGGGCCCCGCGCACCGGCGACCCCCGCATTCACCTGAAGCCGATCCGGCGGGCCGGCATGGTGTTCGTGCCACTCTCGCGGCGGCCGGGCGGGGTCCAGGCGTTCAAGATGCTGATTCCCGCCCGGCCGGAACCGCTCGAACCGACGCCGCAGATTCACGACGGTTTCGAATGGTTGTACGTGCTCAACGGTCACCTGCGGCTGGTACTCGGCGATCGCGACCTGACCCTGCCACCCGGTGAGGCCGCCGAGTTCGATACCTCTACGCCACACTGGCTGGGCAGCGCCGACGGTGGCGCGGTCGAACTGCTCATCCTGTTCGGCCTGCACGGGGTCCGGGCACACGTGCGGGCCGAGCGGCCGCACGCCGGGCCGGAAAGGAGTGAACGACCTCGACAGGCCTGAGCTCGCGAACCGGGCGGTTGCCGCACCAACCGAATCGCGGCAGCCCCGACGACGCACGGGCAGTGAGGAAGTCGGTGGCTACGACCCCGCGACGGGACTGAGGCAGCTGGCCGGTGGATCGACGAAGATGCAGAGCGACGGGGCACGAGTGGGCCGGTAGCCGCCGGGCACACCGCCCGCGGCGACGATCTGTGAGTAGGTGCCCACCGCGTCGGTGGGGCGGCGAGTGAGCGACGGATCGGTGCGCACGTCGACGGTGAAGAGCCCGAATCGTGGTGTGTAGCTGCCCCATTCGTAATTGTCGGTGAGGCTCCAGTAGTTGTACCCCATCACGTTCATACCGTCGGCCTTCGCGCGCTGCAGCCAGTACACGGTGTCGCGGAGGTGGTCGCTGCGGGTATAGCCGTCCCCGCGCGGCAGACCGTTCTCGGTGGGCATGCCGTTCTCCACGATGTACAGCGGCTTGCCGGGAAGACGGCGTGAATAGCGCTGCAGCGCATAGTAGATACCCTCGGGACGCAGTGGCATCTCCCACAGGCGGGGGCCCGGCAGGTTCGGCAGCGACGATCCGGTGGCCCGTCCGATCGCGCTGTACAGCGACTGCGCCGGGTCGAAGCCGAAGTAGTAGTCCACACCCACATAGTCGAGCCGGGCCGCGATCCGATCGATCAACTCACCGTTGACCTGGTCCTCCGCACCCGCGACATATCCGACGTTGGCGGTCACCTGGGCGCCGGGCTGCCGCTGGTGAATGTAGTCGTAGATGGTGTTGTGGGCATCGACGACCCCGTTCAGCATCCCGCCCGCGTCGGCGCCCGCCTCACGGACCTCGTTCTGAATGTAGGCGACGGGCTCGTTCACGGTGACCCACAGCGGATTTCGCGACGCGTAGCGATCGACGACAGCACGCATATTGGCCAGCCAGTCACCGACCATTCCCGGATTGCGCCACCCGCCCCGGTCCGCCTCCCAGCCCGGGTACACCCAGTGGTCCAAGGTGATCATCGGCCGCATCCCGGCCCGCACGATGGTGTCGACGACCGAATCGTAGAAGCGAAAGGCGTTCTCGTCCCACACCCCGGGCGCGGGCTGCAGCCGAGCCCATTCGATGCCGACCCGGAATACCCGCATGCCCATATCGGCGGCCAGCCGGATGTCGGACTCGTAGCGATCGGCGAAGTCGACCGAATTCTGCAGTGGTTCGTATCCGGGGTTGCGAGCGATGTACCGCGTCCAATTACTGTCGGGCGAGCGGCCTTCGGACTGGAATCCGGAACTCGCCACACCCCACAGGAAGCCGGAATCCAGCGAAGAGAGCGCGGCCGACCGCACGGGTGGCGCCGCCAAGGCCGGAGTACCGGCCAGCAACACCGCCGCAACAGCGACGAACACGGCCGAAGCATTCCGAAGAATCCGGGATCGCATCAATTCAGGGTAACGAACACCACCCTGCCCGCGCTGAGGATCGGCGACGGGGACACATAGCTACAGCCCCAACGACTTCCGCCACAGCACACCAGCGACCCGCGAGCATCACCCGCCCTCGCAGGTCACGGCGGCAGTAACCGGCGCGGACGCGGAATCGGGCGTTGGGGCACACTGGACGGATGGCACATTCCGCCGCGAGCCGCCCCACCCCCGCAGATCTGGCCGCCGCGGCGGGCCGGACCATTCCGGATCTGCTGGCACCGGATCTGCGGGTACTGTTCTGCGGAATCAATCCGGGACTGTGGTCGGGAGCGACCGGTCACCACTTCGCCCGCCCCGGAAACCGTTTCTGGCCGGCACTGTTCCGGTCCGGATTCACCCCGCGCCTGTTCCGCCCCGATGAGCAGGAGGAACTGCTCGCGCTCGGATTGGGCATCACCAACGTCGCGGCGCGCACGACGGCGAAGGCCGACGAGCTGACGCCGCAGGAACTGCGTGACGGCGGCCGAGCGCTCACCGAGAGAGTACGTCGCAATCGCCCCCGCATCCTGGCCGTTCTCGGCCTGGGCGCCTATCGCACGGCATTCGGCCGGCCGAAGACCACCGTCGGCCGCCGAGCCGAGACGCTCGGCGGCACCGCCATCTGGGTGCTGCCCAATCCGAGCGGCCTCAATGCCCACTACACACTGGACGCCCTGGCGACCGAGTTCCGAAAGCTGCGGCAGGCGGCCGAATCCGGGTGAGGCCGGTCTCTCGCGGATCGCGCGAGAAGTTCGCGGCAGCGCGCCCGCGACGGCCGGAAGACATCCGGTCGTCGCGGGGTCGCGGCCTACCGTCCGGCCACACCGACCGGCACTAGTTGCGATACCGGAACAGGATCCGGCCGCGAGTGAGGTCGTAGGGACTCACCTCGACGAGCACACGGTCCTGCAGCTGGATCTTGATGTAGTTCTTCCGGATCTTCCCACTGATATGGGCAAGCACCTGATGCCCGTTCTGCAGTTCCACCGTGAAGGTGGCGTTGCGCAGGCACTCGGTCACGGTGCCCTCGATCTCGATTCCCTTCCCGTTCCTACTCATCGCAGCACCAGTTCCAGGTTGTTGTTCACACACTGGGCTCCGATGCCCTCGAACAGCGCGACGGCCGCGGCGTTCGATTCGTTCACTTCGACCGCCGCCCTGGGAATCCCGCGCTCGTGCAGGGCGCCCAGCGCATGCGCCAGCAGCGCCCGCGCGATGCCCCGGCGGCGCTGATCGGCCCGCACGGCGATCAGCCCGATCCGCGGCAGCCGAGTCACCTGCACGACGCGGATCAGTCCCACATATCGATCCGATTGTGCCGCCACCGCATATTTCGACGGATCCACCACGGTGTCACCGCCTCTGCGCGGCATGATCTCGGCCGGCATCTCCTGCCAGCCGACCGTCGCCTCCACCTCGTCCCGAATCGCTCGATCCACTTGGCGCAGTGGAGCTTCCGCCGCACAACCGGCGGCCAAGATCGTCGTATCCGACGGCGGGGCGGCCGTATCGAGCCCGGTGACCTGTGGGTCGGTCGGCACGAGGCATTCCCGTTCGCGCCGCCGCGTGATGAAACCGGCGCTCTCCCAGCGGGTTACGAGGTCTCGATCGGCCTCGTCGACCACCGTGTACAGCGGCCTCGGCAAGCCGGCCAGCATCGCGGCGGTGAGCGGGCCGAAGGTATCGGGCCGCCACGAGTCGATACTGACGAAGAGCCGGCCGTCGGGCCGTGGCGAGATATCGCCCGACCCGATCGGCACGCCGCGATGCACTGCCTGCCACTGCGTCTGCGAGACGCGTGTGATGACAGTGGGGTGTTCGTTGGAATCGGACGTGAAATCCACAGAATTCATGCTTATCGCCCTTTCGGAGCAGCCTTGAACGACAGGCGCTCCCGGCGACAGCTAGATCGTTCGCCCAACCGTGACGTCGAGAGGGAGCTCCCACTTCGATACAACGTTCATGGGTCTCACCTCCTCGCGTGCTGTCACGGTCCGCATAACGATACCGAGGGTGCGTGTGCCGCGCAAAGGGGTTTTTCCGGAGCAGGTTCTTCCGGAGGAGCCACCGCCGGCGTGTGCGCGGCCGCTTCCCGCAATCACGTGGCGGGCTCGCCGAACCAGCGAGCGAGGTGATCGTTCAGGTCCTGCTGCTGTTCGCCGATCCAGGCGATGTAACCGTCGGGGCGCAGCAGTAGGGCCGGAACATCCAGTGCCGCAGCGGAATCCGCGATGCGGTCGACCCGGTCCGACCAGCCCGCCACGGAAAGGCGTTGGGTGCGGTCGAGTACCACACCACGACCTTCGTGGAGCCGTTCGTAGAGACGGCCGTGTGTCAGCGCGACGTCGCGCAGCCGACGGCCGAGCAGGTCGGGGCCCGCGCCGAAGTCGTAGCGGATGTCGATCGCGGTGATCTTCTCGATCAGGTAGCGGTTCACGTCGTCGAAGTCCATCAGTTCGGTCAGCAGCCTGCGCACCGCCTGCGGACCGGATTCGAGGGACTGCAGTTCCGTCTGAGCGCGGGTGTTGTCGAGAACGGCCGCGGCGACGGGATGGCGTTCACTGCGGTAGGTGTCCAGCAACGTTTCCGGCGCCCAGCCGCGGACCTGCGCGGCCAGTTTCCAGCCGAGGTTGACCGCGTCTTGAACACCCAGGTTCAACCCCTGACCGCCGACGGGTGGATGGACATGGGCCGCATCGCCGGCCAGCAGCACCCGGCCGACCCGGTACTGCTCGGCCAGCCGGGTGGCATCGCCGAAGCGGGACAGCCAGCGCGGGGAGTGCACTCCGAAATCGGTACCGGCGATGGCACGTAACTGCTGTTTGAAGTCATCGAGAGTGGGCGGTTCCGCGCGGTCCTCACGGACCTCCGCGGCGGGAATCACGACGCTGTACACCCTGTCGCCGAAGGGCCGGAACACGAATCGCCGTGTGGTCTCGGCGATCTCGGCCACCGTGGCGGCGACTTCTTCGCGCGTCACGCCCACCTCCATCTCACCCATCAGCGTGTCGTTGCGCGCGGGCTCACCGGGGAAGCCGACACCGAGCAGTTTGCGCACCGTACTGCGGGCACCGTCACAGCCGACGAGATAACGCGACCGCAACCTGTTCCCGTCGGCCAGCTCGACAGTCACCCCCGCGTCGTCCTGCTCGAAACCGGTTATCGCACACCCACTTCGGACCTGCGCGCCCAGGCCGACCGCATGCTCCTCGAGCAGCCGATTGATCACCGGCTGCGGAATACCCAGCAGATACGCGTGCGTGGAATCCAGGCCCTCGGGCGCGGGGGCGGGAATCCCGGCGAAGAGACCGCCGACCGGGCGCTGTCTGCCGTGTTCGAGCAGGCGATCCAGCAGTCCGCGCATCGCCATCAGTTCGAGGCTGCGCATGTGCAGGCTGACGATGCGCACGAACGACCCGGGCTCGGATTCCTTCTCCAGAACGAGCACCCGTACATCGTGCAGCCGCAGTTCGGCGGCCAGCATCGCACCGGTCGGCCCGCACCCGGCAATGATCACATCGAACATGAACCACCCGTCCACTCGTTCTCGCCCATCCGGTCGCCGTGCCTCCCGGCATCGAGCGGCCGTCGATGCACGCCTATCGCCGATTCCGGGTTTCCGCAGGTCCTGGCACTGGCGGCCCATTGTGCGGCACCTGCGAAGCCTGCCGCAAGCGATATATGGGCGAAGGGGCGGGATCGATCACCATGGCGGTTCGCGCCATCGGTCACCGCCGTATCCGATCGCGCGTGATGTGGCGGCAATGGCAGGAACCGCTCGGCTCCAGAACGCACAGGCCGGTAGGAGTGTCGAGTCAGGACTGTGAAACGCTCGATTCGGTCCGCCGGGATCGATCGGTGGCGATGATGAGTGCGCTGACGGCGAGCGCGGGGAGCGCCCACAGCGCTGCGGTGACGTAGCCGTTCCGGGTGGGGAGCAGCGCGTCGTCCGGGGTGGTGGCGGACAGCAGGAGCCCGGCGAGCGCGCTGCCGATGCTCATTCCGATGCTGCGGGCGATCTGGTTGATCGAGAGCACACTCGCCGTTTCCGCTCGAGGCACGCCGACGAGGACGAGCTTGGGCATCACCGCGAACACACCTCCGACGGCGAAGCCGAGCAGGGCGATCGCGACGAGCACGGCCGGCAGCGACCGGTTGCCCACCGCGAACAGCAGCGCGCCGGCGACGGCGACGGCGCTCGAGAACGCGTAGGTCCAGCGTTCGGTGAGGCGCGCGACGAGTCGCGGAACCGCCTTTCCCGCAACGAATCCGAGCAGTGAGAACGGGATCAGTGCCGCACCCGCGGCGACACCGGGCAGTGCGAATCCGTAATCGGCGGTGGTAGGAGTCTGCACGTAGCGGGTGAACAGGCTGAACAGCAGGTACAAACCCGCCCCCGCCACGAGTATCGCCGAGTTCGCCCGGAGCGCGGGTCCCCGGCTCAGCAAGCGCAGGTCCACCAGTGGTGCCGTGGTGCGCAATTCGATGAACGCCCACCCGGCCAGGATCGCGGCGGAGCCGGCCAGGAGTCCGGCGGCCGGCCACCCGCTCGCCCACAGCGCGGGTTCGGCGATGACCAGGAGCAGGCCGAGAGTGCCGAGCGCGAGCAGCAGCGCGCCGGTGACATCGATCCGGGGCAGTTCCCCTGGCGCCTCCGCCGGCAGTGTCCGCCAGGCGATGACGAGTGCGACGGCGGACAGCACGAGTCCCAGGCCGTAGGCGGCGCGCAGGCCCACGACTTGGTCGAGCAAGCTGATCGCGGGATAGCCGACCCCGATGCCGACGGTCGACGCGACCGACAGCGCGGCGATCGTCGATGCCGAGCGCTCGGGCGGGAGATGGGTACGAGCCACACTCATCAACAGCGCGCCGACCGCGACCGCGAGCCCCTGTAATCCGCGTCCGATCAGCAACGCCGCGAACGGAAGTGGGAGCACCGTCAGCAGTCCGCCCACCATGACCAGGGCGAGGGTTGCCAGGATGGTGACACGTCGATACGGTCCACTGCCCAGCCTGCCCAGCACCGGGCCCGCGATCGCCCCGCTGAACAGCGTCACCGTCAAGGTCCACTGCGCGGCGTCCAGCGACACGCGCATTCCCGTGGCGACCGGCGTGATGAGCGGCGCTCCGACACTGCCGATCACCGCGCCCGCCAACGCCGTGCATACCAGAGCGGGGCCGAGCCGTCCGTCCCGCTGGGCGGAGACGTCTACGCGGGTGCTCATCGGTTCGTCTCGGTGGTGATGTGCGCGAACAGACCGGACCGGATCCGGGTGCGCACGCCCTCGGCCCATGCGGCGTCGACCTGTTCGACGTCCATCGCGGCGCCGGCGTTCAGCAACATCCCGAAGGCCAGGAACGTCTTCACCGTCACCGGATCGAGTGCGGTGCCGTCCTCGGCGGTTCCCCACAGCCGCGCGAAACACGACCGCACCGCATCCCGAACCTCCGGATCACCGCATGCGGCGAGGCCCTGAAGCTGCAACAACAACCCGGTCCGGTCGGCCAGCAGGTCGAAGTACTGCGCGCCCATCGCCGAGAGCGAATCCAGGCCGGTCTTCCCCTCCCCCGCGACTCGCATCCCGTCGCTGACACGTTCGAAGGCCGCTCGCACGAGTTCCAGGAACAGGGCCTTCTTCGTCCCGAACATCCGGAAGACATACGCCTGCGTGATCCCTGCGCTCCTCGCGATCGCCTCCGTCGACGCCCCGTGCAATCCGTGTTCGGCGAACTCCTTCGCCGCGATGGCCAGCACTTGGGCGCGTCGCTCGGTTCCGCTCATCCGCTCCGCCATGCGGCATAAGTTACCAGTCACTAACTACTAACAAAATGTGACGCCTGTCCACCCCGGCAATACGGGCGGAGTGCCGGTCGACGATCTGCTCATCCCCGCGGCGACGATCATCCTGGCCGCACGATCCCAGCGGCTCGCGGCCGAGCCCCGGCCGACCGTGAACATCGTTGCCTGACAACGAAACCGACCTAGGTGAGCGCGGGCGTCCACCCCAGTTCGGGGGCGATCAGCTCCACCGTGTCGTGCAGGATCTGCTCGTAGTCCGCACGATGGAACTCATACGGCAGTTCCGGGCGTAGTTCGCCGGTCTGCGCCAGCACCGGATCGGCGCGCAGCTGTTCGAGAATCTGCTCGGCGGTCCCGACGACATCCGAGGCGAACAGCACCCGCCGCTCGCCCTGCGGGCCGAGGGTGCGTTCGTAGCGGCTCGCGGCGTAGGCGCGGTATCGCTCGCGGGTCGCGCGATCGGCGCTGTCGAATGGAACGATCACCCGGCCGACCGCGACGCGTGCCGGTCGGACCGGATCGATCCGCTCGCGGTAATCGCTGATCAGTCCCAGCTGCGCGGTCGCGAAATCGTCACTGCGATAACCGAATACGATGTTTCCGCTGAGCAGATTCAGCCCGTTGTCCGCGGCCCAGCGCACCGACCGGGTGCTCCCGCCGCCGTACCAGACGCGGTCGGCCAGGCCCGGACTGTACGGCTGTAGGCGCGGGCGCTGAGTATTGCCCGGCGAATGAATCACGGTGTCGGCATCACCGAGATAGTGACCGCGCAGGTTCTCGATCAGCCGGGAGACCCGGCCGTAGGACAGATCGAAACTGTGCCAGTCACCGTCGAAGACCAGATCGCCGATCAGGTCGGCATGCGGTGGCCTTCCCGCACTGAATCCCGGCTGCAGGCGCCCCCTGGACAGGACATCGGCCAGCGACAAGTCCTCGGCCAGCCGGAACGGGCTCTCGTAGCCGATCGGAATGACCGCCGCGCCCAACTCCACTCGGCTCGTGCGCTGGGCGGCGGCGGCCAGGAAGACCGCCGCCGAACCGACACCGTGCTCGAGATGCCGCTGCCGGACCCACGCGCCGTCGAACCCGAGGCGCTCGCCGTACTCGAACAGCCGCAGCGTGTCCTCGAGGCCGGTGTACGGATCGTCGTCGAGGTAGTTGCCCGGAGTCAGAAACGCCAGAGCGCTGATCCGCGGAGAGCTCATCCCCGGCGCTCGTAGGGAATCTTCTCCCCCGCCTCGACGGCGATCGGCAACCGATTCTGCGCCGGTGGCAGCGGGCAGGTCGCCAGATCGGTGTATGCGCACGGCAGATTCACCGCTCGATTGAAGTCGAGCACCACCGTCGCGTCGGCGGCCGGCGCCGGTACCTGCAGCACCCGATTCGCCGCGTAGGTGCTGACACCCGAGGTCGCGTCGGTGAACAACACCGACAGATCACCGGCGTTCTTGCCGGGGAACGCGGTCAGGCGCAACGGCTGACCGTCGACCTCGAATTCGACCTCTCCCGGAGCGTCGTAGACGTGCTCGAGCCCTTCCACCGCCGCGCCGACCGTCGTCGGGCGCGGCTCGTCGAAGGCGACATAGCGACCGGTCACCACCCACTTGCGATCCGGCGCGAATGCCGGAGTGCCGTGAAAAGCGGTGCGCAGCGGATTGTCCGGATGCCGAGGACGCACGATATCGTTGCCGCCCCGCTTGGCGACCTCGATCACCGCATCTCCCCACACCGCGTTCACACCACCCCGTTCGGGGATGACACCGAACGCGTAGCGGCCGCGCACCGGATCTCCGTCGATGCTCAGCTCTTCACCCTCGTCCAGCACGACCACCACACCGTCGGTCCCGGTCGACCACGCGCCGGGCGCATCGCCGAAACGCTGCGGGGTCTCGGTGAGCCAGTGCAGACCCGTGATGGCCAGGAACCCGTGCCGGTCGGACAGCTGCGCCTCCTGCCGCCGATGCCATGCCTGCCACTCGGTGGTGAACGTGTCCGCTTCGGTGGCCGACGTCGCCTGTGCTGCCATGTCATCGATGTAATCCGATACCTCGGCCGGCGAACAGGATTGCGCTCAGTAGGAACGCAACTCGTGCGCAGTCGCGTTCGCGTAAGCCTCCACGAGACTGCGGGCCCTCTCATCCGACCGCCACCGGCTGAGTCCGACGCATCGGGTTCGGCCCGGGTAGAACCGGAGTGCGAGCGGTGGGTAGCACCCGAGCCCGATGTGGTTGCGGGCCGGGGCCTTCTACGGTCGCACCGTGCGTCCCCTCGTCCTCGTCACGATCTGCGCAGTGGCGATGCTGCCGGCCGCGTGCGCGCCCCGCCCGCCCGCAACTGTCCCGAGTCCGGCGGCTGGAGCCGACGCCTCGGACAGAGTGCGCGGTGACCTCGACACAGTGGTCCGCACCGGCGCTGTCGGAGCCATTGCCACTCTCACCACGGGCGGATCCACGACCGTGGCGACTTCCGGCCTCGCCGACATCGCGGCGAAGACCGCGATACCCACCGATCGTCCCGAATACGTGCGTGTCGGCAGTATCACCAAGACCTTCACCGCCGCGGTCGTGCTGCAACTGGTGGCCGAACACAGAATCGCTCTCGACGTCTCGGTGGACACCTATCTGCCCGGTCTGCTCAGCGATGCGCGCGACATCACGGTGCGCCGGATCCTGGGGCATCGCAGCGGTCTGCCCGAACCGCCCGACTCTCCGGAGACGAACGAGTACCAGGCGGCGCGAGACGGCCGGACCTTCACGCCCGCGCAAGAGATCGAGCTCGCCCTGCGGTATCCCCTGAAGTTCGCCCCCGGCAACCGATTCGAGTACTCCAACACCAATTACATCGTCGCCGGCATGGTGATCGAGGCGGTTACCGGGCATCGCTACGGCGACGAGCTGCGCGATCGCATTTTCACACCGTTGCATCTGTCGAACACCTATCTGCCCGCCACCGGCGAACACGTTCTGCGCGACCCGCATCCCACCGGCTACGGCACGGTCGAGGGCATCGTCACCGACGAGACCCGCATGGAACCGTCGCTGCCGTGGGCTTCGGGTGCGATGGTCAGCACCGGCGCGGACCTCAACCGATTCTTCATCGCCTTGGCGGCCGGACAGATAGTCCCGCAGGCCGAGTGGAGCCAGATGCTCGACGGCGCCGATATGGGCAACGGCGACGGCATGTTCTACGGTCTCGGAGTCGGCTACACCCGATTACAGTGCGGCGCACAGTTCGTCGGCAATGTCGGCGGCGTGTACGGATTCTCCGCCATCGCGGGCGCCACCGACACCGGGCGCGCGGCCGCGATCTCCTATACCGGCACACCCGCGGCCGTGGATATCCGCAGCCTGCTCAACCACGCCCTGTGCGAATGAGCCCGGCGCACCACCGCGGCGAACCGACTGAACGCGACGTCGGTCGAGCCGATACGCCCGGCCTGCCGAGAAGCGAGACGGGCGCGCGCCTGCTATCTCGAAGAGGGGCGGCGCCGCATCGCGTCGTCGGCATCGTGGGGATCACCGTTCCTTCGTATTCGGCTGCCGCAGTGAGGGATCGGTGGTCGCGCCGCCATCGCCGGGCGCGGCCGGCTCTCGGTGCTACGCGACCGGTGCGGCGCTGGCGGAGCGCCGGGCCCGCAGCAGTGCGGGCCGGTGTTCACCGTCGGAGAACCAGTGGTGCGAACCGGGTTTGCGGGCCTCGGTAGCCAGGTGCTTGATCCCCGCTTCGCACGCGAATTCCTTGAGCTTCTTACCGGCGAACCCACCGAAGTACAGCCGCATGGCGGTCTCGTCCTTGTGACCGAGCTGGTAGATCCCGGCGTCGCGGCCGAAGCTGAGGCACATGGCGGGAAAGGCGAGGTCGATCGGTGCGGGCTGTTCACCGGCGATCCGGTGCAGCACGGTGTCGGCCGCGTGTGCTCCCAGGCAGTACGCCGTGTACGCACTCATCCGGAACGGCAGGTCCGAGGGGGCCGACGAATCACCCGCCGCGACGATGCGTTCGTCGTCGATACTGGTCAGCGTCTCGTCGGTGAGCAGACGCCCGGTCGCGTCGACGCTCAGCCCGCTGCGACCGGCCAGGTCGGGGACGCCGAAGCCGGCGGCCCAGATCGTGACCTCACTCGTCAGGGTCCGGCCGTCGCCGAGCTGTACAGCGTGGCGCTCGATGGCGGTGACGTCGGACCCTTCGACGACGGTCACCCCGAGCTTCGCGAGGTACTTGCGGGCGGTGCGCCGGGCCTTGGGGTGCAGGTAGGGAGCGAGAACGCTACCGCAGGCCACGGTGATCGCGCGTCCCTGCTCGGCCAGCTCGGCGGCGGTCTCGATGCCGGTCGGTCCGCCCCCGATCACCGTCACCGGGACCGAGACCGGGGTGTCGAACAGGACCGACCGCAGTCGTTGCGCAGCCTCCACAGTCGCTACCGGATAGGCGAATTCGGCCGCGCCCGGCACCCGCGGCGCGGGGATCCCGCTTCCCACCGCGTAGACCAGGTAGTCGTATCCAATGCTGTCTCCGCCGCTCAGGTGCACCGTGCGGGCGTCCGCGTCGATCCGCGTCACGCTGTCGACCACCAGCCGGACCTGCTCGGCCAGGATCTCCCGGTATTCGACGGCCGCGTCGTGGGTCGCGCCCACCAGCTGGTGCAACCGCAGCCGCGGCACGAAAACCTCGCGGGGGTTGATCACGGTCACCCGCACATCGTCACGCTGCAGGAGGCGGTTGGCCGCCATCACACCGGCGTACCCGCCACCGATCACAACGACTTCGTTGGTGCTCATTGTTATCTCCGTTCGATGAGGTGTCGGGCATGAGACGCCGCATCCCCGGCGGCTGTGACAGCGGGTGAGGCAGGTCACGGAGTTTGTGCTGCCGGCCGGCTCGGTCCTGCTGCCCTGGCAACAGACCGAGACAACGACACATCGCGCCGATGACGGAGCCTGCCTCGAGCACCGAGCGGTGTGAACCGTTACCCGTGACGGACACATTGGGCCGCGGCTCCGGCCGCTACGCCGGGTCCGTGCCGACACCCCGTGTCCGCTGCCCGATCTCGATAGCCAGCCCGGCCACACTGTCGTGAACGGCATCCACGAACGCGGCGGCCGCCGCCGAGATCTGCGGGCCACGGACCATCACAGTCCTGCGCATCGCGGCCCGGTGATCGATGCGAACCACGGCGACGGCGGAGGGCAGCATGGGAACCGCGATACCCGGAACCACGGTCACGCCCATTCCCGCCGCGACCAGCCCGAGTTTCGCGAACCAATCACGGGCCACGAAGGCGATGTCGGGGTCGTGGTCGTGATGCGGGTCGTGCCAGGCGCCGAGCAGGGTGCCACCGACTTCCGAACTACCCGCGATCCACCGCTCATCGCGCAACTGTTCGGGGGTCACGCTGCGCTGTCCTGCCAGCCGATGGCCCGGCCCCACCGCGACCAGCAGCGGATCGTCGACCACGTGTTCGACCACCACGTCGCCCGGTATCGGATCTGCCGCCGTGACTACTGCCAGGTCCAGTCGGCCACGGCCGAGCGCGGTGAGCAGCCGCGGACTTGTGCCCTCTCGCAGCAGAATTCGCGCGGACGTGAGTGCGATCGCTCGTGGAATCAAGGCCGCCATCGCAGTCGAGAAAGCGCCGACCCGCACCGTAGTGGGGCGGTCGTCCAGTCTGTCGAGTCGTTCTCGCGCGCTGTCGAGCTCACCCAGGACCACCTCCGCGTGCCGCACCACGATCCGGCCGGCGGCCGTCGGTCGCACACCGCGGGCATGGCGTTCGAACAGTTCCCGCCCCGCGGCCAGCTCCATCAGCGCGATCTGGCGGGAGACGGCGGACTGGGTATAGCCGAGCCGCTCCGCCGCGGTCGAAAAGGAGCCGGATCGCGCGGCCTCGCGGACCACCCGCAATCCGAGGATACTGAATTCACCCATGCGAAAATGAGATACCACAGATGCGATATTCTCGCTTGTCGCATAGGTACGGTCGCCATAGCGTCGTCGACGTGCATACCGATGACAACAAGACGTTGCTGCAGAACATCTTCGCTCGCATGGCCGCGGGTGACACCAACGCACT
This sequence comes from Nocardia spumae, assembly GCF_020733635.1. NCBI lineage: Bacteria > Bacillati > Actinomycetota > Actinomycetes > Mycobacteriales > Nocardiaceae > Nocardia > Nocardia spumae. Next base: position 3,000,262 of record NZ_JAJFZL010000001.1, on the reverse strand, counting down.
GAGCGATGCCATGGCCGACGAATTTCGCTGGACCTTTCCGGGAAACTGGTCCTGGTCGCGTAGTTGGGGGCCGAAATCGACAGCGCTACACGGTCTGCTTCGGCCGTTGATGTCTCAATTCACCGAGTACCGCATCATGGCGGATGCCATCCACGCCGACGGTGATCGCGTCGTCGTGCAGGCACACAGTGCCGCCGTCACCACCCGCGGCTCGGCTTACGACCAGGTCTACTGCTTCGTGTTCACGGTCGCCGACGGCCTGCTCACCGAGGTCGTCGAATATTGCGACACGGCCCTTGTCGAGCGAGTTCTCGAGCCGTTGCGTCCCGCGTGAAATGCCATCGGGCCGGACCGGAATCTCTCGAGCGCCACCGACACTCGACGGTTGCGATCGGGACCGGTCAGTCCTCGAGAGCTTCCCGCAGTTCTCGAGAAACTCATCGTCGGGTGACCCAGCATCGCGACCGGCGCCTACCGCGGCGGTTCGGTTGCACGGGGCGAACGCGTGAACTCCCGGATGGCCCGCGCGAGTCGCCGTGGTTGGTCGAGCGGGATGAGTGTGTCACTGTCCGCTATCTCGATCAGCGTTGCGACCGGGAGCAATTCGGCGAGGCGCCTGCCGTGTTCGGGTGGCATGACCCGATCGTCGATTGCCCACACCACCAGTGCGGGGCGGTCGAAATTCGGCAGCTGCTTCGCCGCGTCGAGCAAGAGGCTCGTATCCGCCGCCGCGGCGCGCAGCATTCGTACCGCGTCGCGGCGGACCTCCGGCCGGGTCGAGGCCGGCTTCATCCACCCCGCGACCGTCGCGTCGCCGCGCCTGGTCAGCCATCCGAAGGCGAGCGGGCTGCGCCGGAGCATGCGAAACCTCATCTGCCGCATGAACAGTCCGAACAACGGCGGTGAGAGCTTGCCGGAAAGCATGAGCGTCTTGCCGGTGAGACCCGGAGGAAAATTGTCGAACGCCTCGCACGAGACCAGTACGACTCGGCCGATGCGCTGTCCCGAGAACGCGGCGCCATCCTCATCGGCGAGCGGGCCCATGAGGAGCTGAACCAGTGCGCCGCCGGTGTCATTGCCGACGAGGGTCACATCATCCAGGTCGAGGCGGCCGATGAATTCCAGAACCAGCCTGGCTATCCCGGGCAACGACAGATCCGCGCCGTCGTGCATCCCGTGCCGATGCGCGCCGAGTGGCAATGTCGGTGCGACACATCGATAGCCGGCGGCCAGGTCGGCGATCGGCCCGTCCCACAGCGAAGCGTCCATCATCAATCCGTGCAGCAGCACGATGGCGGGGCCGTCACCGCCGGTGTCCCGATAATCGATGGTTCCCGCGGACAATTCGATCCGCTTCACAGGCGTCACTTCCGAGCGCTGTGACGAAGGCCGGACCGATCCGCTCGATGATCGAGCAGGTGCCCGCGCAGGAAGGACAACTGCGCGTCTACGGCCCGCTCGTGTTCGTCCAGGAACGGGGCGTAGTGGTGACCGGGGATACGGGCGATCTCCCCACGCGGAGCGCGGTTCGCCGCCTTCACGGAGGGCTCGACCAGCGACGTCTGATCGCGATCGCAGACCATGACCAGTAGCGGCGGCTGTATGCGGGACGCGACGCGCCCCGGCCGATAGAGCGTGAAGCGCAGCGCGGTACGGGCGGCGATCATCTGCTCCCAGGCGGGATACCGATGCGAACGCAAAGCGCGTCCGGTATCGATTCCGTCCGGCGTCGTGAGCATCGCGACAGTCCCGGGCTCTCCGACGAGCGGCACCAATCGCGGCGGCCGCCGCACGAGGCTACCCAGGGCGTCGAGAATACCCAGGCCGGTGAAACGCAGCATCGCGAGTGTCTTCTGATGGCGCATGGCGTTGCGGCTCACGGCCGGGCCATCGGGGTTCGGTGTCTGGGCGATCGCCGCGCCGAGCTGCGGGTTGCGCGCCGCAACTCGGAAGATATGACCGCCCGAGGCGGAGAACGCCCACACCGCGAGCTTGGCCGGATCGACGCCGGGAAGGGTCCGGGCGAAGTCGATCGCGGCTTGCCAATCATCGAGCTGGTCTCCGGCGGAAAAGGCGAGGCGGGGCTGCCCTCCGCTCTCGCCGACGCGGCGGTAGTCGAAGGCGAGTACCGCGAATCCCTCGTCGTTGAATCGCTTCGCGAACTGGTCGGTGGCCGGCTCCTTCGGCACACCGAACCCGCCGGCCATGATCACGCACGCACCGTTGGTTCCCCGGTAATACCAAGCGGCACAGACAGTGTCGCCGCTACGGAATCGAACCTTCTCCCGCTCGACGGCCTCGGATGCGTCTTGTTCGGTCATGGGGACACCCTCTTCCGCTGTCCGGTCATGCTCTGCATGCCACACTGTATCTAACTCGTATAATATCAGACTCGTACAATACCGATAGAAGGAGAATCCCATGCGGACCAACGATCGCGTCGCCCTTGTCACTGGCAGCGGGCGCAGCATCGGCCGGGCGATCGCTCTGCGCCTGGCCGCGGACGGGGCGAAGGTCGTCATCAACTACAAGAGCAATGCCGAGGCCGCCGAGCAGGTCGCCGCGACGATCGAGTCGCGCGACGGACAGGCCACCACAGTGCAGGCGGATGTATCGGATCCGGCCCAGCTGACATCGCTGTTCGATGCCGCCGAACACCGGTACGGCGGGCTGGATGTGTTCGTGCACAACGCTTACGGGTTCGCCGCCGGTCCGATGATGAGTGCGTCCGACGAGGATTACGCGCGGTCGTTCGGCGCCAACACCCAAGCCGCCTTCGTCGCATTCAGAGAGGCCGCCAAGCGGGTACGCGACGGCGGCCGAATCGTCTACATCTCGTCATCGGCCACCAGGGCGAGCGACCCGACCCTCGCGTTGTACTCCGCGAGCAAGGCGGCGGGACAACAGCTGGCCCGCTCCTTCGCCCGCGAGGTGGGACCTCGGGGAATCACCGTGAACTGCGTATTGCCCGGACCGACGAACACCGATGCGATGCAACCCATGAAGCAGATGCTGCTCGAGCGGGTCGCGCAGACGCCACTGGGCCGCGTCGGCGAACCGGAGGATATCGCCGATGTCGTCGGTTTCCTCACCTCTCATGACGCGCGATGGGTTACCGGCCAGAGCATCGCTGCCGACGGTGGGCTGACCGCCTGACCGACGGCCCGGCGATCACCGAATCGTTTCACACAGGGCGACTTCCACCCGATTCCGGCCACACGTCGACCGCAGCACATGATACGCAAAACATGTAATATGTAACTCGTATTTTATGTGTACGATTGCTTCTATGCTCGAGCGTGTCGCCGGAATCAGCAGGTTCGCCGGCCCTGTGTTCGCCGGCCTCTACGCGGGCGTTCTCCTCACCCTGATGGTTCTCGAGGCGGAACTGCGGCGGTTCGACGGTTCGGTGTATACCCGTGTGGCGCAGGTCAATCTGATCGGCATCCCCTGGCTCGCCGGTGCGACGCTGATCCCGGCGACGCTGTGCGCCGCCGTGCTGGTGATCGTCACGATTCGCCGCCCCGGCCGGGCCCGATGGTGGGCATCGTCCGCACTGCTTCTCCTGCTGACGGTGTTCATCATCTCCTCGGCGGTCAACGTCCAGATCACCGCCGCGGAAGGACGGTGGGACCTGCTGTCGCCACCCCCCGATTGGGCTGTCCAGCGCGATCATTGGCAGATCGCGCACGCAATCCGCACCGCCGCTTCGGTCGCGGCCTTCCTCTGCCTGAGCGTGCTCACGTTCGGGAATGGACCGACTACGGCTCCCCACTCATTCGATTGAATGATCCACTCTGCGAAAGAGGTACTGATGACCACCACAACGGACGGACCACGGTTCGATTCGCCAGCGGCGGCGTGGAATGCGTCGCGTGGCACTATCCGGGCGACAACGGAGCATGTGTCGTGCTGCCGTTCTTGCATCAATTGATCGGACGATGAAGGGATAGCCGGAAACCCATGCGAGATGGCTTCGATCGACCCACTGTCACAGCCGGTTCCTTCGGTGCCGTGGCATGGCGAGTGTCAATGCGCCCAGGCCGAACGACACCACTGCCAAAGCCAGCATCATGGTGATCGCCCCATCGAGAGTGTGGGAGCGGAAGAACAAGGTTGTGAGAACCGCCAAACCCAACGCGTTACCGATCTGTTCGATGGTGGGGACCACCCCCGACGTCTCCGACATGTGGTCGGCGCTGAGCCCCGACAGCATGATCGGCTGCACCTGGACCGCGAAGATTCCGACGCCGAATCCGGCCGCGAAGCACGGTGGGGCGGCGAGGAAGGCGTTCACCTCGCCAGTGGTCAGGTACAGGTAGACGGCGCCCGCACCCATGCAGCCGCCGTAGAGGGTTACGCCGGCCGCCAGGACGAGAATTCCCCACCGGCGCACCAGGAATAGGGAGCCGATGGCGCCTGCGCCGGCGCCCAGCGCGAACAGGGTCATGACTATGGCGGTGTGCCAGGGGGTGTAGCCGAGGACGTCCTGCATGGTGATGGAGGCGGCGAAGACGAAGGCGGTGAACAGGCCGAAGAAGAGGCAGACCAGGATCGAGCCGATTCGGAAGCCTCTGTCGGAGAACAGGTCCAGGCGCATCAGGGGGCTGGCTCCGCGGGCCGCTCGCCTGATCTGGTGGACCACGAACAGGGCGCTCACGACCACACCCGCCAGGCCGAGGGCGATCGGCTGGGCTTGCCAGCCGTGTTGTTGGACCAGGGCGAGGGCGTAGACGACCAGGAGCAGCCCGAATCCGGACAGTGCCGCGCCGCCGAGGTCGAGGCGGTCGGGCGATGCCGGGCGGCCTATGCGCAAATAGCGCCAGGCGAGGGCGAAGGCCACCACGCCGATGGGAAGGTTGATCAGGAAGACCGTGCGCCAGCCCCAGCCGCCGATGTCGACGGTCAGCAGGGCGCCGCCGAGGATGGGGCCGAGCATGCCGGCGAAGCCGGCCACGCCGCCGTACATGGCGAAGACCAGGGAGTGGCGCTCACGGGGGAAGCTGGCGATGAGGATGGCTATGGTCTGGGCTGCCATCCCCGCGCCCGCGGCGCCCTGTACTACGCGAGCCACGACCAATTCGGTCGCGCCGGTGCACATTCCGCACCACACCGAGGCGGCGGTGAACGCCACCACCGAGGTGAGGAACATGGCGCGGCGGCCGACTACGGCGCCGAGACGAGCGGCGCTGAGCAAGGTGCAGGCGAAGGCCAGTGAATAGCCGGAGATGACCAGTAGTTCCGCCGAGCGGGAAGCGCTGAGGTCGGTGGTCACTCTCGGCAGGGCGGTGTTGACGATGGTCACGTCGATCATCTGCATGAACACCGCGATCAGGCAGCCGGCGAAGGCCAGCCATGCCGCTAGTTCGGAGGGCGGCGAATCGAAAACCGGCTCAATGGTTTCCGGGACGTCGACGGCGACCGGTTCACGGTCGGTAGCCCCCGTCATCCGGCCAGCTCGATCACGCTACGCGGCGCCGACAATGCCGGCTCCGTCGGAAAACTCAAGCGCACCAGCCGATGTGGTGGCTCCAGCTCGATCTGCGCCACGAACGGCGGCAGCAATCCGCCGATCATCCTGTCCAGCAACATGTTCACCTGACCGAAGCTGGGACGCAAACGCACCTGACGGCATTCGATGTCGCCGGCTCCGACTTCCACGATGGTGCGTTTGTCCACTCGGGCCACCAGGGGCCAATGCACGGAGAAGGCCAGCCAGGTGTCGATGGATCGCGTCGTCCCCTCGGTGAGGTCGAGGCCACGCAGCAGGGTCATGCCGCCGACGATCGGCATGATGTCGGTGGGGAACGGTGCGGGTGCGCCGCCGATCGGGAGGTGGACGGTGTCGATGAAATGCGCCTCCTCGCGGGACACCACCGCGCCTCGGGATCGGGTTTCGGCGCGGTAGTCCTCCGCGCGCAGGAATCCGTCGATCCGGCCGAAGCGCTGGTCGATGGTGAGCTCCAGTTCGCCGTCACCGCTGGTCGCCTCGAGGAGGGTTCGGTAGCCGCCGTGCTCGTGGGTGACGACGCTGGTCAGTGCGAATCCCGAACTGCGGCCGTCGGTTCCGACGGTGTAGCGGCACTTTTCGCCGTCGGGGATGCCGGGGTCGCGGAAGAGGGTGTGCACCGGGCCTGAGGAAACCACGAAACCTCCTGAAACTCAGTTCGATTCCGCGGTGCGATCGATGATCGACGCGAATACCGATGTCATCGCCGCGATGTAGCGCTCCACCGAGTCGTGGGCTACCGCGGTGTCGGGGTAGATGACGCTCAGCGTCGTCTCCGACGGCAAGCGGTTGACCCAGATCAGGGCCTCCTCCGACGCCGCGCGGTTGGCGTAGACGCCGGCGGTGACCTCGTCGAAGAATTCGTGGCCCGGGAAGTCGCGGGCGTCGATGAACGAGATCATCGGGGTGACCCAGCCCGGCTCGACCTTGATCTCGGAGTCGGCGGGCAACAGGTCGAGCACCCGGTGGAACGAGGTGGGCGCCAGGCGGAGGCCGTTCTCGTAGGCGCGCTGGGCCAGTTTCAGTGTGCGGGTGACGGGAGTGCCGGGGCCGAGGGGGAAGGCCACCGGCACCAGGGTCACGTACCAGCCGACCGAATTGCCCTCCGCCGCCGAGGTTCTCGTGCTGACCGGGGTCATCCCGAAGTAGTAGTCGGAATCGGTGAGAGCGTGCTCGGCCAGCGCCGCGGCCGCGAACACCCCGCCGACGAATTCCGCGTCGTTGGCCCGGCAGATCTCTTCGAAGGCCGACGCCTGGTCTTCGTCCAGCAGCGTCACCGTGCGGTGCGCGCTGCGGTGGTAGCCGTCGGCGCGTTTGCCGAGATCCAGTGGGAACGACGGGAGCCGATTGTCGTTGCCGCGCAACAATTGCAACCATTTCTGCACGCCCGGCGAGGACAGCGTCTGCCTGTCGCTGTAGGCCCGCTCGGTGACGCAGTAGTCCAGATAGCTCGCCGCCGGCGGCAGCGGTTCGGCCTTGCCGCCGAGTTCGGCCAGATACAGCTGCGCGAAATCGGACGCCGACAGGTACTGCCCGAGGCCGTCGGTGTGCAGGTGGTCGACGGCGAGGTAGACCGTGGTCGCGTCGCCGTGCTCGAGGACGCCGAAGGTGAAGCAATCCCATTGGAACGGATCGGGAGTCGTCTTCTCGACGTGCCGGCGGATCGCGGCCGGATCGTCGATCCACCCGTAGTCGACCGGGATGAAGTCGACCACCTCCCCGGGTATCAGGTGCCGTCGCACGATGCCGGCGGCATCGATGTCGAACCAGGTCCGGAAGGTGTCGTGGCGCAGCAGGAACGCGTTGACGATGCGTGTCATCGCCTCCCGGTCGAGATCGCCGGTGGGTATTCGCGCGGTCGCCAGGCACAGTCCGGAGAACCGGAAATCAGCGGCGGCATGCCGATCCGCCTGACGCAGATACTGTTCCTGCTGCAGCGACGGCGGTGCGGGATGTATCGGGGCGGTGCGGGCTCGCGCCACCGATTCCGGTGACGCGACCCACGTGACCATCCGGCCCGGCGGGGGTGCCCATTCGTCGATGAGTCCGAAATCGACCACGGTTACCTCACTTCCACTGGCAGGCGCCGGAACAACGCCCCCATCAGCTGACCCCCGCCATCACCGCGACCGCGCCGGCATCGGCGCCGTTGCCGTTCGAGCCCTCGCCCGCGCGCCGAGAACCGTTCGTGACGGCGCCCTCCACCGCGGCGGCCACGGTGGCCGGATCCGGTTGTCCGCCACCGGGCTCGTGCGCCAGGATCAATTCGGCCACCTTCGGACCGGCCTGCTCGAGGCTGAACGAACGGCCCATCTGCAGCGACATCAGATCGATGCCGAGCGTCTTGGTGACGCGGGCGCCGAGTTCGACCGCCATCAGCGAATCCAGTCCCAGTTCCGGCACCGGGATCGTCATATCGATGGTCTCGACGTCCACCCCCATGACAACCGCCAGTTCGCCGGCCATCAGCCGGGCGATATGCGGTCCGCGCTTGGTCTCCTCCATGGCCGCCAATTCGTCGCGCAACCGAGCCAGCTCGGAGGTGTCCTTGGCCGAGGCCCGGGCCAGTGCGGCGGTGCGGCCGGTGCGGGCCAGTTGCGGGAAGGTGCCGGTCAGCTTGGCCCAGTCGGTCGGGATGACCGCCACGCGCGAGGCACCCAGGCGCAGAGCCTGTTCCAGGTAGGCGGTGGCATCACCCATATCGATCGGCCCGAAGCCGACCAGGTCCAGATATTTCTCGGAGGTCTCGTTCGCGGCCATCCCACCCGCGCCGGACAGATGCCCCCAGCCGACGCACAACGCCCGCTCCCCGGCCTGCGACCAGCGCACGGCCAGCGATTCCACCGCGATATTGGCCGCGCAGTAACTGTACTGGCCGTAGATGCCGTACATCGATCCGCCGGAGGAGCACAGCACGAACATGTCCAGCGTGATTCCCGCGTCGGCGACCGCGGCGTGCACGATCTGCGCGCCGAGCACCTTCGGCCGATAGACCTGTTCGAGCTGACCGATCTCCATCTTCGCGAGGTTGTTGTCGGCGACCGCGCCCGCCGCGTGGAAGACACCGCGCAGCGGGTGCTCGGTGCTGTGGGCCCGTGTGATCGCACCGGCGACCGCCACGGGATCGGTCACATCCACGAGCTCTTCGACCACCTCGATACCGATCGCCCGCCACGCCTCGAGCTGACGGCGCGCTTCCTCGGTGGTCGCGCCGCGCCGGCCGAGCAGCACCAGCCTCCGCGCTCCGCGCAGCGTCAGCCACCGGCCGATCGCCAGACCGAACCCTCCGAAGCCGCCGGTGACGAGATAGGTCGCGGTATCGCTGATCTCGACATCGGGCAGATACGGGCGCACCGGTGGTTCCGGCGCGTCGATCCGCAGCGCGATGCGAGCCGCCCGCGAGGAACGCAGGGTTTCCTCGAACGCCTTACCCACCTCGGCGGTGTCGAACATGTGGTACGGCAGGGGGCGGTAGGTGCCTTCGGTGACCTTCTCGAACACCCGCCGCAGCAGCGCCGCCAGCCGTTGCGGCTTCACCTTGACCAGCCGGTCCAGATCCATCGAGAAGTACGACAGGTTCTTGTCGAAGTTCGCCAGCTCGAGCAGTCCGCCGGTGTAGATATCGGCCTTGCCGACCTCGACGATGCGCCCGAATTCCGCCGCGGCGTTGAAGTTCTGGCGCAGGATCTCACCGGGCGCACTGCTGATGATCACATCGGCGCCGGCGCCGCCGGTGATCGCGGCGACCTCGTCGACGAAGTTCAGCGACCGCGAATTCACCGCGTAGTCCGCGCCCATCGCCAATACGTGCTCGCGCCGCTCCGGCGTGCTCGCGGTACCGATGATGGTGGCGCCGCGCGCCTTCGCGACCTGGATCGCGGCGGTGCCGACACCACCGGCCGCACCGTGCACCAGCACCGTCTCCCCCGGTTCCAGCCGGGCCAGATCCAGCAGCGCGTATTCGGCGGTGCCGAAGGCGATGATGCTGGTGCAGTGACCGGGATCGGTGCCCTCGGGCAGGGCGACCGCGAGTCCGCGGTCCACGACCGCGAAACGCCGCATCATGCCCTTGGCGGCGACCCCGACCAGATCACCCGGCCCGACGCCGTCGACGCCCGGCCCGATCCGCACCACGGTGCCGACACCCTCCATTCCGGGCACGGTGCCGAAATAGGTGGGTGCGAGTTCTCGTTCACCGAGCAGCCCGATGACCTTCAACGGGTCCTTGTAGTTCAATCCGATGACCTGCATGCGGATTTCGATCTCCCCGGGGCCGGGTGCCGGGCGCGGGCATTCCCGCCACGCCAGCGCCGACAGCAGCCGGGTCCGCGGCATATCCAGTTCGAAGTTCGCCTCCGGGTCGGTCAGCGGCGCGGCGGTTTCCAGCTCCTCCAGCCGGTCGGGCAGCGGTTTGGTGATCACCGTGGCCCAGCGTTTCCCGGCGCGCAGCAGCACCTCGTCGCTGTTGTCGAGGGAGAAGGCGCCCGGCACCGCCAATTCGGCCACCAGATCGGCCACCGAGGTGGCGGGTTCGGTATCGATCAGCCGCCACCGCAGCGCGGTCTGCTCGTTGAGCAGAACTCGCCGCGCACCGGCCAGTGCGGCCTGCCCGGTATCGGGTGCGGCGTCGCTGCCCGGCAGCGTGAACGCCGATTCGGTGACGAGGGTGCAGTGCACCACGCCGTCGCCGAATATCGTTTGCGGTGCACCGTTCTCGCTGGGCGGTTCGACGAATTCCGCTATCGCCACCGCGATGCGCTTGAGTGTCCACAACTCGGCCACATCGTCACCGACGGCGCCGGCCACCACACACACGTGCAGCCGTTGGGCCGCATCCTCGCGGGCGGCCCGCAGCTGCTCGACCAGTTCGGCCTCGAGCTCCGGACCGGTCGAACCCACCGCGTGGAGGCGGGATCCCGGGATCGCGGCCGCCAGATCGGCGGCGCGGCCGGTGTCACCGAGGCGGACGACGAGGGTGCTCACCGTACCGGCGTCGGCCAAGGCGGCCGGGTCGATCGGATCGCGTTCCTCCAGTGTCTCGGTGTAGTAGAGCTCGGCCATCCGGTGCAGCGGATCGTCACCGGGCCGCAGCGCGCCGATCTGCAATTCGGACAGCCGGACGACCAGGTTGTGGTCGGCATCGAGCAGATCGACATCGGCGCGCAGCCGCGCCTTCGGATCGCGCCGGGCCACCACCGTGACCGTCTCCGGCAGCGCCGCGAGCAGGCGCACGGCGGCCACCCCGACCGGCACCATCACCCCCTCGTCGATCCGTTCGTCGGCGAACAGCATGGCGGCACACTGCATGGCGGCGTCCACCACCGCCGGATGCGCCAGATGTCCGGAGTCGGCGGCGATGGCACCGTCGACTGTCGCGACGACGACATCGCGGCCCACCCGCACCGAGGTAACCCGCTGGAACGACGGCCCGTATCGCAGACCCGCCGCGGCCAGGCCGCTGTAGAACAGGGCCGGATCGACGTCGATGCCGACCTCGATCTCCGGGACCGCGACCGTGGTCTGCTCGTGACTGCCGGTGAGGGTGCGACCGGAGGCGTGCACGGTCCACGCGGTGCCGGTGGCGCTGCGGGATCGGATCAGGAAGCGACCGCTGGCCTCCTCGATGCTGAGCGCGACCAGCGGCACGTCCGGGGCGCCCATGACCAGCGGTGCGACGAACCGGACCCCTTCCAGCGCGACCTGTTCCGAGCCGATCCTGGCCTGGGTGGCGCTGAGCGCGGCATCGAGGTACGCCGCGCCGGGCATGATCTTGATCCCGTTGACCACGTGGTCCGGCAGCCACGGCAGCAGTTCGGTACCGACCTGCAGCAGCCACTCCGGCCGCCCCTCCACATCCGGATCGCCGAGCATGGCGTACCCACCGGGCGTGCCGAGCCGGGCCTGTTCGAACAGCGGCAGTGCGGAGTGCAGGCGGGTGCGCTGCCACGGGTAGCGCGGCAGCGGCAGATGCGGAGTGGCCGGGCGATCGGCCGGGAACAGCACATCACGGTCCAGGACACCCGCCGCGTGCAGGCCGATCAGGGTGCGGCGCAGGCTGTCCGCATCGCGCTGCTCGCGGTCCAGCGTCGGCACCGTCGTGCCCTGCGCGTCGGCCCCGAGCAGCGCTTCGCGGATATTGCCCGAGAGCACCGGATGCGGGCCGACTTCGAGGAAGATCCGGCTGCCCGCGCCGATCAGAGTCGTGATCGCGTCGAGGAAGCGCACCGGCTGCCGGACATTGGACCACCAGTATTCGGCGTTCCAATCCCCTTCGGTGACCCGCTCGCCGGTGACGGTCGAATACAGCGGCACCGTCGGCGGCCGCGGTGTCAGATCGGCGAGCACCGTGCGCAATTCGGCTTCGATCGGCTCCATCAGCCGGCTGTGGTAGGGCACCTCGACGCGCAGGCGGCGCGCGAATACACCGTCTTCCGTGAGCTTTTCGGCGATCACGTCGAGTCGCTCCAGATCACCGGACAGAGTGACGGCACTGGGGCTGTTCACCGCCGCGATATCGACGCCGGGTTCGTCGGCGATGAGCGCCGCGGCCTTGTTCCTGGGGAGCCCGACCGCGAGCATGCCGCCGGTGCCGGCCGTGGTCGCCTGCAAGCGGGCCCGATGGTAGGCCACCGACACCGCATCGCGCAGCGACAGCATGCCGCTCACATATGCCGCCGACACCTCACCCACGCTGTGGCCCACGATGGCCGCGGGTTCGATGCCGTACTGCGCCAGCTCGCGCGCCAGTCCGACCTGGACGAGGAAGTTGGCCGGTTGCGCGACTTCGGTGCGCGTGACCCGGGATTCGTCCTCGGGACGCTGTAGCTCCTCGATGATCGACCAGCCCGCCACGGCCCGGAACTCGGCGTCGATCGCGGCCGCGGTCTCGGCGAAGATCCCACCGGCGGCGAGCAGTTCGCGCCCCATCCGCCAATGCTGCGGCCCCATTCCGGAGAAGACGAAGACCGGTTCGGCGGCGCGGGAGACGACGGTGCGCGAGGCGTCACGGCCCTCACCGGCGGCATAGGCGCGCAGATCGCGCACCAGATCCTCGGTGTTCGCACCGATCAGCACGCCGGTGCGGAACGGGTGGTGGGCCATGCGCGTCCACGCGGCCTCGGCCAGGTGATCGGGATCGGTGCCGCCGTCGATGAGATCGGCGAACCGGCCCGCCAGCGCACGAGCCGCCGCGGTGCCGCGCGCCGATATCGGCAGGATGCCCAGATGCCGGCGCGGCCCGGCGGCCGCCGGCGCCGCACCGACGTATTCCTGCAGGATCGCGTGCGCGTTGGTGCCGCCGTAGCCGAAACCGTTGACCGCCACCGACATCGGGCCGGCATCGGCGGGCAGCGGTTCGGCCTCGGTTTGCACCCGCAGGCCCAACTCCTCGAAGGGGATGTCCGGGTTCTGTTTCTCCAGCCAGCCCTGGGGCGGCAGGGTGCGATGTTTGATGGCCAGCGCGGCCTTGATCACGCTCGCGACGCCGGCCGCGGCCTCGGTGTGACCGATGGTGGCCTTGACCGAACCCACGCCCACCGTGTCCGTTCGACCGGCCGGTGCGCCGAAAACTCGTCCCAGCGCCCGCAATTCGACCGGATCACCGACCAGGGTGCCGGTGCCGTGCGCCTCCAGATAGGTGACCGAATCCGGCGCCAGGCCCGAGCGTTCACACACGGTGCGGGCCAGCGCTTCCTGGGAATCGACATTCGGCACCGTGATGGCCGTGGTGCGCCCGTCCTGATTCGAGCCCGTGGCCTTGACCACCGCGTAGACGCGGTCGCCGGCGCGCACCGCGTCGTCGAGCTTCTTCAGCACCACCATGCCCGCGCCCTCACCGCGGCCGTAGCCGTCGGCGGAGGCGTCGAAGGATTTGCACCGGCCATCGGTGGCCAGGAAACCGCCCTTGCACATCAGCACGAACGTCTCCGGCTGCAACATGACGTTCACGCCACCCGCGAGGGCCACCTCGCAGTCGTCGTTCGCGAGCGCCTGGCAGGCCAGGTGGAAGGAGACCAGCGACGAGGAGCAGGCGGTGTCGACGGTGATCGCGGGGCCGACCAGGTTGAGCGCGTAGGCGATCCGGTTCGACAGCATGGTGTAGGACGCGCTCGCGGGCGTGTGCATATCGGTGTGGAACAGGGCCGGGCCGACCACGCCGATCACCGACTGGTCGACCACGAATCCGCCGACGTACACACCGACCGAGGCACCCGCCGCCCGGCCCGCCATCCCGGCGTCGTCGAGCGCCTCCCAGGTCACCTCGAGCATGAGACGCTGCTGCGGGTCCAGTACCGTCGCCTCACGCGGGGAGATACCGAAGAAGTCTGGATCGAACTGCCAGGGATCGATGGTCATGAATGCGCCACGCTTGGTGTAGCTGCGGCCCGGCGTACGGGGTTCGGGGTCGTAGTAGCGGCGGAAATCCCAGCGATCCGCCGGCATGTCGACCACACCGTCGCGTTTGCCGATGACGAAGTCCCAGAACGATTCCGGCGAATCGATTCCGCCCGCGAATCGACAGCCGATACCCACAATTGCTATATCCGACACGAATATCCTCCGGTCTCGCGTACAGCGGCCACCGGCTCAATCGGCGACGCACTCGTCTCTGCGGTCCAGGGCCTTTGACCGATGGCGCACAGGCTATTGACCGTGATCGATCGGGTAAACGATTCATCCGAGTTTTGGATCCACCAACGAAATCGCCGATCCCGGTTTGTGATTCCGCCCAGCGCCGCCACCGGGGCGCGCGTCGAATTCGGTGACATGTCTTGAACACGCAGTGACACAACAGTATTCGAGTCACGTGCAAGAGTCGTTGCGCAACAACGACGGGTGCCGGTACCCACATCTCACAACGAGACCGCCGCGCGGCTATGACCCGTGGGAGAATTCCCTTCGGCCACGGGAAATCACTCCGATCCGGCCCTATGTTTCGTTCGATGCTCATTTTCCGCCCGGGTCGCTGGGCCGATATCGTGCTGCGCCGGCGGTGGACGGTCGTCGTCGCGATGATCGCCGGACTCATCGCGCTCGGCGCCTACGGGCTCGGTCTCGGTGATCATCTCAGCTCCAGCGGCTGGGATGATCCGACCTCGGAATCGGTCCGCGCCGCCGCCGTGCACCAGGAGATCTTCGGCCGCGACCACAGTGCGGACGTGCTTGTGCTGTACCACGCGCCGCCGGGTTCCACGATCGACGATCCGGCGTTCTCCGCCCCGATCGTGGCCGCTCTCGACAGTCTGCCGCAACGGTTTCCGGACCGGATCGACCGCGTCAACGGGGCCTACTGGCCGACCCGCACCGGGCTGGCGCTGCCGGATGTCTTCGGTTCCAAGGATCGTCGCGCCGCGTTCGCCTCGATCGCGATCCACGGCGACACTCCGACCGAGCAGATGCGCAACTACCGGGCCGTCTCCCACGAGTTCACCGTCGCGGGGGTGGAGATGGAGGTGGCCGGCGGGCAGGCGGTCGCCGGTGCGCTCAACGACACCATGGCCCACGATCAGCAGCGGATGGAACTGTTCGCCATCCCGGCGGTGGCCGTGCTGCTGTTCTTCCTCTTCGGTGGTGCGGTGGCGGCCGCGCTGCCACTGCTCGTCGGTGGGCTCACCGTGGGCGGCGCATGGGGGATCATCCGTGTGCTGACCACGGTCACGGAGGTGAATTCGTTCGTCTCCCCGGTGGTTTCGATGGTCGGGCTCGGTCTGGCCATCGACTACGGACTGTTCGTGCTGAGCCGGTTCCGCGATGAACTCGCCGCCGGGCGGGAGGTCGACGACGCGGTTCGCCGGTCGATGGCCACCGCCGGTCACACCGTCGCGATCTCCGCGACCATCGTGGTCGTCGCCGCGGCCGCGGTGCTGGTGTTCCCGCAGGGATTTCTGCGCTCGTTCGCCTACGGCGCCATGATCACCGTGGCGCTGGCCGCGATCACCTCGATCACGCTGCTCCCGGCCGTCCTGGCGGTGCTGGGGCATCGGGTGGATCGATTCGGCGTGGGCTGGTTCCGCACCACCGCCCCACCGGACCGGGTCCCGGACAATCGCTGGGGCCGGATCGCGGCACGCGTGCTGAAACGGCCGCTGGTGGTAGCGGTTTCGGTCGTGGTCGGGCTGCTGGTGCTGATCGCGCCGATCCGTGATCTGGCGTTCGGCACCATCAACGAGAGGTTCCTGCCCCCGCAACACCCGACCCGGCTGGCGCAGCAGCATTTCGACGAGATCTTCCCCCTGCGCCGGATCGACCCGATCGATCTGGTCCTGATCACCTACGACCCCGCCGCCAAGGACGAGGTCCTCGCCGCGGCCGACCGTGCCCCCGGGCTCGCGGCATCGTTTCCGGGGTGGCTGCAACGCCCGGCGCAATCCAGTGTGTTCACCACCCAGACGGTGCTGGCCTCGGCCGCCGATCGCGACGCCTGTATCGACTATCTGCGGGCCATGCCGCTGCCGAAGGGCACCACCCTGCTCGTCGGCGGGCAGCCCGCCATCGAGAAGGACAGTATCGACGCGCTGGTACACCGCGTTCCGCTGGTGGTGGCCCTGGTCTTCCTGGCGACCACACTGCTGATGACGCTGAGCCTGCGCTCGCTGCTGCTGCCGTTGAAGGCGGCCGCGCTCAATCTGCTCGGGCTGGGCTCGACGATCGGCATCCTGACGTGGATCTTCGTGGACGGTCACGGCGCCGGAGTGCTCGGCTTCACGCCGCAGCCGATCATGTCGCTGGTGCTGGTGGTGATCGTGTCGGTGATCTACGGGCTGTCCACCGATTACGAGATATTCCTGTTGTCGCGGATGGTGGAGGCCCGCGCGGCGGGTGCGTCCACCGCCGGGGCGATCCGCGCCGGTGTCGCGCACACCGGCCGGATCATCACCGCCGCGGCGCTGATCCTGCTGGTCGTCACCGGCGCCTTCGCCCTGTCGGATCTGGTGATGATGCAATACATCGCCATCGGGATGGTGGCGGCGCTGCTGATCGACGCGACCGTGCTGCGAGTGCTGCTCGTCCCGGCCACCATGCGGCTACTCGGTGACACCGTGTGGTGGGCGCCGAAGTGGTTGCGCCGCAAGCCGACACCCGCGCCCGCGGCCGACATTGCCCACGATGGCGAGGTTTTCGACGCACCCGAATGGAAGGATGTCGCTCCGGCGACCGCCGCGACCCAGCGGGTGTGAGTGATCGTCTCCGCCGGCGGGCTCGGCCGCGGCGCACAGCCGCTCTCCCGCTAGTCGCGGCGGGCGGCAGCCTCCGACAACTCGTCGAGCAACTGTCGCGCTCCCGGATACCGATGTGAGCTCAGATGACGGATCGCCGCCACATTTCCCGCGAGTACCGCCGACAGGATCTCGAGGTAGTCCCGTACGGTCGAATCGCGTTGCGCGAGAGCCGACACCGAACCGTCGGCGGCATTGCGGAACGCCGCGACCGAGACCCGGTAGGCCGTGACGGCTGCCCGGACACCGGCTTCCACACTGCCCAGATCACGGGCGTAGTGCAGCACACTGTTCAGGCTCGCCGGTGCGTCGGTGCCGGGCGGCGGTTCGGCCTCCCGCAGGTAGGAAGCGATGTCATTGCCCCGGGCGACGCATTCCGAAACCAGTTCCAGCACACCGGCCGCCCGCAGCGCGGCATCGGCCTCGGCCGGCACCCGCAGATCCCGGGCGACCCGATGACACCACACATAGGGCGCCACGGCGATGGTGTGGCGGCGCACCGACCAGTGCGCGGCCCAGTCGACCGTGTTCAGATCGAGCTCGCGTTCGCGCATCCGGGCGTCGATGGTGTCGCGGACCGCGCGCTCGAATCCGGCGGCGGGCAGGCCACGTTCGGTCATCGTGGCCACGATCGAGCGATAGCAGGACACCAACTCGTGTTCGGTGCCGACCTGCCCGGTGCGCAGATAGGTGACGAAACGGCTGAGATCCGGCAGCCCGTCGTAGGCGTCGTCGGCCAGCAGGGTCACCGCCACGTACTGTGCGCACAACAGGTTTTCGGCCATGGTGGCATCCGCCGGCGCGCAATGCAGTTCGTAGCTGCTGGCGACGTAGGCGTCCATGGCGTGGCGTTCGGCGCCCAGCGCACAGGTGCAGTGCGCCATCAGCCAGCCGAACAGTTGCTCGGCCAGCTCCTCGTGTCGTCTCCCCGGCAGCAGGTGGGCCCGGAACGGGGCCAGCTCATCGGTCACAGGCCAGCGCCCCCGCCGCGAAGATGGAGGTCAGCGCGGCCGAACCCCAGTAGAGCGGCAGCCTGCCCATCCGGTAGTACGCCGCGGCCGGCCAGCCTCCCGCGTCGTCCTGCCGGGCCAGCAACAGTTCCCGGCGCCGATCCTGTTCGAGGTCACCACCGAGGTTGTCCGCGGCGATGACCGTCAGCGCCAGATCCAGCGCCGAGAGTCGGTCCGCCGCATCGGCGTCGGCCAGGCCGTCGGCGAGCGCGGCGCCACAGGCCGCCGCGATATCGGGGAAGGCGGCGCACAATCGAGAGACCGAGTGCAGGAACGGTTCCGGTCGTGGGTAGTAGCGCGTCCCCTCGCGATAGCGGCCCGACCTCAGATGGTCGAGTACGTAGTCCGTGGTCGCGGAGCTGATTCCGTCCGGATCCTCCAGGCCGCAGGCCTGCGCGTGCCGGAGGATGTACAGCGCGTTGGCGCAGGCCACCGCGTCGTAGCGGGGACCGCGCGTCAACGTCCCCGGATCGGACAGATCCTGCCAGTACACCATCACCACGCCCGGCCGGATCGCGGTTCCGTTCGACGCCGCGGCATCGGGCAGTACGCCCGCGGCGAGGAGCTCGCGCCCGAAGCCGACGAGTTCGTGATCGGTGATCAGGCCGCGATCCCACAGGGCGCCCACGGCCATCGCGGTGCAGTCACTGTCGGCGGGAAAGCCGTTGTGGTCGAAGAAGAACCCGAACCGGTTGTGGTCGTCCCGACCGGACCACACCACCTCGGCCAGGTTCTCGACCAGCTCGCGGTCACGCGCGCTCGAGGTATAGGGCACATGCGCCAAAGCCAGGCTGGCGCTGAATCTTTCGTCGCCCAGATCGAATCCGATATCGCGGCCGAATTCCCGCAGCAGCACATGCCGGCCTTCGGCGGCGTGACAGGCCGCCGCCATCATCGGCGACAACGAGACCTCTGCGCGGGGCACACCGCGCTCATCCGATCGAGAGTGGAGGAAGTCCTTCGCATGCGCCACCGCGCGCTGCCGACAGTCGATGTCCGGTGCAGCCATGTTCGTGCCAAACTCGCTCTGTAGGGTCGCAGCATCCACTGTCGAGCCGATCGATGCGCGAGTGCGGCTGTGTGGAACCGGCACCCCCGCAAGGTGACATCGAGTATTACCGATGCAAGTGCATCCGATGCATACGGGGGCGGATCGGTGCCGATCTGTAATACTTCAGCGAATCCCACACGGCCTCACCGCATCTCACCGGATCGAGGCACGAATCGAGCCTTCGACACAGGCGGCCGGATACCGTGTTCCCCCTCATCGCTTCGGCAAAACCCCTTGTGCACCACCGGTTCTGCACCTCGACAAGAATCGGGCCGGTCCTCGCTGTTTCCTCCAGCGAGACCGGCCCGATTCGTTGTCGTCACGGTTGCGACGGCCCGATCGACATCGGCTGTGGCGCCGCGCACCTTTCCGGTTACCGGCGGTGACGGGCATCGCGCTCTAGCGGGCCGGGACGTGCACCGTCTCGTCGTAGCTCAGCTCCATGTCGTGGGTGACGGTGCCACCGCTGACGTTAACGGTGCTGGCGACCGAGGGATAGCCGCGCGCGACCACGGTGTAGTTGCCCGCCGGCAGGGCCGGGACTCGGTAACGGCCGGCGGAGTCGGTGCGGGCGGTGCCGACCGGCTCACCGGCCGAATCGACCACCGTCACTTGCGCATTCGGCACCGCCCTGCCCTGCGTCTGCACCGCGCCGGCCAGATTCGCCATCGGGGCCAGTGCGGTGTCGTGGTGCAGCAGTCCGGTGGCCGGCACCGTGAGCGTGACGGCCTGCGGCGCCATCGCGTCGGCGACCACCACCAGGGTGTGGGTACCGGGCGCCACGCCGCGGCAGATATAGCCGCCGTCGGCTCCGGTGACGGCGGCGCCGACCACCTCGCCACCGGCGTCGGTGAGGGTTACCGTCGCGTCGGCGACCGGCTCGTCCGTCCCGGCTCGGCGCACCGTTCCGGTGAGCTCACCGGAACTCGGCAGTTCGAGGTCCACCCGCTGCGCGGCAGCACCGACGATCACGGTCACCGCGACCGGCCGATGGGCCGCCGCCGAGGCGATCAGCACATAGCTGCCCGGTTGCGGCGCGGCGAGCCGATAGCCGCCGTCGGACCCGCCCACCGCACGCGAAACCTGATGTCCGCGTTGGTCGATCAGCGTCAGCGCGACACCGGAGACCGGGCGGCCGTTGTCGCCACCGATACTCCCGGCGATGGACGGCTCGTCGAGCCCGGCCGTCGCCGGCTGCGCCGCCGCGACGCCGGAGGCGACCGCGGACAGGCCGTTCTCGCCGGCTTCGACGAGGGTCTGCACCATGGCCTCGGCCGCGGCCGACCCGGCCGGTTCGACGGTCTCGGCCGGTGCGCCGTGTGTGCGGACCGCCGGGATGATCAGGGCCGCCGCCGCCGCGAGGACGGAAACGCCCGCGAGGAACCAGAAGACCTTGGAATAGCCCGAATCCGCGGGCAGACCGTGCGCGGTAGTGGCGCCCGAGGTCAGCAGCACGGCCGAGACAGCGCTGCCGATCGCGCCGCCCACGGTGCGCACATTCGCGTTCATACCGGTTGCCGCGCCGGTCTGGGCGGGCGGCACCGCGGCCACGATGATGGCGGGCATCGACGAGAACGCCAGGCCGATACCGACACCCAGCAGGGCGCCCGCCACGTAGATCTCCCAGCTGTGATCGTGCCCGACGGCGAGCATCACGAACGCCGGAACGGTGATGACACTGCCGATGACCACGATGGCCTTCGGACCGACCCACGCCGCGAGCGGGCCGATGGCCAGCCCGATCGCGAACATCGCGATCGACAGCGGCAGCATGTACAGCCCGGACTGGGTGATGCTGGCGCTCAAGCCGTAGCCGGCCACCGACTTCGGCGTCTGCAACAGCTGCGGCAGGAACGTCATCATCGCGTACATACCGGCACCGGTCAGCACGGCGACCAGATTGGTGGTCCACACCGCCGGGATGCGCATCGTCCGCATATCGATCAGCGGCGTCTCCGACCTCAGTTCCACCACGATCCATCCCGCGGCGCAGACCACGGCCAGCGCGAACAACCCGAGGGTCGCACCCGAGGTCCAGCCCCACGCCGGTCCCTTGCTCACGGCGAGCAGCAGCGCCACGAGCCAGGCCGACAGCAGAATCGCCGCCCCCCAATTGATCCGGCCGGGACTGCGCACCGGCGATTCGGGGACGAACAGGATCGCGGCCACGGCGGCGACCGCGGTGATGATCATCGGCACCCAGAACAGCCAGTGGTAGTTCAGATGGTCGACGATCGGGCCGGCCAGCACCAGGCCCAGGCCGGAGCCGACGGCGATCAGCGAGGACGCGATACCCACCGCCCCGTGCAGCTTGCGCGCCGGGAACTCGTCGCGAATGATGCCGAAGGCCAACGGGATCACGCCGCCACCGAGGCCCTGGATGACCCGGGCGACGATCATCACGCCGATCGAGTCGGTCAGCGCCGCGATCAGCGAGCCGACGGTGAGCGCGACCAGGGTGACGACGAGCATGCGCTCCTTGCCGACCTTGTCACCGATTCGCCCGAGGATGGGCGTGGCCACCGACGCCGACAGTAGATACCCGGTCATCAGCCAGGTCGCCGTGCTCTGCGTGGTGTGCAGAGCCGGAATCAGCAGTGCCAGCACCGGCACGACCATCGACTGCAGCAGGGCGTACGCGGATATTCCGAGCAGCAACACCGCGAAGACGAGGTTGTAGTGCGGGCGAGATGTGACGCGCGACACGGATCGTTTCCTCCCCACGAGCTTAAGCGGAGTGAATCTCCGTTTAAGAACCCTAACAGAGATGAAGGACCCCGATTCACCTCACAGACGTGATCTCGGCCTCAACTTCAAGTAACCACCAAGTTGCCGAAACCGCGTCGGCCGGCCCGCCGATGCCACACAATGAACGACAACATTGGAGTCCGGCACCGAATTGGATATCCGCATGACAACAGAACTAGCGGGAAACGGCGCGTTGTCGGTTCTGCACGCAGCCTGTTTGAGCGTCGGAATGGAGTCGGGGGGCGCCCGGCCGGTGCCGTTCGGGACCGGAATCGGCTACCGACTACCCAGCGGCGTCATGGTCCGGATCAGCGGCCCCGGCCACGGTCCCGGAACCCGCCGGGAGATCGACGCGGCGCGCTGGCTCAGCGAGTCCGGTATCGCGGCCATGGACGCGGTGCCCGGCGTACGTCAGCCATTGGAAATCCACGGACGGACCGTGACGTTCTGGCTCGATCCGCCGCCACATCAGCACGGCACACTCGGTGATGTCGCCGCGACCCTGCTCCGGTTGCACAGCCTGGCGCCACCGACAGACTTCTCCCTCGGGCAGTTCCAGCCCTTCCTCGGTATCGCCGAGACCATCGAAACGGCCGACGTCTTCAGCGTCGACGACCGCCGGTGGCTGCGCGCGCACCTCGGCGAATTGCGCGGGCGCTGGGCGGATCTGCCCAGCGGCCTGCAATGGTGCGTGGTTCACGGCGGAGCATGGGACGGGGAGTTCGCGACCACCACGGATCATCGTGTGCTGGTGCTGAATCTGGAGAATCTGGCGATCGGCCCGCCCGAATGGGATCTGGTGCCCACCGCGATCGAATTCGCGTCCTTCGGCTGGATCACCGCGGCCCAGTACGCCGGATTCTGCGATACCTACCACTACGACGTCATGCGCTGGGGTGGATTCTTCCTGCTGCGCGACATCCTGGAATTCCGGATGACCATCGACGCCGCCCGTGCCGCCGCCGAGGACCCGGCCCACCGGCCGCAGGCCCGGCTGCGACTGTCCTGTATCCGCGGCGACGAGGGGCCACGGCAGTGGCCGGGGTGGGAACCCGTGCCCTGACCGAACTCCGGTCACACGCGTCCGGCCGGGCCCCGCGACTGTGCGGGGCCCGGCCGGACGAGCGTCGTCGATCGAGAGTGGTTACGCGGCGCCGCCCTCGATCGCCTCGATAATGCGAGGACGCAGCTCACGGGCGCTGATCACCGCGTCGACCGAACCGACCTCCACCGCGCGGTGGATGTTGTGCACCCGGTCGAATTCCGCGGCGACCTCACCGAGCTTCTCGGCACGCACGGTCGAACGGAGTTCGTCGAGTTCGGCGGAGGCCTCCGCACGTTCGGTTCCCGATGCGTTGGCCACCCGGGACTCGAGCTCACGAACCCGCGGGTCCTTGGCGGTGCGGGTATCGACCTCGCCGGCGAACACCACCGCGGCGGCGGGGGCGCCACCGAGCACCGAAGCGAACGAACCCTCCAGTGCGAGCACCGTCATATTCGGGTTCAGCGCCTTCGAGAAGACCACGAACGCACCGCCGTGGTACCGCGAGATCACGCAGAACACGATGGGCCCACGGAAATTCACGATCGCCCGGCCGATTTCGGCACCGTACTCGAGCTGCAGTTTGCGCATCGACTCCGGCGATCCGTCGAAGCCCGACAGGTTCGCCAGCACCACCAGCGGACGGTTGCCGCTGGCCGCGTTGATCGCACGGGCGGCCTTCTTCGACGACCGTGGGAACAGGGTGCCCGCGGTGTAGGTGTCCGGGCCGTCGGTGGACGGGAATCCGTGCCGCGGCACACCCCGCGACTCGATACCCAGCAGGCAGACCGGAATACCGCCCAGATGCGCATCCTGCACCACCGCGGTCTCGGCATCGGCCATACCGGCCCACCGCTCCAGGACCGGGTGGTCCTGATCGGCGAGCGCCCGCATCACGGTCCGAATATCGAACGGCTTCTTGCGATCCGGGTTCGCGGCGGCGGAGAAGATCTCGCCCACCGTGGTGAAGTCGCTGTCGGCCAGCGTGTGCGGGAAGGTGCAGACATCGCGGTCGATCGGGTCGGTGGTCTGCGCCCGGCGCGGGGACTGCTCCCCCGGTGCGATGTAGGTGTGGTCGTAGTGCGACATCAGCACATCACGAGCGGCGGACAGGTTCGGCGCCCAATACTGCGCCTGCCCGTTCGGGCCCATGACCCGGTCGTAGCCACCGATACCGAAGTTGTCCTCCGCCGATACACCACCGGAGAAGTCCAGCGCCTGCTTACCGGTCAGCACCATGGCCGAATCCGGCGTCATCACCAGGATGCCCTTGGTGTGCATGAGCATCGTCGCCTCGGCGTTCCAGTACGGCTGCGCGCCGACGTTGATGCCCGAGACCACGATGTTGATCTCACCGCCGTCCTGGGTGAATTCGACGATGCGCTTGAGCGCCGCCGCCACCCAGTCCATGTTCTCGGTACCGGATTTCATCGAGATCCGAGCACCGGAGGACAGGGCGTACCACTCCAGCGGCACCTGCAACTTCTCGGCCAGATCCAGGGCCGCGATCACCCGGCGGCATTCCGGCTCCGACAGCGCGCCCAGCGATTTCGTCGGATCGCCGAGCAGGACGACGCGGGTGACCCCCTCGGGATGCCGCTCGGTCGGCGTGCTGACCACACCCGCGACCATCGCCGCGGTGTTGTGGCCCTTGGGCCGGTCGACCGGCACCAGCGCGTGGTCGGCGTCGAGGTCGTATTCGGCGAAATCACCGAGCAGACCCGTCAATTCGTACGGGTAGACGGTGTTGCGGCTGCTGGCACGCAGCACCTTCTGCCGGTACTCGTCGAGCGGCTCGACCGGATCGTCGGTCCGCTCACCGACGGTGACCTCGGTGCCTCCGGTGGCGTCGAAGCGGAAGCGCACCACGACCTTGACCAGTTCCCCGGTCTCCGGATCGGGCTGTCGGGCGATGAGCAGGATCTCCTCGAGCCCGGCGCCCGCGGTCGTCGGTTCCACGCGCCCGACGATGGTGTCCAGTTCGGCGCGGGTGACATCCAGCGGCGGCCAGATGTAGAGCACGATCCGGTTGGTGTGGTAGCGCTTGCGCGACGGCCGCCGTGACTGGGCGCGGCGGATCGAGTCGACACAGGTCGCCACGGTGCTCTCGGCGGTCGGCAGCGCGAGCAGCCGGCCGTCGTGTTCGCGCAGTGCGGTCAGGTCTCGGACCTGGGCGAAGGCGATCAACCGCTCATCGGCGGGGTTCTCCTTGGCCACCCCCTGGAACAGGTAGACCTCCTCGTCGGAGGACGGCAGCCGGGTGAGGTCGAACTTGCGCAGCCGGCGCATCTGCATGCGCTCGGCGATGTAGGGGTGCAGCCCGCGGATGAGCCGCTCCTCCGACAGTCCGGTGGACGACGGGCGGAAGGTGAAGTGGTGGTGCATGACCGCACCGCCGCTGCCCGCCACCGTGGCGGTGATCCGGTGCACCTGGCCGGGCAGAGCGCGCGCGCCGAGTACCTCCTGCAGGGCCGCGGCCATCGCGTCGAAGTCCTCCGGCTGGTTCTCCCAGCCGAGGTAGATATCGGCTTCGATGGAGGCCGCACCGGCCGCCAGCTCACCGAGTCCGCCCAGCACCGTGTCGAGCGCATCGAAACTGACCGCCGCCGACACCAGGCTCACTCCGCGCCGTTCGGCGACGACGAAGCTGCAGCCGTCGACCTCCTGGGTGCGGACGCCGTCGAGCCCCTTGTTGCCGTAGTAGCGGCGGGTCAGCACCTCGAGCATGACGGTGTTGTCGGGAATGCCGCGCTCCAGGCGCTGGGCCAGCAGCCGCACCAGCGGCTCGGTGCTGCGCACCATCTCGGCGATCCGATCGTCGCGATCGGCGGCGGCGGGCTGCGCGTCCAGATGGCTCAGGTGCTTGCGGACGGTGGCGTACACACGGGCGCGATTACGCCGCAGCAGCGGCTGGCCGTACCAGGCGTAGACCACACCGCGGGTCAGGTCGGCGATCACCGGGAAGCGCACCTGCGTCACGGCGACCAGGCGCTCCAGTGCCAAGCCGACCGGCTCGCGCAGTACCCGATCCGGCACGGGCTCGTTCAGCCACTCGCGCAGCAACGCGGTGACGACCGTGACGGTGTCGGAGGGACGCTGCTGGGCGAGGAAGATACGGAAGACCGCGGCCTCGAGTTCCGGAGTCCGGTCCAGTTCGCTGACGCCGTAGTGGCCGAGCGCCTTGGACAGCTTCGCCCGGTAGGACTCCGGCAGTCCGGCCCGGTCGACGTCCAGGCTCTGCAGATAGGTGTGGAAATACTCCCGCGCGCTGTGCACGTGCCGGTTGGCGGCGTCCTCGCCCCAGGCCCGGTTGTTGCTCAGTTCGGCCAGGTCGGTGAACAGCTCGACCAGTTCGAGTTCCTCGGCCAGCGGCCGGCGGTTGTCCGCGATGGCCTCGCGGCGCACGGCCAGATAGTCGGCGAGGACCCGGCGGTCGTCGTGCGGGTCGACGTCGAATCCGAGCAGCAGGCCGCGCAGATCCTGCTGACCGCGGACCGTGCGCTCGTGCGCGAGCACCCGGGTGGGCGCGTCGGGCAGATCCAGATCGACCGATTCGGCGGCCTGCGCATCGGCCGCGGTGTCGTCCGCGTCGTCGGCGATCGGCTCCAGGCGCAGCAGCGGCGCACCGGCCTCCACCTGCGAGCCGACGGAGACGCCGCATTCCTTGAGCCGGCCCTTGAACGGCGCCCGCAGCACCGTCTCCATCTTCATGCTCTCGAGGACCAGCACCGGCGCGCCGGCCTCGACCTCGTCACCGACCTCGAGCGGCTTGGCGACGACCAGCGCCGGCGCCGGCGAGCGCACGACGCCGCCCTCGTCGCGGCTGACCCGGTGGGTCACGCCGTCGACATCGACCACGTGGGTCGGACCGTGGGTGCCGGTGACCAGGCGGTACCGGACACCGTTGACCACGATCTGACCGGTGTGCCGATCGAAACGCTCGAGATCGACGTCGGCGGTGTGGACATCGGCGCCGGACTCGATACCGATCCGGAAGCGGTGCGCGCCCACCCGGGCGACCCGGAGCCGGTAGCTCGCGCCGCGCAGCTTCAGATCCAGCGGGCGGCCGCTCTCGTGCTGCACCTGCGGACGGCCACCGGCGGCGGTGGACAGCAGCCGATCTCGCTCGGCGCGCTCCTCCTGCTCGTAGGCGTCGATGGCGGCGGCGGCGAGGGCGACCGCGGTGTGACGCTGGGCGACCAGGCGACCCTCACCACGGACGCGGTCGATCCAGCCCGTGTCGGCGCTGGCGTCGATCACCTCGGGCTGGTCGAGCAGGTCGAGAACGAAACTCTTGTTGGTGGCGCCACCTTCGATGATGACCCGGGTCTCACCGACGGCCCGGCGCAAACGGCCCAGCGCCTCCTCACGGTCCCGGCCGTAGGCGATGATCTTGGCGATCATCGAGTCGAAGTCGGCGGGGATGGTGTCGCCCTCGCTGACGCCGGTGTCGACGCGGATACCCGGTCCGGCCGGCAGATCCAGCAGCGCGATCCGGCCCGGGGCCGGGGCGAAGTCGCGATCGGGGTCCTCGGCGTTGAGCCGGGCCTCGATCGCGTGCCCGCGCTCGGTCGGCGGCTCACCCTCGAGTGTGCCGCCCGAGGCCACGTGCAGCTGGGCGCGCACGAGGTCGAATCCGGTGGTGTACTCGGTGATCGGGTGCTCGACCTGCAGGCGGGTGTTGACCTCGAGGAAGGCGAACAGCTGGTCGCCGGGGTGGTAGAGGAATTCGACGGTCGCCGCGCCGCGGTAACCGACGGCGACCGCCAGCCGCTCGGCCGACCCCTTCAACTCCGCGACCTGCTCGGGCGCCAATACCGGCGACGCCGACTCCTCGATGACCTTCTGGTTGCGGCGCTGCACCGAGCAGTCGCGCACACCCAGCGCCCAGGCCGTGCCCTGACCGTCGGCGATCACCTGGACCTCGACGTGGCGGGCACCGGTGACCAGGCGCTCGAGGAATACGACACCACTACCGAAGGCGCGTGCGGCTTCCTGGCTGGTGCGCTCGTAGGCGTCGACCAGCTCGGCCTCGTTGGTGATCACGCGGATTCCGCGACCGCCGCCACCGGCGGTCGCCTTCAGCATCAGCGGGTAGCCGATCTCCCCGGCGGCCGTCACCGCCGCATCCAGGTTGTCGACCGCGCCGCGGCTCCACGGGGCGACCGGGACACCGACCTCTTCGGCGATCAGCTTCGCGCCGATCTTGTCGCCCAGTTTGCGCATCGCATCCGGGCTGGGGCCGATGAAGGTCACACCGATCTGCTCACACAGCTCCGCGAAGGCGGGATCCTCGGCGACGAAACCCCAGCCGACCCAGGCGGCGTCGGCTTTCGTCGCGACCAGCGCCCGCTCGAGGGCCTTGAGGTCCAGATATGGTCGAGCCGATGCCGGACCGAGGTCGTAGGCGATATCGGCCTCGCGCACGAATGTGGCGTTCCGGTCGACGTCGGTGTACAGAGCGACGGTTTCGATCTGTCTCGCGGTCGCCGCGGCCAAATCTCGGACGGCGTGGATGAGACGCATGGCGGCCTCACCCCGGTTCACGATGGCGATGCGGCTGAACACTCGCCAGCTCCTTTCACTACACAGCAGGGCCCGATCGGGCGAGATTTCGTCTACCGGTCATCGGTAGTCTCCCCCTGTATCGCTCATGGGTATACAGCGTGACAGGGTTACCCGCACGTATCTTCGGAAATGCCCCCTATAAGACCATGTTCGCCGCCTTTTCGAGCACCTCGTGGCAGGAACCTGCGAGTGCCGGCGAACCGGGACACCGGTCTTTCACATCGCGTGGCCGTGCCGTGCCGCGCGGGCGAGGACATCGTGGCCGCGCCGCGGCGGTGGCACCGTGGCCGCGCCGCGGCGGTGGCACCGTGGCCGGTCGAATCACCTTCGCACACCCCGCCGACCCAGCATTCCGAATAACAGAACACCTATCTGGATTAGTGTCTGGAATGTGGTCCAGATCATATGGTAGTTTCCCCGCATTGCGTCGGCGATACGGGAGGTTCCATGTCGATCGCAGAACTCGACATAGGCCCCGCGGCGGAACAACCCCGAGCTCGCGCGGCCCTGCGCCGGAATTTTTCCGACACTGTTCTGTCCAGCCTGGCCACCCTCGGCCGAGCCCTGCGGATGGGAGCGCAAGCCGCCCGGATCGGTGTCGTCGACGCGGCGCGGATGCGGTTCCGGACCCACGAAACCCTCACGCAGGCATGGTTTCTGATCAAGGTCACCGCCATCCCGAGTGTGCTGATGGCGATCCCGTTCGGCGTCATCGTGTCCACGCAGGTCGGCAATATCGTGTCCCAGCTCGGCGCCGATTCGATGATCGGCGCGGCCGGCGGGCTCGGCGTGATCAAGCAGGGCGCGCCGCTGGCGACCGCGATGATGCTGGGCGGCGCAGGATCCGCGGCCATCGCCTCCGATCTGGGCGCCCAGACCATCCGCGAGGAGGTCGACGCCATGCGCGTCATGGGCATCGATCCGGTCCAGCGCCTGGTGGTTCCGCGGATCGCGGCGATGATGCTGGTCGCGCCCCTGCTCAACGTCCTGATCGTCAGCGTCGGCATCGTGTCGGGCTTCGCCGTCGCCGTCACCGCCCTCGATGTCACCCCGGGTAGTTACTGGCAGTCGTTCGGCGCGTTCACCACGCCGCTCGATGTGTGGGTCTCACTGATCAAGGCGCTGATCTTCGGCTTCCTGGTCGTCGTCATCGCCTGCCAGCGCGGACTCGAAGCCAGAGGCGGCCCGCGCGGCGTCGCCGACGGAGTCAATGCCGCCGTCGTCATGTCCGTTGCCGCCGTCACCGTCCTCAATACCGCCATCACCCAGGTGGTCACCATGTTCTTCCCGGTGAGGATGGCGTGATGACGGCGACGCCGTACGCGCCGTTCGGACTGCGACGGACCAACCGCGTCCGGCGCCGTTTCCATCCGATGGCCCCGGCGGAGGCCATCGGATTCGCCCTCGGCTTCGGCTGGCAGGTGCTGTCGTCGGCGCCCTACACCCTGACGCACTACCGCCGTCAGACCATCGCGGTCATCACCGATATGACCTGGGGGCGCGGCTCGGTGATCATCGGCGGCGGTGTGGTGCCGCTGATGCTGCTGCTGGGCGCCGCCATGGGCGCCTCCATCGGTATCGAGGCGTACAGTGCGCTCAATCTGCTGTCACTGGGGCAGCTCAGCGGCCTGATCTCGGCATTCGGCGTCACCCGGGAACTGGCGCCGATCGCGGCCGGGGTGGGGTTCGCCGCCCAGGCCGGTTGCCGGATGACCGCCGAGATCGGATCCATGCGCATCTCCGAGGAGATCGACGCGCTGGAATCGCTGGGCGTGCGGTCGGTGCCGTTCGTGGTGACGACCCGGGTCATCGCCGGCATCATCGCGGTCGCACCGGCTTTCGTCGTCGCGCTGATCCTGAGCTACCTGTCGTGCGAGCTGATCGTGACGACCATCCACGGCACCCCGGCCGGGACCTACGACCACTACTTCGACCAGTTCGTCCTCGGCTGGGATGTCATCGCCGCCACCGTCAAGGTGATGGTCTTCGCCCTCGCCGTAGTGCTGATCCATTGCTACCAAGGGTTTTTCGCCACCGGCGGCCCCGAGGGGGTGGGCACCGCCTCCGGCCGCGCGATCCGGGCCAGCCTGGTCTCGATCATCGCCCTCGACATGCTCACGACCATCGTTCTCTGGGGATTCCGATCCCCCATCACGTTCACCGGGTGACCTCATGCCTGCCTATGCCCTGCCCGGAACCGAAGTCGGGCCCCGCCGCGCGCGCATCCTCGGAATCGGCGCCGTCTCCGTGCTCGTGCTGATCGCCGTTGTGTGGCAGCTGATTCCGGACAGCAGACCGGCCGACGATATCCGCGTCACCCTGCTCACCACCCGGATCGGCGCGGGAGTCGCCCCCGGCACCGATGTCCGGCTCGACGGTGTGCGGGTCGGATCGGTGGCCTCGGTGGCCATCGCCGGTGCGGGGCGCCAGCGCATCGGATTGGATCTGCGGGGGTCCCAGCTGTTCGGCCTGACCGATGCCCTGACCGTCGACTACGCGCCGGGCAACCTGTTCGGAATCACGACGCTGCAACTGAACTCGATCAGCGGCGGCGCGGCGCTGCGTGACGGCGCGACCGTGGATCTGTCCGATCGCGACGCCGATCGGGTCCGCGACGCCACCCTCACCGCACTGCTGGAATCCACCGGCCGGCTCACCGACGATGTGCTGACCCCGAAACTCACCGAGCTGCTGCGCAAGACCTCCCATGACATCAGCGCGTTCACTCCGCTGATGCAGGCGATCGGCACCACCGCCCGCTCGTTCACCGAAACCCAGCAGCTGCCCCCGTCGGTCCTGCTGACCCAGTTCGGTTCCGGCCTGTCCGGCGTACCGGGTCTCCTGGCCGGCGCGGCGGAACTGCTGCATTCGGATCTGACGAATCAGCAGCTGCGAACCGACCAGGACATCGCGGTGTTCTCGCAGATGTTCGCCGGAGTGCAGAAACAGATCCTGCCGGTCGCCACGACCACGCTCTACACCGCGCAACGCTATTTCGAGGGCTTTCTGCCGATCGCCACCGCGATCCTCGACCAGGTGCCCGGATCGGTCAGCGCACCACAGCGTTCCGAGGTCGAGCTGAGCGAGCTGCTGGCCCGGCTGGGCACGGGGTTCCACGATTCACCGTCGGGACCGGTGCTCGACGCCCGGGTCGATCTGGACGTGGTCCCGGGGCTGGCCGGACCACTGTCGGCACTGCCGGCCCACCGGCCCGGGGGTCGCTGATGTCGACGCGCGCGTTGTGGATTCGGATCATCGTCTCGGTGGTCGCCATGGCACTGGTGCTGGTCGGTGTGTTCCGGCTGATCGAACGCCCGGTCACCGGCCGCGCCGATACGTATACCGCGATCTTCACCGACGCCAACGGATTACGGCTCGGTGACGACGTGCGCCTCTACGGCGTGCAGGTCGGCAAGGTTCGGGATGTCGAACTCGACGGCGCCCTCGCGCGGGTCCATTTCACGGTGTCGCAGGGCCATCCGCTCTACACCGACACCACAGTGGCCGTGCGCTATCAGAATCTCACCGGCTTCCGGTATCTCGAGATCCGGCAACCGGACCGGCCCGGAGCGCGCCGCGACGCGGACGCCGTCTTCGATACCGCGCACACGGTCCCGGCCTTCGATATCACCACCCTGTTCAACGGTCTGCAGCCGGTGCTGGCGCAATTGTCGCCGGATGATCTGAATCGGTTCGCGAACAGCATGCTGTCGGTCGTCCAAGGGGACGGCAACGGAATCGGCCCGGCCCTGGACGCGATCGACACGCTGAGCCGCTACGCCTCCGACCGGCAGCAGGTGCTGTCCACCCTGGTGAACAATTTCGCGCAGGTGTCCGACCACATGGCCGGAAAATCCGGCAACGCGATGACATTGATGATCAATCTGACGGATCTGTTCGTCACCATCACCGACAAACTGCCCGGACTCGTGCAATTCGCGATGGAGATCCCGCCGATGCTGCGGCCACTGCTCGATCTGCTGCGGGTGCTGGGCGTCACCGGCGCGAAGAATCGGGATCTGGACGCACTGCTGCACCGGGTGCTGCCGAATCCGCGTCAGGCCACCGAGGTGCTGGGACGGCTGCCCGGACTGATTCAGACCATGGCCGCCACCATCCCACCGACCGGATCCGATGCGAGTATCACCTGCTCGCACGGCATCGCGGTCGCCCCGGAACCACTGCAGGTGCTCATCGCCGGACAGAGGATCACGCTATGTCATCGGTGACGACGTTATCGGTTGCGGCGGCATCGGCAAGGGCCCGGCTGCGCGCGCGGCTCACCTCCGACACCGACCGCGGCGCCCAATTGCGCTGGGGTATAGCCGGAATCGTCGGGATCCTGATTCTGGTCGCCGCGATCGGGGTGATCGATGTCGTCGGCACCGGCCCGGAGCGAACCTATTCCGCCGATATCGCCGAGGCCGGTTCGGTACGCACCGGAGATGATGTCCGGATCGCCGGGATCCCGGTCGGCAAGGTGAAAACGCTGGAGCTGCTGCCCGACCGGGTGCGAATGACCTTCACAGTGAAAGATCATGTGTTCATCGGTGATCAGACCACCCTCGCGGTGCGCATGCTCACCCTTGTCGGCGGCTACTACCTCGCCGTGCAACCGGCCGGCACCGCCTCCCTCGGCACGAAGGTGATCCCCGCGCAGCGAGTCGTTCTGCCCTACAACCTGACGCAGGCCTTCCAGGACGCGGTGATTCCGGTGCGGCGCACAGACGGTGATGTCATCCGCCGGGATCTGGCCGCACTGTCCGGTTCGATCGACGCGAGCCCGGACTCGATTCGCAGCGCGGTGCGAGCGGTCGGCGACATCGTCGCCATCATGGACAAGCAGAACGCCGACATCTCGAAAACCCTGTCGCTGACCGACGAATACCTGGCGGCGCTGAACAAGAATTCCGATGTGCTGGTTCGTTTGATGCGCACCTTCGGCACCCTCGAGAACATCGTCGCCGACAACCGGGAGCAGCTCAGCTGGGCACTGCACGGACTGGCGCAGCTGCTGGTGGAACTCAGCCCGCTGGGCCGGATCTGGAACGACTCGCTGCGCGATCAGGCCCAGCCACTGGCCGACGCGGTGCCCAAATTGCGGGAGCTCGACACACGCATGGGGGCACTGCTGGATTCCCTGCACACCTTCGAACAGCGGGTGACACCGTTCGTCGCGCCCGGTGGCGGGCTCACGATCGATCAATCCGGCGCCACCGTGACCGATATATGCGTACCGGTGCCGGGAGGTGGGTGCTGATGCTGAGCCGGATCGCGGGATCGCGCGGACTGATGTCGGCGGCGGTCATTCTGGTGCTGGTCCTGGCGGCGGGAGTCGGATTGAAACTCGCCGAATCCGGACCCGAGACCCGCAGCTACTGCGCGGAGATGCCCGACAGCATCGGGCTGTACAAGGACAGTGCCGTCACCGTGATGGGAGTGCAGGTCGGCAAGGTCACCAGCATCGAACCCCGCGGCGGTGCGGCCGAGGTGCGGTTCACCGTGCGCGCCGACCGCAAACTCGCCCCCGATGTGGGCGCGGTGACGGTCAGCCACACCATCGTCGCGGACCGCGATCTCGCGCTCATCGGACCCGAACCCAGCGGTCCGGGCTGGGATCCGGGACGGTGCATCACCAAAACCCTGACCCCCAAAAGCCTTTCGGAGACCTTCGACGCCCTGGCGAAACTGTCCGATCAGCTCGACGCGGCGAAGGATCCAGCGCAGCGCACCGCCGTCGGCGACGGTCTCGACGCCCTCGACCGTGCCACCTCCGGGACCGGGGAACAGATCAACGCGCTGATCCTGCAATTGAGCAAAGCGCTGGACTCCCCCGACGCCGCGATCGGCCATATCGGCCAACTGCTCGACAGTCTGAGCAATCTCGCGCATCGTGCTCACAACGGCTGGTCGGATCTGGAGACCATCGTCCCGCGGCTGACACAGACCTTCAGCGATATCAACACCCTCGCCTTCCCGCCCGTCATCGATCTGGTGGGCGCGCTGGTCGATCTGCTGCCGCAACTCAACGAGGTGATGATGAAGTTCGGCACCCCCGCACTGCGCGCACTCAACGCCGTCCCCAACCTGGCGCAGCTGATCTCTTCCGGCGTCGGCTCCCTGGCCGAGGTCATCCGCATGGCACCGGTGGTGGCCGGCGGATTCGCCGGCGCCCTCGATCCCGCCGGGGGTATCACGATCGGTTACGCACCACCGAAACTCGCCCTGCCGCAACCGCAGACCGACCGGATCTGCGCGGCACTGAAAACCGTTGCCGGGCAACAGTGCCAGATCAGCGGCAACGGCGCGGTGACGGTTCCGGCCCTGCCCGTACTGCTCTCGGCGGTGAGCGCGAAATGAGGAAATCCATCCGGACCGCCCGCCGCCTCGGCATCCACGCACTGGCCGCCGCCACCATCGCGATATCGGCCACCGCCTGCGGCTTCCAGCCCGCCGATATCCCCGTGCCCGGGACCGGGGTCGGTGGCCCGACCTATCACTTGCGCATCGAATTCGCCGATGTGCTCAACCTGCCGCAGGGCGCCAAGGTCATCGCCGACGGGGTACGGGTCGGGCAACTCACCGGTGTCACCCTCGTCGATCCGGTCCCCGCCACCGCGATCACCCCGGCGCGACGCGGATTTGTGATCGCCGACGTCGCCATCCGCGCCTCGGTGCGCCTCCCGGTCGGCACCACCGCCCAGTTGCGGCAGGCGACACCGCTGGGCGATGTGCACATCGCCCTCACCGAACCGGCCGCACCGTCCGCGAACCGGATCGCCCCCGAGACCACGATTCCACTGGCCGACACCCGGCAGCAGCTGCCGATCGAGGACATCCTCGCGCAGCTGGCCACTTTCGTCGGTAGCGGAGCGGTGAACGACGTTCAGAACATCGTGCACAAGGTGAACGGGATCATGCCGCGCGATCCCGCCGATACCGCGCGGATCGCCGACGTGCTCGGCACCGATCTCGACGACCTCGCCGCACACACCGATTCGATCCACGCGGTGGTCGACGGAATCCACGACACCGTCGTCGAGGGCATGCTCGACCGCGCTCCGATCTGGGATCCGCTGCTCACCCCCGACGGTGTGCGGCACACCACCGATGTGATGAACGCGCAGATCGGGACCATTCTGGTACTCACCGCACTCGGCCCGTTCGCACCGTCGACCACATGGCTGGCGCCGGTGCTGGATTCGACCGCCGCCGCCGCGCACGCGATGGTGCCGATGCTGTTCGGCAGCGCGCCGCTGGATACCGATTCCCCGTCCAATTCCAAGAAACTGATCGATCTGATCCAGACCAAGGTCATTCCGTTCGCCGAGCACGGTCCGAAGATCGATATGGTCGGCGTCGGGATCTCTGCGCCGCCGGATGCCGCGATGGGCACCGAGGAGCAGACCGGACGGATCATCGACGCCCTGCGGATGATCGGAGCGGTGCGATGAGAACTCGTGGTGCGATATCGCTGATCGCGATCGCCGCGGTGCTGGTGTTCGGCATCGTCTACATGACTGTCGGTGTCCTGCACCTGGATCCGCGCAGATCGTATGTCACCGCGAATCTGCATCTGGACAACTCGGGCGGGCTGGGACCGAATTCGCCGGTGTTGTTCGACGGTGTCGCGGTCGGTACCGCGCAGTCGGTGCGCAAACAGGCCTCCGGTGTGGTCGTCGCACTGAAAATCGATAAGCGGTACCGCATCCCGGCCACCGGCGATATCCACATCGAGCAGCTGTCGGCACTGGGTGAGCCCTATGTCGAGTTCGCTCCCACCGGGAACTCCGGGCCGTATCTGACCGACGGCCAGGACATCGCGGCCGATCGGGTGCGGTTGCCGATGTCCGTCACGGCGCTGTCGTCACGCGCGGTGCAACTGCTGAATCAGATTCACCCCGAGGCGATCTCGCATCTGGTCGGGACCTTCGACACAGCGCTGGCCGGCACCGACCAGGCGATGCGGACACTGCGGCGTTCCTCCGATCTGCTGGCCGCCACGCTGCTCAGCCGCACCGACATCATCCGGCAGCTGTTCGCCGATATGCAGGCCATGGGCGCGAATATGCAATGGCTGGGTCCGTCGGTCGATACCGCCGGAGCGCAACTGGGCCTGTTCGGCACCTCGCTCACCAAGATCGTCGAGAACGGCTCGCTGCTGTCGAAGGCGCAGCCGGTCTCGAACTATTTCACCGGAGACGGGCTCGTACCGTTCCTCGGCCGGCTGACCGATCTGCTGAACACGATCGGCCCGGGTCTGGCCCCGCTGGCGCCGGTGCTGCAACCGGTGGTCACCGACGCGGTCGCCCGCGCACCCCACGTCGATATCAGCGCCCTGATCGGCCAGGCACTCCAGAGTGTCGATCCCGACGGGACGCTGCATTTCCGCATCCACGTCAAGTAGCGGCCGAGCACAGCCCGTTCGACCCGGCAGGAGGAACACATCATGAGCACAGCCGTAGACGACAGGGACACCGGCGACGCGGCGGCCTCGGCGCGGGAGTCCACCCCCGCCGCGCCCCGGCGCGCCCAGTTCACCGTGGCCATCCGGCTCTCCACCGCGTTGATCAGCGCGGCGATCGTGGCTCTGCTGGTGCTGAGCGTCGTGTTCGGATACCTGTACTTCGCCGCGCGATCCACCTTGTCCGATCGTGACGCCGCGGCCGCCGACGACCGGCGTGCCGAACAGATCGCGTCGTCGTACTCGGTGGGCGCGTCGACCATCGACTTCCACGACGTCAAGGGCTGGATCGAACGATTGAAGGTGGGCACCACACCCCAGCTGTCGGCCAAATTCGACGCCACCGCACCGCAACTCGAACAGATCCTGCTGCCGCTGCAGTGGACGTCGAAAGCGACACCGCTGTCGGCGGCGGTCATCTCCGAATCCGGCGGCGTCTACAAGGTCAACGCCTACCTGGACGTGACCTCCACCAGTGCGCAGACCCCCGACGGGGGGCGCACCACGGTCACCTACTCCCTCACCATCGACCGCAACTCCGGCTGGAAGATCACCGACGTCGGTGGCCTGCAGAACGCCCTGCCGACCAAGTGAGATCGGACGTCGCGATGACACCACCCGCGTCGCCCGCGCGCCTGCTCACCGAGCTGGGGTACTACACCCTCGCCCGGCATCCGGCGCGACCGGCGGATCTGCTGTCCGAGGCGGCGACCGCCGAGCGGATCGGGCTGGGCGCGGCCTTCGTCTCCGAGCGGTTCAACGTCAAGGACGCGGCCGTGCTCTCGGGCGCGCTCACCCCCGCCGCGCCGAGGCTGGGCGTGGCCACCGCGGCGACGAATCATCACACCCGGCATCCGCTGGTCACCGCGACGATGGGCGCCACCCTGGCCGAACTCGAACCGGTGGTCGCGGCGTATCGCGCGATCCGGCCGGTCGATCGCGATCTGCCGGTGAATCCGGGCGCGAGCGTGGTGCGGCGAATCGGGGCCGACGGCGATAGGTCACTATGACCGTATGACTGATATGCCCGCCATGTTCACCGTCGACGATGCCGGACGGTATCTGCCCACCAAGTGGGCCTTCGGCCGGTGGGGCGCCGATATGCTCAGCGGCCCCGCCGTCTGTGCCGTCGCGGCACGCTCGCTCGAACGTGCGCACGGGCTCTCGGACTTCATCCCGGCGCGCTTCACGATCGACCTGTTCAAGGCGGCCAAGGGGCAACCGCTCGAGGTGCACACCGAGGTCGTCCGCGCCGGGCATCGGATCCACATCAGCCAGGCCCGCATCCGCCAGGGCGAGGTCGAGGTCGCCCAGGCGCGACTGGTGCAATTGCGCGCCACCGACGCCCCGCGTGGTACGGAATGGCATTCCGAGCACCCCTTCGAACCGCCGGTGGATCCGGGCCTGAACTGGTGGTACCGCAGTGACAACGACTGGTCGACGCATATGGGCGAACACCAGAATGCCGGACGCAAGAGCCTGTGGGCGGTACCGCTGGGCGCGGTGGAGGGCGAGGAGCACAGCCCGTTCGTGCAGGCGGTCGTGGGCGCCGAGTCCACGAGCCTGGTGACCAACTGGGGCTCCGCCGGGGTCGGTTACATCAACGGCGATCTGACGGTGGCGCTGAATCGGCTGCCGGTCGGTGACCGCATCGGATTACGCGCCGAGACACATCTCACCGACAACGGCATCTCGACGGGGACGGCGACCCTGTTCGACTCGCGCGGCCCGATCGGCACCGGCATGGTTACCGCCGTCGCCAATACCGCTGCGCAGATCGACTTCTCGGGAGTCCGCGATCCGCTCGAGGGCCGCGGACCCCGGTAGCCCGCTCGCCGCGGACACCTACCACACCGGACGCCATAGGCGCACGATAATCGGACTCCGAAGAAGGGTAAGTCCGATTCTCCCCCTTTAATTAGTTAGCGCTTGCAACTATATTATGTGGAGGCCGTATCCGCTTACTGTTCGATCGGGGAGAGAAAACTTGGCTTCCGCGCAATCCACCGATGATCTGGACGCATCCGACGTCCAGACCATCGGCCGCCGGCTACGGGTAGACCACGATCACCCGCACTACAAGTGGGTGGCACTGTCCAACACCACCCTCGGCATGTTGATGGTCACCATCAACTCCTCGATCGTCATCATCTCGCTGCCGGCGATCTTCCGCGGTATCCATCTCAACCCGCTCGAGCCCGCCAACGTCAGCTACCTGCTGTGGATGCTGATGGGCTTCCTGCTCACTTCCGCGGTCCTCGTGGTGATGTTCGGCCGGCTCGGCGACATGCTCGGCCGGGTCCGTATCTACAACCTCGGCTTCGTCATCTTCACCATCTGCGCGATAGCGCTGTCGTTCGATCCGTTCGATCTCGGCGGCGGCGCGCTGTGGTTGATCGGCTGGCGTGTGGTGCAAGGCATCGGCGGCGCCATGCTGATGGCCAATTCGACGGCCATCCTCACCGACGCCTTCCCCGCCCGCCAGCGCGGTGTGGCACTGGGCATCAACCAGGTCGCGGCGGTGGCCGGATCGTTCCTGGGCCTGCTGCTCGGCGGTCTGCTCGCCGAATGGGATTGGAAGGCGGTGTTCTGGGTCAGCGTTCCCTTCGGCATCCTGGGCACGATCTGGTCCTACAAATCACTGCACGACAACGGCGCGCGCACGCCCGGTTCCCTGGACATCCCCGGCACCCTCACCTTCGCGCTGGGCCTGACCGCGCTGCTGGCCGGTATCACCTACGGCATCCAGCCCTACGGCGACTCCAAGACCGGCTGGGGCAACCCATGGGTGCTGGCCGGAGTCATCGGCGGCATCGTGCTGCTGGCGCTGTTCTGCGTCATCGAGGCGAAGTCCGAGCAGCCCATGTTCCACCTGGCCCTCTTCCGCAATCGCACCTTCGCGCTGGGCAGCTTCGCGAGCCTGATGGCCTCGATCAGCCGTGGTGGCCTGCAGTTCATGCTGATCATCTGGTTGCAGGGCATCTGGCTGCCACTGCACGGCTTCGACTTCGAATCCACGCCGCTGTGGGCGGGCATCTACATGTTGCCGCTGACCATCGGCTTCCTGGTGTCGGGACCGATCTCGGGCTGGCTGAGCGACCGTTACGGCGGCCGGATGTTCGCCGCCGGTGGCCTGCTGCTGGCCGCGGTGACCTTCGTGCTGCTGATCCTGATCCCGGCCGACTTCAACTATTGGCTGTTCGCGCTGATCATCCTGCTCAACGGCCTCGGCATGGGCATCTTCACCTCACCGAACACCGCCGAGGTCATGTCGGCCGTCCCCGCTTCGCAACGAGGTGTGGCCTCCGGTATGCGAGCGACGCTGATGAACGGCGGTATGGCGCTGTCGATCGGCATCTTCTTCTCGCTGATGATCGTCGGCCTGTCCGGCACTCTGCCCGGCGCCATGAACTCCGGGTTGAAGGCACAGGGTGTCCCCGCCGACGTCGCCGGTCAGGTCGCGGATATGCCGCCGGTCGGCAGCTTGTTCGCCACCTTCCTCGGCTACAACCCGTTCAAGGAACTACTCGGCCCCAGCGGCACGCTGGACCAGCCGGGTGTGAACTCCGACGTGCTGACCGGCCAGGAGTTCTTCCCGCACCTGATCTCGGATCCGTTCCACTCGGGTCTGGTCGTGGTCTTCCTGGCCGCGGCGGTGATGATGCTGCTCGGCTCGATCGCCTCCTGGTTCGCTCGCGGTGACTACGTCGAACACGAGGCTCAGGAGTTGGCCGAGGCGACCCGCGAAGGGTTGATCCCCGCCGACGCGGCCACCGCCGCCCTGCCGGTCACCAACGGTCACGCACCGGCCGGCCGGCATTCCCTCACGACGACGATCGCGCGACCGGCGCCCACCGCGGCGCCCGGTACGGGACGCGCGATCAGTGGACGGGTGCTGCGCGCGGACGGCCGCCCGCTGACCGAAGCGGCGCTGACGCTGATCGATCAGCAGGGCCATCAGGTTTCCCGCGCGGCGGGAGATTCCGAGGGCGGGTACGTCATCGACCCGCCGGCCGCCGGAAGCTATGTGCTGATCGTGTCCGCCCGCGGACAGCAGCCGACCGCCGTCACCGTCGGGGTCGACGGCAGGCCGCAACGCGTGGACGTCACTCTGCACAGTTCGGGAGAGCTGTCGGGATTCGTCCGTTCGGCCGGGCGGCCCGTGGCCGGTGCCACCGTCACCCTGACGGATCCGCGCGGCCAGGTCGTCGGCGCCGCGGTCACCGACGTCGATGGCGGGTACCTGTGCGCGGGCGTGGTCGCGGGCGCCTACACACTGGTGGCGGTGGGCGCGCATCTGCGGCCGCAGGCCGTCACGCTGACGGTTCCCGACAGCGGCGTGCTGCACCACGATGTCGAGCTGGCACCGCTGACCATGCTGACCGGTTCCGTGCGTGCCGACAACGGCGGCGCGGTGGCCGATGCCGAGATCACCGTCCGTGACGCCGGCGGCTCGGTACTCGGCACCGCCCGGACCGACAGCCACGGCCGCTACACCGTGACCGATCTGACCGAGGGCGAGCACACGGTGGTCGTGCGCGGTTATCCGCCGCGCTCGACCCGGGTGGTCATCGACGGCGACACGGTCGAGCACGATGTGCGCCTCGGCTACGACACGGACGAGGAGACCGCGGCGGATACTGCGCACGCCGCGGCGGAGACCGAGTAACCCACCCACCGCGTCGCGCACGTTCGTCCCGTGGACGGACGTGCGCGACGCGCGACAGGTTCACCGGAATCCGCAGCAGCGGATACCACGGCCGGATCCCGCCCTCGGTGGTGACGTCGAGCGCCCACCGCGGGGAATATTCACAGCAATACCGTCGACTGTCGCTTGCGCCGAACCTCGGACAGCGGTCTCGCGAACACCGCTGTCCCAGTGATTTTTTCGCGAGAATGAGCGGTGATCATACGAACAGGACGAAGAGCGTTCAGGGCCGCCGACAGGGTGAAGACCCGTTGCGCTCGGCGTGGCCGACCGCCGACGGCGTGTTACTCGACCGCAGAGGCGTGAGCGGCAACGACCCGCCAACCACGCGAGTCGTCATGCGCCCAGGTGCGGGTATAACGCATCCTGGCCGCGAATGGTGACCCGTGAACGCTTCCCTCGACGAGGCCGAGGAACCACGTGACCCCGGTTGTCCCTTCCACCAGCACAGTCAGCTGTTCTTCCTCGAGCTTGCTGACGACCTGAGCCTTGGTGCGGTGCAGCTCGAGATCATCGGTCTTGGTGAACGTGTCGGCGCCGAGGGTGAAGATCAGCCGATCATCGAGTAGCTCATCCAGCGCCTGGACATCCCCAGCCAGCTGCGCGGTCTGAAGTCGCCGTTCAGCTTTCCGCAAGTCCTTCTCCATGGCCCTCATCCTGCCAGCAGGGACGAGGACACCACCCGAAAGCCGACCAACCCAAATCTCCAGGATGAGCCTGCCGAATGTTGTCGATAGCACCCAGCTCGCCCTGGAGGCATGGCACGCCTTGTGCTCCAACGAGGTGGGAGCACAGTCGACGAGACGGTCAAGCTGGACGAGAGGCGAAGTGACGATCCAGCGCGTAGGTCACCCACCGGCAGCGCGCTGCTGTTCGGCTGATTCCCGAACAACCGGTAACCCCGCCGGAGATGTCGTCCGGCTGTGCCGGGGGCGGCGGTGCGGTGCGATCCTCACACCGGCGACACCTTCTGTCCCAGATCGAATTTCATGAACACA
This sequence comes from Nocardia spumae, assembly GCF_020733635.1. Taxonomy (NCBI): domain Bacteria; kingdom Bacillati; phylum Actinomycetota; class Actinomycetes; order Mycobacteriales; family Nocardiaceae; genus Nocardia; species Nocardia spumae. The sequence continues at coordinate 2,957,948 of NZ_JAJFZL010000001.1, read as the reverse complement.
TCGGCGCGGTCGTAGGGGATCGGACGCAGCTGCTCGGGCTGCACGTGAACGAAGCCCACCGCCTCGTACAGGTGGACGGCCGGGGCCAGCCTGGCGTTACTCGCCAGGAACAACGAGGTGGCGCCCAGCGCCGCGGCCCGATCGATCGCCGCGTCCAGCAGGGAGCGGCCGACGCCGCGGCCCCGAATACGCGGCGTCACAGCCATTTTCGAGATCTCGAACACCCCGGGTTCCTCGGCCACCAGGGCGACGCAGCCGACCCGGTCGTCACCCTCGCGCGCGATGAGGACCTGTCCGCCGTCGTCGACGATCCGCCGCGGGTTGTCGAGCGTATGCAGGTCGGCGGGTTCGACGCCGAACAGCGCGGTGATCCACTCCAGGTTGAGTTCCTTGAAGGCACGGGCATCCTCCGGCGAGGACATCGGTTCGATGACAATCACCCGTCCAGGATCACCCACCTGCAACTATAAGGTCCAATACTTGATAGATCGGATTGATATCTTGAACTTATGGTCAATGGTGTGGAGCTGCGCCACCTGCGGTATTTCCTCGCGGTCGCGGAGGAACTGCATTTCGGCCGGGCGGCGGCCCAGCTGCGGATCGCCCAGCCCGCGCTGACCCAGCAGATCCGCCGCCTGGAGACACTGCTGGGCGCACGGCTGTTCGACCGGACCTCCCGCAGTGTCGCCCTCACCTCCGCCGGTGCCGTACTGCGCGAGCGCGCCGGCGCCCTGCTCGGACATGCCGAACGCGACCTCGCCGAGATCTCCCGTATCGGCCGGGGCAGTCAGGGGACCCTGCACCTGGGATTCGTGCCCTCGGTCCTGCCGCTCGAGCCGCTGCGCGGGGTGCGCGTATTTCGCGAGCGGTTCCCCCTCGTCGATATCGACCTGGTGGAGGGCTTCACCAGCCATCTCATGGAGCGGCTCGCCAACGGCGCGCTGGATCTCGCCATCGTGCGCGACCCCGACCCGGGCGCCGCCACCGCCACCACACCGATGATCACCGAGCCTTTCGTGGCCGTGGTTCCCGGCGACCATCCGCTCGCGGATCGTGACAGCGTCACCGGAGCCGACCTCGTCGACCATCCGATGGTGTTCTTCCCGCGCGCCGCGGGCGCCCTCGCACACGACAAGAACCTCGCGCCGCTGCTGCGCTCCGGCCGCCGCCCGCACATCGTCCAGGAGGGCACCACCTGGACGATCATCCTGTATCTGGTCGCCGCCGGTCTCGGCGTCACCGTCGCTCCCCGCAGCGCGACCTTCACCGCTCCCGGATCGGTCCGCATCCTGGCCCTCGCCGACTCCGACGCCGATACCACCATCCACCTCGCCCACCGCCACGACGACGACCGGCCGCTGGTCCACAACCTGCTGGCGCTGCTGACGGATCCGCCGCCTCCGCGATGAACGCGGTGAGGTCGTTCACGCTGCCGTCGCCGGACTGTCGCGCCGATTCGGGCCGTCACGCCGGGTACGGTGGCCCTCACCCGGCCGAAAGGGATCCCCGTGACGGTTTTCGCATTGGTCTTCGTGGGCATCGCCGCGCTGATCCACGTCTACATCTGGGTGATGGAATCGCTGACGTGGACGAGTCCGCGCACCCGGGCCACCTTCGGTCTGGGTGTGGAACAGGCCGAGGCGACGCGGGAACTGGCGTTCAATCAGGGGTTCTACAACCTGTTCCTGGCCATCGTCGCGGCGGTGGGCATCGGGTTCGTGGCAGCCGGTGACCGCGCGGTCGGGGTGGCATTGATCGCCGCCGGTGCGGGTTCGATGGTGCTGGCCGGCGTGGTGCTGCTGACCTCCTCGCCCGATAAGGCCCGGGCGGCCGCGATCCAGCTGGTGCCGCCGCTGATCGGTTGCCTCGCGCTCGGCCTGAGTGCGGTGTTCTAGTCCAGCCACTGCTCGTCGACCGGACAGCCACCCGCGATCAGATGGTCGCGCACCCGAGCCAGATCCGCTTCCCGGGGCATCTCGTCGGTGAGTTTGGTGATGACGACACCCGCGTCGACCTTGTCGACCGGCAGGGCGCCGTCGAGCCGCAGTTCGTCGGCCACCTGCTGGATCTCCGCATGCGACAACCGCTGTGACAGCAACGCCAGCAGCGGAATGTAGTCGGTATCCGGCACTCCCTGCGGGTAGCCGGTGCGCAGCCATTCGACGATCTTGGCCAACAGCCCGGACAGCGCCATCTCCTACGCGTCCGCCGGGTCGGCCAATGGCCACCCGCCCGCGACCAGGCGGGCCGCGACCCTGTTCACGTCGTCGGCACCGGGCTTCTCCAGGGCGAGCGCCGCGATCGCGGCCTCGATCTCCGGACGCGAGACCGTGCCGTCGGCGCTGCCCTCCACCAGGTGATCGACGATCCGGTCGACCTCGTGTTCGGTGAGTTTGCGATGCAGGACCGCGAACAGTGCCACGTAGTCCGCACGCGGGACGCCCTGCGGGTATCCGGCACGCAGCCAGTGCACCACCGATTCGACGACGGACATATTCGACGAGACGGCGTCGGCGCTTCGCGGTGGCGCGGCTTCACTTCTTCGCGATGACATGGCTTCACTTCTTCGCTGGTTTGGCGCCGAACAACTGGATATCGAAGGTGTGACTGATGAAATCCTTGGCGATGTAGACGATTCCGAGGATCACCGCGACCGCGACGAGCGCGAAGCACAGGTACGCGGCCACCCGCACGGCCGAAACGCGGCGTTGCGCGACGGCGCCGTCGGCGGCCGCGGGTTCGGCCGACCACCATCGTATTCCGGCCGCGAAGATCAGCGGCAGCCCCGCGCCGAGAACGACCGCGATGAGCGTGACCTCGGCCAAGGACTTGGCGATGGCGGTGAACGTGTGCACCTGGCCCTCCTCAGACCGACGCGACGACGGCCGGAGCCGGGCGCTGGGACGGTGGGGCGGGCCCGCCGTCCCAGTCGTCGTTGACATTGGTCGTATCCACCGGGTTGCGCCGCGACCGTAGGTACATGTAGCCCGACAGCGCGATCAGCACGGCGACGTCGGCGAGCACACCGCCGAGGCCACCGATCAGATCGGCGATCCACCAGCACAGCGCACCCACCAGACCGGCCAGCGGCAGCGTGAACAACCACGCCACGGACATGCGTCCGAGCACACCCCAGCGCACCTCACCACCCGGTTTACCCAGCCCGGTACCGAGAATGGAGCCGGTGGCGGTTTGCGTGGTCGACAGCGGGAGCCCGAATTGCGCGGAGGTGAGAATGATGACGGCCGAGGAGGATTCGGCCGCGAAGCCCTGCGGCGAATCGATCTCCACCAGCCCCTTGCCGAGAGTGCGGATGATGCGCCAGCCGCCCAGATAGGTTCCCGCCGCGATCGCCACGGCACAGCACAGTTTGACCCACAGCGGAATGTCGTCGCTCGCGCTGAAGGTGCCGTGCGCGACCAGCGCCATGAAGATCACGCCCATGGTCTTCTGCGCGTCGTTGGTGCCGTGCGCGAGCGACACCAGTGCGGCCGAACCGATCTGGCCCCAGCGGAATCCGCGGGAGACTTTGGTGGCATCGCTGCGGCGCGTCAGCCGGTAGACGGCGTAGGTGCCCAGGGCGGCGACGAGCGCGGCCACGAACGGCGCCAGGACCGCCGGCACGATGATCTTGCTGATCAGTCCGGTCTTCTCGTTACCGGTCCAGATCACCCCGCCGGTGCCGAGTGCGGCCACCGCGGCGCCGATCAGTCCGCCGAACAGCGCATGCGAGGAACTAGACGGGATGCCGAACAGCCAGGTGAACAGATTCCACAGAATGCCGCCGGCCAGGCCGGCGAACACGATGTGCAGCAAGGCCATGTGATGGACGTCGTTGATCCGCAGCAGACCCCCCGACACCGTTTTGGCAACCTCGACCGACAAGAACGCGCCCACCAGATTCAGCACCGCCGACATCGCGACCGCCACGCGGGGACTCAGCGCCCCGGTCGCGATCGAGGTGGCCATGGCATTGGCCGTGTCGTGGAAGCCGTTGGTGAAGTCGAACGCCAATGCCGTGACGATCACGATCACAAGGACGACCAGTTCCGAACTCACGCACTCAGTGTGATGAGCTCGACGCGGCCGGACCCACTTCCCGGCGAGCTGTTCACGCAACGTTCAGCGGCGCGAGTGTGATTCGGTATCGACGGGCCGGGGCACCCGGGCCCCGACCGTCCGGTGCGGGCACTGCTCGGCCCGTTCGTGAGAGCCCCGCACCCGGCTGACTAACCTACGGACGGCTCGTGAGAATCCTCGATTCGCGAATCGAGAGCACGAGCGTGAATCAGGCATCGAGAAAGAAGACGCATGCGTTACTTCACCCGGGCGGCCACACTGGCCGTCCTCGCCGCCTCCGCCACCGCACTCGGGGCGCAGCCGGCATTCGCCGATACTGGGCAGCCCGCCGCCGCGGTGGCGGGCCTACCGGACCGATCGGTGGCGGCGGAGACCGAACCGGCCGCCCCGGCGCAGCCGTCGGACACCGCACCCACCGACCCGGGCGCCGAGTATCTGAACGCCTTCGACTCCATCGCCGGGGCCTGGGCGGACGGCTCCGCGGTGGGACAGGTGGTGGGCACCGCGGCCGGCATCGTGGTGGGTTGCCCGGTCGGGGCGGTGACCGGCGGCACCCTGACCATTCCGGTGCCGGTGTTGACCCCCATCGGCATCGTCGGCGGCTGCGTCCTGGGCGCCGGCACGCTCGGATTCCTCGGCGGCATGGCCGGAGGCATCGTCAGCGGCGGACCGAGCCTGGCGAACGAGGTGGGTGAGCAGTACCAGTCGTTGCACTCCAAAGGGCTGATCGCACAGCAACTTCCGGCCGACACCGCAGCGCACTGACCGCGCACAGATTCCTTGGAGTGACAGATATGAAGAACACGACACGCAGCGCCGCGGTTTCCACGCTCGTCGCCACCGCGCTCGTCGCGGCGGCCGGAGCGGCACAGGCCGACGACACGGCCCCCGCACCCGCCGCACCGCACTCGGAGTGGTCGGCCACCGAACTGGCGCCGGGTATCCGGTACCAGGACGACACCACGACCGGCGCCGCCGCACTGCAGACGCCGATCGGCGCGGTGGCGATCCGTCCGGGCCAGTTCGACATCCGGGATTCGGGAGGCCACACACTGCTCGGTACTCCGATCGAGGTCCCCGCTCCCGCCACCACCGCGAGCCCGGATCGGTCGCCCGAATCCGTTGCCGAACAGGTGGATTCGGCGGCGCCACAGCGGCCCGGCGGCGGTGACACCATGGCGGATCTCAATCAGGCGGTGGCCGCGGCCGCCCCGCACATGGGTCTCGCTTTGGCCGTGGGCAGCATGGCGGGCTCGGTCGTCGGCGCGCTGCTGGGTTGCCCGCTGGGTGTGGCCACCGGCGGCACCCTCGTCTCGGTCGCGACCGCCGGAACACTGACCGTTCCGGCCATGGTCGCGTCCTGCCTGGTCGGCGTGGTCGCGGTCGGTGGACTCGGTGCCAGCGTCGGCGGGGTGGCGGTCGCCATTCCGGTCGGAATCGCGGCGGGCACCCAGAAGTTCAACCAGTTGCAGGCCGAGCGCGCACACGGCGCGCCGGCGGCACCGGCCGCGAGCTGATCGGCTCCGGAGGTCCGGCCGGTGCCGCGCCGGCCGGACCCCGTCACCGGAGGTCCGGCCGGATCAGCCGAGACAGCGTGGGTACCGATCGGTGACACGATGCCGGCCTCCGCGGCGGCGACCGGCCGGCAGCGCCGCCTCCGTATCGTCGCGGAAGGGTTCGGTCGGCGCTCTCGGGCTACCCCGGCTCGGCCAGCTCGGCGACGAGAGCGGCCAAGGCGGCGGGCCGTTCGAGGTGGACGGCGTGGCCGGATCCGGGGATCGCCCGGACGGCGGTGCCGAGGAACGCCGCCAGGCGATCGACCGAAAGATGGCGTGCCGGAGGCGATTGCGCGCCCACGGTGAGAGTGATCCGGGTGGCCGCGGCACCGAGCGGGCGGGGTTCGAATCCCAGGAACATCGCCAGTTCCGCGCCGACCGTGGCCGGCGTGGCGTGAGTGCGCTCCGGTGTCCACCGAGGCCCGTAGAGCGTCCGGCCGAAGCGCTCCACGCCGCCCTCGCGCAGTGCGGCCGCCACCGGGGCCAGCAGTCCCGGCGCCAAGGAACCCGCCGCCGGTTCGTGTAGCAGCGCCCCGCGGACGGGGATGCCGCGCGCGGCGAGTTCGAGGCCGAGAGTGGCGCCGCCACCGACCCCTACGACGTAGGCATCCTCGCACACCGTGGCGAGTGCGGCGACCTCGGTCTCGAGGTCGCCGGACTGCGGGCGCTGAGGACAGATCGTGTCCCAGTGCGCGGGCAACTCGCCGACGGTGTCCCCCCACACCGTGGATTCGGTGGCGGCGCCGTGGATCAGGACTACCCGCATGCGCCCGCCGGGATCGCGCCGAGGGCGGCGAGCAGATCGGCGGAGGAGGCCACCGCGCCGAAAATGCCGCCCTGCATGGTGACCATGCCCAGTGCGGCCTCGTGATGGCTCGGGTCGGTGGCGCCGGTGCAGTCGGACAGCAGCAGGCATTCGTAGCCGCGGTCGTTGGCCTCGCGCATGGTGGTGTGCACGCAGACGTCGGTGGTGATGCCGGTGAGGATCAGATGGGTGATTCCCGCGGTGCGCAACAGCAGATCCAGGTCGGTGGCGTAGAAGGCGCCCTTACCCGGTTTGTCCACGACCGGCTCGCCCGGCGCGGGAGCGACTTCCGGCACGATCTCCCAGCCCGGTTCGCCGCGTACGAGGATGCGCCCGCACGGGCCTTCGGATCCGATCTCGGCGCCCATCCGCGCCGAACGCCAGCGCTTGTTCGCGGGCAGATCGCTCAGATCCCGGCGGTGTCCCTCGCGCGTGTGCACGACCGTCATCCCCGCCTTCCGGGCGGCCGCGAGCACGCGTGTCGTCGGTTCGAGCCCGGCACGGGTGAGGGCGAGGTCGTATCCCATCCGGTCGACGTAGCCGCCCGGCCCGCAGAAGTCGGTCTGCCAGTCGATGAGCAGCAGGGCGGTATGCGCCGGATCGATGGCGCCGTCGTAGGGCCAGGTGTACGGGGTGGCGGGAAGCGACGGGAAGGTCATGCGGTCTCCTCGGCAGCGAATCGTTCGGTCAGGACATGGGTCAGTGCGCACACCAGGGCCGCCACGGCGAACCCGACGACAGCGTCGGACAGCCAGGGCGCGGTGTAGTGGGTCAGCAGTGCGGCACCGGCGCCTGCGCCCCACCCGATGAAGGGCGGGCGGCGCGCGGCGGCGCCGATCTCGCTGTCGCGCCGCCGGATTCGGCCCAGGATCAGCTGATCGACGATGATCACCGCGCCGATCGGCGGGACGATCACCCCCAGCAGATTCAGCCACTGTTCGAAGTAGGTCCAGATCCCCGCGACCGCCGCCACGATGCCGATCGCACCCAGTCCCAGAGTGAACGCGCGCATGCGGCCCGCGGTCAGCTGGCTCCAGCCGACCGCGCCGTTGTACAGGCAGTGCGCGCAGACCGACCCGAGATTGACGAAGACGAACACCACCGCCAGCGGAACCAGCACTCCGCCTCGATCGATCAGCAGCCCCAGGAAGTTGCCACCGTCGGTCCCGGGATCCCTCGCACCGCCGCAGGCCACCACCAGCCCGCCGATCAGCAGGGCGATCGAATTGCCCACGGGGAACGCCGCGAACGCGGCCAGCGCGCCGTGGCGGCCGGTGCGCGACCAGCGGGTGAAGTCGGCGGTCATGGTGCCCGAATCGATGAACGAGGCGATGACCAGTGTGACCGCGGCGCCGAAACTCAGTGCCGCCGAACCGGCGCCACCGGGGTAGGACAGCGGTGCGACCGGACCGTGCCGGGCCGCGAGACAGATCGCCACCGTCCCGAGCGCGACATACAGTGGCGCGGCGATCATCCCGATCACGGCCAGCGCCCGGATGCCGAGCAGCGTCAGCCCGACGAATATCAGCCCCGCGACCAGGGTGGTCAGCTGTTCGTGCCAGCCCAGCCGATCGTGCAGGATCGCCCCGGCCATACCGGTCTGGAATGCGAACCAGCCGATGACGATACTGGCCAGGAACGCCGCCGGAATCGCCGCGGCGCGACGTCCGAAGGTCCGCGCGGCGGTCTGCGCGAAGTTCTCACCGGTCCGTCCGGCCAGTGCGCTCAGCGAGCCGACGTACACCATCAGGCACAGGTTGCCGACCCCGATGGCGGCCAGCCCGCGAACGAATCCGAGCGAGTACACGATCAGGCCACCGAAGACGGCGCAGGTGAGCACCATCGGGAATCCGGCCCATACCGCGGCGACCGAGGCCAGGCTCCGGCGGTGTTGCGGCGGCACCGCCGTGGTCTCGAATTCGTCTGCGCTCCGGCTGATCTCAGTGGTGGTGACGGTGACGGTCATGGCCGCCGGCTCCTTTCCGGGGTCGGCAGTTCGTAGACGACGGTGATGCTGCCACCACCCGGTGGCCCCTGATGTTCGGCGCCGCCGGAGACGTACACCGCGCCATCTCCTTTGAGCGCCGAGAGCAACCCGCCCACCGCCGCGCGCGCGTGCCGGGTGGAGTTGATATCGGAATCGGTCGACATGGTGTGGCGCAATCCGCGGATCCGGCCCGCCGGATCGGCCTCCGCCTTGGCGAAGATCTGGCGGACGACGCCTCCGCGTTCGCGAATCCGATTCAGCAGCGCGGTGACCGACGCCAGATCGAGCGCGTCGCCCATCGCGCCGTGTACGGCGCGCAACGGATTCGACACCGATGCGCTCTCCGCGACCATCAGAATGTGGCAATCGTCGAGTTCGGCGCCGGCACTGGCGGACGCCCGCGCGGAATGCACCGAACCCGAGCCGGCCAGCGCCCGCACCGCGGCGGACCGGTCGCACTCACCGAGTGCGGTGGCGATTCCCAGCGCACTCGCCGCGCGGGAGCGTCCCATGGATTCGTAGGTGTCGGTGGCGACCGGCACCTCGCCTCGTGCCTGGATCGCGGCGATCTTCTCCGAGGTCAGCAGCGGGCATTTCACCACCACCAGATGGACGTCGCCGGGTTCCACGCCGAGTTCGGCACGGAGTTTGCCGACCGTCTCGGCCACCGCGTCCAGCTGTGCGTCCCGGCCGATCTCCTCCGGTCCCAGGATGCGGGTGCGTCCGGCGGCGGCGACCAGGCCGCGGTCGAATCCGGGGTGGTCGCGGTCGTCGCGAACGAACAGGTTGACGTGCGGGCTGAGCACTCCCTCGGTGCCACCGGAGAAGACGGTCACCGCGCTGTCGCGCAGCCGCGGTTCCCAGACCGCCGCCGCGAGGCCGCGGCTGAAGTCGTTGACACAGCCGTTGCCCTCGGTCTTGCCGATCACCGCGACGACATCATCGGGGGCACAACCGCTTTCGGCGAGGTGGCGCAGTGGGGCGAGATCGCCGGGGTCGGCGGTGGGGACGGTGAACAGGGTTATCGCGGTCATATCCGCACCTCCTGGGGTCGGACGTCGGTGACCGCGGCGGTCGGGCGGGACCGTCGCGGGACTCGGAGATGGTGGAAGATCAGATTGAGCACGAATGCCACCAGCACCGTGCTGGTGATCGCTCCCCCGGCCACGATGCGCACGGCGGCGGGCAGGCCCTCGTAGACCTGCGGCGCCACGATGGGAATCATGCCGACCCCCACGGCGAGGGAGACGATCAGCAGGTTGTCGTCACGAACCAGATCGGCCCGCGCCAGCGTGGCGATGCCGACCCCGGCGACGGTCGCGAACATGACCAGGCTCACCGCGCCGATGACGACGCCGGGCAGGCTCGCGACCACCTCGCCCATCTTCGGCACCAGTCCCAGCACCACCAGCATCGCGCCCGCCACGACGGCCGCCGCCCGGCTCACCACACCGGTGATCCGCACGAGACTGACGTTCTGCGCGAAGACGGTGTCGGGGAAGGAGTTCAGCAATCCGGCGACGATCGCGGACACCCCGTCGGCGGCCAGGCCGCGTGCCAGCCGCCCGTGTTCCATCGGCTGTGCCGAATACTCCGACACCGACAGCAGATACGCGGTGGATTCGGCGAAGACGACGAGCATCACCAGGCACATCGACACGATGCCCGCGATCGGGAATTCGGGAGCGCCGAACCGGAACGGATTGGGCAACCCGAGCCAGCCCGCGGCGCCTACCCCGGTGAAGTCGGTCAGCGAGCACGCCGCCGCCACCACGGTCCCCGCCACCAGTGCGATCAGCACCGCCGACTGCGCGAAGATCCCTCGCCCGTAACGCATCAGGGCGACGATGACGACGATGACCCCCGCCGCGAGGGCCAGGTGGGTGCCGTCGGGAGCATGACCGTCGAAGATCATCGTGACGGCGTTGCCGATCAGCGACAACCCGATCATGGTGACCGCCGCGCCCCGCACGATCGGCGGGAAGTAGCGCAGCAGGCGCGCGAACGGAACCGCGACCAGCACACCGAACACCCCGGCGGCGATCATGGCGCCGTAGACCGCGGACAGTCCGTACTGCTGGCCGATCAGGATCATCGGATTCACCGCCGTGAAGGACGCGCCGGCGATCACCGGCAGCCGCACCCCCAGCACTTTTCCGATACCGGCCGCCTGCACGATGGTGATGACACCGGCGACCAGCAGATCGGCGTTCACCAATACCGCGATGGTGGATTTGTCCAGACCGACCGCGGCGCCGAAGACCAGCGGGACCGCGACACATCCGGTGTACATCACCAGCACGTGTTGAGTGCCGAATACCACTGTGCGCCAAGCGGACAGGCGTTGCGGCGGCGGGCCCGGATCGGATCCGGGCGCCGGAGCGGGCAGAGACATGGGAGCTACCTCCGAACAGCGGCGACCAACTCCCAAATTTGTATACAAAACCTGTTACCCGGCGGGGTCGAGCAGTTTTCTTACGCGTTAAGTCCCGGACTGCGGCAGATTTTTGTATACGAACTGGCGCGGAGGGCGCGCCCGGTAGCGACTACCCGATCTCGAGCCGAGCCAGCAACGCCTCGTCCTTGGCGATGTGCTCACCCATCAGATACCCCGCCTGCACCGGCGATCCGCCCAGGATGGCGCGGGCGATCGCGGCGTGGTCACTCCAGGAGTCGTCGGTGCGCTCGTCGAGATGCTGATCGAAGATCCACGCGACGCGATCCAGCAGTTGCCCGAGCATCAACTCCAGCTGGTGGTTACCGGCGGCCCGGGCGACCAGGGTGTGGAAGCGCAGAATGAGCGGCGGCAGGTCGGGATGGGCACGCACCGTGGTCGCCGTGCGGCCCAGTTCGACGACCCGGGCCAGCTCGTCGGCCACGGCGCCGCCTCGATTCTCGGCGGCCAGCTGCGCGGCCAGCACCTCGAGACCGCGCCGGATCTGGATCAGTTCGAGGGCGGCCGACCCGGAGGCCGCCGACACCGTCGCACCGCGGTAACGCACCAACGTGACGAAACCCTCGCTCTGCAACTGCGACAGGGCTTCTCGCACCGGCACCCGCGAAACCCCGAACCGCTGGGCCAGTTCGGCCTCGCGCAGCCGATCCCCCGGTGCGAGGGAACCGGTGAGAATCTGCTCGCGCACCGTCCGGGCGATGACTTCCCGGGGCGCGGGTTCCGGTGCACTGCGAGCGACGGACACACCCCGAGCCTAGACGGCCCGGATACCGGGGCCACGCATGAGAGGATGCCGAACGTGTCGCAGCTGTGCCGAGCCGACGCGTGGCTGTCCGAACGACGCCGGTCGGCGACGAGCCTCGTCGTGGCCGCGCTCGCGGCGACGATCGTCTTCGTCTGCGCCCACGACGAGACGCCGATCTCGGTCGTCGACAGTGGCGTGCTCGCGGGTCTGGCCTATCTGCTCACCTATCTGGTGGCGACCACCGTCGCCTTCTCCGTCGCCACCCGACCTCAGATCGTCTCCTGGGCACAACGCGAGAGCCGGGGCAGTGTGCTGGAGCGCTACATCCTCGGATCGGCCCCCGGTCCCGGCGTCTCGATCTTCTTGGCGGGCGCGGCCATGACCGTCGCCGTGGTCTGGCTGCCCGGATACGGCGGCACCTCATTGCCGACGACACCGCGGGTCGCGGTCGCGATGCTGCTGGTGGTCGTGAGCTGGGTGTGCGTGGTCATGTCCTTCGCGGTCACCTTCCACGCCGACAATCTGGTGGAGGACGAGAACGCCCTGCAGTTCCCCGGCGACGAGTCCGCCCAGTGGGCCGATTACGTGTACTTCGCGGTCTCGGTGATGACCACCTTCGGCACCACCGATGTCACGGTGATCTCCCGGGAGATGCGACGAACCGTGACAGCCAACGCGATCATCGCGTTCGTATTCAACGCCGTGACCGTGGCCGCCTCGGTCACCGCGCTCACCAACCGCTGACGGACGCCCGAAAATCCGTGGGACGCAGGGCCTTACCGGCGTCCGTCGAGAGCCGCGGGCGACGGCGACGCGGCGGCGAGCCGCCGCAGCTCCTCGAAGGCCCGGTCCAGGTGCGCGTCCATGCCCGGTTCGGGATCGTCGACCCAGGCCCCGGCCGCCTCGTCGAAGGCCGCCCAGCCGACCCGGGTGGCCAGACCGGCCCACCGGACGGCGACACCCCGCCGCCGCAACGCCTCGGTCACCGCGTCGACCAGTGCCGCATGTTTGGCCAGATCGCGTTCCCGTAGCGCCGGGGTCGCGGCAATGACACGAAACCGCGGTTCGGCGAAGGCGCGATTGGATTCGATGATGTGCCCGGCCCGCCGGAAGGCGAACAGCAGGACCTCCAGCGGCCCCAGCCGCTCGGGCGCCTCGGCCACCGCGTCGACGAGGGCGGCGCGCACCTCGGCCTCGGCACCGAAGAGCACCTCACGTTTGTCCGGAAAATGACGGAAGAAAGTGCGCTCGGTGACGCCGGCCCGGGCGGCGATCTCGGCCGCGGTGGTGCGGTCGAATCCCTGGTCCCGGAACAGTTCCAGAGCCGCCTGCTGCAGGCGGCGGCGCGCGTGTTCTCCGCTGCGTGGCACGGCCCGATCCTATCCCATAGCGTCAGTGACTGACACCACATTGCGTCAGCGACTGACGCTACGCGTAGAGTCAGTCACTGACGCTACGAATGGCGTCGTTCACTCACGGCAACGGAGAGATTCCGATATGCACATCTTCGTCACCGGCGGTTCGGGCTTGACCGGCCCCGCCGTCATCACCGAACTCGTCACCGCTGGGCACATCGTCACGGGTCTGGCACGGTCGGATGCGGCCGCCGCCCGGCTGGCGGCACTCGGCGCGACGCCACACCGCGGTTCCCTCGACGACCTCGACAGTCTGCGTGAGGGCGCCGAAAACGCCGACGGCGTCCTGCATATGGCCTTCGGAGGCGACTTCACCGATCCCGAGGACATGATGCGGCGCGACCGGACCGCGATCGAGACACTCGCCCGTGCCCTCGAACAGTCGGACAAGCCCTTCGTCAGCACCTCCGGCACGCTGGTGATGCCGGCCGGACGGGAGTCCACCGAGTCGGACGAGCCGGATCCGAACGGGGCCGCGGGTTTTCGGATTCCGGGTGAGCGCGCGTGCCTGGACTCGGCCGCTCGGGGCGTGCGCGCCGGTGTCGTACGACTCGCGCCGACCGTGCACGGTCCCGGCGACCATGGTTTCATCGGCATGCTGGTCGCCACCGCGCGGCGAACCGGCGTCTCGGCCTATATCGGCACCGGCGCCAACCGATGGCCGGCGGTTCATCGGCTCGACGCGGCCCGCCTGTTCCGCCTGGCGGTGGAGCGGGCACCCGCCGGCAGCGTGCTGCACGGAACCGCGGAGAGCGGAGTGACCCTGCGCAGCATCGCGGAAACGATCGGCCGGGTACTGGAACTGCCCGTGGTCTCGCTCGCCCCGGAGGAGGCGGTGGCGCATTTCGTCAGCCCCTTCATGGCCACCGCTTACGGCATCGACGCACCGGTCTCCAGCGTGCGCACCCGGGAACTGGTCGGCTGGACACCGACCGGTCCGACCCTGCTGGACGATCTGGAGAACGGCGACTATCTCGCGGGCGGGGCTTGACGGCCGCCGCCGCGCGTCGGTCTGTGCGCCGCGAATTACCGTGGCGCACAGACCATATCGGAGCCCACGCCTCAGCGGTCGCCGAGGGCGTCGATGGCGGCGCGCAGTTTCGTCGCCGCCGCGGCCGCGACCGGCTCCAATTCCGGGTCACCGGTGACCTGGACCATCACCTGCGGATCCATCGCTTCGACGATGACGGTGCCGGCGTCGGCCGGATCCCGGCGGACGACCACGTTGCACGGCAGCAGCAGTCCGATTCGCCGGTCGACCCCGACCGCACGGTGGGCCAGAGGGGGATTACAGGCGCCGAGAATGCGGTAATCCTCCATATCCACACCGATCTTGGTCTTCAGGGTCGCCGACATATCGATCTCGGTCAGCACGCCGAAGCCCTGTGCGGCCAGCGCCTCGCGCGTTCGTTCGACAGCCTCGTCGAACCGGTCGGTGTGCACGGTGGTGGCGATGGCGAGATTCATGGCTGTTCACGCTTCCTTTGGGTCGTCGTGGTCTGCGGTCAGATTCGGGACGGGGCGCACGGGGCGGTGGCGGGCAACCCCAGCCGCCGCAGTACGAGAGTCACCGGACACCAGCCGGCGACTCCGTACAGCAGCAGATTCACACCCACGAACCCGGTGAACACGAGCCACCAGCTCGACCAGGCCGCGGCCGCGACCACGCTGATCAGCACGAAGGCGCCGGCCAGCAGCGGTACCACGCGAGCGATGGACCAGCCGTGGTGCCGAGGTAGGTTCGTCATGGATCACTCTCCGAATTCGTCATGCCCGGACCTGCGCGGTGGGACCCGCGTTATGCCAGGGCGAGGAACAATTTCTCCAGTTCGGCTTCGCTCATCGGTTCGGCGCCGTCGGCGCTCTCGCCGGTGAGACATTCGCGCAGACCGGTCGCGACGATCTTGAATCCGGCGCGGTCCAGCGCTCGCGACACCGCCGCGAGCTGGGTGACGACGTCCTTGCAGTCGCGGCCCTGCTCGATCATCGCGATCACTCCGCCGAGTTGCCCCTGCGCACGGCGCAAACGGTTCAGCACTTGTGCGATCGTCTCTTCGTTGCCCACCATGGCTGTCTTCCTCTCGTCTCTTCCCCAGTATACCCCTGGGGGTATGGCGGGCCGGTGATCTCAGTCATGCGCGAAATCGATCGACGGCAACACTCTGCGTAGCCACCGCGGCGACCACCACGCACCGTGCCCGGTGAGCCGTAACAATGCGGGCAGCAGCACCAGTCGCACCGCGGCCGCGTCGAGCAGCACCGCCACGCCGAGGATGATGCCCATCTCCTTGGGCGGCAGCGGATCGGCCAGCGCGAAGGTGAAGAAGACCGCCACCATCACCGCCGCCGCGGCGAAGATCACCCGGCCCGAATGGGCGAGCCCGTCGACCAGGGCGTGGCTCGGATCGCCGGTCCGTTCGTAGTGCTCTTTCGCCGTAGCGAGCAGAAAGACCGTGTAGTCCATCGCGATTGCGAAGATCATCGCGAAGAAGAACACCGGCCCCCACCCGTCGAGGAAGCCCTGCGGGGTGAAGCCGAGCACCCCGGCGCCGTGCCCGTCCTGGAAGATCAGCTTCGCCACTCCGAACGCCGCGGCGGTCGACAACAGGCTCACCACCGTACCCAGTGCCGCGACCAGCGGCGCCTGCAAGGCGATCAGCAGCAGTGCGAAACCCAGCGCCAGGATGATGCCCACGATGATCGGGAAGTAATGGTCGAGCGCGTGTTGCAGGTCCAGGTTCTCCGCGGGCGCACCACCCACCAGAGCACCGGCCGGCAAGCGATCTCGCATCTGGTCCAGGATCGTGCCCATCCGCGCGTCGGAGGGGTCCACGTTCGGCAGCGCCTGCATCATGACCAGGCCGCTGCCGTCGCGGGCGGGCTGGGCCGGCGTGACCATCGAGATGCCGTCCACACCCGAAGCCGCCCGCGCGACCGCCGCGGACTCGTCCGCCGGGGCGATGATCTGCAACATTCCAGGCGCACCCTCGCCCATCTGCGCCTGCACCAGCTCATAACCCTGGCGGACCGGGGCGTCGGCGGGCACGACCTGAATCGAAGGCATCGCGACCTTCAGCCCGGTCACCGGGATCGCCAGCGCGATCAGCACCAGCAGCGCGGCGATCGCGAAGGGCCAGGGCCGGTTGTGCAGCAGCCGCCCCCAGGCCGCGAAGCGCGGTGAGCGGTGCTGCCGGCCTCCGAGGCGCGGCAGCGATCCGGCGTTGATTCGGTGACCGAGCGCGCCCAGCGCCGCGGGCAGCAGCGTCAACGTGGCAGCCAGCACGAAAGCCACCGCGAACATGATCCCGACCGCCATCGTCCGCACCGCCGGCGCCGGGACGATCAAGACCGCCGACAGGCTCACCAGGACTGTGAGTCCGGACAATACGACGGCTTTACCCGCCGTACTCATCGTCTCGGCCACCGCCTGACGGGGATCCGCGCTCGCGGCGAGGGCACCACGGAAGCGGGCGACGATGAACAGGGCATAGTCGATGCCCAGCGCCAGGGCGAACATCATCGCGAAGTTCATGGCCCACACCGAAATCGGCGTCACGTGGTTGAGCAGCACCAAACCTCCCGCCGAGGCGATCAGCCCGGCCAGGGTGAGCAGCAGCGGCAGCCCGGCCGCCACCAACGACCCGAACGCGATCACCATGATCGCGAGAGTCACCGGCCAGGAGAACATCTCCGCCTTCAACATCGCTTCGTGGTTGGCCTTGTTGAAATCGCTCCACAACGCCGACGCACCGGTCGGATAGACCTCGATCCCATTGCCCGACAAGGCCGTCAGCGCGTCCTTGTGCGCGTCGACAGCCCGCACCATCTCGTCCGTCGAGGCGGCGGCGCCGGCGATGAGGATTCCGGTGTGCCCGTCCGGGCTGATCGACATCCCCGGCTGCGGCGCCACCACCTCGCCGAATCGGGAGTCACCGGCGAACAAGGCGGTGGCGCTGCCGAGCACCGACTGCACCGCCGGACTGTCGACGGTCTGGGTGTCCGAGTGCACCACGACCTGGACCGCCGCCGACGAGTTCCCGCCGAAGTGCTGCTGAGCCAGCTCCCGGACCCGCACCGAGTCCGATCCGTTCGCCTGCCAGCCGGCGCCGGCGAGTGCGTCGAACACGCTCGGCGCGGCGGCGCCCAGCGCGACCAGCACCACCAGCCACACCCCGAACACGATCCGGGCCCGGCCGGCCATGGCGGCGCCCATTCTGCCCAGCACATCACCGGCACCGCGGGCGGTGGTCTCCGGCGGTGAAACAACCTGCGAGTCGGTCATCACTTTCTCCATTCAATACCCCTGGGGGTATATAGCCGTCGCTGCCGAAGATACCCCATGGGGTATATGAAAGGCAACGAGGTGTCGAAATCGGCCCGCCCCCCACGTCGGTCCGACAGGGCCGGTTCACGGCCCACGACACAATCCGGAGGATGCGATGAGCTCACACCCGACCACGACAAACCCCCTGCTGGAGGCCGCCCGCACGATATTCGAGGCCACATCCGCCGCCTGGGCCGACGGTGACGCGGATTCGTTCGTCACCTGGTACACCGAGACGGCGACCGTCGCACTGCCGGGCCGGCTGCTCACCGGCAGCGCCGATATTCACACGGCGATGACCGCGGCCTTCGCGGGTCCGCTCGCGGGCACCGAACGCGTGCACGAGATCCGGCAGGCGCGTGCGGCCGGTGCGGACACGGCCGTCGTGATCACCGAGAGCGCCACCACATCACCCGGCGCGCCCACCCGAACCGAGGATCGGGAATCCGGAACCTGGGTGCTCGTGCGCCACGACGGCACCTGGCTGATCGAGGCGTACCACAGCTGCCAGGCCTGATCGGCGCAGGCGGACTCGGCCCGGCGTCACCGGGCCGATACGCTCCTCCGCGGCGAGCGGGGCCGGTTCGCCGCGGACGAGCAGCCGGGGCGCGGCCGCTCGTCGGGGCGCGCTGAGTACAGTCCCCGATATTCACCCGACCGACCGATGGAGCCTGTCACATGCACCCTTTCCGAGCCGCCGTCGAGGCACGCGACGAGGCCGCCATCGCGGCACAGCTGGCCGACAATGTGGTGTTCACCAGTCCGGTCGCGTTCAAGCCGTATCCGGGCAAGGCGATCACGGCGGCCATCCTGCGCGCGGTCATCCGGGTGTTCGAGGACTTCCACTACGTGCGCGAAATCGCCGATCCGAACGGCCGCGACCACGCGCTCGTCTTCGAGGCGACCGTCGACGGCAAGAAGCTCACCGGATGCGACTTCCTGCACTTCGACGCCGACGGCAAGATCGACGACTTCATGGTCATGGTCCGGCCGCTGTCGGCGGCCCAGGCCCTCGCGGCCCGCATGGGCGAACAGTTCGAGCGCATCCAGGCCGAGGCCACCGCCGAGCTCAGTGGGCAGGCGTGAGCGGTGCACCGTAGCGGGCCGGAGCCGCTCGCGGCGGAGGGCGCCGCGGCCGAACCACCACGCCCCCATCGTCGCCGGGCTATCCCACCACCGGGAAGGTGACCGGCAATGCGGTCAGGGCACGGTGGAACGGGCCCGGGCGCCAGACCAGATCGCCGTCGGGACTCATATCGGGAAGCACATCGAGTAGCTGATCGATCGCGTCCTGCGCGATCAGGTAGGCCAATGATTGTGCGGGGCAAGCATGTTGGCCGATGCCGAAGGCGAGGTGGGAACGATTGCCGATGCGATCGTCGGCGCGGATCGTGGGATCGTTGTTGGCTGCCGCGATGCTGATCAGGACCGGCTGGTCCGCGGGTAGCCACACGTCGTCGATGAAGATCGGCTGACGCGGATAGGTGACCAGATAGTTGGCCAGCGGCGGGTCGTTGAACAACACCTCGTCGAGTGCGTCCCGGGTCGACAGGCTGCCGCCGAGGACGGAGCCGCCGAAGCGATCCTCGGTGAGGATCAGCAGCAGGGTGTTGACCACCAGATTGAGCTGCAGTTCGATCCCGGCGCCGTAGAAGGTGATCAGTTGATGGACGGCCTCCTCATCGGTGAGAGCCGAATTGTGCCGCAGCAGTTGTGAGGTCACGTCGTTGCCGGGCTCGGCCCGCTTGATCGTGACCAGCTGGTACATCGCCTCACTGACCATCCGGTTGCCCTTGTCGGCGTCGACGCCCTCGAACATCGCCGCCATCCCGGTGGCCACCATCTGGCCGACCTCCGGCGGGCAACCGACCAGCGCGCAGCACACCTGGAAGGTCAGCGGAAATACGTACTGGCTCAGCAGATCCGCCTTGCCCTCGTTTCGGAAACCCTCGATCAGGGGCAGGGCGATCTGCTCGACGATCGCATGCAGACCGTAGAGATCCACCCCTTCGATACTGTCGATGGTGGCCTGCCGGTACCGCGCGAATTCCGGTCCCGCGTTGCGGCTTCCGGTCGGCCGCCACTCCAGGATCGGCAGCACCGGGCAGTCCTCGGCGACGCTGCGCTGCCAGCGGCGCGGATCGGCCGGAAAGTGCTCGGGGTCGTTGAGAATTCGCAACGCGGTCCGGTATCCGATCACCAGCGTGGCGGGTACACCGGGCGCCAGATCCACCGGAACCATCGTGCGGAACCGGTCGCGCATGTGCTGATAGGAGCGATGCGGATCGGCTGCGAATTCCGTTGCGTGCAAAGCCATCCGCGGGCCGTCGAAGCCGTCCGGCGAACCGGGCGAGACCGGGCAACGTGATGCCTGCGCCGGAACCCTGGGTGCGTTCAAGAGAACTCCAAACTCTCGTCCGACCTGATCCACCGCGTCCTCGGAACAACCATCCCGGGGGTCGGACTCACTCTCCCGGCATCGATCACTACTGCTACGAGAACGGAAAACGTACCGACAGCACGGGTACCGCGTGGTGCGATCGCGCTCGGTCGGTTGATGTCTCGGTGGAGCTTACAAAAAAGGGGCCACGACGGCATGCCCGATGATGCCGGGATCGAAACCGGCGAACGGCGAATGTCGATGGAGCTGCACCGAAATACCTTGCGAAGAAGGGATTTACGCGGCACACACGCGGGCGCATCGGAATAAGTCCGGCCGGGCCCGCCGGGACGGTCCGCGTGCGCCGCGGAATCGACGCGGACGCGCGAGACGGACCTGACGCCGCGAAAGTGATGATATATCAACACCTCTCAGGCCGCGGGCCCCGCGACGGCGGTCCGGGGGCGGCATCGATGGTGGGGTACCGGCCTACCCCACCATCGATCGACCTATCGTGCCGGCCGACTCATCCGCGCCGGCCCGCGATCGCCGGCGTGCGGACCTCGGCGCCGAGTTGCGGATGAGTCGGATACTCGATTCCCGAGATGTACTGCACCGTCCGCACCACCTGCGACGAATAGCCGAATTCGTTGTCGTACCAGACATAGAGGATCGCGGTGTCGCCGTCGACGATCGTGGCGTTGGCGTCGATGATCGATGCGGCCCGTGACCCGATGAAATCGCTGGAGACCACATCCGTGGCCGCGGTGTAGTCCAGGTTGCGACTCAACGGACCCGACAGCGACACCCGGCGCAGATATTCGAGCACCTCCGTGCTGGTCGTCTCCCGCTTCAGCTGCAAATTCAGAATCGCCACCGACACGTCCGGGGTGGGGACGCGAATGGAGTTTCCGGTGATCTTGGCCTTGAAATCGGGCATCGCCTTCGCGACCGCCGACGCGGCGCCGGTTTCGGTGAGAACCAGATTGAACGGCGCGGAGCGGCCGCGGCGGTCCGCCCCGTGATAGTTGTCCAGCAGGTTCTGGTCGTTGGTGAACGAGTGCACCGTCTCCACGTGGCCGCGGACGATGCCGAACTCGTCGTCCATCGCCTTGAGCGGCGGCACGATCGCGTTGGTGGTGCACGAGGCGCACGAGAAGATCCGCTGCGAGAGATCCTGGCCGCGGTGGTTGACGCCATGCACGATATTCGGGACGTCACCCTTGCCGGGCGCGGTGAGTACGACCTTCGCGATACCGGGCCGCAGATGCTGCGACAGCCCGTCACGGTCTCGCCACTTACCGGTGTTGTCGATCAGGATCGCGTCGCTGATCCCGTACCGGGTGTAGTCGATCGTCGTCGGATCGTCGCTGTAGATGAACTTGATGACGTTGCCGTTCGCGATGATCGTGTCATTGGCGGCGTCGACCTTGATGGTGCCGTCGAAATGTCCGTGCACCGAATCCCGGCGCAGCAGCGAGGCCCGCTTCGCCAGATCACCGTCGCCACCGCGGCGCACCACCACCGCGCGCAGATTCAGCCCGTTGCCGGAGCCGACCTTCTCGATCAGCAGGCGCGTGACCAGCCGGCCGATGCGGCCGAACCCGTAGAGCACGACATCGCGGGGCCCCGGAGAGGACGACTTGTTGCCACCGATCACATCGGCGAGGACCTCGGCGGTGAACGCACCGATCGGCCGCCCCCGCCCGTCGGCGCGGTAGGCCGTGACCAGCAGACCGAGATCGATCTTGCAGGGACCGAGGTCCAGCTCACCCAGCGCCTGCAGGAACGGCAGGGTCTCGTCGACCGACAGCTCCTCGCCCTCGATCTGCCGCGCGAACCGGTGGGTTCGCAGAATGCTGATCACCGACTTGTTCACCAGTGAGCGGCTGTGCAGCAGGATCGTCACCCCTTTTCCCCGATACAGGGTGCCGATGATGGGGATCATCGCCTCCGCCGCGGCTTCCTGAGCGTTCCAGCGGTCAAGTTGTTCGGTAGTCACCACAGATCCTCGGATTCATCGATGGGGTCGCCCCCTTGATGCTATGGGGGCGCCGATATCACCGCGGACCCACTCTCACCTGTGAGATCTCCGGGGTCCGGCACCTCCCGGCGCCCGCCACGCCACCGGCCGGCGAGATCGCCTCGTCCTGATTGTTCCAGGTGGAGAAAACCCGGGATCGATCGCGTCACGAACCGCCGCGGTTCTCCTGCCAGGTCTGGACTCGGACGATCACCACCGCGAGGAAGACCGCCGAGACGGCCAGAGCCCCGACGGCGAGCAGGTCCGCCACGATCATGGCCGTCCCGTTGGCCGGGGCGAGCGCGTACACGAAATACTCGTCGGTCGATTTCGAGCGCAGCCGCGGCGCACCGAACCGCAGCGACACCAGGGTCAGCGCCCAGGAGACCAGCAAACTCAGCCACCACCCGGTGACCGGCCCGGTGCCGGGGCGGCCGCGCAGCTCCACCGCATCCGCCGGCGTCGCCGGATCGCTCGCGCGGACGACATCCGAAACGATCATCTGCGGGAACCAGAAATTCACCACCGGGCAGAGCCACGCGCCGACAACCCAGCCGAATGCCAGCCGGTGCCCGGCCGCACACAACGCCTCCGCGTTGCGGCGAGCGCGCCACAACCACACGATGATCGCCACGGCCGCGCACACCGTCAGCACCATCGACAGGTCGGCGGCCCAGGAATCCCCGGACCACTCCTGCCGGCTTCCGCTCGGATGCCGCCAATTCCGCTCGAAGTCGGACAGGGTGACCCAATCGATGAGTGTGCTTATCAGTTGTGTGAGTACCACACCGGCCGTCAGCGTGATGGCCGCGGACCCCCACCCGTGCAGTGCTCGCATGTTCCGGACGGGCGCGGTGGACGGTTGTACCGACATGAGTTCGATCCTTTCGTTCGGGAGCCGACACCGATATCAACCGGGCACGGCCGGAAAACGTTGGGTCCCGCGGCATTCCGGCTGCCCGAATCCGGCACCACTGTCGTGAGGTGCGCCGATAGGATTCCGGCAGACCGACAGGAAGGCGAAGGCCATGGGTGCGCCGCTCGATCCCGATCAGGCTCGGGACATCTCGCTGGCCGCGCTGCTGCGGGTGGTCCTGCGGGAGTGCGCGCGGACGCCGCTCACACTGCTCACCGCCGAACCCGGACCGGCCGTGGTCCGGATCGCCCGCGGCGAGAAACAGGGTGCGCCGGATTTCGCCGAATTACTGGTCGAGGCATACGAATCCGCGAGCGAGATGCTGCTGGCGCGCATCGTCCGGCAGATCGGCAACCGCGCCGACGCCGACGACATCGTGCAGACCGCCTTCATGCGGGTCTACGCGCGCCGGCCCGACCACATCACCGATGTGGAGGGGTTGCGGAAGTATCTGTGGGCCACTGCCGAGAATCTGGTGAAAGACGCTGCCGTGCGGGCCGCGAAGGATCGCGAGCGGCTCGATGCCGAGGGACACGAACGCCTGTCGGTTCTCGCCGACCACGCGGGCCTCCCCTTCGACGATACGGTCGCCCTGCGCGACATGCTGATCCGGCTGCTGGACACGCTGCCGCCCCGGGAACGCCAAGCGGTGATCGTCTACACCTACGAGGGCAACACCTACAAGGAGACGGCGCGGGTGATGGGCGTGGCGGAGGGCACTGTCAAGGGATACGTCCACGACGGGCTGGTGCGCATCCGTAAACAGCTCGGCGAGCACGTGGCCTGAGCTCGCGGTGCGCACGCTCACCCCCGCAGGACCGCGGCGACTAGCCTGTCCGGGTGACGATCACCGTATTGCCTTTCGGGTCGTGGCCGACCTCCATCACCTCCGAGAGCGTCGTCAGCGCTGCGGTGCGCCTCGGCGAGGTGCGGGTGGACGGGCCGGACGTGTACTGGTCGGAGGGCCGCCCCACCGAGGGAGGCCGGACCCAGATCGTGCGCCGTCGCCCCGACGGAACCCGCACCGACCTGCTGCCGGACGGGATGGACGCGCGCACGGCGGTCCACGAATACGGTGGCGCCGCGTGGTGGGTGCGCGACGGGGTGCTCTATTTCGCCAACTGGGCGGATCAGCGGCTCTACCGGATCGAGCGCGACGGTGTGCCGGTCGCGCTGACACCGGAGCCGGCCACGGCGCGCGGTGACCGTTACGGCGACGGCGCACTCGATCCGGACGGGGCCACCGTCGTCGCTGTCCGGGAAAGTCATCCGGTGCACGGGCGGGGTGCGATCGATGTGCGCAACGAGATCGTGCGGTTGTCGGCCGATCGGCCGTCGCAGCCCGAAGTCCTGGTCAGCGGACCGGATTTCGTCGTCGCACCACGACCGAGCCCGGACGGGTCCGCGCTCGCCGTCGTCACCTGGGATCACCCCTCGATGCCGTGGGACGACACCGTCCTGCGCGTACGTGACCTGGCGACCGGGACCGACACCGTCGTCGCCGGCGGGCCGGGCGAGTCGGTACAGGAGCCGCGCTGGCAGGAGGACGGCTCGCTGCTGTTCCTGTCCGACCGCAACGGGTGGTGGAACCTCTACCGGTGGACACCGGGCGGCACAGTCGAGGCAGTCATCGAGATGGATGCCGAAATCGGCGTTCCCGCATGGCAGCTGGGCTCGGCGCGCTACGCGGTGCTCGGCGAGCCCGGCATCGTGTTCGCCCGCTGGCGCGACGGCTACGACGCACTGGCCGTGCGCCGCCCGGACGGGTCGGTGATCGATCTGGACCTCCCCTTCTCCGTGATCGTCTCGGTCGAGCGGGCGGACGAGAACGCCGTCGTCGTGGTCGCTGGAACCCCCACTGCCGAACTCGGCGTCTACCGCATCGGATTCGCCGGGACAGCCACCGAAATCGAAACCCTGCGCGCTCCGCGCGATCTCGGATTGGAATCCACCGATATCTCTGTGCCGGAGCCGATCTCGTTTCCTTCGACGGATTCGGCCGGTGCGCCGCGCACCGCCCACGCGCTGTTCTACCCGCCCGCCGCGACCGGGCACCGCGGTCCCGACGGGGAGCTGCCACCGCTGCTGGTCATGATCCACGGGGGTCCGACTTCACACGCGGTGCCCGTGCTCTCCCCGAGTACCCAGTACTGGACCAGCCGCGGAATCGCCGTCGTGGATGTCAATTACGGAGGTTCCACCGGCTACGGCCGCGCCTACCGCGACCTGCTGCGCGATGCCTGGGGTGTGGTCGACGTCGCCGATTGCACAGCCGCCGCCCGGTGGCTGGCGGACAACGGTCGCGTCGATCCGCGCCGGTTGGCCATCCGCGGCGGATCGGCCGGCGGCTACACGACGCTGGCCGCGCTGGCCCGGACCGGCACGCCGTTCTCCGCGGGCGCCGACCACTACGGCGTCGCCGATCTCGAGGCCCTCGCCGCCGAGACCCACAAATTCGAGAGCCGATATCTGGACGGCCTGATCGGCGAGTACCCGGCCGAGCGCGACCGCTACCGTGAGCGGTCACCGATCCACCACATCGACCGGTTCCGCAGTCCGCTGATCGTTCTGCAGGGCAGCGAGGATGCCGTGGTGCCGCCCAATCAGTCGCAGATGATCGTGGACGCACTGCGAGCGCGGCAGATCCCGGTCGCCTTTCTTCTCTTCGACGGTGAGCAGCACGGGTTCCGGCGGGCGGAGAACATCCGCCGGGCACTGGATTCCGAATTGAGTTTCTACGGGCAGATCTTCGGATTCGCGTTGCCGACCGCCGAGGGGATCGAACCGGTCGGCATCGAGAATCTCCCGAACGACGGCGGCCGGCAGCACGGGTGACCCGCACCGACCGCCGTCGAGGCACGACACCGCCGGTTCAGCGGACCCCGCGGCAGGGCCGGGCGGTGTCGGCGCCCACCGGCAGCGCGTCCCGTTCGGCCGGGGTGTAGTCACGATCACTGATGCCGCAGAGGCGCTGCAGAATTCCGTCGCGGTCGAGGTCGACCCGGAAGATGCCGGAGAAGGTCTCGCCGTCCGTGTCACCGGTCAGATAGAACAGGGTGTCCTCCCCGATGACCGGATACCTGTTCCCGTACCCCGGGAGTTCGAACAGTTTCGCGCCCCGATCGATATCCCAGATCTCCAGCTTTCCCAGATCGTCCAGCACCAGCACACCGTCCGCGCTCAGACCCCGCAACATCTTCCCTGTCGAAACCCGATGCGGGAAGCGGGATTCCGCGCCGGTGTCCAGGTTTCGCTCGACCACACCGCCGGAGGGGTCGATCTTGTAGAGGACCGGTGTGCCGGGCCGGACGATGTCGGTCGAACGGCTGTACCGTTCGTCGACGTCGAGCGGCATGGTGCGCACGACCCGGCCATCGGCCACATTCCGCACCACATCCGCGTCCCGCGTCGCCAGCAGGAACCGGTCGGGGTGTGTCGGAACGGAATTCGCCGTCACCCCCTGCTCCACCGACCACCGCAGTTCTTCGAGATCGGACCACGTCCGCACGGTCGCGCCGACCTGCCGCCAGTCCCCGATGTGCCGGCGGGTCACCGTTCCCGCGTAGTAGAAGGCGAGCTCGTCGTCGGCGGTCTGCAGGACCGAGGTCGGGCCGTGCGGCCGGGCACCGAGTTCGGGTGGATAGGGCAGCGAAATATGTTGCTCGACAGTCAGATCGGGCAGCGCGTAGCTGGTCACCCCACCCATGCCGTCGGGAAGCACGAAATGTCGTTCATCGGCGGTGATCTGTCCCGGCGGCTCGGTGACACCGAGCACGGCGGGTGCGGGCAGGACGACAC
Organism: Nocardia spumae; assembly: GCF_020733635.1. NCBI lineage: Bacteria > Bacillati > Actinomycetota > Actinomycetes > Mycobacteriales > Nocardiaceae > Nocardia > Nocardia spumae. The sequence continues at coordinate 2,931,464 of NZ_JAJFZL010000001.1, read as the reverse complement.
GAGCGACTTCCGCGACGGCAGGGCTCGTTTCGAAGATGCGGATCCCCTGGTTCGGATCCCCGCCGGCCTGACTGAGCGCGACCAGGTACCGGCCGTGCGGACTCCACACGAAATTCGAGGTCACCCCCGCGGTGAAGACACGCAGCCCGGACATCGGAACAGCGGGGGCGAAGCGGAGAAATCCGCTCCGGGTCAGCTGCGTCAGCTGTGGTGCGCCGGGACCCGGCACGCCCAGGAACACACCGGTGCCCTTCGGGGTGTTGCGCACCTGGGTGGTGTAGATCTTTCCGGTGCCGAGATCGACGAGGTAGACCAGCCGCAGGACGTCGTCGTCGCCGGCCGCGGACCGCACCGCGTATCGCTGGCTCGCATCGACATCCCAGTGGCATTTCTCGCTCACCTCGGGCCGATATGCGCCCTCCGTCCGGAATCGCTCGGCTCCGGTGGTGGCGTCCGAGACGATCAGGCTGCCGTCGGCACATCCCACGATCAGGCCGGACGCGGTGATCACGCCCTGCGGAAGTTCCCGCACTCGCTGTCCTGTCCGCGCGTCGCGCAGCACGTTGCGACCGGTGGCCCCGGTGATCTCGTGCATCGCGATCGTGGCCCCATCCGCAGCGACGAACTGCGGATACTGCTCGATAGCGTCCGGCGGTGGCGGCGCGGCCACCCGCACCGGCCGCTGCCCCGCCAGGTCGTACACCTCGAACGCGTCGGTGTGTCCGAGCTGGGAGGGCGCCTGCCGCAGATGCTCGCGGTCGAGACGCAGTGCGAGCAGGGCCCCGTTCGGATCCCAGTTGGCGGCAATCGCATTCGCGGTCAGCGGCGCGTCCTCCGGCTCGCGGACGACCACGGGTCCGGTGTGGCCGCCGATCCGCCAGGCGGTGACCGCGCCGAATTCGGTCACCACGGCCAACGCGGCGCCGTTGCCGCTCAGGTGCAGGGAGACGACCTTCGCCGGCGACGGCGGCAACCGCCGGCAATGGCGTTCGGCGCCGGTGAAACCGGTCCAGACGGTGACATCGTGGTCGTTCTCCGTGACCGCCACCGTCTCCCCGTCCCCGCTCATCGCCATGGACGACGGGTTCGACCACAGGCCCGACACCTGCGAGGTGGCCGCAGCCATGCGCACCTGCTGATTCAACAGTGCCGTGCGCACCTCGTGATCGTCCGGCGCATGACGCGCCGCGGCCTGCGCGAACTGCAGGGCACGTTCGGGGTCGGAGTCGGCGATCCGCAGCGATTCCGCGGCCAGGTCGCGCCCGGCCTGCCACCGCAGTTGCTGCGCGCGCGCCTGACCGCTGCGGTAGGCGACCACCGCCATCGAGGTGGCCACGACCACCAGGACGGTGAGCGTCGCGGCCACGATGCGCAGGCGGCGCACCTCCCGGCCGCGACGCCGTCGGCTGGCGGTGATGAAATCCCGATGCGGCTGCGGCACATCGGTTTTCCGCGCCGCGAGTTGATCCTCGGCAGTGTCGAGCGCGGTGCCGCGCAGCAGAGCGTCGTGCTCGCGGCCGCGCCGCTCCCAGTTGTCCAGGCTCTGGGTGAGCTGCTGTTGCCAGGTGCGGAAGTCGCGATCGGCCTGCAGCAGATCGTGCAGGCGTGCCCAGTTGTCGATGAGCGCCTGATGCGCGAGTTCGACGGTATCGGCGCCGTCCTGGTCGCGGCCGATGACGACCAGGCGGTCGATCGCCAACCGGCCGACGACCTCGCGGAGTTCGGGATGGTCACGCATCCGCAGCACCGTCCGGACGAATCCGGCGCCGCTGGCGGTCGGTATCGCGAGCAGTCCGAGTGCTCGCTGCGCGGCGACCAGCTCGACGGGATCGGTGAACTGCGCCATCACCTGTTCGGCGCGGCGCGCGATGGAAACCGCTACGCTGCCGACGTTTTCGTAGTCGGTGAGGGTGATCCGGCCGCTGGTGCGGCGGACCCACAGATCCGGCAGCACCGAGGCCAGCAGCGGCAGCCCGCCGGGCTGATCGGCTACCTCGTCGACCAGTCGCTCCACCACCGCGTCGTCGAGTGTGACGCCGAGCCGGGCGGCGGGGCGGGTGATCACGTCCCGCAGCTGCGCGCGGCCCAGAGGTGCGAGGGCCACCGTCGCCCCGCCGAGGAATGCGGCGAGATCGGTGTCGAGCAGTTCATCGAACGCATCCCAGCGCAGGGTGCAGACGATCCACAGGCGGCCCTCGGCATCGGCGCGGGTGAGCTCGATCAGTGCCCGCAGCAGAGCGCGGGCCCGGTCCGGCGCCGCGGCCGCGAGTTCTTCGAACTGGTCGACGAACAGCAGGGTGCCTTGTGCCGGTACCCGATTCAGCAATTCCGCCGCACCGGTGTCGCCGGTACCGGCGGCTCGATCGGCCAGCCAGGTCGCCACCGGATCGTCGGCGGCGGCGCCCGAAGTCACCGCCCGGGCACCGGACGCATCACCGCTGAGCCGGAACGCACTGATGCGGCGCCCCTGTTCCCGCACCCGCGGCAGCACACCGGCCCGGACCAGTGAGGACTTGCCGATGCCGGACCGTCCGACCACAGCGGCGAACGAACGGTCCCGCAGAGCGTCGAGGATGCGCTCGATATCCCCGTCGCGGCCGTAGAAGAACGGAGCGTGTTCCTCGTCGAAGGGCTCCATCCCGCGATACGGCGGCGACAGCAGTGCCGGATCCAGGCGCAGCACCTCGTCGATCGGAAGCATGAACGCGGTGCGCGTGTAGCGGCGGCCGTCGGCAGCGACCGCCATACCCGCCACGGCATGGGCCGCGGTATCCCACACCGGGGCGCCGCTGAAGCCCCCGGTGATGGGCTGTCCACCCGTCGCGGCCTGCAATTGCACCCAGCCCTGGCTCTGCGCGGCACGGAACTCGCCGGAAACCCAGACACCGTCGGGCACCTCGGCCGGGAACCCGAACATCCGGAATTGCCCGCCCCACAGCTGCGCGGCGGGCCAGAACGGCAACGGCGCAACGGAATCCGGCGCCGGGCCGGGCAGTTCCAGCACGGCGATATCACCGCGGCCATCCGGCCCGATCGGCGACCAGTGCCGCACCCGCGCGCCGATCGGTTCGGCCGCTCCCGGAAAGTCCACGAGCACAGACTCTTCGGGCGCCGTGACCGCATTCGGGATGCCCAGCGCGGCCGACACGACATGCGCGCAGGTGGCGATCAGCGTGGACCGCAACGGAAATCCCGCACCGACGACCGCGCCGTCCGATGTCAGAATTCGCACGGTGGCCCGGCCGAGCCGGTCGATATCCGGCAACTCTTGCACGAGCGTGAGTCCTCCCCGGAAGTGTGCGGCGAGCCTAGCAAAACCGACGCCGACGCGCCGTGGGAATCCTCACCGGCTCCCGAACACCCCCTGGAGCACCCGGCCCCTCGAGGGCGATCACAGCGACGACATCGCGTGCCATGGCGTATTCGCGACGCAGCCGGTTCAGATCGCGGAAACACCACCGGTTCGGGTTCGCGAGCCTGATCGAGGTCCGGCTCCGATTCCGTTGCGGGAGCGTATCTCTCGATGCGTGTGCCGGTGTCGCCGGGACCGGGCTGGAGGGAAGAAGACGCAGGATATCCGCGATCGGGACGACGGTGAGCGCACCGTCGGCCGCTCCCCCGGGCAGGACCGGCCTGGTTCGGGCACGACCTCGATGGGTCGGCGGATGGGTCCGATATCTCCCATGGCGGTCCCTGCTCTCGTTCCGTGTGGCACTGTCTCACACCGGAATCAACCGGGCAGCCGTCCGAAAGGTTGGGGTCCGGCGGGTCACGATCCGCGTGACCCGCCCGGTGATCAGGGTTTGCGGCCCACCGCGCCGTAGAGCGATACCTGCTTGTCGTGGCTCGGCGGATGGTCGATGCCGCCGTTGCGCCACCGGTGGATCAGCTCGACGCCGGGTTCCACCAATTCCAGTCCGTCGAAGAAGCGCGACACCTCCTCGCGGGTGCGGGGTCGCACGGGAATCCCGCGGTCGCGGTACACCTGCAGCAGCCGGCCCATTCCCTCCGGATCGCGCTCGCTGTCGTCGAATTCCGTTGTCACATGCGACATCGCCAGATAGGACCCGCTCGGCATCGCCGCCATCAACCTGGCCACCACGTCGTAGACGTCGCCGGGGACGAAATGCAGCACCGCCATCAACGAGATCGCCACCGGCTGCGACAGATCCAGGGTGTCCGCCAACTCCGGCGCGGCCAGAATGGCCGCCGGATCCGCGGCATCGGCCTGAACGTAGGCGGTGCGGCCCTCCGCCGAACTCACCAGCAGCGCTCGGGCATGCGCCAGCACGATCGGGTCGTTGTCGACGTACACGACGCGAGACTCGGGCGCCTCGCCCTGTGCGATCTGATGCAGGTTCGGTTCGGTGGGGATGCCGGTGCCGATATCCAGAAATTGCCTGATGCCCTGCCCGACCAGATATCGCGTTGCGTGCCGCATGAATTCGCGATTGGTCTTGGCGGTCACCCGGACCGCCGGGAAGTTCTGCAGGGCCTGTTCGGCGGCCGCGCGATCGGCATCGTAGTAGTCTTTACCGCCGAGAAAGTAGTCATACATCCGAGCCGGATGCGCCACGTCGGTGCGCAGTTCGATCGGGCCGTCGGGCACGGCATCTCTCCTTGTGACATCGAGTCTGTACGGTGCACACATATATCGCATTCGGGCCTGGGGCCCAACATATTCCGGCGGAACGGGATCGAGACGATGCCCGCCGCACCGCCCGAGTACCCGTTTCACCACATCGGCCCGCGCTGACACACAACGGACGACTTCTTCTCATTACACCACCGGCCTGCGCCGGCCGCATCGAAACCGGCCAGTGAGAGCACTTGTCCGGACAGTAGTACAGACTATAGTTCGTCCGATATCGGACCCTGATGCACTTCTCGACCGAGCGGAGTTGGATATGGCCGGCGACCACGATCACGACGATGCCGATCCGTCCGGACCGGTGCTGGTCACCGGCGCCTTCGGACTGGTCGGTTCCGCGGTGGTCCGAGCCCTGGCGGCGGCCGGATTCCAGGTCGTGGCAAGTGATCTCGATGCCGCCGCGAATCGCCGCGCCGCGCGACGGCTCCCGGAGGCGGTGTCAGCGCGCTGGGCCGACCTGACCGCCCCTGGGCAGGTCGAGGCCCTGCTCGATACCGTGCGCCCCAGCGTGATCGTGCATCTGGCCGCGATCATTCCGCCGGTCTGCTACCGACGTCGCCGGCTCGCCCATGCGGTCAATGTCGATGCGACCGCGACCCTGGTGCGGCGCGCCGAAGAACTCTCGTCCCCACCGCGATTCGTGCTGGCCTCCAGTATCGCGGTCTACGGTGCGCGCAATCCGCATCGCGACGAGAGCCCGCTCACCGTCGATACACCGATCCGGCCCACCGATCTGTACGGCGCGCACAAGGCCGCCGCCGAGGGGCTGGTCCGCGGTTCGCGTCTGGACTGGGTGATTCTCCGGCTCGGCGGGGTACTGACGATCGAGCCGATGCTCACCGCGAGCTCCGACACCCTGTATTTCGAAGCGGCGCTGCCGAGCGACGGGCGAATCAACACCGTCGACGTCCGCGACGTCGCCACGGCGATGGTGGCCGCGGCGACGACCCCGAGTACGAAGGAGATCTTTCTCATCGGCGGTGACGCCTCACATCGGCTGCGTCAGCGCGAGATCGGATCGTCCATCGCCGCCGCCTCCGGGCTGACCGACGCGATTCCGCCCGGTCTTCCGGGTGATCCCGCACGCGACGAGGACTGGTTCGCGACGGACTGGATGGATACCGAGCGCGCACAGCAGGTGTTGCGGTTCCAGCATCACGCGTTCCCCGGGATGCTCGACGAGATACGGTCCAGAACAGGGGTTCGACGCTATGTCGTCGCACCGGCAGCGCCGCTGCTGCGGTGGTATCTGCGTCGCGGCTCCCCGTATCGCAACACTGCGCGCCGGTTCGCCGATCCGTGGGGCGCGATCCGTAGCCGGCTGGGTGATCCCGAGCCCGATCTGCTCTGAGTTCCTCGATGACGCGATTCTGTTGTGCCGCTGCCGAAACACCGGTGCCGCCGTACCCTGTGTAGGAATTCGAATGGCAGGCGGCTGCTCCGCGGCACGGTGCCCGGCGATCAACACCACACAGGTTATCGGCCGATATCCGAGGCAGTGCGTGCCGACCTGCGGCGATACCACTCCGCGCGGGCGTGCAGCGGGACCTGCGAACGTCAGTCCGGGGTCACCTTGATGATCGTTCTGCCGCGGGTACGTCCGTTGGGACCGAAGGCAGCAGCCACCTCGGCCAGGGAGCGGACACTGTTGACGAGGGGGATGAGCCGACCATCGTGAAGGCGGGTGGCCAGTTGAATCAGTTGCTCGCGGTTGGGTTCAACAACGAAGAAGATGGCTCGGCCATCGCGGGGCTGGACAGCGGGCGGATCGGCGATGGTGACGAGAGTGCCGCCGGAGCGGAGCAGCGCGGTGGAACGGTCGCGGACGTCGCCGCCGATCACGTCGAGTACTACGTCGACCTCGCCGACGTCCTCCAGGAGTGCGCCGTCCAGGTCGACGAACTCCTGGACGCCGAGATCACCAGCCGCGTCCCGGTCGGCAGCTCGGCCGGTGCCCACGACATAGGCCCCCGCCTCGCGAGCCAGCTGCGCAGCGACGGAGCCGACGGCACCACCGACTCCATGGATGAGAACGGTTTGACCAGTTTGCAACTGAGCGTGGTCGAACAGAGCCTGCCAAGCCGTCAAACCCGAGATCGGTAGAGCGGCTGCGGCGACGTGGTCGACGTCGGCGGGAAGTGGGGCCAGGTTGCGGGCTTCCACGGCGGTGTACTCCGCGAGCGAACCATCGCGGGTCCAGTCGGTCAGCCCGAAGACGCGCTGCCCCACTGTGAGACCAGTGGTGCCGTAGCCGAGCTCGGCGACTACGCCTGATAGTTCGTGGCCGGGGACGCTCGGGGTGCGGTCGCGGCCGGCCCGGTCGGTCCACGACCCCGGCCAGTCCAGCTCACCGCGGGTGAAGCCGGCGGCGTGGACTTGCACGATGACGTCGTTCTCGGCGGCGTGGGGGTGGGGCAGATCGGTCAAGGTCAATCCACCGACCCCCGCTTCGCGATCCCGGACTGTGACGGCTCGCATGTAGGTCCTTCCGGTAGTCGTTGTACTGGATGAGCTTCGACGGTACGCACTCGGAATCCGGCCGCCCCAGGAGTGAACAGCCCACGACTGTGGCGTCGGAATGCATGAGCGATACGGCGGGCCTTGCACGCCGTACTGTCGAAGTATGACCGGTTCGGACGACCTCGCGACCCCTGACACGGTCGCAGCCGCGGCCGCCTTGGACGTGGCCTCCGCGTACCATTCCCCCGCATTGCTGAACCACTCGCGCCGCGTCTACATCTGGGCGGCTGCCCATGGCAGGCAGCAGGGAATCCGGTACGACGCCGAGCTGCTGTTCGCGGCTGCGATGTTCCACGACATCGGCCTGGTACCGGAGTTCGACAGCCACACCGTCTCCTTCGAGGAGGCCGGCGGCCATGTCGCCGGGGTGTTCGCCGCCGGCGCCGGCTGGCCGAGCGAGCGCCGCCAACGCCTCGGCGAAGTCATCGTCAGGCATATGTGGCCTCAGGTGGACGTGGCCGATGATCCCGAAGGTCACCTGCTGTGGCGGGCGACGACATTGGACATCGTGGGGAAGAACATCGACGACTTCAGCCCCGCCTTCCGTGCCGAAGTACTCCAGCAGTACCCCCGGCTCGGGCTCGCCGACGAGTTCATTGCCTGCTTCCAGGCTCAGGCCGGCCGGAAGACCAGCAGCTCCGCCGCACGCGCAATACAGTCCGGCCTTGCCACCAGGATGGCCGCGAACCCCCTCGACGCCGGGTCCGAGCACACGCCCGGCGGAAACTAGCAACTGCGCCATCGCGTGACCGAAGACCCGGAGCGCACAGCTCCGGGTCTTTTCGAAGGGACAGGCCCGCCCGGCAAACCACAGCCGCCCCGCCCCGGCGGGCCTGCGCCGCAGATCCACGCGGCTCCCCGGCACTCCCGGCGGCCCAGGATATTACTGACGTCGCAAGCATCAGCACATATCCAGTCAGCGTTGGGCCCGGCGATCGGCGTCGGAGGTAGGCGGAACCTCCGCCGCCGCGCGAGGGAACCTCGCCTCGATCTCGAAAAACTTCGGCAATACAGCGAACCCGAGCCTGGTAGCACCCGATCTGTTGCCACTGACCGTCATCCGCACAACCGACCCCGAGCGCGCCGTCGTCTTCGGCCCCCGCGCCTGCAACAACATTCGCATGCTGGAACAACTGTCACTGCCCGACGACCCCAACCTGATCGTCACCATCCATCAGTACTGGCCTATCACCTTCACCATGCAGGGCGAACAATGGCTGGGCACCGAGACCCCGTTCGGTGACCCCCGCTCGTGGCTGGGTACCACCTGGACCGGAACCGACCAGCGGCGAGCCGCATTGGCCGCCGGCTACGCAAGCTTGGCCGCCTCGGCCGAAACCAACCACCGCCCCGTCTTCGTCGGCGAGTTCGGCACCACCACCAACGCCGACCCCGACAGCCGCGCCCGCTGGACAGAATTCAACAGGCGAAAGGCCGAAGCACACGGGTTCTCCTGGGGCTGCTGGTCTTTCGCACCCACCTTCGCCCTCTACGACCTCGAATCCCACACCTGGAATCAGCCACTGTTGCGCGCACTGATGGACTGACAAGATCGCGCCGACGGGACCTCCGGCGACTATCCACCCGTCGAGACGGCCGACATCGTTGCCGCGCAGAGGAATGCGACGGCCATGACCGGTATCGCGAGCGGAATCAGCATCCACCCGCGCAGCGCCTCGGTGGCGCAGGGGTTCCACCGGCACACCAGCCGCTCCGTGTTCAGCGGGGAAAACATCCCTCGGCGGACAACAGCAGGCACGTGATCGCGCCCCCGACCGCCCGGGCGATCTGTGCGCGGTGAAGCAGTGTCACCGGCCCGTCGCCCTCGCCGCAGCTCCGCCGCGGCGCGGATCAGGCGCGGTAGCCGTCGGTACCCGCGCGCGACATCACGATATTCGAGACCACGGCGCGAGCGGACAATCGCAGCAGCGAGTCCACCATCTCGACGACATCGTCGACCGCGAGCATCTGCTCGGGCGGGATGCGGTCGTGGATCCAGGCACTCATATCGGTGTCGACATAGCCGGGCGCGATCGTCGTGGCGGCCACGCCGTTGCCCGACTCCTCGGCGTTGAGCGTCGCGATCAGGGAGACGAGGGCGGCTTTGGCCGCACCGTACACCGACAGACCCGCCTCGGCGTACACCCCGGTGATCGAGGACAGGGCGATCACCTTCGCGCCGCGAGCGGGCTCGGCCGCCGCGGCGGTGCGCAGCAGTGGTAGCGCGCCCTGGATGAGTTGCAGTGGCGCCCGCAGATTCACGGCCATGGTCTTGTCGAAGCGGCGCATCACCGCATCGGCGACCGGTTCGGCATAGCCCACACCGGCATTGAGGATCAGCGCCGACATCGCTCCGAAGCGACCCTCGTGTTCGGCGAGTACACCGGCCACTCCGTCGGTATCCGACATATCCGCCGCCACCGCCGCGACATCGACGGCGCCGGCTTCGCGCAACCGGTCCCCGACCGAGGTCAGCCGTTCGGCGTCGCGGGCCGTGATGGTCAGCGCATATCCCTGGCGGGCCAGGCGTTCCGCGACTCCCAGGCCGATTCCACGCGATGCCCCCGTGATCAGGGCGGTCCTCGTCACCTCGGTCAACTCCAGTCTCCTTTCAGTGCGCGCAATCCGGCCGCCATGAACTCCGGTGTCGCCTCGGCCGCCTTCTCGGCGGCCGATCCGGCGTCGGACCCGCGCAGCGCGCGGTGGGTGATGCCCTCGCCGATCACTCCGAGTTTGAAATTGGCCAGGGCGAGGTAGAAGCCCCAGTGGTCCAGCTCCCGGCCGGACGCGGCGGCATAGATCTGCGCGAGGGCGTCCGGCGGCGGCAGCCGGTCGCTGGTCCAGGCGGCCTTCGCGCCGAGAACCAGGTCGAACACCGGGGACCGATAGACGCACATCAACGCGACATCGGTGAGCGGATCGCCCAGTGTGGCCAGCTCCCAGTCGACGACGGCGCGAATGTCGGCCGGATCCGCCGGATCGACGATCGTGTTGTCGATCCGGAAATCACCGTGCACGATCGCGCCCGGCGCCTCGGGTGGCAGCGCCTCGGCCAGGGCGGTGCGCAGCGTGGCGACATCGGCCAGTTCCCGGGTCTTGACCCGATCCCATTGCGACGCCCACAGATTCACCTGCCGGGTCACGAATCCGGCCGGGCGCCCGAAGCCGCCCAGCCCGACGCTCTCGGCGTCCACCGCGTGCAGATCGGCCAGCACCCGCACCAGTCCGGTCACGCAGGCGCCGATCTGGCCGTCGGTGAAGGCCGCGAGGTCGTCCTGATCGCGGACGACCGCGCCGTCGACGAATTCGACAACGGTGGTGGGCGCGCCGAGCGCACTCCCCTCGGCATCGAAGGCGACGGTCTTCGCCACCGGCACAGCGGATTCCCGCAAGGCCCGGGTCACGGTGTACTCGCGGTTCATATCGTGCGCCGACGGCGTGAGTCCGGCGACCGGCGGTCGGCGCACCACCCAGCGCGACACTTCGTCGGAGGCGGCGAAGGTGAGATTGGACCGACCGCCACTGATGAGTTCGACCCGCAGCTCACCGCGCACCTCGACACCCTGCTCGACCAGAAACCGTCGCAGCGCGGCGACATCCATCCCCGGCAGGCTCATCACGCCTCCCGTGCGGCGCGACGTGCCGCGCCGACCACACGCTTGGCGATCGCCCACCGATGCACCTCGGACGGCCCGTCGTAGATCCGGAACGGGCGCACCTCTCGCGACAAGCGCGCCAGCGGCAGATCCTCGGAGACGCCGAGGCCACCGCACATCTGCACACTGCGGTCCACGATCCGGAAGATCGCCTCGGCGGCAAAGGTTTTCGCGATGGAGGTGGCATCGGCGGCATGCTCGCCGCGATCGAGTTCCCAGCACGCGCGGGTCAGCAGCGCTCGGGTGGCCGCGATATCGATCTCGTTGTCGGCGATCATCTTCTGGATCATGCCGAGGTCACCCAGCCGCGAGCCGAAGCCCTCACGCTCGGCCACGTGCGCCACCGCGACATCGTGCCCGCGGCGCGCGGCGCCCAGCCAGCGCATCACATGTGTCATCCGGGCCGGCCCCAGTCGCACCTGCGCGTATTCGAATCCGCGATCGACAGCGCCCAGCACCGCGGAATCCGGCACCAGCACATCGTCGAAGAACACCTCGCAGTGTCCGCCGATCATCGATTTGTCGAGGGTGCCGATATGGCGCTGCACCCGGATCCCGGGGGTGTCCGCGGGCGCCAGGAACATCGTGGCGCCGCCCCGCTGACCGGGCTCACCCGAGGTCCGCGCCATGATGATGAAGAAGCCTGCACCGTCGGCGCCGGTGATGAACCACTTGTGGCCGTTGATCCGCCAGCCGCCCTCGGCGCGCTCGGCCCGCGTGGTCAGCGCCGAGGGATCCGACCCCGCACCGGGCGCCGGTTCGGTCATCGCGAACGCCGAACGCACATCACCGCGGGCGAGCGGTTCCAGGAACCGCTGCTTCTGCTCCGGATCGGCGATGTGGGCGAGCATGTGCACATTGCCCTCGTCCGGGGCCGCGATGTTCACGGCGAGGGGACCGAACAGCGAGTACCCGGCCTCCTCGAACACCGGCGCCCGGTCGGCCATGCCCAGCCCGTGCCCGCCGTATTCGATCGGCGCATGCGGCGCGAACACGCCCGCGTCTCGTGCCGCACGCTGCAATTCCGCCCGCACCGCGTCACCACCCGCGGCGGCGATATCGCCACGGTGCGCGTCCTCCACCGGCAGCACGGTGGCACGCACGAACTCCCGGGTGCGCTCGACCAGAGCTTGAACCTCGGGCGAATACGACAACTCGATCGTCACACGCACTCCTCACCACAGCGGCCGAACGTTCACTCGGCTCACGACTGCAGAAGACAGTGCCACGATACATTTACCCTTGTCAACGCGGCATCGTCAGACCGATTCTTGTTCAGTTATTCTGAACACCATGGATCGTCCGAACCGCGCGGCACACGATGTCGGCACCCGGCTCGAGCAGGCGCGGAAGGCCGCCGGGCTCTCCCTGCGCGAGACCGCCCGCCGCATCGGCGTCAGCCCGGCCACCCTCAGCGCCGTCGAGAACGGCCGGACGGGGGTGTCGGTACCGCGGCTGCGCGCCCTGGCCGCGGAACTGGGTACGACCGTCCCCTGGCTCATCGGGGAACCACCGCGCGAACGACCACCGCGATCCCGGCCCACGAGCGAGGGGGGCCTCCGGCAGCTCCCGGCGGCCGATTGGCGGGAATTCCCTCCGCTGTCACTGGATCCCGTACTCGCCGCGGCCATCGAGTCGTTCGTGGAGACCGGATATCACGGCGCCACCATGCGCTCGATCGCCGATCGGGCGGGGATGAGCGTGCCGGGCGTCTACCACCACTACCACGACAAACAGGAACTGCTCGTGCGCGCACTGGACCTGACGATGGACGAATTGCATCGTCGCGTCCGCGCCGCCGGCGCACAGGGCACGACGGCCATGCTCCGACTGATCCACACCGTCGAGGCACTGGCGCTGTACCACACCCATCGCCGGGAGCTGGCCTTCATCGGCGCCAGCGAGATGCGCAGCCTGACCTCCGCGAACCGGCAGCGAATCGCCGCATCGCGCAACGAACTCCAATACCTGCTCGACGACGTGATCGCGGCCGCGCTCGGCGAGGCGGGCCTGCCACACGACGGCGCGCACGTCGCCGGGCGGGCGATCGCCACGATGTGCACCGCACTGCCGCAATGGTTCCGGCTCGACGGCCCGCTCTCACCCGAGCAGATCGCCACGCAATACGCCGATTTCGCGGTGGGCCTGCTCGGGCTCAGCCCGGCACGCGCCGACTGACGGCGCCCCGGTCAGCCGCCGAATCCCGAGCTCCAGCCACGCAGGGCGCGGTCGAGGACGTCGGTCAGCTCCTCGTCGGGATGGCCGAGCCAGTGTTCGTATCCGGCCACGGCGACGCCGAGGGCGCAGTACCCCGCCACCTGCGGCAGCAGATCGCGGGTGTCCACTCCCATCCGGCCGGCGACGAACTCCGCCACCACGTTGCGCCACTCTCGATAGCGCAACGTCGAATGCGCCTGTAGCGCCGGAACTTTCAGAATCAGCTCCATCCGCTTGCGATGCCAGGGCACCTGGGCCGGGTCGAAGCGATTGAAGGCGACCACGACGGTGCGCACGGCATCGGCGATCCCCTGCTCCGGCGGGCAGCGGTCGAAGAGTTCGCGCATCGCGTGCAGCTGGTCGGTGAAGCTGCCCCACACCACGTCGTTCTTGGAGTCGAAGTAGCGGAAGAAGGTGCGCTTGCTGACGCCGACGGCCGCCGCGATGTCCTCGACCGTGGTGTCGTCGAATCCGCGCTGTTCGAACAGCTCGAAGGCGGCGCGCTCGAGCTCGACCGCACTGGTCGAAGGCTTGCGACCAGCACGTCCGCGCGCGCCGGCAACTTTTCCGGCGCGCGCCCCTTCCATTTTGTCACCCGGTGACATTATGCTGTGCCTCACACCCATCCCGCCTCGCCCGATCCGGAGGAGCGATCATGAACGAACCCATCACCAGCCAGACAGTAGTCCCCGCCGAGGAGGCACTGGTCGAAGACGACCTGCTCGTCGAAGAGGTGTCGATCGATGGCATGTGCGGTGTCTACTGACGAGTTCGACCCGGCCGGCTCCTACCGGCTCGCGCCCTCCATCTCCCTGCGGCCCGAGCCGTTCGGGGCGCTGGTCTACGACTTCACCACCCGCCGCCTGTCGTTTCTGAAGACACGGCAGCTGGTGGCGGTCGTGGAGGGGCTGGCCGAACAACCCGACGCGGCCGCCGCACTGGCGGCCGCGGGGGTCTCCGCGGCCGAACGTCGTAGCTATCTGCACGCGCTCGCGGGCCTGTTGCAGGCAGGCACCATCGAGCCCCGTCCCGCCGAACAGGATCACCGATGAAACTGGTCGAACATTTCAAACACGGCCTCGACGCGCCGATCTGCCTGACCTGGGAACTGACCTACGCCTGCAATCTGGCCTGCGAGCACTGCCTGTCGTCGTCGGGCCGGCGCGATCCGCGCGAGCTGTCGACCGAGGAGTGCAAGGCATTCATCGACGACCTCGAGCGAATGCAGGTCTTCTACGTCAATATCGGCGGCGGTGAGCCGACGGTGCGGTCCGACTTCTGGGAGTTGCTGGACTACGCCGTGGCCCACCACGTCGGAGTCAAGTTCTCCACCAACGGCATTCGGCTGACCCCCGAACGAGCGCGGCAGCTGGCCGCCACCGACTACGTCGACGTGCAGATCTCCATCGACGGCGCCACCGCCGAGGTCAACGACGCCGTGCGTGGCGCCGGATCGTTCGATACCGCGATGCGGGCCATGCAGAACCTGGCCGACGCCGGATTCCGGAACTTCAAGATCTCGGTCGTGATGACCCGCCACAACGTCGACCAGCTCGACGAATTCAAGGCCATCGCGGACCGTTTCGGCGCCCAGCTGCGCATCACCCGGCTGCGCCCGTCCGGTCGGGGCGCCGATGTCTGGAACGATCTGCATCCGACCACCGATCAGCAGCTGAAGATCTACGACTGGCTCGTCGCGCACGGCGAGGGCGTGCTCACCGGGGATTCGTTCTTCCACCTCAACGCCCTGGGTTCCACCCCACTGGCGGGACTGAACCTGTGCGGCGCCGGACGCGTGGTCTGCCTGGTCGACCCGGTCGGCGACGTCTACGCCTGCCCGTTCGCGATTCACGACGAATTCCTGGCCGGCAACGTCCGCGACCGCGGCGGATTCGAAGACGTCTGGCGCACTTCGGATCTGTTCGCCCGGCTGCGGCAGCCACAGAGCGGCGGCGCCTGCACCTCGTGTTCGGCCTACGACACCTGCCAAGGCGGCTGTATGGCCGCGAAATTCTTCACCGGCCTCCCTCTCGACGGACCCGATCCCGAATGTGTGCGCGGTAATGGCGAACTGGCGCTGGCCGGCGCCGGGACGCGCCCGCAGCCGGACAAGAACCACTCACGCTCGGCACCGGTTCGGCGCACGGTCGCCCTCGGGATACCGACCCGCGCCCGGACGGCACCCGATCGGGCCTGTGACACCAGCCCGCTGGCCGGGCTCACCTGACGACATCACCTTCAGCACAAGGACTCTCATGGCAAGCACACGTGACTGGTTCGAATCGGTCGCCGAGGCGCAGCGACGCGCGAAGAAGCGGGTACCCAAGCCGGTCTACCTGGCACTGCTGGCCGGGTCCGAGGCCGGCGCCACCCTCGACGACAACGCCGCCGCTTTCACCGAACTCGGGCTGCGCCCGCACATCGCCGATCTGCCCGCCACCCGCGAACTCGGCACAACCGTACTCGGACAAGAGATCTCGATGCCGGTGATCTGCTCGCCCACCGGCGTGCAGGCGGTCGACCCGGCCGGCGAGGTCGGCGTCGCGCGCGGCGCCGCCATGTCGGGCACCGCGCTCGGACTGTCCTCGTTCGGCTCCAAGCCGATCGAGGAGGTCGTCGCCGCCAACGACAAGACCTTCTTCCAGATCTATTGGCTCGGCGGCAAAGACGACATGGTCGCCCGCCTCGACCGAGCCCGCGAAGCCGGCGCCAAGGGCATCATCGTCACGCTGGACTGGGTGTTCGCCACCGCCCGCGACTGGGGCAGCCCGCCGTTGCCGGAGAAGATCGATGTGAAGACCGCCGTACGGTTCGCACCGCAGGTGGTGACCAAGCCCGGCTGGCTGCTGCGATTCGCCCGCTCCGGGAAACTGCCCGACCTCACCACCCCCAACCTCGTCGCGCGCGGACAGCAGGGCCCGACCTTCTTCGGCGCCTACGGCGAATGGATGGGCACCCCGCCCCCCACCTGGGACGATTTGGCCTGGTTGCGGCAACAGTGGGACGGGCCGTTCCTGATCAAGGGGATCGGCCGCCCCGACGACGCCAAACGCGCCGTCGATATCGGCGCCACCGCCCTCTCGGTGTCCAACCACGGCGGCAACAACCTCGACACCACCCCGGCCGCGATCCGCATGCTCCCCAGCGTGGTCCAGGCGGTCGGCGGCCAGGTCGAGATCCTGCTCGACGGCGGTGTGCGCCGCGGCAGCGACGTGGTCAAGGCCGTCGCACTCGGCGCCCGGGCCGTGATGATCGGACGTCCGTACCTGTGGGGTATGGCCGCGGCCGGCGATCGCGGCGTGCACAACGTGCTCGAGGTGCTGCGGCAGGGCATCGACTCCGCCCTCTACGGGCTCGGGCATTCCTCGATCCACGACCTGTCCCCCGAGGACGTCATCGTGCCCGACGGATTCACCCGGGGTATGTAGTGGACGCGCCGCCGGTCGCCGTTGTCACGGGCGCGGCGCGCGGAATCGGCGCCGCTACCGTGCATCGGCTCGCGACCGAGGGCTGGCGGGTGGTGGCCGTGGACCGCTGCCACGACGATCCCGCCCTCGGCTACCGGCTCGGCACCCGCGACGAGCTGGCCGCGGTGGCCGCCCCCTATCGTGGCGCGGTCGTCGACCTGCCCGGCGACGTGCGCATCCCGGAAAACCTCACCACGGCAGTGGAACTCGCCCGCGAGCGTTTCGGCCGGCTCGATGCCGCGGTAGCCGCCGCGGCGGTCATGACGGGCGGGCGGCCACTGTGGGAAACGACCACCGCGGACTGGGCGCCGATGTTCGACGTCGGCGTCCACGGCATGGCGAATCTCGCGCGCGCGGCCATCCCGGCCATGCTCGCCGGTCCCGGACCGCATACCGGGCGGTTCATCGGAATCGCCTCCGCCGCGGCTCATCACGGCATGTGGCAGCTGTCGGGGTACAGTGCCGCCAAACACGCCGTGGTCGGGCTGATCAAGGGACTGGCCCACGATCTGCGCGGTACCGGCGTCACCGCCACGGCCGTTTCTCCCGGCTCCACCCGCACCGCCCTGCTCACCGAGACCGCGCGGCTCTACGACCTCGACGCGGTCGACGACTTCGCGACCCATCAACTCCTCGACCGAATTCTCGAACCCGATGAGGTCGCTCGCGTCGTCGCCTGGTTGTGTTCACCCGAATCCGCCGCCGTCACCGGCAGTGTCGTCCACGCCGACGGCGGGTTCCTCGGCTAGGTGCGCGCGGCGGCCGCACGCTCACCCACGTCGCTCGATCTCGCGCAGGATCCGGTGCACGGTGGAGCTGGCCGCCAGCCGGCTGTCGAGTGCGACGTTGATCGCACCGCGCAGCAGCGCGTACGGTTCCCAGCCGCTCGGGGCGATGGTGCGCGCGGCGCGATGGGCGATGCCGTCGGCGATGGTGCGCGCCGCCTCCGCGGCGGTGATGCGCACGTTCAACGGCCACGGCAGCAATCCGTCCAGCTGCCGGCCCAGATCGTCGGCATCGAGCATGTCGTGGGTCATCGCCGTCTCGACGATGCCGAAGTAGGCGATACCCGCGCTCGCCCCACTACCACCGAGTTCCACCCGCAGCGCCCGGCCCAGCTGCTCGACGCCGGCTTTGCTGGTCATGTACGGCGAACCACCCATGCCGGGGGCGAAGGCGGCACACGAGGACACCACGACCACATGTCCGCGGGCCCGCACGACGGCGTCGAGCGCGGGATGGACGGTGTTGAACGCACCGGTGAGGTTGATGCCGATCACCCGGTCGAAGTCCGCGGGATCCATGGTCCGCAGGGTGGCCGGCACCGGCGTCACCCCCGCATTGGCGACCACGACGTCGAGACCGCCGAACCCGTCGAGCGTCTCGGCGATCACCGACCGCATACGGGCGCGATCGGCGACGTCGGCGCCGACGGCGTGCGCCCGCGGGCCCAGCTCGTCCGCGGCGGCGCGCGCGGCCGATTCGTCGATATCGGCGATGATCACCTGGGCGCCACGCCGATGCAGGATCGCCGCCAGTTCCCGCCCGATACCCTGCGCGGCGCCGGTGATCAGCACGACCTTGCCTTCGACGTCGTAGGTGCTCCGGTCGAACCAGCCGAACGGGTTCATCGACAGCGCTGTCATCACACCCTCACCTCGTATGCGTCGGCATCGAAATGCCTGGTCCGTCTGCGGTATTCGAAACTCCAGCCGGGATAGAGCCCGGCGTTGCCGCCCTCGGCGGTGGTGTAGTAACTCTGGCACCCGCCGGTGAGCCAGACCGTGGCCGCACTGCGCTGATTCATCTCCGCCACGAACGACTCCTGCT
This sequence comes from Nocardia spumae, assembly GCF_020733635.1. NCBI lineage: Bacteria > Bacillati > Actinomycetota > Actinomycetes > Mycobacteriales > Nocardiaceae > Nocardia > Nocardia spumae. The sequence continues at coordinate 2,913,123 of NZ_JAJFZL010000001.1, read as the reverse complement.
GGGCGGCTCGCACTTCCACCCGGCGCGCACCGCGTTCGCGGCACGATGTCAGGGCGTCGACGATATAGGCGATCTGCGATTCGATCATGTATACCGCCGACTGGTTGCCCGCGGCCCCGAACGGCCCGAGCGTGCAGAAGAAGTTCGGGAACCCGGCGACGGCCGCACCCAGATAGGTCCGGGGCCGGGCTCGCTGTAGCTGCGCGATCGTGACCCCGTCGCGGCCGGTGATCCGTTCGAAGGCCGAGGCGATGGGTTCGAAGCCGGTGCCGAAGATGATGGTGTCGACCGGGATCTCGTCCCCCGCGCGGGTCCGGATGGACCGCGGCCCGACCTCGGCCACACCGTCGGTGACCACCTCGACATTGTCGCGATCGAGCGCTGGCAGGTAGGCGTCGGAGAAGATGGCGCGCTTACAGCCGATCATGTAGTCCGGGGTCACGCGCGCTCGCAGCCGCGGATCGCGGATCTGGCGGCGCAACTGGAACCGGCCGAGCAGCTCGTAGGGATGCCGGAAGCGGTTGTCGACGAATCCCACCAGTCCGAAGCCCTCGATCAGCGAGTACCAGGTGCCCCGCACCAGCTTCTGCGCCAGCGGGACCCGGCGCAGCAGCTCCCGTTCCAGGCCGATGGTGGGCCGGTCCATCCGCGGCACGATCCACGGCGCGGACCGCTGGAATACCGTGAGCGCGGCCACCTTCGGCGCGATCTCGGGAATGAACTGCACGGCGGAGGCCCCGGTGCCGATCACCGCGACCCGCTGCCCCGACAGGTCGTGGTCGTGGTCCCAGTGCAGCGAATGGAAGGCCGTGCCCTCGAAACCGTCCAGGCCCGGCAGCGACGGGTACTTCGCCTCGGCGAAGATGCCCGCGGCCGCGATGAAGAAGTCCGCGGTGAGCGCTCCCCGTGAGGTCTCGATCCGCCACAGCGACTGCTCCTCGTCCCAACGAGCCTCCAGCAGTTCGGTATTCAGCCGGATATGGCGCACCACATCGTGTTCGGTGGCCACCGCCCGGATGTACTCCAAGATCTCCGGCTGCCGCCCGTAGGTGCGCGACCAGTCCGGATTCGGAGCGAACGAATAGCTGTAGAGCTGCGAGGGCACATCGCAGGCGCAGCCCGGATAGGTGTTGGCCTGCCAGGTGCCACCGAGATCGGAGGCCCGTTCCAGCAGCACCAGATCCTCGAACCCGGCCTGCCGCAGTTTGATCGCCAGGCCGATCCCGCCGAAGCCCGCGCCGAGAACGACGACGGCGTGGTGTTCGGTGGCCGGCGCGGCGGCCTGGGCGGCGGAGGTCGGGGATTCGTCGTCGGCGGGAGTGCGCGCGAAACGTGTGGTCATCGGACCGTATCGGCCTTTCACTGTCAGAGATCGAGGACCAGCGGCCCGTCGAGCGAGCGGGAGACGCAGGTCAGCATGTGGTCGCGGCGTTCGGCATCGGGCAGCGCACGGTCTCGATGGTCGACCGCACCGGCGAGGACGCGGGTCTTGCAGGTACCGCAGAACCCCTGCCGGCACGAGTACACGACATCGGGTTCGACGCGGCGGATGGCATCCAGTGCCGTTTCCGTACTGGCGACGCGCACCGAGACGCCGCGGCGGGCGAGCGTCAGCTCGAATTCGCGGCCATCGGACACCGGCAGCGCCGAAAACCGTTCGGTATGCAGCGATCCGGTCGGATTCACCGTGAACGCACAGCGCCGCGCCGCCTCGAGGACCGGCGGCGGACCACAGACGTAGACCGCCGCGCCCGGATCCGCGGTGCGCAGAATCGCCGGGATATCGGGGGTGCCGGCGTCGGAGTCGGCGCGCACGTCGGCACCGGCCGGCAGTTCGTCGAGGAACGGCATGCTGTCTCGTGAACGCCCCAGATACACCAGGCGTCCGCGGGTTCCGGCGGCACGCGCCATCGGCAGGATCGGCGTGATCCCGATACCGGCGGCCACGAACAGATAGGACGGTGCGTTCTCGACGAATGCGAACGCGTTGCGCGGACCTCGAATACGCAGCACATCGCCGCGGCGCAGGGTGTGCACCTCGACCGACCCGCCGTCGCCGCCGGCCAGACGACGCACGGCGATGCGGTAGCGGCGCCGGTCGTCGGGATCGCCGCACAGCGAATACTGCCGCTGACGGCCCGAGGGCAGGAATACGTCCAGATGCGATCCCGGCCGCCACGACGGCAACAGCCCGCCGTCGGGGCGCGCCAGGTGCACGCTCACGACATCGGCGGCTTCCGGCCGCACCGACTCGACCACGGCATCCAAGTCGAATCCGATGTGGCGCACCGGATTCGAGCGCGACAGCGACGGTGTCGTGAACACCTTCCGGTACACATCGACCGCGACGCCCAGCGCACGCAGGCCGATCGTCGGGTCGGCGGCGGGGGCGCTCACGCCCGGTCCGCCGTCGAGGAGGTGGCAAGTGTGCGTCGTCGCACGGTCATCAGCCATGCCCTGACGCTAACAAAGCAACAAATCGTATGGCAATGTGGCAGCCACAAATTATCAGAATTTGTTGCATGATTGCCGTAGCCTGCTACTGTTGCCGTGTGCGCCCCACTGCCACTACCTCGAAGGACACGGAAAAGACCGACGACCTCGAGGCGCGCATCCTCGATGCCGCCCTCGTACAGTTCGAGCGAGTGGGGGTCAAGAAGACGACGATCGAAGACGTCGCCCGGCAGGCGGACGTCGACAGGGTCACCGTCTACCGGCGCATCGGCTCACGCGACGATCTGGTCCGCGCGGTGACGGCCCGCGAAGTACAGAAGCTGCTCGACGAACTGAACGACATCCCGTCCCGGCACGAGACCATCGACGACGTCGTGGTCGCGGTATTCACCACGGTCGTGCTCAGCTGGCGCCGGCACCCGCTGATCGACCGGATGCTCACCCTCGAGCCCGAGCGCCTGCTCCCCCAGTTCACCACCGACGGCGGGGCGCCGTTCGTACTCGCGGTCGAATCCGCGACGACATTGCTGCGGAACACCCTGCGGGACAGGGATTTACCGGTCGCGCCGGATCTGCGCAACCGGGTCGAGATCGCCTGCCGGATCGTGCACTCGATCATCCTGCAGCCGGTGGGCACCATCGATCTCGACTCCGACAGCGACCTCACCGCCTTCGCTCGCGCCTACCTGGTGCCGATCATCACCGCCGCGCGGGACTGACCCGCGCGCCCAGCCGGTCGCCGCCGGTTCCCGCCGCGCGGCGACGAATGCGCCGATCACCGGATCGACCGCGTCGCGCACCCGAACCGTCCTGGGGAGCAGTCCGTTCGCCGCGAGCAGGTCCGCGGCGTGCTGCTGTTCGTCGAGGAATTCCTCGGTCACCGGGCCGATGCCGAACGGGCGCCCGCGCAGGGCGGCTTCCCAGGCGTCGAGCTCGGCGGTGCCGCCACGCGCGACGATATCGTCGACGAAGTACTGGGCCGCGGCGCGCGGATTCTCGGCGATCCAGGCGTCGGATTCCTGCAGGGCGGTGAGGATCGCTTCCAGAGCGGGCCGGTTGTTCTCGGCGAAATCGCGCCGGGTGAACCACAGGGACGGATGGCTGAACACGGATTCGGTGTCGACGAGAGTATGCAGCGCGGAGGCGGCTTCGACCGCGGTCAGGCCCGGATACGCGCCGACCCAGGCGTCCAGGGTGCCGTCGAGCAGCAGGACCCCGCCGTCGTGGACGTCGGTGTCGACCGGTTCGACATCGGCCCAGCCCAGTCCCGCCTTCTCCAGCGCGAACAGCAACAGTGTCGTCTGCCAGGATCCGTGCGCGATCCCGATCCGCTTGCCCTTCAGATCGGCCACCGACTCGATTCCGTTGCCCGCCTTGGTAACCAGGCGGCCGTTCTCGATACGCGGGCCGGAGATGCCGGCGTACACGATGTCGCGGTCGTTGCCGAGCGCGGTGATCGGCGGGGTGAAGCCGGTGCCGATGAAGTCGTAGCCGCCCTCGGTGAACAGGTAGTCCGAATGCACCGACGGCAGCGTGGATTTCACATCGGCACGCTCCGGCTGGGGCAGGGCGCGCAGGTCCACCCATTCCACCTCGGGCAGTACCCGTTCCAGAATGCCGCGGTGGCGCAGGACGAACAGGGAGTTGTTGTGGGGGAAGTAGCCGACCCGAACGGTCACGGTTGCTCCTCGGGAGTTGTGCGGGAGTGGGTTCAGATCAGGCCGCGGCGGCGGGCCTCGTCGGCCAGCCCGGTGCGACCCCACTGCACGGCCAGATTGGACGCGTCCAATTCGACCGAGCCGCCGAGGGTTTCGGCGATCGCCTGGTATTGGGCGCCCTCTTCCAGCAGCACCACCAGTTTCGCCAGGTCCAGCAATCCCGCGCGGCCGATGACGTTCGCGCCGCCGTTGGCTTCGAAGATCGCGATCAGGTCGGGATCCCGGGTCAGCCGGTCCAGGACGAACGCACCGGCGCCGATGCTGCGGTCGATATGCGGCAGGATCTCCCGGGACAGGGTCAAGCGCTGGACGGCCGCGTAGCGGATCGGGAAGGTGCGATGAGTCTGCGCCCAGCCGCCCAGCCAGGGGCTGTGCACGTGCACCACGGAGGTGATCTCGGGATGGGCGCGGAACACCGGGGCGTAGCCGGTGACGAATCCGGCGGATCCGCTGCCGGACAACACTTCTCCGTCGAAGCTCGCCACCACCGGTCGCACGCTGCGGTCGTCGGCCCAGGGCCCGGGTTCGTTCAGTGCGACGGCGATGTCCTCGCCGGGCACCCGTTCGACGAAGTTGACCGTTCCGTTGCCGGTCACGGTACCCGTCTCGCGCAACACCCGGAACGCCTTCTCGGCGTCGCGGGTGGCGGCGGCGACGAAGTCGGTCACGGTCTCGGTGAGCCGGATCTCGGTGCTGGTCATGGTTCTCCTAGTGGGCGTGGGTGAGCACGGGGGCGGCGGCCGGCGCGGTCAGCCGGGAGCGGCCGAGCAACGGCAGCACTTCCTCCCCGACTCGATAGGCCTCTTCCAGATGTGGGTTGCCGGCGAGGATGAAGGCGTCGACGCCGAGGGCGATCAGCTCGTCCAGCCGCTGGGCGACCTGTTCGTAACTGCCGACCAACCCGAAGGCGGGCCCGCCGCGAATCAGGCTGAACCCGCACCAGACGTTGGGCTGTACCTCGAGGTCCCGGTAACCGGTGATGGTTTCGGGCACCCAGCCCTTGATCCGGGCCGCGCCCACCGAATCGCCCTGGGCGGCGCGGTTGGCGGCCTCGCGGTCGACGAAGGCCCAGCCCTTGTGGATCTCGTCCCAGGCCGCCTCCTCGGTATGCCGTGCCAGGATGTCGATGCGCACCGCGAATTTCGGTGTGCGGCCGATCGTGTCGGCATGGGCGCGCACGCCGTCGAATTTGGCCCGCAGATCGGCGAACGGCTCGAGCCAGGACAGGTAGTAGTCCGCATGCCGGCCGGCGGCCTGCACCGCGGCGCCCGAGGATCCGGAGAAGTACACCTCCGGGAAGGGCTGACCGGCCAGGCCCGGTGGCAGCGCGGCGCCGTCGGTGCCGAAGAACCGGCCGTCGTGAGAGTAGGGATCGCCATCCCACACCCCGCGCAGCACATCCAGGAATTCGCTGGTGCGAGCGTAGCGGTCGTCGTGGGAAACCTTGTCGCCCCACCACAATTGGGCGGGCCCGCCACCGCCGCTGATGATGTTGTAGACGAGCCGGCCCCCGGTGGCGCGCTGCAGGCTCGCCGACATCCGGGCGGCCTGCACCGGGTGCAGGAAGCCCGGCTGGAAGGCGACCATGAACCGGTAGGTGGTGGTCTCGCGAGCCAGCGCGGCAGCGAAGGCCCAAGGGTCCTCGGTGACCGGGAACGAGGGCAGCAGCCCGCCCAGGAATCCGGCGGATTCGCTGGCCCTGGCGACGGCGGCGACGTGGTCGATATAGCTGTAGCCGTCCAGTTCTCCGCCCCGGACAGCGGGGGCGATATTGCCGGGGCCGTACCCGGCGGCGTTGCCCCGGTTGTAGCGGCGCGGGGTGCGCAGCGAGGCGTGGTCACCCTCCATACCGATGCGCCAGTAGATGTCGATGGTCATACCACGGCCTCCTTCAGTGTGCGTCCGGCCGGATCGGCGAGGAACAGCAGGTGCTCACCGGCGCGGTGCACCTCTTCGATATGCGGGTGACCGCTCAGCACGACGGTGTCGAATCCGGCAGCGGCATATACCTGAAGCTGCCGGGCCACCTGCTCGTAACTGCCGATCAGGCCGATGGTCTGCGGATAGCCGAGCACGTCGAATCCGGCCCAGCGCCCGTCCCCGAGGCTCAGCGAGCGCGCACCGGGGCCGTCCGGACGCACCTCGTGCCACTGCCGTTCCGCACGCGCCCAGGCCTCGTCCTCGGTCTCGCGGGCGATGATCGGCACGTCGAGTCCGGCGCGCACGGTGCGGCCGGTCTCGGCGGTGCGGGCTCGCAGCGCCGCCAGCGCCGCGGCCGGACCGTCCGGCGTTTCGGTGAACAGGTGCACATCACCGTGGTGGGCCGAAAGGTCCAGTGCGGCAGCGGAAGTGCCGGACAGATGCACGTCCGGGAAGGGCAGCCCGGACAGTACGCCGCGGAAGCCGCCGTCGATCACGTCGAAGTACTGTCCCGCGAACTCGACCCCGGTGCCCCGGAAGCCGGCCCCCGGTACCGGTTCAGAGTTCCAGACCCGGCGCGCCACGGTGAGGAATTCGGCGGCGCGGGTGTAGCGATCGTCCCCGGTCACCCGGTCACCCCGGGCGCGCGCGTCCGCGCCGTCGGTATCGACCGCCAGCCGCCATCCCAGCCGCCCGCCCGACAGCCGCTGCAGGGTGGCCGACATCTTGGCCGCGTACACGGGAGTGCCGAAGGCGGGCTGGAATTCGACGACGACCTGGCTGTGGCGGGTGGCGCGCAAGGCACCCCCGGCCACCATCCAGGATTCCTCACCGAGCGGATCGTAGGGCGCGAGCACACCGTCGAGTCCGGCCAGTTCGGCGGCGGCGATCACCTGATGCAGATCGTCGAAGGGCCCGAAGCGGCCGGGCCGCACATCGGTGGGACCGCGTCCGGCCGGGCGCGGAGTGCGGATGTCCGTAGCCGGAATGGGCGCCGGATCCGAGAAGCCCCCGCGGTGGCGCAGTTCGGGGCGAGCGCGCCGCCCGTCGCCGCGACTGGGCAACCGCCACAGGAATGCGGTCATGCCGCTGCCCGCCCGGCGGCGACGAGTTCCCGGGCCCGTGTCAGCGGCTCCGGGTCGACCCAGGACTCGAGGTCGAAGTCGGCGGCGAGGAATCCGTGGGTGTACAGGAACTGTTTCTGCACGCCCAGCAGTTCCACCCGATCCTCGTCCAGTGTCGGACGCAGGCCGCGATGGAAGTCGGCGCCGTAGGCCGCCTCGACACCTTCGGGGCCGGACAGGGTTTCGCGTTGCAGCACGGTGCGCACACCGTCGAGGTTGTCGGCGGCCCAGTCGGCGGCACGCAGACTCTGCGCGAGGAAGCCGATCACCACCTCGGGGGCGGAATCGAGCAGATCCTGGTGCACGGTGATCGGGCGCGGGGTGCCGTTGTTCACGCGCAGCCGCCGCGTCTCGGTGGCATCGAGGTCCACGGCCACCCGCAGGCCGTGCTGTGCGGCGACCTCCTGGGCGCGTGCGCCCTTGACGTAGATGGCATCCACCTCACCGCGCACGAGTTCCTCCGCGCCCCAGGTCACCCGCCGAGTGCGCTGCTGAATCTCGGTGCGCACCTGGGGGTCTCGTTCGACACCCAACTCCACCACGGTGACGTCGGAGAGGGTGAGCCCGCCCAGGCGCAGGGCGCTGGTGAAGCCGTGCAGGGCCATGGCCCGCGGGAAACTGCGGGCCTGATCCTGGGCCCAGGCCGGAACACCGATCCGCAGTCCGGCCAGCTGGGCGGGCGTGCGCACCGGGGAATCCGGGCCGACCAGGATGGCCTGGGCCTCGTCGATCCAGGTCAGACCGATCAGCCGGGTCGGTGAGCCCTGCGCGTGCGCGGCGATCGCGGGGACATTGCCGCCCTCGCGGATCAGCCCGGACAGCCCGTGGTCGAAATGGGATGCGGCCAGTTCCGGCCCGGCGTCCTGGAGAACTCCGAACCGCAGGCCGTTGCGCTGTGCGGTATCCCCCAGCCAGCCCAGGCTGTGCGCCAGTCCACTGGCGGTGGGGACAGGGCAGCGGGTGTACCAGAGTGTGTCGGTCATGAAATGCTCCTGAGGTCAAGAGGTCCGGTGGTTGTCGGTGACGCGCCCGACGCCGAGTTCGGCGAGCAGACCCGCCCGATAGCGCAGGGCGTCGGGATCCGTGCGGTCCCGGGGGTGCGCGAGATCGATCTCGATGTCGACGGCGAAGCGGCCGCGGTCCAGGACGAGTACGCGGTCGGCGAGCCGGACCGCCTCGTCCACGTCGTGGGTGACCATGAGCACGGCGGGGCGATGACGGTCCACCAGGTCGCCGACCAGATCCTGCATCTGCAATCGGGTCAGCGCGTCCAGGGCCGCGAAAGGCTCGTCGAGCAGCAGCAGTTCGGGTTCCCGGACCAGAGCGCGGGCCAGCGCCGCACGCTGGGCCTCACCACCGGAGAGGGTGGCCGGCCACTGCCGGGCCTTCGGTTCGAGACCGACCTCGGCCAGCGCGCGTAAGCCCGCTTCGCGCGTCGATTTCGCCCGGCGCTGCCCGACGATCACATTGGCCAGCACCCGCTTGGACGGAATGAGACGTGGCTCCTGGTAGACGGTGGTGCGGACGGCCGGCACCAGCACCTGCCCCGCATCCGGCGCTTCCAGCCCGGTGAGCAGGCGTAGCAGGGTGGTCTTACCGGTGCCGCTGGGACCGAGCAGTACCACGAATTCGCCCCGGCGGACGGTCAGGTCCACACCGTCGAGAACGACCTTGTCGCCGAACGCTTTTCGCAATCCCTCGATGCGCACGGCCGCCGGTGCGCAGGTGCGCGATTCGTCCACGGCGGTCACCGGATCGCGACCTGTCCGCGCCAGGGCATCGCGAAGCGTTCGATCAGCCGCACCACGCCGTCGAAGATCAGGCCCAGCAGCGCGTAGAGCACGACGCACAGGACCATGTAGTCGGTGCGGTTGTATTCCTGTGCGAGGGTGACCAGGTATCCGACGCCCTTGCTGGTGCCGACCTGCTCGGCGGCGATCAGACCGGTGATGCTGATGGACAGGCACACTCGCAGCGCCATGAGTATGCCGGGCAGCGCCGAGGGCACAATCACCTCGAGCACCAGCCGGGGCCCGGTCAGGCCGAATCCGCGCGCCGCCTCCACCACCTTGCGGTCCACATTGCGCACCCCGAGGTAGGTGTAGGCGTACATCGGCGCGACGGTGGCCACCGCGATGAGCAGCACCTTGTACAGCTCGTCGATACCGAACCACGCGATGAACAGCGGCACCAGCGCCAGGAACGGGACCGCGCGCACGATCTGCATCGTGGAATCGACCAATTCCTCACCGAGACTCGACAATCCGGCCACGAGACCGAGTAGCAGACCCGCGGTCACCCCCAGCAGCACTCCGAAGGCCGCGCGAGTGAACGAGGCGAGCGCGAAGTCGGCGAGCTGGCCGTTGCGCAGCAGTTCGGTGAACGCCGACCAGACCTTCGGCGGTCCGGCCAGCACCTCCGGTGACAGCGCACCGGTCGCCGAACCGATCCACCAGCCGGCCACGATCAATACCGGCAGCAGGATGCGCAGCGGCACCGAAAGCCATGCGGGCCTGCGCTTGTCCACCCTGCCGCGCGGTGGTGCGAGCGAACCGGCCGGGGCGGCCGGAATGACGACGGCGGTCATCTCAGCGCCCCTTCTGCACTGCGGCCAGCTGATCGGGGCTGAGTTTGGCCCTCAGGTCATAGAAGATGTCGGCGGCGGTGACGGTGCGGCTGATCACGCCGTTGTCGGCGAACAGATTCACCACATCGGCGAGGTCGGCGGCGTCGGAGTCGCGCGGCAGCCGCGGGATGGTGGCCTCACCGTCGACCCGCAGCGCATCCGCGAGCCGGGCGCCGCTGAGCGCCCTGGGCCCGCTCTGCTCGAAGACGTTCTCGAACGCGGTCGGATTGTCGTGCTGCTGGGCGGTGAGCCCTTGCAGCACCTCGAGATACTTGGCGGCGACTTCCGGCCGCTTGTCCAGGATTTCGGTGCGGAACACCACCACCGTGTTGTCCTTGGAGCCGATGCTCTGCTCGGTGGCGATCTCGACGCCGCCGTTGGCCTTGGCCTCCTGATAGGGCACCAGGAACGAGGCCCATGCGTCGACCTTTCCGGTGGCGAACGCGGAGGCGGCGTCCTTCTGCTGCAACGGAACCCGCGTCACGGTGCCGGCCGGCACTCCGGCCTGGGCCAGGGCCTTGAGCAGGATGTACTCACCCTTCGCCGCCGGATTCACCGCGACCCGCTTGCCGACCAGATCGGTCACCGAGTGGATGCCGGACTCCTTGGTGGCGATGATGCCGCTCTGGTCCTTGCCCGCCGGATCCTGCACCGCCACGATCCGTACCGCCACATCCTTGGACAGTGCGCCGACGACGGGACTGAACGCGGCCCCCGACACGTCGAGCTGGCGGGTGTTGAACAGCTTCAGCATGGAGCTGAAACCCGGTGTGGTGGTGACCCATTCGACCTTCGCGCCGAGTGGGGCCAGGGCCTTGTCGAAGATCCCGTCCCGCTTGGCCACCGCCAGCGGGCCCGAATTGCCGGGATCGGCCACCTTCAGCACCAGCTCACTGCCCGGACCGGTGTCGGTGGCGGCTCCGGAGCCACATGCCGCCACCACCGCGACGACGGGAGCGAGCGCGAGCGCCAGTCGCCAACCGTGTGGCCTGCGCGTGCGGAACATCGTGGAGCACCTCTTCCGAATTCATGGCCCGAAGTCGAGCGACTACCCAGCGACAGTAGGTCCGCACGGGATTCGGTACGAGGTAATGCTTTCCGTAGATCGGAAGGCTTGACGGATCATTCCTACTGGGTGTATCCGGGCCGGAAATAGCGCGGTACTGGTGAATCAGGTTCGGCAGTCCAGGTTTTCGCGCGCCGTGAGCCAAAGTCGCAGGGCGCTCACTTTCCAGATATTGGAACAGATCGCCGTCGGTGTGCCGATCGCCTGTGTTACCGTCGCCATCGTGGAAGCCTCCGGTGTGCAGACCGTCGCCCGCGCCCTGTCGGTCCTCGACTGTTTCCGTGACGGCGAGGATCGTGGCGTATCGGAAGTCGCCCGCCGGCAGGGGCTCGCGGTCAGCACCACCCACCGGCTGCTCTCCGCCCTCGTGCAGGCCGGATTCCTGGACAAGGACGAAACCTCCAGCCGCTACCGGATGGGCGGGGCGCTGGCCGAATACGGCCAGATCGCCTACCGCCAGCACCGCATCTACCTCGCCGAACCCAGCCTCGAACAGCTCGCGGCCACGACCGGAGCCAATGTCTCGGTCGCGATTCGCCACAGCATCCACGCCGTATTGCTCGGCACCAGCCGCTGGCGTGACACCGACGGCCACCGCCTCATGGGCGTACGCCTACCCCTGCATGCCAGCGCCTTGGGCAAGGCGCTGCTCGCCTGGTCCGACACCTCCGGCGATTTCCTCGCCACCCTCCCCTACGACGAGGGCACCACCCGATCGGTCTCCAGCCCGGCCGAACTCCGTGCCGAACTGGACCTCGCCCGTGCCCGCGGCTACGCCTACAACGACGAGGAACTCGACCCCGGCTTCCGCACCATCGGCCTGCCCATCCTCACCCCGGCGGGAGACTGCCGCTTCGCCCTGGGCCTGCGCGGGCCCGTCACCCTGATGATCCCGGAACGACTTCCGTTCCTCGTCGAACTGGCCAAGGTGACGGCGGCCGACATCGCCGCTCGCTTCGCCGACGTGTGATCGCGACCGTTATCCGCCCACAGCCGCGCTGTCATCCCGCGAAGCACCGTAATCGGCTGCGCCCCAGCACAGTAGGGCCGGGGCGCCACCGAGTCAGCGCTGCGCGGCGCGGTTCGCCGCGACTCGCATCCACACCTGCGGGTCGGTACGCGGGCCACCGGGAGTCGACGCACCGTAGCGGGCGATCTCGGCCGCGATATCGAGGGGAGCTGTCATCGCGGCGCCGGGTCCCAATGCCCGCTCCACATGCTCGTCGGGCACCAGCCAGCACACCTCGAACTCGATACCGTCGGGGTCACGTCCGTACAGCGCCTTGGTCGACGCGTGATCCGACGCGCCGGTCAGGGCCCCGGCATCCACCAGGCGCCGCTGCAGCGACTCGAGTTCGGACAGCGTCTCCACCTCCCAGGCGACATGGTAGAGGCCGACCGACCCGGCGACCGGGGCCGGCCCGCCGCGCGCTTGGAACAGCCCGAGATCGTGATCGTTGGCCGATCCCGCGTGTCGCAGAAAGGCAGCTCCGGGGAAGCTCTCGGGCAGACGCCGGAATTCGAGCACGTCCTCGTAGAACGCGAGACTGCGCCGCAACTCCGATACGTACAGCACCACATGATTGATCCCACGCATACCTCTTGCGCCCTCCTCGACGCCCGCTCCACCGATCGCGAGTGGTGAAGATCGGGAAATATCACCATCGTCCCCGAATCCGGCCTTGGTCGTCCCACCCTGTCCCGAAGGCCGGTATCCGAGGGTTCTCGCCGGTTCGCCCGCACGAGCGGTGACGTCTCCGCTTCAGCCCTCGGGGGCCGGCACCCAGCGGCGGAGAGCGTCGATGGTGGTTTCCGGAGAGGTGTTGAAGCAGAACCGGATCCCGGGGGCGATCTCGGTGAGGGTGTTGATCAGGCGCTCGAACAGCAGAGTGTGCTCCGATGCCATGCGGACGCCCGCGCCGATCATCGCCACCCGGAAGCCGCGGCCCGCGACGCGGTCGCGCAGCGTCGCCTCCGCCGCATCGGGATCCGCGGGAAGCTCGCAGCTGGTCACCTCGAACCCGGCCGCGCGCAGTGCCGCGCTCCCCGCGGCGATCCGCGCGGTGAGGGTTGCCTCGTCGAGACCCGGATATCGGGTGTAGTCCACCGCGCTGGGATGCAACCCGATCGACAGTACGGCCGTGGTGATCGAATCAGTTCGTGTCATCGCGTCCTCCGAGACGATCGAGCGGCCGCGGTCGGCCGACCACGGGCGGAACCCAGTGTGACACTAGGAGATCCGGCGGCGGTATGCGGCCATGGCCGCGATATAGGCGACGACCAGGATGCCGGCGCACCAGCCCAGCGCGATCCAGATCCCGGTACCGACCGGCTGCTGGGTGAACAGGTCTCGGATCGCGTTGACGATCGAGGTCACCGGCTGATGTTCGGCGAAGGCGCGCACCGGGCCGGGCATCGTCGCGGTGGGCACGAAGGCCGAGCTGATGAACGGGAGGAAGATCAGCGGGTAGGAGAACGCGCTCGCGCCGTCCGGAGTGCTCGCGGTGAGACCCGGGATGACGGCGATCCACGTCAGCGCCAGTGTGAACAACATCAGGATCCCGGCGATCGCCAGCCAGGCCCCTACTCCGGCGCCGGAGCGAAATCCCATGAGCAGCGCGACGAGCACGACGACCACGAGTGAGATCAGATTCGCGACGAGTGACGTCAGCACGTGCGCCCACAGCACCGACGACCGCGCGATCGGCATGGACTGGAACCGCTCGAAGATGCCGTTGTTCTTGTCCTGGAACAATCGGAACGCGGTGTAGGCGATACCCGACGCCACCGTGATGAGCAGAATGCCCGGCAGCAGATATTGCACATACGAATGGGTGCCCGCGTTGATCGCGCCGCCGAACACGTAGACGAACAGCAGCAGGAACGCGATCGGCATGACCACGGTCGTGATGATCGTGTCCATGCTGCGCGTGATGTGGCGCAGGGACCGTCCCAGCAGGACGGCGGTGTCACCGAGGAAATGCTTCGTCATCGGAATCCTCACTTCTGCGCGCTGACGCCACGGTCACCGACGATGGCGAAGAAGATGTCTTCGAGCGTCGGCTTCTTCTCGACATATTCGACCTCGGCCGGCGGGTGCAGCCGCTCGAGTTCGGCCAGGGTGCCGTTCACGATGATCCGGCCCTCGTGCAGGATGGCGATCCGGTCGGCGAGGTGTTCGGCCTCCTCCAGGTACTGCGTCGTGAGCAGGACGGTGGTACCGCGCTCGGCGAGTTCGGCCACGGCCCGCCACACCTCGAGACGCGCCTGCGGGTCGAGCCCGGTCGTCGGCTCGTCGAGAAAGACCACCGGCGGATCCCCGATGAGGCTCATCGCGATATCGAGACGCCGGCGCATACCACCGGAATACGTCGACACCTTCCGCGCGGCCGCGTCGGTCAGGGCGAAACGCGCGAGCAGATCGTCCGCGACCGCACCCGGATTCCGCAGATGCCGAAGCCGGGCTACCAGTACGAGATTCTCACGCCCGCTGAGGATTTCGTCGACAGCGGCGAATTGCCCGGTGAGACTGATGGACTCCCGCACGCGCATCGCCTCGGTGGCGACGTCGAACCCGTTGACACCGGCCGTGCCCGCATCGGCCTTCAGCAGCGTCGCGAGGATTTTCACGACCGTGGTCTTTCCTGCTCCGTTGGAGCCCAGCAGTGCGAAGATGCTGCCGCGCGCAACGTCGAAATCCACCCCGCGCAGCACATTCAGCTGCTTGTAGGATTTCTCCAGACCCCGCACCCGGATGGCCGGCGCTTGTGCTGTCGTCATCGAACGTCCTCGTTCTGTTGTCCGGTGTCTTCGCCGGCGGCCTGCGCGATGGCGCCGCGCAGCCGATCCCGCTCCCGCCTGATCCACGACTCGTCCTGGTAGTTGCGGCCGAATGCCTCGATGAACTCCACCGGTTCCGCCCCGACGACCTGCCGGATCCCGAGCCCGTCCGCCGCGCTCTGCTCGAACAGATCGGCGAGGTCATCGAACATCGAAACACCGCCGCCCGCACCGAAATACATCAGATATCGCTGGAATGCCTCGATCGCGGCGCGGTAGGGCTCGGGAAGCGCTTTGACCCGCGCCCGGTACTGCCACCACCGCCGCTTCTCGCCGATGTCACCGATCACCGTCGAGATGATCTTGGCGGCCATATTCGAGTCGGACATGGTCATTTCCCTCCTTCGTGGAGCTGTTCGAGCCGTTCGGAGAGGAAGCTCCAGGTCCTCCAGAACTCGTCGAGATATTCCCGACCCTGTGTGTTGAGCGAATACACCTTGCGCGGCGGCCCCTTTTCCGACGGGACCTTCTCCACGTCGACGAGGCCGCGCTTCTCGATCCGGACGAGCAGGGCGTAGACCGTGCCCTCGGCGATATCGGAGAAGCCCTGCTCACGCAGCCACGCGGTGATCTCGTAGCCGTATGCGGATCGCAACGACAGGATCGCCAGCACGATGCCCTCCAGCGTGCCCTTCAGCAGCTCTGTCATCTGCTTGCCCACGGGCCACACCTCCCTGTCACTACTAAGCATCAATGAGTACTAGTAGATAGTAACACTGAGTAGCGCGGCCGCAAGGGGGCCTCGAGAAGGGATCGACGGAAATCACCGGATTCGAACGGCGGGAATCCCGGCGCCGGCCCAGCGGCCCGGCACGCGGACGGAGTTGCGGACCACGCCGGGGCATCGAATCCGGCGCGGTCCAGCCGCAACTATATACGTTCTACGTACACAGATAGTAGTTGGTTGCGGCGCAGCGGGATTCGGCGCCGGAACTCACCGGCGCCGAATCGCGCCCGCGGAGTCACCTGGCGCGCGACGGTTCGGATCCCTCCCGCGCATCCGGCGCCGCCTCCCGCATCCAGCGTCCCGGCCACCAGATCGGCCGGCCGATGAGGGCGAAAAGCGCCGGAATGACGACGGTGCGGACCACGAAGGTATCGAGCAGAATGCCGAGGCCGACCACGATGCCCAGCTGGGTCAGGGTGATCAGCGGCAGGACGCCGAGCACGGCGAACACCGCGGCCAGGACGACGCCCGCGCTGGTGATGACACCGCCGGTGGAGGCCACCGCACGCACGATGCCGCCGGTCACCCCGTGGCCGGGGGTTTCCTCACGAGCACGGGTGACCAGGAAGATCGTGTAGTCCACCCCCAGCGCGACGAGGAACAGGAATGCGAACAGCGGCACGTTGGTGTCCAGCGCCGGGAACCCGAAAAGGTGTGCGCTGAGCAGACTTCCGATGCCCAGCGCGGCCAGCGCGCTCAACACGGTGACCCCGACCAGCACCAGCGCGGCCGGCACCGCCCGCAGCAGCACCAGCAGCACGATCAACACCACCGCCAGGATCAGCGGGATGATCAGCAGCTGATCGCGCCGGGCCGCGTCACGGGTGTCGGATGCGACCGCATCCGATCCGCCCACCAGGGCCTGCGCGTCCGGCACCTCGGCCAGTCCCGCACGCAGACGCGCCACGGTGGCGAAGGCCGCCGCCGAAGCCGGTGGCGCGTCGAACACCACCGACCAGCGCGTCGATCCGCTCGCCGACACCCCGCCCGGCGTCGCCCGCACCACCCCCGGGGTTCGATCGAGGACCGCCTGCACTCGGGGCGCGGCCTCCGTTCTCGCCACCACGATCGCGGGATCGCTCGCGCCGGAGGAGAAGTGCTCGCCGAGCGCGCGCAGCCCGTCGACCGATTCCGCCCGCACCCGGAATTGCTCCGATTGCGCGAGTCCGACATGAGCGAACGGGAGCGCGGCGGCACACGCCGCCAGGACGACGAGCGTCCCGGCCACGACCGCCGCCGGACGCCGGACCACCCGCTCGGCGAGCGTGTACCAGGCACCGGATCGCGCCGCGTCCCGGCCGTCGGGGCGGGGCACGAAGGGCCAGAACACCTTTCGGCCACACAGGGCCAGGGCCGGCGGCAGCGCCGTCAGCACGAAGATCGCCGCGATCAACAGGCCCGCCGCACCGAAGGCGCCCAGCGCCCGGGTGTTGGGCAGCAGGGCCAGCAGCAATGTCAGCAAGGCCAGGACCACGGTCAGATTACTGGCCAGCACCGCGGGACCGGCCCGGCGCACCGCGATGCGCAGCGCCTCCCGATGATCCTCGGTCCGGTGCAGCTCATCGCGATACCGCGATACCAGCAGCAGTGCGTAGTTCGTCCCGGCGCCGAATACCAGCACGCTGGTGATCCCCGAAGTCGAGCCGTCGAAGGTCAGCCCGCTCGCCTGCGCCAGGAGGTTGCCGACCGAGGCGGCGACCCGGTCGGCGACCGCCACCACCGACAGCGGAACCAGCCACAGCACCGGAGACCGATACGTGGCGATCAGCAGCACCATCACCACGGCGGCCGTGACCGCGAGCAGCAGCGTATTCGCGCCGGAGAAGGAATCGGCGATATCGGCCCCGAAGGCCGGACCACCGGTGACCCGCAATCTCAGCTCGGCCGGTGCGCCGCTGCGCGCCGCGGCACGCAATTGGTCGATCCGGTCGGTCAGCGCGAAGCCGTTGAGCTGCGCGGACACCGGGACCTGCCCGAGCGCGGCACGCCGGTCCGGCGCCACCACCACACCGGCACCGGGGGCGTCACCACGCATTCGCGTGAGGGCCGCATCGGCCGCGGCGTGGTCCGCGGCGGTCAGATCGGCGCCGTCGGCCCGGGTGACGATCAGCACCGCGGCGGCGGAGTCTCCGCCGGGAAAGCCAGGCAGCAGCTGCTGCACGCGGGCGGCTTCGGCGTTGTCCGGCAACGATTTCGGCGCCGTGCCGCTCGACTCGTTCCCGCCGGAGAGGCCGAGGATAGCGACGGCGGCGACCACCACGGCCAGCAGCACGAGCCAGCCCCTGCGACCCGCCACGACTCGCGCATATCGGTTCCACAGTCCCACGAGCAAACTATTTCAGATACTTAACTAATGCGCAACGGTGACCGCCACCGCCGACTACGCTGAGCACACCGGAGAAAGGAGACGACCGTGGCCGAGCGCTCGACCGGAGCGGCGAACCCCAGCCGCGAACGCGAGGGGCTCGAAAGGACCATCGCCCGCGACATCCGGGCACTCAGCGCCGTCTCCGACCAGATCTCGCATTTCTTCGCCCACTCGAACAAACTGCGGCCCAACGACTTCCGCGCCCTCACTCATATCGCGACCGCGGACGCGGAAGGCAGCCCGCTCACCGCCGGGCAACTGCGCACGCTGCTGGGCGTCTCCCCCGCCGCCATCACCTACCTCGTGGAACGGATGATCGAGTCGGGCCATATCGTGCGGGAAGCCGACGCGAGCGACAAGCGCCGCGTCCTGCTGCGCTACAGCGGCCACGGGATGGACGTGGCCGCGGGATTCTTCGCCCCGATCGGCGCGCGGACCCGCACCGCGCTGGCCGATCTGCCCAACGCCGATCTCGAGGCCACCCACCGGGTGTTGACCGCCATCGTCGGCGCACTGCGCGAGCACGGCACGGCGATGGCGCATCCGGACCCAACGGGCTGAGCGCCGGCCCACCGGTCCCGGATACGACCGCTACCGCAACCCGGCGTCGGCCGCGGCCGCGGACACCGCGTCCAGACCGAAGGCTTCGACGGGACCGAGTGCGCCGGTGTCGCGCAGACCTCCCGACAGCGCGGTCCGCGCACCCCAGGCGAGGATCGCGGCGGTGAAGTCGTAGGGATCGCCTCCGGCGAGGGTTTCCGAGGCCAGCACGCGCCCGGCGCCGTCGCGCACCTCGGCGACCGCCCAGGTGCGGGTGCGCGCCCGGTCGGTCGCGCCGGGACCGCCCGTCGATCCCTTGACGACGCTGCCCAGTGCCGCCTCGGCCAGCCGCCGCACCGGCGTCACCCGTGCGGTGAGATCGGTGATGAGTGAGGTGAGCTGCAGCCCGCGCGCGGCTCCCGGCGGCAGACCCAGGAAGACATCGGCAGCACGCAGATTCGGGTGGGATCGATGCAGGATCAGGTGTTCCGAACCCGGAATCGACACCCCGGTGCGCACCCGGCCGCGCACATCGAAAGTCCGGACCCGCGTACCGGAACGCTGCGGCACGACGTCTCCGTTCCGCAGCGCGAAACCGCGTTCGAACAGCATGCCCGCCATGGATGCCCGGGTGCCGCCGCTGGTGCCCGGGCCGGCGATGAAGTAACCGATATCCGCTCCGGCGGCGTCCGGCGCCGCCCGCAAGGCCTTGGCGGCGGCCAGATTGCCCGGCACGTAATCGAATCCGAAGGCCGGCAGCAGCGCCACGCCCGCCGCGCGGGCCTCGGCGTCACGATCGAAGACATCGCGAATGAACGGCCCCTCGCCGGTCGAGTCGACGTAGTGCGCGCCCGCTCCGAGCGCGGCGGCCAGCGCCGGACCGCCGTATCGCAGGAACGGTCCCACCGTCGTCACCAGCACATCACCGCCACCGAGCAGCCTGCGCACCGAATCCGGATCGCCGACATCGGCGACCGCGGTCTCGGCGCCACCCAGATCGGCGGCCAGTGTCGCCAGCGCGCCGGCGTTGCGCGCGGCCAGCACCGGTGCGGCACCACCGGCGAGCAGGGCCTCGGCGGTGAGCCGGCCGGTGTATCCGGTCGCCCCGAACAACACGATCTTCGCCATCGCCATCACCCGCGTTTCTGTTCGATGCCCGACATCTGCACGGTATCGGACGAACGCGCCGCCGGCAGCGACCACTCAGTCACAGCAGGCGCAGTCGTGCCCCTCGGATGGAGCACCGTCACGCACGACCGGTGCGGGACAACAGGTCTCACCGCGCCGGGCATCGACGCCCTCCTTCACCGCGATCGCGGCGATGACCAGGCCGGCGACCGGATCCGCCCACGACCACCCGAACAGGCTGTTGAGCAGCAGTCCGATCAGCAGCACCGCGGACAGATAGGTACACAGCAGGGTTTGCGCGGAGTCGGCGACCGCGGAGGCCGAGCCGAGTTCGCGACCGGCGCGGCGCTGGGCGTACGAGAGCATCGGCATGACCACCAGACTGGTCGCGGCCAGAGCGATCCCGACCGCCGAGTGACGAGCGTCGGCGGCGCCGAGCAGACCGCGCACCGACTCCACGGTGACGTACACCGCCAGCGCGAAGAAGGACAGCGCGATGACGCGGAGCGCGGCCTTCTCCCGTCGTTGCGGATCCCGGCCGGCGAACTGCCAGGCGACCGCAGCCGCCGAGGACACCTCGATCACCGAGTCGAGTCCGAACCCGATCAACGCGGTCGAGGAGGCGCGGCCGCCCTCGGTGAGCGCGACAACCGCCTCGACCACGTTGTAGGAGATCGTCGCCGCGACGAACCAGCGGATCCGGCGCATGAGCGTCGCCCGGCGTGCCGCCGGCATCCCGGTCGCACGCGGGCCGGGACCCACCACGGGAATGTCCGGTGGGGTCGTCATCAGCAGCACCCGTCCGCGTCGGCGACCGGGCAGCAGGCCGGATCGACGGCCAGTACCAGACCGAGCAGATCGGTCAGGGCGGCCGCGATGCGCGCATCGGCGAGTTCGTAGCGGTTGCGGCGCCCCTCCGGCACGGCCACCACCAGACCGCAACCACGCAGGCAGGCAAGGTGATTGGACAGAATCTGCCGGGAGACCCCGATCCTGTCGGCCAACTCGGACGGATATCCCGGCCCCGTTCGCAAGCTCAACAGCACGTCGGTCCGGGTCGGATCGGACAGTGCATGTCCGAACCGGGACAGGGCGTCGCGATGCAGGAGAGCTTCCACAGGTCTAATAATACAGATTTCGGTGTATCAATTGTGCTGGGGATGCACCACCATCACCGGACACCAGGCGTGCTGGACGAGGGAGCGCGAGGTCGAGCCGAGCAACGCCCGCACCCCACCGCGCCCCCTGCTGCCGACGACCAGCAACTGTGCCGTCTTCGACGAATCCAGCAGCACCGCAACGGGATCGGCGAGACTCACCCGGCGGGTCACCGGCACGTCCGGATACTTCTCCTGCAGGCCCGCCAGCCGTTCGGCGAGCAATGCCCGCTCTCGCACCTCGATCTCCGGCACCGAGAACAGCAGGTGCGGCTCATCGGCGAACTCACCGTTGTAGACGTCGTGACACACGTGCACGGCGACCAGCTCGGCCTCACGTTCGGCTGCTTCCTCGAACGCGGCCCCGACGGCCTCCTCACTGATCGAACTGCCGTCCACCCCGACCACCACCGGCCCCTCGCTGTGGACACCATCCGCCGCGCGCGGATCGGTCCGTACCACCAGCACCGGACCCGGCGCGTTCGCGCTGACGGCCGCCACCGTCGACCCGAAATGGCCGGGCAGCCGACTGAGGCCGTCGGCCGCCAGCACCACCGCGTAGGCCGTGGCGCTCGCACCGACCAGCACGGTCGTGGGATCGGATTCGGCCACCTCGGTCGATATCCGCAATCCGGGCAGCACCGCCCGCACTCGCTGCGCGGCCCGTTCGACCAGCATCTCGCCCTGTTGCCGGGCGGCCGCCACCACGGCGGCCACGGGTGTGCCGGGCATACCGAAGCCGCGCTGGATCCGGCGCAGATCCAGCGCGTGCACGATGTGTAGTTCCCGTCCCCGCTGCGCGGCCATTCCAGCGGCCCAGTCCACCGCGGTATTCGCGGCCGCGGATCTGTCCACGCCGACCACGACCGGGGCCGAGGCGAGGTGACGCGTGTCGGGAGATGCGTTCGATGTCATGTCCGGATCCCCTTCCGAAGTGACGGCACGGCGCAGAATGCGGCCTTGTAGTCACCGTAGCGACGACGACCCCGCACGCGATGCGGCCGAAAGTCCTCAGTGGGCGCCCCGGCGGCACCGGTACCCGGCGCCGCCATCGGCTCAGTCCGGAACGTTGCGGATGAGTTCGTCCAGCCAGGCGGCCGCCGAGGCATCGCTGGGCGCGCGCCAGTCTCCACGCGGCGACAGCGAGCCACCGGAGCCGACCTTGGGCGCATTGGGCAGGGTGGATCGTTTGAACTGACTGGTCTGGACGAACCGGCGGAGGAATTCCGCGAGCCAGTGTTTGATGGTCGCGAGGTCGTATTCGTGTCGCTGGTCGGCCGGGATCAGGTCCGGCCACGCGCCGCGCGTGCGATCCGCCCAGGCGTGGTGGGCCAGATAGGCGATGCGGCTGGGGAGGAATCCGTACCGCAGCAGGTAGTAGAGGTGGAAGTCCTGCAGTTCGTAGGGACCGACCGTGGCCTCCGAACTCTGGATCGCCTCGCCCGGAACCAGTTCCGGGGAGATCTCGGTATCGAGGACCGACCGCAGCACCGTGCTCGCGTCCGGGCCCAGATCTCCCCGATCGGCGGTCCACGCGATCAAATATTTGATCAGCGTCTTGGGCACCGAGGCATTCACGCTGTAGTGCGCCATATGGTCGCCGACGCCGAAGGTGCACCAGCCGAGGGCCAGTTCGCTCAGATCACCGGTGCCCACGACGAGCCCGCCGTGCATATTCGCGAGCCGGAACAGATGGGACGTGCGTTCACCGGCCTGCACGTTCTCGTAGGTGATGTCGTAGACGGCCGCACCCCGCGCGGCCGGATGGCCGAGATCGCGCAGCATCTGCTCCGCCGACGGCCGGATGTCGATCTCACCGGCCGTGGCGCCGACCGCCGCCATCAACCGGCGCGCGTTGTCCAGGGTGCGGCTGCCGGTAGCGAAACCCGGCATGGTGTAGGCGAGCACATTCGACCGCGGCAGCCCGAGCCGGTCCATGGTCTGGGCCGCGACGATCAGCGCGAGAGTCGAATCGAGCCCACCGGAGACACCGATCACCAGATGCCGCGATCCGGTCGCGGCCAGCCGGGTCGCCAGGCCCGCCACCTGGATGTGATGGACCTCCGCACATCGCTGGTTCCGCACGGCCGGATCGGCCGGGACATAGGGGAAACGCGCTATGTCGCGGCGCAGTGCCGGCGCCCCGCCCGGGATCGGCGCGGCGAACTCGATCCGGCGGAACCGTGTCACCCGATCGTGGTGGTCGTGCGCGTTGTCGGTGAAGCTGCCCATGCGCAGCCGGTCCGCGGCCAGGCGCCGCAGATCCACATCGGCGGTGATCAGCTGCGGATCGGGGCCGAACCGCTCGCTCTCGGCCAGTAGATTGCCGTTCTCACAGATCAGGGCTTGCCCGTCCCACGCCATATCCGTCGTGGATTCCCCGTGTCCCGCCGCGGTGTAGAGGTAGGCCGCGACATTGCGCGCCGACGTCGACACGCACAGCTCCCGGCGATAATCCGCCTTGCCGACCACGATATTGCTGGCCGACAGATTCACCAGCACGGTGGCGCCCGCCAGGGCGGCGAATACATTGGGTGGCAAAGGAACCCACGCGTCCTGGCAGATTTCCACGCCCGCCACGAAGCCGGGCAGATCGGTTGCCTCGAACAGCAGATCGGCACCGAAGGGCACGCGCTGCCCGGCCACGGTGATGTGATCGTCGACGGCGTCGCGAGCGGCGGCGAACTGCCGCTTCTCGTAGAACTCCTGGAAGTTCGGCAGATAGCTCTTGGGCACCACGCCCAGTACCCGCCCCCGGTCGACGACCAGGGCACAGTTGAACAACCGATCCCGCACCCGCAGCGGTGCGCCCACCACCATGACGGTGTCGATCTCCGCGCTGTCGGCGATCACCCGGGCTACCGCCGCCGATACGGCGTCGTCCAGCGCGTCCTGGTGGAACAGGTCGTCGGCGGTGTAGCTGGACAGGCCCAGTTCCGGAAATACCGTCAGCACAACGGAATCGGCGGCCGCCCGCCGGGCCAGCAGCACCGTCTGCTCCGCGTTGTAGGCCGGATCCGCCACCCGGACCGCCGGCACCGCGACACCCACCCGGGCGAACCCGTGACGATACAGCGAACGGAACTCCGGCTCCTGAACCATCGCAACTCCTGCACGTTGACCGGCCCGTCGGCCGGCCCGTCGCGGCGGCCGCGGTACCGAGGATCCTCGATCGACGGGTATTCCCGGTCCATCTCACCACGGACCGGCCGCGCCGGCCGCGCACGCGCGGCCGCGGCGGGGGCCCGGTCGGCATCGTGGTGATCATTCGGGACCTTCGACCCTGGTGACGGTCGACTCCTTCGGGTGGTATCGACGCCGAGGAGCGTGACAATGACACTCGGATCCACCGTCCCCGCCGACCCGTGCCCGGGCCCCCGCGACAGGCCGGGCGACATCCCCTCTCCGATCATCGTCCCCGCGGTCGACATCCGGACCGACCCCCGGATTCCGGCCATGTTCGCCGAGTACGCGCGACAACGTATCCGCGCGGCGGCCCAGCGGTGCCCGTTTCCGATCAGGTCGATTCGCGTGCGATTGGCCGACCATCACGACACCGCGGTCTCGCATGCCTTCGTCGCACAGGCCGACATCGTCACCTCCAGGATGGTCCGGATCCAGGTGACGGGCGCGACGGCGCGGGAGGCGGTGGACGCGCTGCAGGCCCGCGCCCGCGCCCGGCTACACACCCTGCCCGCGCCGCGCCCCGCACCCTGGAGCCACTGCGAGCCCCAGGCTGCCACATTGCTGTTCCTGCGACCGGTTCGAGAACGAAAGGTAGTGCGCACCAAATGTTTTCACCTGATCGAGCGCACGCCTGCCGAGGCCGCGGTCGATATGACGTTGATGGACTACACCTTCGAGTTGTTCCGCGAGACGGGCGCCGAGACCGACAGCGTGCTGTACCGCACCGGGCACGACGGATATCGGCTCATCCGGCTGGACCGTCGACCGGTTGCTGTTCACACGGACCCCCGGCAGATCACCGTCGACCCGCGACCGGCACCGCGATGGGACCGCGAGCAAGCACTGGTGCGCCTGTCGCTGAGCGGATTGCCGTTCCTGTTCTACCGCGACCGGGATCTCGACCGCGGCTGCGTGCTGTACCACCGCTACGACGGACATTACGGGTTCATGACCTCCCGGCGGTGATCACCGGAATCCCTGGCGCGGTGGACCTTCGGCTCTAGCCGCCACGCCCGCGCCGATGGTGCGCTGTGATGACCGTACCCCTCGCCTCGAAAGGTACTGCTGCTGTGACCTCGCCGGACCCCGCCGCCGACGGCGCACCCAACCTGGTGATCGCGCTCGATCGCCTGGAAGCGATGCGCCTGCTCACCGGAATCGGCTACGGGCGTATCGTCTTCACCCGCGACGCGCTGCCGGCGATCCGCCCGGTGAATCACCTGGTCGACACGGACGGGAACATCGTCGTGCGCACCCGGCTGACCTCTCGGCTGACCTCGTCGATCCGGGCCGACCCACAGGTGGTCGTCGCCTACGAAGCCGACGATATCGATCCGGTCACCCACACCGGGTGGTCGGTCGTGGTGACCGGACTCGCCCGCGCCGTCACCGAACCCGCCCGGATCGCGTGGTACGAGCACCGATTGCGGCCGTGGGTGGCCGCGAGTATGGACACGGTCGTGGCCATCGAGCCCGCGATCGTGACCGGTGTCCGGCTGCTCGGCGCCACCGATTCGGCCACCGGGGTCGAGCCGAGTGGCTACGGCGCCCACTGATCTCACCGTCAGGAAAGGACTTTGGTCCATGACGTGGCGGCGACCGGGTGATTATGGTGAGAGCACCATCGTCGTTACTCCCGATTGGACACCCACCATGATCAAGGTGTTCCTGGTCGACGACCACGAGATCGTCCGGCGCGGCCTGAGCGACCTGCTCGACGGCGATCCGGACCTGTCCGTCGTCGGTGAGGCGGGCTCGGTGTCCCAGGCACTGGCCCGGATTCCCGCGCTGCGCCCCGATGTCGCGGTGCTCGATGTCCGCCTGCCCGACGGCAACGGCATAGAACTGTGCCGCGAACTGCTGTCCAGACTCGACGGGCTGCGGTGCCTGATCCTCACCTCGTTCACCGATGAGCACGCCATGCTGGACGCGATCCTCGCCGGGGCCAGCGGATACGTGGTCAAGGACATCAAGGGTATGGAACTCGCGAAGGCGGTCAAGGACGTCGGCTCCGGAAAATCACTGCTGGACAACCGTGCCGCGGCCGCGCTCATGGAACAGCTCCGGCACGGCACCGAGCCCGAGGGACCGCTGGCCACGCTCACCGACCAGGAACGCAAGCTCCTCGATCTGCTGGGCGAGGGCCTGACCAACCGGCAGATCGCCGAACGCATGTTCCTGGCGGAGAAGACGGTCAAGAACTACGTCTCGCGACTGCTGGCCAAACTCGGTATGCAGCGCCGCACCCAGGCGGCCGTCTACGCCACCCGCATGCATACCGAGCACAACTCGGACTGACACGCCCGGGGTGACCATCGGCCCTGCGCGCCGAGGGACAACGCCCGTATCGACACCCGGAAACCGCTGTGAGACTTCTCGTATGACCACGACAGCTCATTCGAAGGCCTTGGACAGGCCGGATGAGGCGATGGTCACCGCCGTGCTCCGGCTCGCACAGCGAGCGCCCTCGGTCCACAACACCCAGCCGTGGCGATGGCGTTTCGACGGCGAACGACTACACCTGTTCACCGATCCCGATCGGGTCCTGCCGGCCGCCGATCCGCACGGCCGTGAACAGGTGATCAGTTGCGGCACGGTGCTGCACCACGCCAGGACCGTCTTCGCCGCCCGGCGCTGGCATACCGACACGGTGCGGCTCCCCGACCCCTCGCACCCGGGCTACCTGGCGTTCATCGACTTCCGGCCCTGGCCCGACCCACCGGCGGGAATCGCGGGCCGCGCGGCCGCGATCAGCCGGCGGTACACCGATCGGCTGCCGATGGGCGAACCGCGGGACTGGGCCACGCTCGTGCCGAAACTGCAACAACTCGTCTCCCCCCACGGACTCGGTTGCGACGCCCTCGCCGGCGATATTCGTGCCCGAGTGGCCGCGGTATCGGACAACGCTTCGGCGGCACGCCGCGACGACTGGATGTATCAGGACGAATTGCACTGGTGGGCAGGACATTCCGGAACCACGGAAGGCGTCCCGCCGGGTGGCCTGATCTCCGACGCCGAATTGGCCCGCGTCGACATCGCGCGCCTGTTCCCGTCGGCGCCGCATTCGGAGCGCCGGCCCGGGCGCATCGATCGGGCCCGGCTCCTGGCCCTGAGCTCCCCCGACGAATCGCCGAGCAGCTGGTTGCACACCGGCGAGGCCTTGTCGGCGGTACTCCTGGAATGCACGGCCGCGGGACTGGGCACCTGCCCGGTCACCCACCTCACCGAGGTGCCGGCGGGCCGCCGGGCGCTGGCCGCACTGCTGCCCGGTCACGACTTCCCGCAGGTCCTCGTGCGGGTCGGCACCGCCCCGCCCGGCGAACCGCAACCGCCTCCCACACCTCGGCGCCACGTCGACGAGGTCCTCACCCTGAGCTGAGGGACGTTGGT
Organism: Nocardia spumae; assembly: GCF_020733635.1. Classification (NCBI taxonomy): domain Bacteria; kingdom Bacillati; phylum Actinomycetota; class Actinomycetes; order Mycobacteriales; family Nocardiaceae; genus Nocardia; species Nocardia spumae. The sequence goes on along the minus strand of NZ_JAJFZL010000001.1, from coordinate 2,885,879 downwards.
CCATACCGCGTCGGGAACGATGGCTCTCGCCATGGCCCGCACCGCGGCGCAGGCTCATGATATGAATCACGAAACTCCTCGCATCGCGGTCGTATTCGCCACAGCGCAGGGGTCGACCAAGGCGATCGCCGAATGCATCGGGGCGGATCTGGCCCACCGCGGCGCACAGGTCGAGGTCGCCGACGCCGAGCACGCGCCCGAGCTCTCCCGATTCGATGCCGTGATCCTCGGCAGCGCCGTCCACAACGTCGATGTGCTCCCCGAGATGACAGCCTTCACGCGCGCCCACCGCCGCGAGCTCACCGACCGCGACGTCTGGTTGTTCACCGTCGGCCTGGGCCCGGCGCTGCGCGGCCCGATCGGCCGCCGGATCGGCCGCGTCGTGCCACCGAAGATCGCCGCCCTGCGTGATGCGGTGCAGGCGGTGGACTACAAGGCCTTCGCCGGACGCTTCGAGCATGTGGATGTCTCGTGGCGAGCAGGGGTCGTGTTCCGGTTGCTCTGCGGCGGCCGATACGGAGATCTGCGGGACTGGCCGTCGATCACCGAATGGACCGCCACTATCGCCCATGTCCTGCGACTTCCCCAGCCCACGACCACCATCACGTCTCCGTAACCCCGCATCCTTCGCGGTCCGAGTCGACAGCGGTACTCTTTCGACACAGCGCAAACAACTTCGTTTCGCCCAGTCGACATCGAATACAGGACTGACGACATGGCCGAGGAACAGCGATCCGGTCCGTACTCCGTACGCGGTACGTTGCAGCAGTTGCGACTGCGTGAGTTGCTGTCCGAGGTCCGCGATCGCGTCGACGAGATCATGGATTCCCGAGACCGGATGGACGGTCTGGTCGAGGCCATGCTCTCGGTCACAGCCGGATTGGATCTCGCCGAGACATTACGCGCGATCGTGCACGCCGCGATCAATCTGGTCGATGCCCGGTACGGGGCGCTGGGAGTGCGCGGCCACGACGAGCACCTGACGCAATTCATCTACGAGGGCATCGATGAGCCGACCCGCGAACTCATCGGCGATCTCCCCGAGGGCCACGGCGTGCTGGGGATGTTGTTCACCCAGCCCGCGCCCATCCGGCTCGAGGATCTCGCCGCGCACCCGTCCTCGGTCGGCTTCCCGCCGCATCACCCGCCGATGCGGACCTTCCTCGGCGTGCCCGTACACATCCGCAACGAGACCTTCGGCAACCTCTACCTCACCGAGAAGGCCGGCGGACAGCCCTTCACCGAGGACGACGAACTGATCGTGCAGGCACTCGCCGCCGCGGCCGGCATCGCGATCGAGAACGCCCGCCTGTACCAGGCGGCCCGCAACCGGCAGGTGTGGATCGAGGCCACCCGCGATCTGACCACCGAGTTCCTCGCCGCCACCGACCCGGACCAGGTACTGGGCCATCTGGTCGACCACGCCCGAGTGCTGACCGAGTCGGAACGGGTGCTGCTGGCCACGGTCGACGACCCCGATATACCGGCCCCCGAGATCACCGAACTGACCATCACCCAGTACTCCGGCGCGCGCATCGACGATACGGATGGTCGCCTCGCGGTGGTCGGAACGATCGGCAAGGCCTTCTCCGATCGCCTGCCCCAGCGTTTCGACAACGTGGCCGAACTGGAGTTCGCCGAGTTGTTTCCCACCGGGGGGCCGGTTCTGCTGATTCCCCTGCACACCCGCGACGCGCCGCAGGGCATCCTCATCACGGTGCGGTCCAAGGACGCGGCTCCCTACGACGACGAGATGCTGGGATTGGCGGCGGCGTTCTCCGATCAGGCGGCGCTGGCCATGCAGCTGGCCGCCACCTACCAGCGGCTGCGTGAACTGGACGTGCTCACCGACCGCGACCGGATCGCCCGTGACCTGCACGATCACGTCATACAGCGGTTGTTCGCGATCGGCCTGTCCCTGCAGGGCGCGGTGCCGCGCACCCGCGTGCCCGAGGTACGGACCCGGCTGATCGACGCGATCGACGGCCTGCAGGATGTGGTTCAGGAGATCCGCACGTCCATCTTCGATCTCCACGGCGGGACCAGCACCCGGTTGCGCCAGCGTCTGGACGAGGCGATCCGCCAGCAATGCGGTGACAGCGGGATCCGGACCAGATTGCGGGTGACGGGTCCGTTGTCGGTGATCAGCGCGCAACTGGCCGATCATGCGGAGGCCGTCGTGCGCGAGGGGGTCAGCAACGCCGTCCGGCACGCCCACGCCACGACCATCGAGGTCGACATCTCCGTCGACGACGACCTCGGCATCACGGTCTCCGACAACGGCTGCGGCATCGGCGCCGGCATCACGCCCAGCGGATTGACCAACCTCGAGCAGCGGGCGCAATCGCTCGGCGGCCGATTCTCCGTCGAAGCGAGATCCGCGGCCGACGGCGAGGCCGATCACCGCGGCACTCGCCTGAACTGGTCGGTGCCCCTGAGCTGATCACCGCGTCACTCGGCGTCGGCCGGCTGCCGCACGATGGTGATCGGACATTCCACCGACTGGAGCAGGGCCGCGCTGGTGGAGCCGAGCAGCATGCCGGTGAAACCGCCGCGGCCGTGGCTGCCGACCACCACCAGCTGGGCGTGTTCGGACGCTTCGAGCAGCGACCGCACCGGCCGGTCGAGCATCAGCTTCCGGGTGACCTTCACCTCCGGATAGCGTTCGGCGTAACCGGCGAGACTTTCCGCGAGAACGGCGTCTTCGGACTGTTCGACGGCATCCCAGCCGACGATCGCCGGATCCAGCGCCGTGCTGAGGTCACTCCAGGCATGCAATACCACCAATCCGACGTTGCGCCGCGACGCCTCCTCGAACGCGACCTCGAGCGCCGGAACGCTGTTGCCGGTGCCGTCGACGCCGACGAGAACCGGCTCGACCGCACTCACCGCGTCGATCGCCGACGTCGAATGCACCACGGTGACAGGGCATTTCGCATGACGGGTGATCGCCGAGGAGACCGAGCCGAGCAGGCTGCGGCGGAAGGCGCCCAGGCCACGGCTGCCCACCACGATCGCGTACGCCTGTTCCGACGCCTGAATCAGATGCCCGATGATCGTGTCGGTGGTGACCTCGGTCGTGATCACCGGCGGCTGCTCACCGGTGGCGGCGCGGGCGATCCTGGTCGCCTCGACGAGGGTTCGTTCACCGTCGAGATGCGACCAGCTCATATCGTCCTCGGTCTGAATGGGTGCCAGACCGAGCCCGTCGGCGACACCGATGGAGGTGACCAGGTGCAGGCGGCGATCGTGCAGCGCGGCATCGGCGGCCGCCCACGCGGCAGCGTGGTAGCCGACCGCCGAGCCGTCGACCGCCGCGATGATCGGCGCGTCGACACGGCGCTGCGGTACTGCGCGGTCGGTCATGACGTTCTCCTCACGGATCGAGTTCTCACTGAGTTCCGATGGGGCGGCTTATCGTTCGCCATTCCCGTGCCAGCGCGGCGCGGCGGCGAGCCTCGAACAACCACGCCGTGGCCGCGACCACTGTCACCGCCAGCCCGGTGATCTCGGCGAAACTCGCCACGCCGAGCCCGATGCCGCGCACCGCGGCGGTATCACCGGGCAGTGGCGCGGTGGTCATCCGGCCGTCGGGACCGAGCCAGATCGTCGTCTGTTCGCCGCGGCGGGCGGCATCGGCGACGGGTGCGGTGGCGGTGCCGGAGCGGCCGTCGTGGGTCCACCGCACGGTGGCGTCGGTGCGCTGCGCGGACAGCTCCGTCGCCGTGGTCGTCGTCCGGATCGGATCGTCGACGATGATCGCCGTGACCCGGGTCTTCGCGGCGTTGTCGGCCCTGATCTGCGCGGCGGCGTCGGTGTAGTGAGCGGTCCCCATCGCCGCGGACACCGGCACCGCGGCCAGCACGACCAGCACGGCCAGCATGCGAATCACGGCCTCCACCCGATCCGAGATCCGCATCAGCGGATTCGTGGTCCACGGACCGCTGCGCCACAGGCGAACCACCGGCGAGGGGTATCGCGTCATCCCAGCCACCTCCTCACCACGACGCCACGACCTCGTCCAGGGGCCGGCGCGGGGTCGCCGGCAGCGGCCCCGAATTCGTTGCGGCCCATCCGGTCCGGATGATCATCTGCGGAAATCCGCTGTCCTGGAGCAGCTCCGTACGCAGTTCACGCCGGACCTCGGGCACCTCGAGCGGATCGCTGAGCGGGCAGGTCGCCAGCCCGAAGACGGTCGCGGCCAACAGGATCGCGCTGGTCGCCTCGCCGGAGCGCAACCAGCTGATGCGTTCGTCACCGGCGGTGTACAGGATCAGCATGCGATCGGCGCCGTCCGCGTCGCCGACGATCGCCTCGGGCAGCCGCGGGTCGGCGAACGGCCGAGCGCGCGGCCCGGCCGTGACGACGGCGTTGCGGGCCGGTATCCCGTCCGCGACCGCGTGATGGCCGCTCCAGCGGGCCAGCTCGGCGCGATATCCGGCATCGGCGGCGTGGATCGCGGCGGCACGGGCGAACGCCCGCGACAGGTGGACGCGCCCGGTCTCGGGACCGATGTCACGAACCAGCACACCGCGGGTGGCGCCGGCGTCCACCAGCGCGTCGACGTGGATACCCGGCACGTCCCACGAGGTGTAGCGGCGGCGATCGGAGCGGCGATCGATGATCGCGCGCGCCAGCCGCACCGCCTTCGCCGTCGGCGGGGCCGGGCGGAACTGCACCGCTGCCAGGTGATTCGGCTCCACCGGATTCGGCAGCCGGTGCACCACCGTCGCCCAGCCCAGCGCGGCGGCCGCCACCTGCAGATGATGCAGTGCCGCACCACAACTCACGACGAGGTCGCGCTGGTCGGGGTCGGTGTGGCACAGCTGCCGATCGGGATCCGCGTAGAGTTGGACGGTCTCGTCGCCGATCCGCCACAGCCAGGGCTGGCTGTTGTGTACCGAGGGCGCGAGCACCGCGAGCGCCACCACTGTCATCAGAGTGTCGTGATCGGGTTGGTTCGCGACGGTACTCACAGTCGCTGTCCCTTCGGCTCGTGCGGCTTCGCACCTCAGCATCGCGCGCGCGGGGCTCGCGGAGCATGGCCGAAAGTCACTTCGAAGCCGAGTCTTCGGACAGTGGTCGGGACCGGGCCGCACGAGACGGGCCGAGATGAGGGCACTGCGGGACCAAAGGCCCTTCCGGCGCCGGCACCCGATCCGGAAGGGTCGCGGTATGGCAGGAATCGTTCGCGGAGACAGCGCCTGGTCCTGGCGCGCGCTCTTGGCGGGGACCGCGGGTGCGGTCGCGGCCTGCGCGTTCGCCGGCTCGGTCGTACTGATCACGCGGCGGTCCGCCGGGGGCGATGACCTCGCGCGCACCCTCGGATGGCACAGCCTGGTGGCGGGTGCGGTGATACTCGCGCTGGTGGTCGGAATTCCGATGGCGGTCACCGCCGGCAGTGTGCTGGTCGGCGACCGCCGCGCCGCGACCGTCGCGGTGGCCAGCGGCACATTGCTCATCTGCTGGGTGCTCGGCCAGATGGCCGTCGTGCACACCTTGAGCTGGCTGCAGCCGGTATACCTGCTCCTCGGCGTCGGCGTCGCCGCGCTCGGGCTGCACATCCGAACCGCGGAGATCGAGTCCTGAGCGCCGGTCGAACCGGACAATCGCTCCAGGCGGAAGGAATGCACGATGACCGGGCAGTTCTGGGACATCCCGCGCCGGTTGACCTCGGCGCCGGTGGTGGTCGGTGTCGACGGCTCCGACGCCGCGCGCGCCGCTCTACTGTGGGCGGCCCGGGTCGCGTTGGACCGCGAGCGTGAACTGTGTATCGCGTACGGTCTCGACCTCGACAGCGCGCGGCGGGTGTTCAACTGCTACGACATTTCCGAGCCCGCGGTACTGCAGCGGGTGCGCGCCCACGGTCTCGAAGTAGCCGCCCGCGAGGCGCTCGCCGTGCGCGAAACGCTGCCGGAGCTGCGGGTGTCCACCGAGATCTCGTCCGAACATCCGGCCCGAATGTTGGCGCGCCACAGCGCGACCGCCTACTTGACGGCGGTCGGCCCGCATGGCACCGGCGGTTTCACCGGGCACCTCGGCTCTGTCGCGCTGTCGGTCGCCGCTCGCGCCGAGGGGCCGATCGTGGTGGTGCGTGCCGACTCCGGCGCACCGGACGGTCCGCGCAGCAGCGGGCCGGTGGTGGTCGGCATCGACGGCGGCCCGGTGAGCGAGGCCGCGGTGGCGACGGCCTTCGAGGAAGCCTCCGAGCGTGATGCCGAACTGGTGGCCGTGCACGCCTGGAGCGACCTGACATTCGGTTCCTTCGCCGGCGATCCGTACACCTGGTTCCCGACCTCGGAGATCGAGGTGAACGAGGAAGCGATCCTGGCCGAGCGACTGGCCGGCTGGCAGGAGAAGTATCCCGACGTCCGGGTGCGCCGGCACATCACGATCGCCGACCCCGGCCCGCATCTGCGACAGTGGAGTGATATCGCCCAGTTGATCGTGGTCGGCAGTCACGGCCGGGGCGGCTTCCGCGGTCTGCTGCTGGGCAGCGTCTCCAATTCCCTTGTCCAGCACGCGAACTGTCCCGTCATGGTGGTCCGCCCCGGCAGAGGTCCAAGCGATCGTGACTACTCCTGACGGCCGTATCGCCCACCGCGCCGGCGCCGCGGTGGCCGCCACCCTGACGATCCTCGGCGCGCTGGCCGCCACGTATCGGCTCCTCGCCCGCAGGTGGTGCCTCACCTGGGGTGCGACGGAGGAGGAGGTCCGGCGGCCGATGGCCGGGGACGAGTTGCTGCCGCGGCCGGACCTGCTCGCGACCCGGGCGATCACCATCGAGACCGACGCGGATGCGATATGGCCGTGGCTGCTGCAGTTCGGGCCCGGCCGCGGCGGAATCTACAGCTACGACCGCATCGACCGGCTACTGGGCATCGACGTGCACAGCGCCGAGACGATCCTGCCGCGATACCAGGACCTCGCGGTGGGCGACACCGTGACGATCAACTCCGACAGCACCCCTGCCCGCGTGGCGGTTCTCGACCCCGGACGAGCGCTGGTGTTCCGCACCGAGGACGGCAACTGGGTGTGGTCGTTCGGGCTGTTCCCGTGCCCGGGCGGAACGCGGCTGGTCAGCCGCAATCGCATCGCCACTCCGCACGCCTCGGCACTTCTTCGGCTGTTCGACATCTTCGTCATGGAACCGGGAAGTCTGGTGATGGAGCGAAAGATGTTGCGCGGCATCAAAGAACGCGCCGAACGACGTGGCGATCGGCGCGTCGCGGTCCCGGGGTGAGCCGATGACGGCAACGAGCGTCCCGACACCGCTGCCACCCGCTCCGGCGATGGCAGCGGTCGCACGCTGTCTTGTCACGACCCTCGGTCTGCTGGTCGCGCGTCGCGTCCACCTGCCTACCGAGAACCAGGGGCTGCGACTGGATTTCGCCGACGGAACCTCGGCCCGCGTCTTCCGGGAAACGGTGATCGATCGCCCCGTGTCCCGAGACCCGTGCCTGCTCGTGGTGACCTTCGAACTGCGGGGTGTCCACGGTCGCGGACATGCCTGGTTCCGCCGGGCGAGTGTGCTCAACACCCTGCTCTTCGCCGGATTCCCGGGACTGAGCTCCAAACTGTGGCTGACGCATGACGAACACGGCGCCTACCGCGGTCTCTACGAGTGGGACGGGCCGGGCGCAGCGCAAGCCTACGCGCGCGCCCTGTATCGGGTCCTGGCCCTGGTCAGCGTCCCGGGGTCGATCGGCTATCGAGTCGTGCCGGGCCTGCGCCGCCGTGATCTGCGGACATGGATGGACCGCCGCGACCCCGGCGCGACACCGTGGTGGCAGCTGACCGCGATGCGGCCCGCTCGGTCCTGATCCACGTCCTCAGCGCCGGCCTCGCGGTTCGGGCACGATCAGGGTCGGGCACAGCGCTCGATGCAGCAGTGCCGCCCGGGTCGATCGAGCGATACCGGCCGATCCGTCCCAGCCGTGCCGTCCCACCACCAGCAGCTGGGCGGCATCGGCATGGCCGAGCAGGACATGTGCCGGGCTGTCGAACGCCACCGTCGTCTCCACCGGCACCTGCGGATATCTGCGCGTCCAGGGCGCCAGATGCGCTGCGAGCGCGCGTGTTTCATCGGCCCGCACCCGGCCGAGTTCGCCGGCCAGGGCGAACGCCCCGACCACCTCGTCGCAGGCCCGGAGCGCCATCAGCGCCACCCCGCGCACCGACGCCTCGTCGAAGGCCCGGTCGATCGGCGCGGTCTCGTCGTTCACCCCCACCGCGACGGGACGCTCGTCGCGCTCCACGCCGATCACGCTGTCGCGGTGCACGATCGCGACCGGGCAGTGGGCCTTACGGGTGATCGCGCTGCTGACCGAGCCCAGCAGCGCTCGCCCCAACGCGCCCCGGCCGTGACTGCCCGCGACGATCATCGGCGCCCGCTCGGACCGCCGCAGCAGTGCCGGGACGACGGGATCGGCTGTCAGTTCCGTGGTCACCGCGATATCGCCGGCGACGTGTCCGGCCATCGCCGCCGCTTCCGACAACACCCGCTCGCCGTTCCATCGCAGCCATTCCCGGCCGCCGACGATCTCCATCGCGCTCAGCCCGGTTCGCGGCGCGGACGCCGAGGACAACAGAATCTCGAGTGGGCAGTCGCGTAATGCGCATTCGATCGCCGCCCACCGCACCGCCTGCAGCGCCGTGGCCGAGCCGTCTACCGCCACGACGATCCTGCGCTCGGGCCCGACATTCGTGGCATCGGTCATGGCGGCCTCCTGACACCGTGTTGCTCCGATGATCCGGCCACCGGCGCGCGAACCCTAGGGCCGAAAGTCGATCCGGGCGACAACCTACGTCCGCCGCCGCACCGCACCAAGCCGGACTCGTTCGTCCCGCCGTTGCGGGTCCTTCGCCTCTCGCACATCCGCGCCGATGTGGGCATTGTCGAGACAGCGACGAGACGAGGACGACCGATGAGATACCAGGTGGATGTGTGCGAGGTACCGCCGCAGGCGTTGCTGAGACTGCCGCGCGCGGTCAGGGCCGATCGCCCCGGTGAGGACGTCGCGGCGGGAATGCAGGAGCTGGCCACGGCCGTCACCCGCGCCGGGCTCACCGCGAGCGGACCGCCCACCATCACCTACGCCGAGACCGACCGGCCCGGCGCGGCGACCATCGTCGACTTCGGTGTACCGGTCGAGCCGGCCCCCGCCCTGAGTATGCAGTCGGGTGCGGAGGTGGTGGTACGCGCCGGATTCCTGGTTGCGCGAGCCTGCCACCGCGGCAGTTACCGAGGGCTGGGCGACGCCTACCGCAGCCTCGCGGAGTGGACGAACCACAACGGATATCGCGCCGCCGGCCCGCCGACCGAGGTCTACCTCATCGGTCCCGACGAGGTCAGCGATCCGCGCCTGCTGGTCACCGAGATCCGGCTGCCGGTGGCTCCCATCCCCGTCCTCGTCGCGGAGGCCGGAAAGGACTTCGCGACCGCGCTGCGGCGGGCACGAGAGGCACTGCGGCACAACGGCTTCACGATCCTGTCCGAGATCGATCCACTCGCCGCGCTCCCCGACGGCCGCGCGCCGCACCCCGCCCGCCACACCGTCCTCGAGATCTGCCGGCCGAGCGCGCTGGTACAGGCCTACGACACGGACGACTGTGCGGGCGTGATGATTCCGCATCCGGTCGTCGTGCGGGAACGCCCCGCGGGGATCGTCGTCGCGGCCGCCGACCCGACGGTCTGGGCACAGGCGCTCGCGGACCAGGAGTTGAGCCCGATCGCCGCCGAGGTCCGGCATCACCTCGTCGCGGCCGTCGCCGAACTCGCCGCCGCCACGACGACGTCGGACGCATAGCGCGCGAGCCCGGCTCGCGACGATCCCGCGTCGCGATCGGGAACTCCGCCCGCGCATCCGGGCCGTGGTGCCCTGTGGACCGCGGTCCGGGCGGGAAGGCTAGTGTCGGGACAGAGCCCTCCGAACACCTCGAGCCGGCAACTGTTCGAGGACTCTCGACCAACGACGGTAACTTCGCGCCCATCGTCGTTCGGCCGCGAATCGACGGCGGTGTGTCGACCCGATGAGCTGTCCCGGGCGATGACGCGAAGTCCCGGAACCGTCGATTCGGCAGCGCAGGCGTGCCGTCCCAGAGCAGAGTAGGGCCAGTGAACGAACGATCCGGGGGCCGACTGCACGCGGCCGTGGCCGCGATCGGCCGGCCGCGCAGTGCCCAGGACTGGGGCCATCGAGTCTGTGTGGCCTGTTGCGAGGTGCTCGACGGTGTCGATTCCGCCGCACTCGTGCTGTACGGCGCGGGCACCCTGGTCGACCTGGTGGGCTTCAGCGATTCGTTCGCCGAGCGGATGGAGGACGCGCAGATCGTGGTCGGCGAGGGCCCGGGGCCGACCGCCTTCACCACCGGCACCACGGTACGGGTGGTGACGGGGGTCGCGGCATTCGAACGGTGGCCGATTCTCGCGCACGAGGCCGCGCGCCTGGGCGCCGGCGCGGTGATCGCGCTGCCGTTGCGGATCGGCGGTATCCGCATCGGATCCCTGGATCTGTACCGGCGGCAACCGGGCGACCTGTCGATGGTCGCGGAAAACGATGCCAAGCTGCTGGCGGACCTGATCAGCTACACCCTCATCGAGGACTTCGCCCTGCGCGAGCCCGGTACCGATCCACTGGCCACCACGCACCGGGATGTCAACGTCGCGACCGGAATGATCGCAGCTCAACTGGGTATATCACTCGATGAGGCATTCCTCCGCTTGCGAGCATTCGCTTTCGCCGCGGAACGGCCCCTGCTCGACGTCGCGCGAGGTGTGCTCGAACGCCGCGTCGACCTCGATGGAGCGGCCGAATGATCGACGACAACACGAATTCCATGCGGAATCGTAAGCTTGCGAATGTGTCGAAGGAGCGCGCAGTGCCGGAGCAGTTGGTGCGTGCGCTGTCGCAGATCACCGCGGACCTGGTCCGCGATGCCGATATCGCGAACATGCTTCCGCTGATCACCCGGTTGGGCGCCCAGGTGCTGAACGCCGCCGCGACGGCGCTCGTCGTCGTGGACCCGCGCGGTCGAGTGCGCGTACTTCCGACCACCGACGAGCGGCCCGACCTGACTCGTCTGCTCGAAGCGCACGCACTCGACGGCCCCTGGACCGAGAGCATGTCCTCGATGGACGTGGTGGTCGTCGGGCACGCGGCTGCCGACGGCCGATGGCCGCATGTGTCGCGCGCCGCCGACGGCGCCGGATTCGCCGCGGTCTGCGCGGCGCCGATGATCCTGGGCGACCGAGCGGTCGGCAGCCTGGCGTTGTTCTTCGGCGAGCACGCCGAGTTCGGTCCCGATCACCGGGCCACCATCCAGATGCTCGCCGATTTGACCACATTGTCGTTGTGCCAGAACAGCGACGACACGCGCGCGGAATTGCTCGCTCGCCGGACCCTCTCGGTTTTCGACGATCGCGTGCGCTACGAACACGCCGTCGGCATGACGGCGGGTCGTCTGAACACCGACCCGGATCGGGCCGCGGCCCTGCTGCGTACGCACGCCCGTACCCATGGCCTCTCGCTGGTCACCCTGTCCCGGGACATCATCGATGGGACCTTCGACTGGACGGCACTGGAACCCTCCAGCTGATCGTCCGGCCACAGAACCCGACCGCCGGCGTGGACGCCGGTGCGACCGCACGGGCGGGCACCTCGGCAGTCGGCATGGAATCCGGCCGCCTCGGCCTCTCATACCCCCTGGGGTATATTGGCCCTATCGACCAAATACCCCTCGGGGTATTTTTGTATCAGGCGGCCCCGCAGGACGGGCGACCCGAGAGGAGACGAAATGGCGGAGATCGAACTGTATGTCGACCCGGTCTGCCCGTTCGGATGGGTGACCGCTCGGTGGCTGCTCACCGCGAGCGACAGCGCCGACGCCGATACCGTGCTGCGCCAGATGAGCCTGGCGGCGCTGAACGAGGGACACGAGGTGGACACGGAGCATCGGCCGATGATCGACCGCTCGCGCCGGGTCGGGCGGCTGTTCGCGGCGGTGTCCGAGCGTTACGGCATCGAGGGATTCGGCCGGCTCTACCCGGCATTCGGCATCGCGACCCATGGTCGCGGGGAAACGATGACGGCCCGAGGACTTTCGACGCTACTCGCCGGCGTCGACCTGGACCCCGCCCTGGCCGAGGCCGTCGGCGATCCGGCGTGGGACGAGGCCGTCACCGAGGCGCACCGGGCGAGTCAGCGGGCTCTCGGTGAGCGCGGCGGATGTCCGATCATCAGCATCGGCGGCCGCGGCTTCTTCGGCCCGGTACTCACCGAGATCCCGGGCCCGCGGCAGGGCGCTCGACTGCTGGAAGCACTGGTCACAGCCGCATCGACCCCGGGATTCGCGGAGCTGCGCCGCCCGTATTCCGGCCCGCCGCGGACGGTGAGCCCGGGCGACTGAGCCGCTCGGGCGCGCACAGCTTCTCGCCGATCCCGTCGGTGGCCGCGCAGTCGGGAGCCGAATCACCGGGAGCGCGAATGAAATCCGAGCCGGAAGTGCCCCCAGTGCTCCTCGACCGGGGCGATATCGCGCAGGGCGGCGGCGATCAGGCGAATCGGTTCTCCGCACGAGTCGTAGCGCGCGGCCGGATCCTTCGCCAATGCCCGGTCGAGAATCGAATCCACCGCACGCGGAATCCAATGCCGCCGCCCCGACACATCGGGCGGCGGTTTGTGCACCTGAGCGTCGGCCACCATCATCGGATTGGGTCCCGGGAACGGCGGGCGTCCGGTGAGCAGTTCGACCGCCGAGCACGCCAGCGCGTATTGATCGGTCGCCGGGCACACCAGCCGCCCCCGCACGAGTTCGGGAGCCGCATACGGCAGCGAACCGACCACCCGGCCGTCGACGACCAACGGCGACTCGGGGCGGTCCAGCCATCGAGCCGTGCCGAAGTCCGACAGCTTCGCCGTCGCCGGATCCGCCCGGGGCACCAGAAAGTTGGCGGGCTTCACATCGAGATGGACGAGGCCCAGCCCGTGGATATGATCCAGCGCCTCGGCGATATCGGCCAGCACCCCGAGCACCCTGACCACATTCGGATTGTGATGCGGCGCCGGATCCAATGTCGCGGCGGTGTCGCCGTCCACGTATTCGTGCGCCGACCACAGCCGGCCCCGGAACTCACCGTGAGCGTACATCCGCACGATGGTGCGGTGCGCCACCGTGGTGAGGATGTCGAACTCGTGCAGGAATCCGGCCCGCACCGCCGGAGAACGGCTTTCGGCCGGCTCGAGAACTTTCAGCGACACCGGTCGCGACTCCCGCGGATCGTCGGCGAGATAGACCTCGCTGCTGCCGCCGGCGCCCAGGACGGCGCGGACGAGGTAACCGGCAAACCGCTCACCGGGCGCCAGCAACTCCCGTGGCTCCCAGGTGTGATCACGAAACACCGACACAGGATGTCATCAACCCCGGCAGCAATTCCCACGCAATTCCCAGCCACGGCGAGTGAACCGGTTCCTCGCTCAGGGATCGATCCCATCGAACTGCATCACCCAATAGGGATTGTCGGTGGTGGTGTTCCATTGCGAGACATACAGGGTCACATCGGTCGGCGAGACCGAGCGCGGGTGGATGTAGCCGCCGTAGAGCTGCGGGAACGCGCGGACCCAGAATTGCCACCACGGGACCGAGCCGCGGATCTGCACTCTCGCATCGGTCCACACCCGATCGATCGCCGGTGCGGTGCGGGTGGAGATGCAGTAGCCGTCGACATCGAAGTAGGACATGACCCAGGTGCCGGCGAGGTTCTTCACACTCAACTCCCCGATGGGTCCCATCCCCGCGAACAGCGGAGTGGGTGCGGGGTTACCCCACCGCCAGGCCGTGCCGTCGTAGCCCCAGAACTCGTAGTCGGCGCGGTTCGCGAGCTGCCGCCACGGCACCCGCATCAGGATCGGGCCGTCGCGATTGTGGCCGCGGCCCCATTCCTTCGAGACGATGTACAGGTAGTCGTCGCCGTTGTTGTTCCCGATGCCGGCGAAGGACTGCATCATGAACGGGCTCCAGCCGCCGTACCCGTCGCTGCCGTCGTTGGGCCAGACAGCCGCGTAGTCGGTCCAGGTGTTGCCGTCGTCGTCGGACCAGGCGAGCCCGCAGAACAGCGCGCCGTGGCGGTCGTCGGGCGCGTACCAGTCGTGCACGCTGGTGTAGGTGAGCCAGGTTCGCCCGTCCGGATCGACGAAGGTGTCGTTGGGAATCCGGCTGACCTCGGTCCCGTAGCCGTTGTCGGCATTGTGGGTGTAGGTGAGAGCCTGCTCGGCCCGGCCTCCGCCGGGAGTCGCGGTGAAGGTGGTGGTGGTGGTATCCGGGGCGTCGGTGCTGAACAGCAGCACCGGCGAACCGAGCCAGGTGCCGGAGCCCTGACTGTCACCGGTGAAGGTGTCACCGAATACGAATCCCGACCCGCCCGGCTCGAAACGGTGCCGGTCGTAAGGGATTCCGAGATCGGTTCCTCCCACTCCGAACCGCTCGGCCGTACTTCCGGCATAGCCGGTGATCGGGGTGCCCCAGTGTTTCGGCATAGGCGGCGAATCCGGGTTATGCGGGCCCGGCGAGGACGAATCGGGTCCATGCCGCGGCTCGGTTGGCGTTCTCGGTCGATACCTTCCCCGTACTGAGGTCGATGGCATAGACACAACCGTCGGGGACCCCTCCGTTGAAGGTGGCGAACCACGCGGTCGGCCCGGCTTGCGATGTGGCACAGGCGGTTACGGTGGCGAACGCACCATCCGGAAACGTGATCTCGGAGACGGTGTCCGAGGTGAGGGCGGCAAGCCTGCCGCCCGCGGCGACGGCCGTAGCCGCCGCCCGCACCTGCGGCACACAGTCGGTGATAACGAAGAAGCGGCCGTTCGTGCTCGCGATTGTCGGCATACGAATACTCCGTCGGTAACTATTGATTGGGGGGCTGGAAGCCGGCGATATCGAGTTTCTGCCCGATGGCCGCGATGGCGTCGACGAGCGAACGGCCGCCGAGTTGCGCCCACCCGGCGCCCTGGACACCGCGCATCTGGATCCATTCGTCGCGAATGCGGCCGTCGGGGTCGCGGGGCAACGGCACCTGGGTCGGCCCCGGCGGTGGCGCGAACCCGGGCAGGCCGAGGGTCTGCCCGACGGTGGCGACACCGTCGACGAGTGTGTGCCCGGCCAGCTGCGGCCAGCCGTTGCCGCCGATACCCATGAACTGAATCCACATGTCGGTCACCGGATCCGGTGCGACGGTCCCGACACCGACCTGATTGGCGAATTCCTCCGGCGAGAATCCGTCGGCGGAGTTCATATCGCAGTTCCCGAAAGGCGAGGCGCCCTCGGGCAGTCCACCGCCGTACCCCTGGCCGTCGGTGTACTGATGCGCGATCTGGCCGGGCAGATTGGGGTTCCTGCCGTAACCGGCGCCGATCATGTTGAGCCCGTCCGGGCGCACCGGCCACATGCTGTCGAAATCGGGCCGATTGGCGTAGCCGATGACGCGGCGGGTCGAGCCCAGCCAGTCAGCGAGCCGCCAATACGCGCGGTTGATGCCGTCGGACTGATCGCCGCCGGGATTGCCCCCCGATTCCACGTCGATCATCGAGATCATCTTCGGATGCGGTCCGCCCGCCTGTCCCACCATGCCGCGGTGGTTGTCGACCGTATCGAGCCAGTTCGGCCGCCAGTAGAAGTAGACGATGAAGCAGGCTATTCGCCCGGAGTCCGCGGCCGCGGCGGCCCAGGCGTAGTTCCGATAGAAGTTGTGGTCCTGATAGGTCCCGTCGTTGGAACGGAACGAGAACAGTTGATACGGGTAGGAATCGTCGACCGGTACTTGGAACTCGGACACGTCGGCAAAAAGGGAATCGACCATAATCCCCTCCGAGAGGTCGACCGGCCCACGAGCCGGGCCGGGGTGCGGATGGCTGGCTATTCAATTCTCCGGGGTCGCGCCCGCCCCGTCATCGATAGTGCACTTCTCGTGACCGCGTCGTAATCGGTGACGCCGCAACGAAACCCATGATCATCCGGGTCAACGGCCTTCGGCCCCCGGCACGACGGTGCGAACCCGCAGCTGAGTGGTAGTCACCTGCCCGTTACTGCATGCTGTCGCGGCGCGCGTGACATACAGCGATGCGGTGTTGTCGGGCGGGTAGATCCGGAGACCGGGAACCGGCACCGGCCGGCACGCCTCGGCCGGAATGTTGTGCACATCGACCGCGAACACCAGCGCCGAGGCCTGGCCGCCGGGCGCCAAGCGGACCGGGGCGGACGAGGCGCCCTCGCGGGCGGCGGGCGCGCCGACCGGTCCACCGTCGGGGCCGTCGGCATAGGACACGCCCGGAAAACCCGTGAGCGCACAGGGATCGGACCCGTTGTTGGTGAATACGATCGGGAAGGCGACGGTTCCGGCGGCGGCGCTCTCCGCACCGGCACCGGCGGTGAGATCGGGAGTCCGGCATTGCGGCACAACGGCGTTCGCGCCGGGAACATCCGACGTCCGGGCATCCGCCGGTACCGAACCCACATGCAGCGCCGGGCCCGGAGTGCCGGTCCGCGTATCCGGCGCGGGCTGCTGCGCCCCACAGCCGGCGACGGTCGCGGCCACTGCGACGGTCAGCAACCACCACCCGATCCGCCTTCGTCTCACAACAGCCCACCGTACTCCGCCAGCGGGCGGACAGGGGGTGGAAGCGCCGTCACCGCAACCGGATACGGGCAAAATTCGATCGGCGTTTCCAGTGGTCCGTGTCGCCGTCGCGGGCCTACCGTAGACGTACGGGGAGTTTCGGCGCGGGTAAGGAGAACCCGATGATCGACATCATCACATTGCGTGGGACCGGAGAGACGCGGAACGCCGACGGAGCGCCCGCGGGCATGCTGGCCGCGGTGACCGATCTACTGCCGACCGACAGTTTCAGCTTCTTCGAACCGGAGTGGCCCGCATCGGTCGGACCGGATCCCGATCTGTGGGGGCCGTCGCTGGACACGTCGGTGCGAGAGGGTACCGCCGCGGGCGTGCGGGCGATCCAGCAATCGCCGAATGTCTGTGCGCTGCTGAGTTATTCGCTCGGCGCGATCTGCGCGAGCAAGATCCTCGAAGGGGTGGCCTCGGGGCAGTACACCAATACCGACGGCAGTCCGCTCGAGATCGCCTTCGCCGTCTTCATCGCCAATCCGCTGCGCAAAGCGGGAGATTCGGTGCACAACCTGTGCCCGGCCACCACCTACGGACTGCACGGCCAGCACGGCACCTGGCCCGCGAACGTGGCGACCCGGGAGTACGCGAATCCCGGCGACATCATCACCGCGTCACCGGCCGACTCGCCGCTGCGCGTCATCGATGTGGGGATCTCGCCGTTCTCGTTCGTCGAGGGTGCGAGATTCGGCGATGCCACCTATGTCATCTTCGCCCAGCTGATGGAATTCCTGATGCGCAACCCCGTGGCCAACCTCGCGCGCTTCGTGACGACCGTCAACGGCGTGATCGGCTACCTCACCCCCTACCCCGAGGGCCAGCACGTGCTGTATCCGGCGAAGAACATGCCGGGCGCCGATGTCACCTGGACGACCGCGGCGGCGAACTACATCATCACCGACTTCACATAGGGTCACCGCGCGGATCAGTCCTCGGCGATCCAGGTGTCGGCGGTTTCGCCCGTGGACAGGAAGATGGTGCGGCGCCCCACCTCGACGGCATTGTCGGCGAAGCGCTCGTAATAGCGGCCGAGCAACGTGAGGTCCACCGCCGCGGTGACGCCGTGATCCCAGTCCGGATCCAGCACGGTACCGAGCAGCTGCTCGTGCAGGTGGTCCATGATGTCGTCCTGGGTTTCCAGACCGGCCGCGTCATCGGGATCACCGGACTCGAGCACGCCGGCGGCGCTGGTGGCGATCGCCAGCGCGGTGGTGCCCATCTTGGAGATCAGCGGGCGCACCGCCTCGACCACCACGTGGTCGGGGTGACGCCGCCGCGCACTCGCCGCGATGTGTCCGGCGAGTGCGCCCATCCGCTGCAGATTCCCGATCAGCTGGATCGCGCTCACCACCTGCCGTAACTCGCCGGCCACCGGCGCCTGCAGCGCGAGCAGCCGCATCGCTTCCTGCTCGGCCTGCTGCTGCATGCCCTCGACCCGGACGGCGATATCCATCGCGGCCTCGGCCTGATCGATGTCGGCGTCCACCACGGCGTGCGTGGCGGCCGCGATCGCAGTGCGGTCCTGTAAGCACATCGCGTGCAACAGCCCGGCAAGCCGTCGCAGATTCTCGTGGTACTGGGTACGCATACCCCATCAAAACGCAGAACGGCTCAGATAGCGAGACCGCATTGCCACGACCGGCGCACCGGTTCGCGCTGGTCTAGACCTCCGGGAAGGCTTCCGCCCGGTGACGCAGGCGGTCGGAGAAGCTCTCGGTCCACGCCGCGGTCTCGCTGTCGTCGTCGGCGGCACTCCGGCGCGGCCGCCGATTCATCGGGTGTGAGCGTAGCGATCTCGGGGGGCGCGACTGTAGAGCAACCTCGCGGACACTGGTGGCGAGATAGTCGCGCACGCTCATACCGGCGCATTCGGCCACATCACACAGCTGGGCCCATTCGATGTCGTCCACGGTCACCGTCACGGTGACCTGTTTGTTCGCCATACCCGACACGCTAGACCCATGCCCTCCGCACCGCGCCCCCCGCGCCGCGGTTCGGGTGCCGACAGCGGGCGTTTGCGCAGGCCGGCCCCGGTGCCGGGAACTCCGCGTGCCGTTCGACGTGTAGCACGCGCAACTCTGGGCATCCGGGCGGCAGATACCCGGATACGAAGGAGGCACACATGCGATCACCTCACGGTTTGCTGCTGGCCACTGCCGCCGCCGTCGGTATCGGCATCGCGGGAACCGCGGTCGGCACCGCCGCACCACCCCCTCCCGCACCCCAGGATCAGCAATTCCTCGTCGCCGCCCATCAGGGCAACCTCGCCGAACTCGCCTCCGCCCCGCGTGCCGCGACCATGGGAAGCTGCACACAGGTGCGCGATCTCGGGGCGATGCTCGTCACCGACCACGCCCGGCTGGAGGCCATGGGCGCGGCGGTCGCCATCCCGAACGGCATAGCGCTACCGGGCGACCCCAACCCGGATCAGATCCAGCAGCTCACCTCGGTCGGGCGACAAACCGGGCATGATTTCGATCTGGCCTGGCTGCGTATGCAGGAGGAATTCCACACCCAGACCATGCAGGCCGTCGTCGGCGAGCAGGCCAACGGCTCCGCACCGCAGGTCACCGCGGTCGCCGACGCCGCCGCCCCGATCGTCGAACACCATCTGGCATTGATCCGCGACGCATTGGCCGTGTGCTGATCGCGGGCGTGCTCCGGCACCGCTGACAACGGAAGGAGACGACATGGAACGAGGAAACGCCAAACACGGTGCCCGTCACGACGATCAGCTGCGCCACGAGCTACAGGGCACGTTGCGTGGCAACCGCTCCAGTCGCGCCGAGGAGTGGCGCGAGCCCGAGCCGCCCGCCGACGACGACCCGCCCGCCGCGAGCGGCAGGCTGTCCGGCGGCTGAGCGGTTGCCCCGCAACGGTACAGGCGCGAGCGATACCGCCCCTCCGGCAGGAACCGGCCTCAGGGGCGGTGTCGCCCTAGTTTGCCGATAACGCTGTGCCAGAAAATACTCCGCGATGTGACACCGCCGCACCCGGGCGACGGCGCGTGCAGCGGTCGCGACGGCGCATACGGTGACCGGGACCGCTCATGGCCGGTCGCGATGCCGCACCGCGTCGGTCCGGACACGATGAGAACACGCTCGTGTTTCCGCTCGATATCGTGACCGGCATCGCCTCGGGACACTGTTTTCCTGTGGTGCTCGGACGATTTCATCCCGCGACCTCCCGCCCGCTGTCGGTATGCACGCGGATACCCGAAATCCCTTCCCGGAAAACAGGAACGCGCACAGCGACAGGGCTGTCGAGGCTTCATCCGCTCCCCACGGCCAGCGCCAGATACACCACCATCAGGGCGAACAGGAACCAGCCCGCGCCCTGCCACACCGGCCACGGCCGACCCCCGCGCCAGTGGCGGAAGGTGACGACGAAGGCGCCGATCCCACCCAGGAGCAGCACGACCCCGGGCAGCAGGCCGACCACGAGAATCGAAGGGGTATCACAGATGGTCCGGTCCGCGTCGGCGCATTCGGGTCGCGTGTCGGCCCAGCCGAACGCGATTCCGGCCACCATTCCGGTCATCACCAGTACGGCCACCACGTAGATCACCGCCCGCCGGAAGCTCGGCGGATCGCTCCATTGCGGATTCACCGTCCGCACCACCGCGCGCACCTCCTACTCACAGCCCTATGTTCCGCACTACCCCGTCCGGCGTCGGCTATTCGGCCCGCATCCGAGTCGTTTCGGCAGGCAGCAGCAGGGTCGTTTCGGCAGGCAGCAGCAGGGTCGTTTCGGCAGGCAGCAGCAGGGTCGTTTCGGCAGGCAGCAGCAGGGTCGTTTTGGCAGGCAGCAGCAGGGTAGGCGAACGCTGAGGACAGTCCGATCCGGAGGTGATCGTCATGCGGGTGGTCGTGGTTGGAGCAACCGGCAATGTCGGAACGGCGGTCGTCGCCGCGCTCGCGCGTGCATCGGAGGTCGACTCGATCGTCGGACTGGCTCGGCGCGTGCCCGGCGTCAGCCTCGCCGGCGTGGAATGGCAACGTGTCGATATCAGGCGCGACGACCTCGTCGCGCCGTTCCGGGGAGCCGACGCCGTCATCCATCTGGCGTGGTTGTTCCAGCCCACCCATCGACCATTGGTCACGTGGCGAGCCAACGTCGACGGGACCGCCCGGGTACTGGACGCCGTCGCCGAGGCAGGCGTGCCCGTTCTGGTTCAGGCGTCCTCGGTGGGCGCGTATTCGCCTGTCCAGCACGATGATCCGGTCACCGAGAGTTGGTCGACCGAAGGGTGGCCCGCGGCCGGATACATGCGTGAGAAGGCCTACGTCGAGCGATTGCTGGATCTGTTCGAACGCGATCATCCCGATCGCCGCGTGGTCCGGATGCGACCGGGCTTCACCTTTCAGCGCGCCTCGGCGGCCGAGCAGCGCCGGCTCTTCGCCGGCCCGCTGGTGCCCGGCCGGATCCTCCGGCCCGGATTCGTACCCGTGCTTCCCGTCCCGTCGGGTCTGCGACTGCAGGCGGTGCACGCCGACGATGTCGGCCACGCCTACCGGCTGGCCGTCGTCGATCCCGATGCGCGAGGGGCTTTCAACCTGGCCGCCGACCCGGTGATCGACCGCAAGGTCTTGGGCGAGATCCTGCGCGCACCGACGATGTCGGTTCCGCCCGGTGTGGTCCGCGCGGCCCTGACGGTGGGCTGGCGGCTGCGCCTGGTCCCCGCACCGGCGGATCTGTTCGACGCGATGATGCAGCTTCCGATCATGGACACCGGACGGGCCCGGCGCGAACTGGGCTGGTCCCCGCGGATCGACGCCACCGACGCACTGCGCGAGGTGCTGACGGGTATGCGCACCGGCGCCGGTGGGAACACGCCTCCCCTAGCGGCCGAGGCCGGCGGCCGGCTGCGCGTGCGCGAGTTCGCATCGGGGGTGCGAGCGAGGGATCCCGTCGACGGGTGGGGCGACTGAGGACCACCGCGCTACCCATCGCACCGACCACGCACTTTCGTAGAGACAGGACGACGATCATGTTTCTCCTGCGCCTGCCCGGGGTGTACGGACCACAGCACGACACGGCATTGCTCATGCGGGCCGCCGAGGATCCCTCGATACCGCGCTGCGGACGAGTGCTGGACATGTGCACCGGCACCGGCGCCGTGGCGATCCACGCCGCGCGCAACGGCGCGCAGAGTGTCACCGCCGTGGACATATCGTGGCGGGCGTTGACCTCGGCGTGGCTCAACAGCCGACTCCGCGGGGTATCGGTCGCGCTGCGCCACGCCGACTCGACCCTGCTCGCCGACGACGGCGGCTACGACCTGGTGCTCGCCAATCCCCCCTACGTCCCGGGGCCGCACAGCGCGTCCGCCCACGGCGCGGCGCGAGCCTGGGACGCCGGGCCGAAGGGCCGGGACATCCTCGACCCGCTGTGCCGGGTGCTGCCCCGGCTGCTCAAGCCCAATGCGACAGGTCTGATCGTGCACTCGGCCCTGTGCGATCCGGATACGACCATCGACCGGCTGCGAGCGGGTGGTTTGAAGGCAGCCGTGGTGTCCCGGTCCGTGGTGGAGTTCGGCCCGGTGCTGAACTCACGCGCGAAGGACTTGGAGGCCATGGGCCTGCTCGCTCCCGGGCAGCGGAGGGAGCAACTGGTGGTCGTCCGAGCCGACCGCCCGGACACACCGCCTTCGGCAGACTGACTCCCGTTGTGTACCAAGCGATTCCGGCAGCGTGAACAACGTCAGTGATCCGGGCGTCGATGGCGACGGTGCGAGGTGTCGCACAGCGGGTAGATGCCCGACCGTCGGCACAGGCACACCGCGACCACGAAGCGATCACACCGGACCACGCGGCCGTCGGCGGTCACCAACTCGACAGGCCCTTCGATGAGCGCGGGCCCGTCCTGGGTCAGCGTCACCCGCGTGCGCCGCTCGGACATGGTCATCACCACCGTCTCTCGCCCTCTTCACACCGCGGCTCGGCCGGTCGTTCCCGGTCGGGTACCGGGAGCAATGAACTGCGGCCCTCGGCCCAGCAGTCCAGCAGGGCACGTCCGAACATGCCCTCCAGCAGCTCGGTCGCCTGCATACCGAAGACCAGGGATGCGGTCAGCTCGGGTTCCCGGGCGACGATATCGCCGATCACATCCCTGCGCATCACCTGCTCGTGCACCGCGTCGGCCTCGACATGTTCGGCGTAGAACCGCACACAGGCCGGATGCGCCTCCAGTCGCCGCAGCGTCTCCACCATCCGGCGCGCCGCGGGCGGCGAGCCGATCTCGACACTCGCGAAATGGCCGACCAGCGCGCCCCGCAGCTGCCGATGCAGTCCGAACAGCGACATCATGTTGACCAGGGCGAGCATCGAGGCCGGCACGGCTTCCAGATAGTGCAGGTATTCGTTGTTCATCCCGGCGCCCGCCAGCAGATCGGCGAACAGCTGGGCATGGATGTCCTCGCCCCGGCCGGCGCCGAATTCGTCGTAGGCGACCGCGACGAGTCCCGCCTTGGCGGTCCCGCGCAACCGCGGAATCACCCAGACGTACGGATCGGCTTCCTTGAGGTGGTAGATGGAACGGTGCGCGAAGTATTCGCACACCTGCCACCAGTGTCCCTGCTCGAGCAGGAAACCCCCGACACCGCCGGGTTCGGCCGGTTCGCGCACCAGGATGTCCAGCTCGCGCTCCACATCGGAACCCCCGGCGACGTCCCGGCGCATCGCCGTCAGGAATCGGTCTTCCAGGCGGGCCCGCAGCCCCAGCAGCGCGGGGTCCCATTCCCAGCCTGGATCGACGGAAGCGAAACCGCCGTAATGCAATTCGTAACACATGTGCAGTGCGAGATGGAGATCGTCACCGTAGGCATCGGCATCGCCGGTGTCGATATCGACAGCGGCCGACGTGCCGCGCAGTACGGCGGCGACCGCGTGGGAGAGTTCACCGCGCGGAGTCGGAAGCGGCGGCCCGCTGCCGTTCGCCGGCGCCGCCGGTGGGCGCGTCGCCGACGTCTCGCGAGCGCTTCGCGCGGGCCACCCGTGTGGATACGAGACCTCCATACGCGGCGCATACCCGGCGGCCCCCTGTTCAATCGGAAGTCCGGGCGGTTACCGCCGAATACGAGAGGTCACACGCTCTGGCCGACCCGCCCATCGGCGAGTTCACGGAGCCGGTCGCGCAATTCGGTGTCGAAGAAACCGATGAAACCGTCCGGATCCGGGCCGGCGTTCTGCAGGACCAAGCGGTCGAACCCCGCGTCGAGATACGGGCGGACGGCATTCAGGTAGTCGTCGGCGTCGGTACCGCAGGTGAATTGGCGGCGGATGTCCTCTTCGCGGACCGTCTCGGTGGCCGCGGCGAAGTTGGCCGGATTCGGCAGTTCGCTCATGACCTTCCATCCGGTGAGCCCCCACCGTGACGTCTCGAGCGCGGCCCGCGCCCCGGTGTGGGCATCCCGCGCCCAGGCAACCGGTATCTCGACATAGCGTGGGCCGTCCCCGCCGGATGCCCGGAACTGCCGGACCAGTTCGGGTGACAGCTCGGTAGCGAACAACCCGTCACCCAGTTCACCGGCCAGCCTCGCGGCGGCAGGACCACCGGCGGCGACCGCGATCGTCGGGAGCCGATCGGGCAGATCGAAGATCCGCGCGTCCGACACCTGCAGATACTCGCCACGATAGGACCGATAGCCACCACGCCACAGCAGCCGGATGATCTCGAGGGCCTCCCGCAGCCGGCGGTGGCGGCCGGGTACCGAGGCGGGGAATCCGGCGCCCACCACGTGCTCGTTCAGGCGCTCGCCGGATCCGACCCCGAGCGTGAATCGACCGTCGGAGATCAGCGCCAGCGTCGCGGCGGCCTGCGCGATGATCGCGGGGTGGTAGCGAACCGTAGGGCAGGTCACCCCTGTCGCCAGCTCGATCCGGTCGGTTCGAGCCGCGATCGCCGAGAGCACCGACCACGCGAACGGTGAGTGACCTTGATTGTCCAGCCACGGATGGAAATGATCGCTGATCTCGACGAAGTCGAATCCGGCCGCTTCGGCGAGAATCGCTTGCCGGATCAGTTCCTGCGGACCGAATGCCTCCGCCGCCAGTTTGTACCCGATCTGAGACGCCATTGCTGTCGATCCTCTCCGTCAGGCGGCCCGGGCCTGCCACATTCGGTGCGGTCGCTCCGACCTGGGTCGCGATGTCGATGAACGGGTCCCGGGTAATGCCGGGACGCGCGGTCACGGCGGGTGCAGCCGCTGCCACAGCGGATGCCCGACCCATACGGTCGTGAACAGTGCCGCGCAGGCGACACCCGCCACCGCTCCGGCGATCACACCCGCCACCGTGTCGAAGATCAGCACGGCGACACCGGTGAGGGCCAGGCCCAACAGGATCAGGCCGATCATCGCGAAGTGGTGTCCCGCGCGCACCACCCGGTCGAGCCGGCGCCGGCGGAACAGCAGCCGGTGTGCGGCCACGAGCGCGGTCAGGAACACCGTGGCCGCGATCGATGCCGCGACCACGGCCAGATACAGACTGCGCATCGGGGTGGACAGGGTCGTGAAGCGCTGCTGGAACGGCAACGTGAGCAGGAACCCGGTGAGCAGCTGCACCCCGGTCTGGACCACCCGCAGCTCCTGCAGCAGTCCCGACAGATTCCGGTCGAGCTGATCGGCCTCGGTTTCGTGGCGATCGTATCGATCGAGATCGCGAGCGTCGCTATCCATCCGCTCGATCACCACTGCCGCGGCCCGCCGGAACGAATTCCTGCGCTTTGGTTTTCAGCCCCTGCGCCACCAGATGCCAGGCATTGGGATCCCCTCGCAGCACCGCTTCGGCGGTGGCCTTCATCTGCTCCCAGGTCGCATGCGGCGGAATCGGCGGTACCTCCGGGTCGCAGCGGACATCCAGCACCGTGGGCCGGTCGGCGCGCAGCGCCCGGTCCCAGGCGGGACCGAGCTCATCCGGGTCGTCGACGGCGACGGCGTCCAGGCCGAAGACCCGGGCGGCATCGGCGTACGAGGTGTCCGGAAGTGATTGTGACTCCTCGAATTTCGGGGAACCGCCCATGGACCGCAGCTCCCAGGTGACCTGATTGAGATCGTTGTTGTGGAAGACGCACACGATCAGGCGCGGATCGCTCCACTGCCGGTGATAGCGGGCGATGGTGAGCAGTTCGGCCAGCCCGTTCATCTGCATCGCGCCGTCGCCGACGAGTGCGACGACCGGGCGGTCCGGATGCGCGAATTTCGCACCGATGGCGTAGGGGACGCCGGGTCCCATGGTCGCCAGGGTTCCGGACAGTGAACCGCGCATGTCACCGCGCATCCGCAGACATCGGGCATACCAGTTGGTGGAGGATCCGGAATCGGCGGTGACGATCGCATTCGTCGGGATGCGGTCCGAGAGTTCCCACACCACACGCATGGGGTTGACCGGCTCCGCTTCGAGCATGGCTTGGCGTTCCACCGTTTCCCACCACCGGGCCACCCCGGATTCGACGGTCTCCCGCCAGCTTCTATCGGTCTTGCGCTCCAGCAACGGAATCAACGCCGCCAGTGTGGTTTTCGCGTCGCCGACGAGATTCACCTCGGTCGGATAGCGCATCCCGATCATGGCCTCGTCGATGTCGATCTGGATCGCCCGCGCCTGGTCGAATTCCGGAAGGAATTGCGCGTAGGGGAAATTCGAGCCGACGATGAGCAACGTGTCGCAGTCGCGCATGAGTTCGTAGCTCGGCCGGGTGCCCAGCAGCCCGATGGAACCGGTGACGAACGAAAGCTCATCGGAGAGCACGTCCTTGCCCAGCAGCGCTTTCGCCACTCCGGCCCCGGTGCGGTCGGCGAGCTCGATGAGCTCGGCCGCGGCGCCGCGAGCCCCCTGCCCGGCCAGGATCGCCACCCGCGATCCCGCGTTGAGGACATCCGCGGCGCGCTCGATATCGGCAGGTCCCGGAGTCACCGTCGTCTTCACGACCCCCGGCGGGCTCGAGGGAACCTGCTGGAATTCGTGCGCCGGTGCCTCGTAGGGCTCCTCCTGCAGATCGGCGGGGATGATCACCGCCGTCGGCGCACGCCGCGAACGGGCGACGCGGAACGCGCGATCCAGCGCATTCGGCAACTGGGTGGCCACATTGACCTCGGCCAGATAGTCACTGGCCACATCCTTGTACAGGCTCTGCAGGTCGACCTCCTGCTGGTAGCTGCCGCCCATCGCGCTGCGAGCCGTCTGGCCGACGATCGCGACCACCGGAACATGGTCGAGCTTGGCGTCGTAGAGCCCGTTGAGCAGGTGGATCGCCCCCGGCCCCGAGGTCGCGGCGCACACCCCGACCGCACCACTGAACTTGGCGTACCCGACCGCTTCGAAGGCTGCCATCTCCTCGTGCCGGGCCTGGATGAACGCGGGCTCGTTGCCGGCCCGCCCGAATGCCGCGACCAGGCCGTTTATGCCATCGCCGGGATATCCGAACACCTGCTGCACACCCCAGTCGCGGAGGCGTCGCAGGAGGTAGTCGCCGACTTGCTGCACCATGTCCACTCCTGTCCGTGCTCGGTCCGCGCGGCGTCATCGCCGCCGCGACGGGCGGGTACCCGGGCGAACCGCCGCCAATCAGGGTGTGCGCCGCCCGATCGCGGAGATCATCGCGCTACCGATGGCTGTCGGCGGGGCGGGAAAGATCACTGTCCACCAGGGCCGCACCCGAATTCGACCGTGATCGGGAACCCGCCCCAGATCCGGTCGTAGGACCCGATATCGGTCCGCAGGGTTTCGGTGACGGTACGGATCACGTGCCAGCCGAATCCCTCTTCGTCGATGACCTCTCGCTTGACGGAGATCGTGCTGAGACATACGGCGATTCGGCCACGGTCGACGGTGAGTTCGCAGTCCAACGCGGAACCGACGATGGCCGCGCCGATGAGATCGGTGGCGATCTCGTCGATCGCCACCTGGATATCGGTCACCTCGTCGAGTGCGAACTCGGCGAGCATCAGGACCGTCTCCGTGAGCGCGCGCAGCATCGTCAGCTGACGGTATTCGGCGGGAACTCGAACACCGACCGTCGTTGCCGCACCGAACTGCTCGCTGCCCACGGCTGCCTGTTCCTCCCCTCCGCGTCGACTCGGCCGGTTCCGCGATGCGGAACACCTCCGGCCCCGGCTGGGACCGCCTGTCGACCGCGTACCCGGGTGGGATGCCGCGAAACCCGACCGGCCGGCGGTGGAATTCACGCCCGCAGCGCGGCGTACATGCTCGAGTGCACACGCGATCGTGTGCCCACCCCGACCACCTCCAGCACCCGCTCGACGGGACGCGATCCGGCCACCATGTGCAGTTCGATACCGGCGGCACGGCAGGTGTCCTCGGTGGCGGCGAGTACGGCCGCCGCCCTGATGCCCAGAAACGATGTGTTGCGCAGATCCACGACAACGGCGTGGCGGGCGCGTTTCGCGGCGTATTCCAGCGCATGACGCAGATCGCCGATCACTGACACATCAGCCTCACCCTCCACATGCACCACGATCCGGAAGGGGCCGACGGTGTCGCGGGCGAGGCCGCGGTGAGGTGTGTCCGGTGTGGCGGGGAACTCGGTGGTGTGCGGCACGACGGCGATGGCGGTCATGACAACCTTCCGAACATCCGGGGCTCGCACACAAGCGCCTGAAGGAAACGTCTCCGACGGTTGGCGGGCCGGGGCGGGCTGTTGTCTCAACCTGCAGCCAGTATGTCACGCCGACGGCGCTGTCGCTATGGCCGACCATAGCCACGTGAGCCTCGGACAGGGCCATGAGCTGCGCGAAGCGACCGCCCGGCATTGCCGGGCGGTCGCTTCGTCCCTCATGCGGCGGAGTGTCGTGCGTCATGACGCACGGCGGAACTCAGCCGTCGTCACGCTGGTGCGCGCGCTGACGCTCCTCGTCGGCGGCGGCTTTGGCCCGTTCCTTCTCCGCTTCGGCTTCCTTCTTGGCGGCCTCACGCTGGGAATCGGCCCGATCCTGCTGGGCCCGGCCCTCGCGCTGCTTGGAATCGTCCCCCACGACGGCGCCGGCGACCTCTTTGGCCTTACCCTTCACGCCCTCGACGACGCCTTCCAAACCCTCACGGGCACCGCCCTTTTCGTGTTCGGACAAGACATTCACCTCCCGGTCGCTGATTCGGATGACGATGTCGTGCTACCCGCGCCCCGCACGCCGAAACAGCACGGAACGAATCGGCGTGGGTTCTTTTGACGGCGGTGCGGGTGGGTACCCGATTTCCACCGGCCTCACGTGACAACGAGAGGATGTCGAATGACACCGCAAGCGATGCCCGATACTCCGCCCCGGGCCCGGCACGGCCCCGACAGCTACGACAACATCGAGCCCTGGTTCGACAAATTGGCCGGATTCGACCCCGATGACCCCCATCGCGAAGCGACTCGTGGCGAAATCGTCCGCCTCTGCTTGCCACTGGCCGACCACATCGCCCGCCGCTTCACCGGCCGTGGCGAGAACTACGACGACCTCCATCAGGTCGCCTCACTCGGCCTCGTACTCGCCGTCGATCGCTACGACGTCAGCCGCGGTAGCTCGTTCCTGTCGTTCGCGATCCCCACCATGATGGGTGAGGTGCGCCGCTACTTCCGCGACGGCACCTGGGCCACCCGAGTCCCGCGCCGCCTCAAGGAGTTGCGCACACTGCTGGGCCCCGCCACCGACCGGCTCGCTCAGCGGCTCGGCCGCATGCCCACCGCACGGGAGCTGTCCACCGAACTCGACACCGACATCGTCGATGTCACCCAGGCCATGGTCGCCGGAAACGCCTACCGGTCGGACTCCCTGGACGAGATGATCGCCGCCGACGAGAACGAGACCTACCCTGTCCCGGCCGGCCTCGGCGCCGAGGAACACTGCTACGAACTCACCGAGGATGCGATGGCGGTCCGGCCGCTGATCGCCGAGCTGCCCACGCGGGAACGCCGAATCCTGATCATGCGGTTCTTCGAATCTCGCACCCAGGCCCAGATCGCGCGAGCACTGAACATCTCCCAGATGCAGGTGTCGCGCATCCTGATGCGCACCTTGCGCCGACTCCACGATCGAGCTCTGCCCGACGAAGCGGGCGTCGCGGCACAACCGCGACCGGGGCGCATCCGGTAGGCCCGCACTCGGCCACAGATCTACTGCTTTACAACGGAATTCAGCTCCGCGTCGTACAGCAGCGCGGGGTCGAACCGCATACCGGCGAAGTGCCCCGCCAGCTCGAGCGACAGCACACCGTGCAGCCGGGTCCACACCGATATCGCCCGATGTAACACCGCCGCGGCTTCCGGACGGTCACCCGCCCAGCGACGATGGTCGTCGAGGTGGGTGTCGAATGCTGTCACCGGTCCCTCACGCGGCAGCTCGGCACAGGCTTCGACCAGGACGGACATGATCCGATCGGAGATCTCGACGGTGTCGCCCGGGGCGCGATACCCGGGCACCGGGGTGCCGTAGATCAGGAAGTACCGCTGCGGATCGGCCAGAGCCCAATCGCGCAGCGCGACAGCCAATCCCGTCAGGTCCGCACCCCGTTCCCGCGCCGTGCGCAGCGCATCGGCGAGGCTTCGGTAGGCGTCGCGGACCAGTTCGGTGATCAGTTCGTCCCGACCGGTGAAGTACCGGTACAGCGCGGGGCCGCTCATACCCATCCGCTTCGCGATCGCGTTGAGCGACAGTGCGGAGGCACCCGCCGTCGCGATCTGTTCCCACGCGCACTGCTTGATCTCCGCGCGCACCTGTTCCCGGTAGCGCTCCCGCGGTTTCCGTGCCAGCGGTTCGGTCATGAACCCTCCTGATCTGTCTAGTTAGAGACTATCACTTTCGCGCTTGCCTCTCACACCGAGACGTTATAGCCTCTAACTAACGCAAGACCAAATAGCAAACAGGAGAGCGCTCATGTCCAGCAGCCACCCCTCGAATCGCTCGCAGCGCAGGTCCGGATCGCGTGGCAGGGCCGCACTGGCCGCGGCGGCCGCGGCCACGATCATCGGCGCGACCGGGGCGCCCGCCCTGGCCGACGCTCCCGCGCCGGACCCGACGCCACTCACCTGCGGCGGACAGACCATCGATCGCGCGGCGCCGATCCACTACCGCACCGAAGGCGTCATCGCCGCACCGGTCGACACCGTCTGGAATCTGCAGACCGACGTGGCCCGCTGGCCGTCCTGGCAGGCCCCGGTCACCAGCATGCGACGCCTGGACGACGGCCCCCTCCAACCGAACTCACGGTTCCGATGGACCACACCCGCCCCGGCGACCGCCACCACACCGGCGACCACCCTCACCATCACCTCCACCGTCCGGCAACTCGAGCCGAATCGGTGCCTCCGCTGGACCGGACCGGCCGTCGGCGACGGCATGAGCATCGACGGCGGAACCCACGTCTGGACCTTCACCCCCGTCCCGGGCGGCACGCTCGTACGCACCGAGGAGAACTGGAACGGCGCCCAGGTCGAGGCCGATGTCGCGACCTCCACCCGGTTTCTGGGCGCGGGACTCGAAGCGTGGATCTCCGACCTGCGCAAGGCCGCGGAAACACCCCACCGATAAGCGGCGCGGACCGGTCACCGCGCGAAGCGCGCCCACCCCTCCGAGATGCGCCCGGTCCGGGGTTCGGGACCGCTCGGGGTCATGAACGACGGCATCTCGAACGGGACGCCGGCCTCGTGCCCGCCGATGCGGACCCGCGCCGACCGCGGTGGCCCGGTCCACTCCGCCGCCCACACCCGCCCCAGATGCACGACCCGGGGCCGGGATCCGTCCGGAAGGACCACGTCGACGTCGGAATCCGAGCACATCCCCCACACCACCCACCACCGTTCCGCGGTGTCCGCCGATGTCCCCGCCACCGCGAAAATGGTGTCCGGCTCCACACAGGGCTGCCAGCGCGCCCCCTCACCGGTGATCGGACGTGTTCCCGCGGGCACCTCCACCCGCAGATATCCGGTATCCGCACGCCACTGCAGACGCAACCCCGACCTGGGGAGCAACAATTCGTGAATTGCCGTCAAGCCATCACCTCCCGGCGCCGCGAACCACTCGACACACCGGAACTGGCGAAGGTCCACACTCTATCCACCTTCCACCATAGTTGCCGCATATTTGCTGACAAGTGGTGAACGGGGTTCTTCAGGGAAAGTTCACCGAGCGAGGCCGAGCAGCGCGACCACGATCCCCACCGCGGTATCCACCAGCCGGTCGCGTTCGATCACCAGGTGCCCGTCCGTCCATTCCAGATAGACCGAGGTGAGCGCCCCGGCCAGCGCGGTGCCGATCGTGGCCAGGGTCGCGTCGCTGCTGGCGAACAGACGGTCGGCCCCCGCACCGAGCAGCGGCGCCAGCGCGCGGATCACAGCGGGGGCGCGCTGGGTGATGTGGCGGCGCAGATCGTCGTCGGCCAGCGATTCCCGCAGCAGCACTCGCGCCCGGCGAGGGTCCTCGTCGAAGAAATCGGCGCAGGTTTCCAGCGCGGCCCGGATGGCGGCGTGCGGATCGCAGCCCGGCGCGATGGCCGCGAGCCGATCACGCAGGCCGGCCTCGACGCGGTCGTATACCGCGATGATCAAAACCTCGCGGTTGTCGAAACTCTCGTAGAAGTAGCGCGGGCTCAGATTGGCCCGGCGCACCACCGCGCGCATGGTGACCGCGCCGGCACCAGCGGTGCCCAGCAGATCGAACGCGCAGTCGAGCAGTTGCTCCCGGCGTTCCTCGGATCGATCCTGCAGCGTCTGGCCCCGCCAGAGTTTGGATGCGGCGGTCACGGTGTCATCCTCGCACCCCACTCCATCCAGATATTGACATCATGTGATTCTACATGAATCATATGATTCACCTTCGAACTCGCGCGACCGTGCCGGTCGCGCTTTCGTCGCGGTGAAAGGGTCTTCCATGTTCGATGAGGAACAGTTTCAGCAGGCTCTGCGGCAGCCGCGGCTGTCGAAACCGGCGCCGGAGTTACTGAACTCCAATCGCTCCGTGCCGATCCGCGCGATCCCGGAGGCGGAGCTGCAGGCCGGCACCCTGCAGTGGTTCGGGGAGTTCGAACGCAAGCTGGAGGCCTACGGCAAGCTCGGCGTCGATCTGAGCTGGGTGATGCAGTGGGCCAAGAAGTACTGGTGGAGCTTCCTGGTACGGGATATGAGCGTCAACGACGAGCTGTACGCCCAGGACGTGCGCTACACCGATGTGACGACCTTCGGCCGCACCATCGTCGGCATCGACGAATTCGTGAAATACAACTTCGCGTTCTTCGACGCGATCCCCGACTGGCGCTACGACCCGCTGCCGAATCAGGTGTATCTGGATGTGACGCCGGAAGGCAACGTGCGCACCGTCATTCGGTACATCGGCAGCGGGCACTGGACCGGTCCGCTGCGGCTGTACCCGTACGACGAATCCGCGCCGGTGATCCACGGCAACGGCCGCTTCATCCAATGCCCCGCCGTGGACCGCTACCACTTCAACGCCGACGGGCTGATGGAGGAGGGCGAAACTCTCTACGATTTCCTCGACGCGACCCAGCGCGGCGGCATTCTGCCCCGCGACGACAGCTGGCAGTTCCGCACCCTGATGGCCGCCTCCAAGATCCCCGCGCTGTTGTCCCGGTTCGGGATCACCACGCGGTGAGCCGCTCAGCCCCGGCTCGGCCGCACCGTCGCGACATCGGCTCGTAGCGCGCCGATGAGAATCGCGACGATCTCGTCGGCGCTCAGGGCCGACCGGCCGGCGGCCACGGCACGCTCACGATCGGCCGCGAGGGCGAACAGCACCGTGCTGGTGGCCGCGATGCGCCGGCCCCGCGCCCGCGCCGGCAGATGGTCGAGGTGGCGAGCGATGAGATCGGTGACCTTCTTGGTCGCCGACCACTGCCGATCACCACGCAGCCAATCGACGATCACCGGATGAGCCCGGACCTGTTCCAGAAACCGGGCGTAGTGGGTCGAGCCCTGCTCGTAGGGGACGGTCAACATCGGCTCGACCAGGATGCGCACGAGTGCGGGCAGATCGGGGTCGGTTCCGGTGGCGGCGGCCAGCAGTAGCGTGCGCTTGTCCTCCATGGCGGTGGTGCGCCGATCGACCACGAATTCCACCAGACCGTCGCGAGATCCGAAGTAGTAGTTGACCGCCGAGTTGTTGCGCTGGCCCGCCGCCACCGCGATATCGCGCAGGGAGACGCCGGGACCGCGTTCGGCGTACAACTGCTCGGCGGCGAGCAGCAGCCGTTCACGTGAATCGTGCGGGCGGACATGGTCGCTCACGAAACCATTGAAACACGACGACTGCCGAAACCAGTCGACTACCTTGATCGGTTAAATCAGTTCGCTTAACGTGACCGGACGACCGCGCGTTCCCCGAACGCCGAAGGTGTCGCCGGACAGGAGTCGCAATGAGCAATATGTCGGGAAAAGTGGCGTTGGTGACGGGGGCATCGTCCGGACTCGGCGCCGAGGTGGCGAAACTGCTGGCCCAGCGCGGCGCCTCGGTGTTCGGTGTCGCGCGCGACGAGCGGCGACTGGCCGCGACCTTCGCCGCGACCCCCGGCGGCCGGTTCACCGTCGCCGACATCTCCACCGCCGACGCCTGCCGGTCGGTGGTCGCCCAATGCGTCGAGACCTTCGGCCGGCTCGACGCCCTGATCAACGTCGCGGGCTTCCACCGGATGCGCCACACCCGCGAGATGACCGATGCGGACTGGGAGCACGACCTCGCGGTGAATCTGCACGGCCCGTTCCACCTCTGCCGCGCCGCGCTTCCACGGCTGCTCGAGGTCGGCGGCAACATCGTGAACGTGGCATCCATCGCCGGACTCGAGGGTCAGGCGTACTCGGCGGGCTACTGCGCGGCCAAACACGGCCTCGTCGGCCTGACCCGCGCACTGGCGGTCGAATTCACCGCCGATCGGCTGCGTGTCAACGCCGTCTGCCCGGGCGGCATGCTGACCCCGCAGATCACCGATTTCACCCTGCCCGAGGGCGCCGACGTCAACCTCGTCATGCGCACGGCCTCACCCCGTGGCATCAGCGATCCGGCCGATGTGGCGAAGGTGGTCGCATTTCTCGCCGGCGACGATGCCACCGCGGTCCACGGCGCCGTCTACACGGCCGACAACGGCAAGACCGCCGGCTGATGGCCGTCGACTACGGGCCGATCACCCAGATCGCTTGGGTCGGTGCCGATATCGAGGCCACCGAGCGATTGCTGAGCGCCCAGTTCGGCGCCGGCAGCTGGACACGCCTGCCCGACACCCACTTCGGCCCGCACTCGTGCCGATATCGCGGTGAACCCGCGGATTTCACCGCCCACATCTCGCTGTCGTATCTGGCGGATATGCAACTGGAACTCATCCAGCCCGTGCGGGGCACGAGCATCTACACCGAGTTCCTCGACCGCAGCGGCCCCGGCCTGCACCACGTGTGTTTCGAACCATCGGATTTCGATGCCGCGATATCGGAGGCCGCCGCCGGTGGTCTGCCGGTGATCCAGAACGGAGCCGTCGGTGACACGATGCGCTACGCCTACATCGACGGCGCCGCCGCGGGAGTTCCCTATATCGAGATCGCGGAGATCGGCCCCCAGATGCGCGAGTTCTACCGTTACGTCAAGGATCACGCGCACTGAATCCCGAATCCGGGGGGCCACGACGCCCGTGACGCGCCCGCCACCATGCGCGGCCGCGACATCGGAGCCCGTGCGCGGTGTTGGCCCGGTCACGATTCCCGCCGCCGCCGACCGGCCTCGCGTTCCCACCGGATCCCGCCGGGTCCATCCAACTCCGTTCCAGGACAATACTTTTCGCGCGGCCGCCGACGGCGTCACGCGGCCGGGAGAATCGCGTTGTGACCTGAGCCCCATCCATGCGTGGGAGGTCTGGTGGCCCTGCGCGCAGAGCGGTTCTACCGTGATTTTTCGTCGACGCACAGCGCAGTCGCCGACGTACTCGACTCATCACACCGTGCCGGCCGCAACGGTTTCGGCATCGCGGTAACAGACAGACCCGGAGTAATGGCTACCCGAACCCCTTGGACCGATGTTCACCCACGCACCGAAGGCACCGAGCCGCCACGCGGCGCGCTACCGGCGCCACCGGGTGACCGCCGCCCACTATGGGGGTACCTGACCTGCGCCGCGCTGAGCGCCGCCACTCTCATCCTGTTGTTCCAGCCGTGGTTGTCGGCGTCGGGACGCGCCGGGACGATCCGCTCCGACGCCTTCGGCAGGGTGGACGGCGTCACCGGAACGCAGGAGAGCTGGGACGGTTCCGGCGTGCGCAGTGTCGATATCAGCGGCACCTGGGCGGTGCTGACCTGTGTCGCCGTGCTGGCGGCGATCTTCGCGGCGGGCGCGTATCTGCGGACCCGCGCCGCCGTCTTCGCGCACGCCACCGCCGTCGCGGGAGCCGCGGTCGCGATCTTCGTCCTCGCGAATGTGCTGTACCTCAACGACAAGGAGGCCGACCTGCGTGCCGCGGTCGACTACGACAGCGGTCTGTCCGGCCTCTTCCGCAACCTGTTCGGTGGCGCGCACAGCGCCCATCAACTGGCCGGCGCGCATCTCGATATCGCGGCCCTCCTCGCCGGCATCACCGCTTTCGGCGCGGCGGTGAGTGCCCTGGCGCACCATCTGCCCACCGCCGCGGCGGCCCGCCCCGTCGCGCAGACTCCCCCGCCGCCGGTCGCGCAACTCGTCGAGACGGCACCGCCGCCGATGCCCGCCGCCGCACCACAACCGATGTCCGCCGCCGCACCACAACCGATGCCCGCCGCGCCGGCGCAGATGCCCGCACCCGCGCCGGTGATCCCGCCGATCCCCGTCGTGCCCGTCCCCGCACCGGAACTGCACGAGCCCGCGCCCGAACCGCCGCCGTTCCCGGCCCCGAAACAACCGAGCTGGCGCATCGTGATCCCCGCGGGCGAGATCTCCGCGCACACCTATTCACAGCGGCCGGAACGCACGCTCGCCGGATAAGTCGGATTTGTGTCGACCAGGGATTCGAATTCGAATCCCTGGTCGACACACGCATCGCAGCGACGCTGCCCGCCGCGATATCACCGTTATGCTTGCCGTTCGTCAGCTATCTGGATCCGCTTTCGCGTTATCGAGTCCAGCACGTCCGCTTCGAGACAGGATCGAGCTATGCGACGTCCACTTATCGTCGCCGTGACAGGTGCAGCCGTAGCGGCTTTGGCCGGATCGGCCGTATGGGCCGGTAATACCGGATTGGGCCGGGCACAACCGCCCGGCGGGGACGTTTCCGGCTCGGGTCTTCATCTGACGGCGTCGGTCGACAATATCGGAGTCACCCCGCCCGGCGACCGCACACCGAATTACCTCATGACGTTCTCGCACGCGACGCAGGTGTCGGGAAATTACTCTGTCACTGTGGACGGAGGCGCGGTGTCCTCCGGCCAGGCCGTCGCGGGCTTCATCCTGGGCTGCGGCATCAGTGTGGCCGGCGGAGTCAGTGTCGGCATCGAACCCAACCAGGAACTCGATCTCAGCATCTCCCCGACCTTCACTCCGCCCAGTGCCGATGTCGCCCCACCGGGCGTCGGCGCCTTCCCGGGCGGGCGGAGTCGTTCCACCACGACCACGACGACCACCACCACAGCGCCGCCGAGCGGCAGCGTGACTCCGCCCGATTTCAGCCTCGGACCCAGTATCGGCGGCGCTCTGGGACTCGGCGAAGCGCTGGAAGGAAATCTGGGCCCCGGCGAGGTCACCACGGCGACGACCGCGACCGCGACGCTGGACGGCAACACCACCTTCCCGTTCCACCTCGCCTTCAACAACGCCGCGCTCAACGTCTCCCAGTGCGCGTCCCCGGTATCCGCCGTGCCTTTCGTCTCCGCCTCGGTTTCGACCGCGAGCGGTTTGGTCCAGACCACGGCCTACGGAGACCAGTTCACCTTCTGAGCGGGTTCGATCGGCGACCACGGCCGGGCCGCCTGCCGAGGATCTCGATCCGGCGGTCGTCGGCCGCTATCCGAATATCGATTCCCGGAGGATAATCAACCATCGCACCTGGCGGGTCCAGGGTCGTCCTGGATCACGGCCACCAACCAGCTCTCCGTTTCGGAGGTGGACGATGGGCAAGAAGTTCGAAGGACATATCGCGCTCGATATCCGGGATTCGGTGGCCGACTGGCAGCCTTTCGCAGAGCCGACCGCGCCGCGGGAGGCACCCAATGTTCTCTATCTGGTGTGGGACGACATCGGAATCGCCACCTGGGACTGTTACGGCGGTCTGGTCGATATGCCGAATATGCGGCGTATCGCCGAGCGTGGCGTCCAGTTCACCCAATTCCACACGACCGCACTGTGTTCGCCCACCCGCGCCTCGCTGCTGACCGGCCGGAATCCGACCTCGGTCGGTATGGCGACCATCGAGGAGTTCACCGACGGATTCCCGAGTCTGTGTGGCCGCATACCCGAGGACACCGCATTGTGCTCGGAGGTCCTGAGCGAGCGCGGGTGGAATACCTACGCCGTCGGCAAATGGCATATGACGCCGTTGGAGGAGGCGAATCTGGCCGCGTCCAAGCGACATTGGCCACTGGGGCGCGGCTTCGAGCGGTTCTACGGCTTCCTGGGCGGTGAAGCCGATCAGTGGTATCCGAATCTGGTCTACGACAACCACCCGATCACCCAGCCGTACGCACCGGAGGACGGATACCACCTGTCGAAGGATCTGGCCGACAGGTCGATCGAGTTCATTCGCGACACGAAGGTCATCGCGCCCGACAAGCCCTGGTTCCTGTACCTGTGCCCGGGATGCGGCCACGCACCGCACCACGTGCCCCGGGAATGGGCCGACAAATACCGCGGCCGATTCGATATGGGCTACGAGAAGTATCGCGAGATCGCGCTCGCGAACCAGAAGCGATTGGGCTTGATACCGGGCAATACCGAATTGTCGCCCATGAATCCCTATTCGGACGCCACCAGTACCGACGGCAAACCCTGGCCGATGCAGGACACCGTGCGGGAATGGGAGTCGCTGACCGATGACGAGAAGCGGCTCTTCTGCCGCCAGGCCGAGGTGTTCGCCGGATTCCTGTCCTACACCGACGCGCAGATCGGCCGGCTGCTCGACTATCTCGAGGACAGCGGCCAACTGGACAACACGATCATCGTCGCCTTCTCCGACAACGGCGCCAGCGGTGAGGGCGGGCCCAACGGATCCGCCAACGAGATGAAGTTCTTCAACGGCTATATCGACACCATCGAGGACAGCCTGGCCAAAATCGACGAATTGGGTTCGCCGACCACCTACAACCACTACAGCATCGGCTGGGCGATGGCGTTCAATACTCCGTACAAGCTCTACAAGCGCTACGCCTCGCACGAGGGCGGCATAGCCGACGCGTGTCTCATGTCGTGGCCGGCCGGGATCGCGGCCCGGGGCGAATTGCGTCACCAATACCTCAACGTCTGCGATATCACCCCCACGGTGTACGAGCTACTCGGTATCACACCTCCGGACACGGTGAAGAACGTCGCGCAACGGCCGTTGGAAGGGGTCAGCTTCCGAGCACTGTTCGACGACGCGAACGCCGATGTCGGCAAGCACACCCAGTTCTATTCGATGCTGGGCACCCGCGCCATCTGGCATCGCGGGTGGTTCGCCGACGCCGTGCACGCGGCATGTCCGTCCGGCTGGGGACATTTCGAGGCCGACCGGTGGGAACTGTTCCACCTCGAACACGACCGCAGCCAGACCAACGATCTGGCCGAGGTTCACCCCGACCGGCTCGAGGAGATGAAGGCGCTGTGGTTCTCCGAAGCCGAGAAATACGGCGGATTACCGCTCTACGACCTCGATATCGTCTCGGTGATGCTGCGCGACCGCCCGACCTACGCCCAAACCCGCGATTCCGCTGTCTACTATCCGGATATCGCCGAAGTGGGACCCGGCGCCGCGATCGAGATCCGGGGCCGATCGTTCGCGCTGCTCGCGGAAACGACCATCACCAGCCCGGACGCGCAGGGGGTACTGTTCGCCCACGGCGGGCGGCTCGGCGGGCACACGCTGTTCCTGCAGGACGGTCGCCTGTACTACGTCTACAACTTTCTCGGTGAAGAGGAGCAGGTGATCGTCTCCGACCACCCGGTGCCGGTCGGCGATCACATCCTCGGTATGCGTTACGAACGCCGCGGCACCCGGTCCGACAATTTCACGCCCACCGGTGAGGCCGTCCTCTACATCGACGCCGATCCGGTGGGATCATTCGCCGATATGCGCACTCAGCCCACCGTCTTCTCCGGCGTCGGAGAAGGCGTCCGGGTCGGACGCGACATCGGTCAGTCCGTGTCCGCCCGCTACCGGTCGCCGTTCCCGTTCACCGGGGGCAGCATGCGTCAGGTCATCGAGGATGTGAGCGGCAAACCGTACGTAGATCTGGAAATGGCCGCCGCCGCGGCATTTTCACGCGATTGAGGCACCCCCGGTGGCCACCCTGAGCGGCGCCGACGTGCGTCGCGGCATGGTTCCGATCACCGGTGGCGACTTCGCGATGGGCTGCGACGACTTCTTTCCCGAGGAGCGTCCGGTACACCGGGTGCACGTCGGCTCGTTCCTGATCGACGCGCACCCGGTGACCAACGCCGCCTTCCGGCGATTCGTCAAGCAGACCGGCTACGTCACCGTCGCCGAGCGCACGCCCACGACCGAGGACTACCCGGACGCGGATCCGGCGCGGCTGACCCCCGGAGGGCTGGTGTTCCACCCCACCCGGGGGCCGGTGCCGTTGGACGACTGGCGGCGGTGGTGGCGGTATGTGCCCGGCGCGAGCTGGCGTCATCCGCTCGGACCCGGCAGCACCCTCGACGGACTCGACCGCCACCCGGTCACCCAGGTCTGTTACCGGGATGCGGCGGCGTTCGCGGCCTGGGCCGGCAAACAGCTCCCGACAGAGGCCGAATGGGAGTACGCGGCCCGCGGCGGGCTCGACTCGGCCACCTTCGCGTGGGGCGACGAGTTCGAGCCCACCGGGCGGCGCATGGCCAACGTCTGGGTCGGCGCCTTCCCCTGGCAGTTCCATCCGGGTCGGGGACAACGGGCGACACCGGGCACGACCGTGGTCGGCACCTACTCCCCCAACGGCTACGGACTGTTCGATATGACCGGCAACGTCTGGGAGTGGACCGCCGATCCCTTCCTCTCCCACACCCCGGCACCGGCCTGCTGTGCGCCGCGGCCGCCCGGCGTCGAACCCGAAGCGGCGCAACGCTTCGCACGGCATGTCGTCAAGGGCGGCTCGTACTTGTGCGCGGCCTGCTACTGCTTGCGTTACCGCCCGGCGGCCCGCCAGTCGCAGACCGAGGACACCGCCACCTGCCACCTCGGGTTTCGGTGTGTCCTGCGCGAGGACGTCCATCGGTCATCGCTCAGCGGAAGGGAGTGATCTCCGAAAGTCGTCGATCGCGTATCTTGTTCACCCATTCCGGATCGGCGAGCAGGGCCCGGCCCACCGCGACGACATCGAACTCGCCGCGTTCGAACTGCTCTCGCAGCACGCGGAAGCGCTGCGCCTGCGTCTCGTCGATCCGATCGCCGCGAAAGACGCTGTCGACTCCGACCGACCCGACGGTGACGACCGGCAGCCCGGTGATCTTCTTGGTCCAGCCGGCCAGGCTGAGATCGTCCGCCTGCTCGGTGAACTCGGGCAGCCAATGCCGCCGCTGCGAGGTGTGGAAGAGATCGACACCGGCTTCGACCAGCGGTGTCAGTAACTCCTCGAGTTCCGCCGGCGTCTCGGCGATCCGGGCGCTGTAGTCGACGCCCTTCCACTGCGAATAGCGGTAGATGATCGGGAAGTCCGGGCCCACGGCCTCACGGACGGCGGCGACCACCCGCGCGGGGAACGCGGCGCGACGGCGCAGGGTCCCTCCGTACTCATCGGTGCGGCGATTGGTCGCGGCCCAGAAGAACTGGTCGAGCAGATACCCGTGCGCACCGTGCATTTCGATGCCGTCGAATCCCAGCCGCTGGGCCAGGACCGCCGACTCCACGTACGAATCGACCAGGGTGTCCAGATCGGCCACCGTCAACGCCCGCCCCACCGTGCGACCGGTGTGATCGACGCCGGACGGACTCACCGTCCGCAGATCCGGTTCGAAGGCGGGTTCGTCGCCCCGGTCGACACCGGTATGCCACAACTGCGGAACGATCGCGGCGCCCTCGGCATGGACCGCCTCGACCACCGCGCGCCACCCGGCCGCGCTGTCGTCGCCGTAGAACCGCGGCACCGCCGCGAACGGACCGGACGCCGGGCCCCGGACGTAGGTTCCCTCGGTGACGATCAGCCCCACCCCGCCGGCGGCGTGTTCACGGTAGTAGGCGACGTTCTCCGCGTTCGGAATGCCGTCCGGTGATTGCACCCTGGTCATCGGCGCCATCGCGAATCTGTTCCGCAGCCGCAGCGACCCCGCGCGGAATTCGGAGAACAACTCGTCGAGATGGACGGCGGGCCCGGCGAGGGGTTCGTGTGACATGGGGCATATTTCCTTCCGGTTCGACAACAGCGCTCGAATTCCGAGGGCAACACCATCGACATCCCGGTCATTCCGGACCGGGTCCGCTGCGGGCATGTCGTCTCGTTCCGGTGGTCGCCGGGACCTAGACTCACGACCAGGCGGTCGGTTGGTGTACTGCGCGGTTCGGTGGACGAGTTGCCCGGGAGGTCGCGATGTCTCTGGTCGCCCGAGGACTGGGCTGGTTCGGGTTGTATCTGGCGGTGGCCGTGGTTCCCCTGGTCTTCGCCGTGATCGGCGTGAACGCGCCGAGCCGGGGGTTCTGGACGGAGTTCTCGGTCGCGCTGGGATTCGTCGGAATGTCCATGCTGGGTATGCAATTCGCATTGGTCGCACGATTCCGGGCGATCGCCGCACCGTTCGGCGAGGACGCCCTCGTGCAGTTCCACCGCCAGATTTCCTTTGTCGCGCTGGCCTTCGTGCTCGCCCATCCGATCCTGTTGCAATTCGCGGGCACCGATATCGTCGGACTGCTCGACCTGACCCAGGCCCCGCCGCGCGCCCGTTTCGCGGTCGCCTCCACCGTGCTGCTGGTGATCGTCGTCGCGACCTCGGTGTGGCGTCGCAGGCTCCGGATCGGCTACGAGATCTGGCAGATCGCGCACGGGCTGCTGTCGGTGCTGGTGGTCGCCTTCGCACTGGCCCATATGCTGCTCGTCGGCTACTACCTCGACCAGATCTGGAAGAAGTGGCTGTGGGCGCTGATGACCGTCGCACTGGTCACCCTGCTGGTGTGGGTGCGAGTGGTTCAGCCGCTGCTGCGGCTGCGCCGGCCCTGGCGCATCACCCGGGTCACCGCCGAACGCGGCAACGCGCACACCCTGACCGTGGCACCGGACGGGCACCGCGGATTCCGGTTCGCGCCCGGACAGTTCGGCTGGCTGGTCGTCGACCGCTCCCCGTTCTCGGTCACCGCACACCCGTTCTCGTTCTCCTCCAGTGCCGAACGCGTCGGTTCGGTCGAGGTGACCGTCAAAGCGCTCGGTGATTTCACCGCCACCGTCGGCGATATCCGCCCGGGAACCCGGGCCTGGCTCGACGGCCCGCACGGGGTTTTCAGCCCCGACCGCAACGAGGGGCCCGGTTTCGTCCTCATCGCGGGCGGAGTCGGGATCACGCCGATGGTCAGCATCCTGCGCACCATGGCCGATCGCGAGGACCGCCGTCCCGTGCTGCTGCTGTATGCGACCCGCTCCCTCGCCGATGCCACACTCGCCGACGAACTGCCGCCGCTGGCGCAACGGCTCGACCTGACCATCGTGCACATCCTCGAGCGACCCGGCCCGGACTGGTCCGGAGAGCGCGGGTTCATCGACCGGGCC
This sequence comes from Nocardia spumae, assembly GCF_020733635.1. Taxonomy (NCBI): domain Bacteria; kingdom Bacillati; phylum Actinomycetota; class Actinomycetes; order Mycobacteriales; family Nocardiaceae; genus Nocardia; species Nocardia spumae. The sequence goes on along the minus strand of NZ_JAJFZL010000001.1, from coordinate 2,842,369 downwards.
GTGCTGTCGCGTCATCTTCCCCGCCGCTACGAACGACTGCAGTACTTCATCTGCGGGCCGGCTCCGATGGTCACCGCCGTAGAGGACGCGCTGGCCGCCGAGCGAGTTCCGGCCGACCGTGTCCACACCGAACGCTTCGACTTCGTCTGAAAGGCCGATCGGACATGCGCCACACCTACACGACTCGCGCGGTCCTCGTGATCACCCTCGTCCTGCTGATCGCCTGCCTCTGGTTCGGTTTCGCTGTCTAGTCGATTACTGCTGGACAGCTAGTTGTCGACCCTGCTGGATCAGCGCCTGGCGCCCTACGGTGTCACCGCGCAGCAGGCGGCCGTGCTGGTGAGCGTCGCGGCCGGGCGGACCGCGCCGCGCGTGCTGGCGACCGCGTTGCGCACCGACACCGCGGGATTGACCAGATTGCTCGATCGACTCGAGGCCAAGGAACTGGTGACCCGCCGGCGCAGCACCACCGACCGGCGCTCGGTGGTCGTCGAGCTCACCGACGCGGGCCGGACGCTGACTCCCGATCTGCTGCCGCGGTTCACCGAGGCCGCCCATCACATGTTCGCCGGAGTTCCCGAGCGTGCAGTCCGGCTGGTCGGCGATGTGCTCGCGCGGGCCGTGGCCAACCTGCGCGGCGAGGACGGCCGCTGATCGGCGGCCATGGAGATCGGTTGCACAGCCCGGTGGCACGGTCGGCCATAATCTCGGACTGGACACGAACGTGCCGTAGAGCCAACCGATCTCCGCAACGGCCGCGGCACCGGAAAGACAGGGGACACCATGGCCATTCTGTTCCGCATCGGTATGGCGATCTGGTTCTTGAGCGTCGCCGCGATGTTTCTGTCCCGCGCCCTCGAGACTCGGAAGTCGCAGGCGTTCGCGGGCAGTTTCGCACTGTGCGGCGTGGGGTCGGTGATTCTGGCGATCACCACTCCGGCCGTCAGCGGAGCGTCCACCACGCGGAACGTACTGGTCAGTATAGTGTTCGCGGCTTTGGCGTTGCTGTGCGCAGCGGCGACCCTGATCCTGCGGCGTAGCCCGACGGAACAACGGAAGCCCTGAAACTCCCGTCGGGGGACCGGATTTGTTGCCCGCCGCCCGGCGGATTAGCATTCCGCCGCGTCACATACGAGCTGAGCGGAGGGTGCTTCATGGCCAAGAAGGTCATCGTCGAGCTGGTGGACGACTACGACGGCAAGTCCAAGGCCGACGAGACCGTGCATTTCGGCCTCGACGGCGTCGAATACGAGATCGACCTGTCGACGAAGAACGCGGCCGCGCTGCGTGAGATCTTCGAACAGTGGACCCAGCCCGCTCGCAAGGTGGGCCGAAACCGCAAGAGCAACAGCAAGATCAGCGGAACCCGGACCGCACCGGACCGCGAGCACACCGCCGCCATCCGGGAATGGGCCCGAAACAACGGCTACGAGGTCTCCAGCCGCGGCCGCATCCACAAGGACATCGTCGAGGCCTACAACAAGGCCGGCTAGCACCCGGCGTTCCCGGTGGGCGATCACGAAACCGGACCCGAGCGGCCACGACGTACTGTGGCCGACGTGGCGGTATCCAAGAGGTCCGGTCCCGTGACGAACGCGAACGAGCTCGCGGCGGCCTGTCGCGGCGACATTCCCGCGTTGACCGAGAGGCTGATGGCAGCGGTCTTCACCGACAATCCGGAGTGGACCGACTACTCCGCGGTGACCAGGGCAGACCTCCAGGACGGATGCCGGCGTTTTCTGACCCGGGTGCTGGACCTGCTCGGCGCGAAAGGCGCCGGCGCCGAACACGACGATGTCGCCGCGGCGATCGGTAAGCAGCGCGCCGAGCAAGGCGTGCCGCTGGAGGCCATGCTGCGCACCTTCCGCCTGGGCGGACGCATCATCTGGGAAGCGTTGCTCGACCGCGCCGGCGCCATCTCCCCCGCCGACTTCCGGGAAACCGGCACGGCGATGTGGGCGGTGATCGACGGAATGTCCTCGGCGCTGGTCACCTCCTATCGCGGAACCGAACTCGACCGCGTCCGCCGCGACGAGCGCCGCCGCCACGCCCTGATCGAGGATCTGCTGTCCGGTCGCGGCCACGACGCGAGATTCGCCGTGTACGCCGCCCGGGAGTTGCACATCCCGCCGAGTGGCGACTACCTCGTCGTCGTCGGGCGCGGTGATCCCCACCCCCTGCGACTGGGCACCGAGACCGCGTTGGCGGCCAAGGGAATTCGCTCGGTCTGGCACGATCGCGGTGACTCCACCGTCGGTATCGTCGCTCTCGAGCAGCACTCCTCGAAGCAGGTCGCGCAGGTGCTGGAACCGCTCGTGCGCGGCCGCGCCGGTCTGTCCCCCACCGTCTCCGGACTGGCCGAGGTCGACAGTGCGCACACCTTCGCCGCCCTCGCGCTCGACACCGTGCCGCCGCCCGCCGAAGGCGTTCTCATCTCGCTGGACGACCGCTATCCGGAAGCCCTGCTGCTGCGCTCGCCCGACCTCGCGCAGCTGTCGGTGCGCCGGCTGCTGGGACCGATTCTGGCGCTGCCGGCGAAAGAGCGAGATATGTTGCTGCACACCCTGACGGTCTGGCTGGCCGAGAACGGTTCGGCCGCCCATGCCGCGCCGCTGCTGCATTGCCACCGCAACACCGTCATCAACCGGCTCCAGCGCGCCGCCACTCTTCTCGGCCGGCCACTGGAGGGACAGCGCCGCCAGCTGGAACTTTCCCTCGCACTGACCGCGCTCGAACTCCTCGGCCGCCCGAACGACTGAGCCGCGGCACTACCTCGGCGGAGGCTCCGAATTGGGCGCAGCGCCCAATTTTGCGCCCCGATTCCTGGGCTTGCGGGGAATTGCCCGGACCTCCGGCACCGAGCAGACTCCACTCCTGATGGCCCGCACCACAACCGGATTCGGGTCACTTATCCAGGACGAGGAGCACCACAAGTGCCGGAATTCGATCTCTTGATCGTGGGCGGAGGGCCCGGCGGCTACGTCGCGGCGATCCGTGCGGCCCAGCGCGGCCTGCGGGTCGGGCTGGTGGAAAAGGAACGCCCGGGCGGGGTCTGCCTGAACTGGGGCTGCATCCCCACCAAGGCCATGTTGCGGTCGGCCGAGGTATTCCACACCGTCACCGCCGCGGCCGAGTTCGGAATCCACGCCGACAACGTTCGCCTCGACTTCGCCGCGGTGCGCAAACGCAAGGACGGCATCGTCAGCGACCTCACCAACGGTGTCGCGGGTTTGTTGAAAGCCAACGGCGTCACCGTGATCGAGGGGCATGCCCGATTCGTCGGCCCGACCACCGTCGAGGTGTTCGAGCCGGGTCCGTCACCGATCTTCCCGGACGGACCGCGCTACGGCGCCGCGCCGACCGCCACCGCGACCCGCACGGTCGATGCCACCGACGTCGTCATCGCGACCGGATCGGTGCCGGCGCAGCTCCCCGTACCCGGCGCCGACCTACCGGGCGTCATCACCTCCGACGGCGCCTTCGGGCTGAGCGAGGTGCCCCGGCGGCTGGTCGTGATCGGCGGCAGTGCGGTCGGCGCCGAATGGGCCAGCCTGTTCGCCACCCTCGGCGCCGAGGTGACCGTCGTCGAGATGCGGGATCGCCTGGTCCCGGCGGAGGACGAGGAGATCGGCGCCGCCCTGGGCCGCTCCTTCGCCAAGCGCGGCATCACGATCCTGACCGGCTCCACGGTCACCGGCATCGCGCGGGCCGGCGATGGACTGGTCGTCGACGTGGGTGGAACCTCGCCTCGGGAGATCGATGCCGACGTCGTGCTCATCGGTGTGGGCCGCCGCCCGAACACCGCCCACCTCGATCTGGATCACGCCGGGATCGACACGGACGCACGGGGTTTCATCCCCGTCGACGATCGGCTGCGGACCGCCGTCGAGCACGTCTACGCCATCGGTGATGTCACCGGTCGGGCGCTGCTGGCCCATGTGGCCTCCCATCAGGGCCTGACCGCGGCCGACGTCGTCGCCGGGCACGACGCGCGCATCGACTACACGGTCATCCCCGCGGCGACGTTCACCCATCCGGAGATCGCGAGCGTCGGGCTGACCGAGCAGGCGGCCCGGCAGGCCGGACACGAGATCGTCACCGCCACTTTCCCGTTCGCCGCACTCGGGCGCGCGAAATCGTTCGGCGACACCGAGGGCTTCTGCAAGATCGTCGCCGGGGCCCGGTATCGGGAAGTCCTCGGCGTGCACATCATCGGCCCGTCGGCCAGCGATCTGATCACCGAAGGCGCACTGGCGATATCGCTCGAGGCGACTCTCGACGAGCTCGCCGACACCATTCACGCCCACCCCACCCTGGGTGAGATCGGCATGGAGGCGGCCCTGACCGGGCTCGGCCTGCCGGTCCACATCACCCCGCCCCGCACGCGTTGAGGAGCACCACCGTGACTACCGCAACCCCGCAGCAGGCCCCACGCAAGTCCGGCCGGCGCGCGAAAGCCCGGCCAGCGGCCGACGAAGCCCCGCAGGCCGCACCGAACGCGGACCTGCTGGTCGACCGGACCGCCGACACCACCTCGTCGCAGTCCCGCGTCACCGCCGAGGATCCCGGCACCCTCCGTCGTCTCTACCGGGACATGCTGTTCGTACGCCGGTTCGAGGAACGCACCGCCCAGAGCTATCAGCAGGCCAAGATCGGCGGCTACTGCCACCTCAATCTGGGTGAGGAAGCCACCGTGGTCGGGCTCGGTGCCGCGATGCGACGCACCGACTACCTGTTCACCAACTATCGCGAACACGGTTACGCGCTGGCCAAGGGAATCGAGCCGGGGCGCGTGATGGCCGAACTGTACGGCCGGACCACCGGCACCTCCAAAGGGTGGGGCGGCTCGATGCACATGTACGACACCGACACTCGGCTGCTCGGTGGTTATGCCATCGTGGGCGGCCAGGTTCCGCTGGCCGTCGGCGCCGCGCTGGCCATCGACTACCGCGGCGGCGACGATGTCGTGGTGTGCCAGATGGGCGAGGGCACGACCAATATCGGCGCCTTCCACGAATCGCTGAACCTGGCCGCGCTGTGGAAGTTGCCGATCGTGTTCCTGGTGGTCAACAACCGCACCGGTATGGGCACCACCGTCGAGAAGTCCTCCGCCGAGCCGGATCTGTGGAAGCGGGCCGCGGCCTACCGCATGCGCGGCGAACGCGTCGACGGCACCGATGTGCTGGCCGTGCGCGACGCGGCGAGCGAACTCATCGAGTCCGCGCGCCGCACGGGCACACCGGCGCTGCTGGAAGCGATGAGCCATCGGCTCAAGGGCCACTCGGTGGTCGATCCGGCGAAATACCGCACCAGCGAAGCGGTGTCGGTGGCGCGGGAGCACGACCCGATCACACGCTGGCAGGCCGCGCTGCTCGACGCCGGTGTCCTGACCGAGGATTCGGCCGCCGTCATCGAACAGGAGGTCACCGCCGAGGTCGCGGCCGCGGTGGAGTTCGCCGACGCGAGCCCGCATCCGGAACCGTCGAGCCTGTTCGATTACAACTACGCCACCCCGGTGCCCGGCGATTCCCGCCGCCTGCCCGCCGATCCGCTCTTCACCGCCTGAGGACCACCCTGTGCCTGTCATGACCTATCGCGAAGCGCTGCGCGAGACCCTGCGCGACCAGATGCGGCGCGACGACGACATCGTCCTCATCGGTGAGGAGATCGGCGTCTTCGAGGGCTCCTACAAGATCACCGCCGGACTGCTCGACGAGTTCGGCGACAAGCGGGTGCGCGACACCCCGATCGCCGAGGAGGGATTCGTGGGGGCGGCCATCGGCGCCGCCATGCTCGGCCTGCGCCCGATCGTCGAGATCATGACGATCAACTTCTCCCTGCTGGCACTGGATCAGATCGTCAACCACGCCGCCAAGATCTACGGCATGTTCGGCGGGCAGACCAGTGTGCCGATGGTGATCCGCACCCCCGGTGGCGGCGGACAGCAGCTGGGCGCGACCCATTCGCAGAACATCGAGCTGTACTACGCCTTCGTCCCCGGCCTCAAGGTCGTCGCACCCAGCACCCCCGCCGACGCGCGGGCCCTGCTCGAGGCCGCGATCGAGGACGAGGATCCGGTGTTGTTCCTGGAGAACCTGTCGCTGTACAACACCAAAGGTGAAGTGCCGCACGATCTGCCGCCGGCACAGATCGGCAAGGCCGCTGTCACCCGTCCGGGTGCCGACATCACCCTGATCGGCTACTCGCGCATGGCCACCGTGTGCACCCAGGTCGCGGAGAAACTCGCGGCCGAGGGCATCTCGGCGGAGGTGATCGATCTGCGCAGTCTGCGTCCGCTCGATCGCGACACTCTCATCCGCTCGGTGCGCAAGACCGGGTGCGCGGTCATCGGTGAGGACGATTGGCTCACCTACGGTATCGGCGCCGAGATCGCGGCCTCGATCTCCGACGGCGCCTTCGACTATCTCGATGCGCCGGTGCGCCGCGTGGCCATGGCCGAGGTGCCGCTGCCCTACGCCAAACCACTGGAGAAGCTGGCGCTGCCGTCTGTCGACTCGCTCTACACCGCCGCGGTGGAAACCCTTGCGGCCGTGGGTAAGCGACGCTGAGAGGAATCCCTTTGCCCGACATCACCATGCCCCGGCTCTCCGACACCATGGAGGACGGCGTCGTCGCGAACTGGCTCAAACAGGTCGGCGATACCGTCACCCGCGGCGAAGTCCTCGCCGAGATCGAGACCGACAAGGCCCTCATGGAACTCGAGGCCTACGACGACGGGGTCCTCGAACGGATCATCGCCGTCGTGGGAACCCGCGTTCCCATCGGTGAGCCGATCGCCGTCGTCGGCGACGGCAGCGGAGCCGACACGACCCCGGCGCCCACCGGTGCGGCAGCCACCGCGGCCGCGGCGCCGTCACCGGCCGCACCCGCGGCCACCGCACCCGACGGCCGGCACAAATCCTCACCCCTGGCCCGCAAGATCGCTCGCGAGCTCGGTGTCGACATCACCGCTGTCACCGGAACCGGCCCCGGCGGGCGGGTAACTCGTCACGACGTCGAAACCGCGCACACGGCAACCGTTTCCGGTGTTCCGGAGAGCCACACGCCGGAGACTCCGGTGTCGGCGGCCGTCGATACCGCCACGGTCCCGGTGGCCGGCGACTACGACGAGATCCCCTTGACCAGCATTCAGCGAGTGTCGGCCGTACGGCTCACCGAGAGCAAACAACACGCGCCGCACATCTACCTGACCAGCGCGATCGACGTGACCGATCTGCTGGCGTTCCGCGCGCGGATCAACGAGACGCTGGCCGAGGCGGGGGCGGGCAAGGTCAGCGTCAACGATCTGCTCGTCAAGGCTGTCGCTGTCACCCTGCGGGCGAACCCGGCCGTCAATGTCTCCTTCGGCGGGGACACCCTGTTGCGGCACCGGGGAATTCACCTGGGCGTCGCGGTCGCCACCCCCGCCGGTCTGCTGGTTCCCGTGATCCGCGACGCCGATCTCAAACCGGTGTCCGCCATCGCCACCGAGACCCTGGACAAGGCGCGGCGGGCACGCGATCGCAAACTGCGGGCCGAGGAGATGAGCGGCGGTACCTTCACCATCTCCAATCTCGGCATGTACGGCATCGAACATTTCACCGCCGTCATCAACCCACCCGAATGCGCCATCCTGGCCGTGGGCGCCGCGACCGACGAACTCCGGCTCGACGGTGACGATGTGGTGAGCCGGAAGATCCTGCGCGTCACCATGTCCGCGGATCACCGCGCGATCGACGGCGCGGTGGCCGCGCAATTCCTCGCGCAATTGAAAGACCTGATCGAACACCCCCTGCGGATTGTGACCTAGCCGCTACCGCGCACGTCACAACCCCGAAGCCGGGCAGCGCGGTCGAAGACCCATCGCCCCGCTGCCCGGCTTCACCCCTTCGCCGCCGCGACGACGATCGGTCCGACGCCCGGTCAGTGGTAGACGGCGATGAGCAGCGCCACGATCCACACCAGGGCCAGCAGTTGCAGGCGGGCGCTGTGCAGGGCGATCTCCTCGGGTTCGTCTGCCTCCGCCCCGTCGATCGATACGGCGTAGCGCAGCACGGCCATGGTGAACGGGATCAGCGACAGTTCGAACCAGATGCTGTCGGAGCGGGCGGGTTCGAAGGCCCACAGGCTGTAGAAGACGACCAGAGCCGTCGCCGCCATGGTCCACACGAAGCGCAGATAGGTGGGGGTGTAGTACTGCAGCGAGGCACGCATCCGAGCACCGGTGTCGCGGGCGATCATCAACTCCGCGTAGCGTTTTCCCGCGGCGACGAAAACCGATCCCGAGGCCGTCACCAACAGGAACCACATCGACAACCGAACCTCGGCCGCGACGCCGCCCGCGATCGCTCGCACCAGAAATCCTCCGGCGACGAGGCAGATGTCGATGACCGCGACTTCGGTCAGCGCGAGCCAGTACGACAACTGCATCGCGATGAACATCGCGGTCACGAAGGCGAGCTGCCAGGACACGGCCAGCGAGACGAGGACCGCCGCGGCGAGTAGTACGGCCCCCAGCACGCAGGCCACCGGTGCCGGCACGAGTCCTGCCGCGATCGGTCGATAGCGGCGAGCGGAATTCGCGCGATCGGATGACGCGCCGACCGTGTCGGCGATCAGATAGATACCCGATGAGGCCACGCAGAAGACCGCGAAAGCCACCGCGACCCGGCCGACAGCCGCCGCGTCGACGATGTACTCACCGGTGACGACATTCTTTCCGGCAGGCACGAGCGCGGCCAGCACCAGGAGATTCTTCACCCACTGGCGCGGCCGCAGGGCCGCGACGAGTGCGGCCGCCACCGAGCCCGCGGGCCGGGTCCGCGCCGCCGTCATCGGATCGGGATGCGTCGGTTCCTCGCTCATCGGCATCCCCGCTGCCGGCGTCGCATTCGCCGATCTCGCGCCGAGGGTGCGGTCCGGCGAGGTCGCTCGCCGAAGACACGGCGCGTGATGATCGTTACCGTATCCACCCCTCGCACAGTAGCTAATCAACAGCAATAATCACCCTTAGTTTGCCATTCCGCCTGCAGTACCGTTCGCCCGAACGACCGCCGTTGGCCGCTCACCGGGCTCCGGATCCAGCGATCGACGGCGTTGCGCCCCGGAAACCAGCACTCCACCAGTAGCATCCGGGTCGGACGGATCCCATGCGTCCGGTTTGCGGCAACCCGGCCACCGGGACCGCATCGACGGCCACCCGTCCCCGCTGCCTGTGTTCGGAAAGTGTGCGTTCGCTGATCCACGAGAGGGCCGCCGATGCCTATAGCCAAGCGATTGCTCAATCTCGTTGCGGCCGGGGCAGCGCTGCTGACCTTCATCCCGATATCCGCTGTGGCACAACCGCCCGCGGCGACATCGAATGACACACCGCTGGTCGTGGATTCACGCGCGCTCGGACTGGGCGACACGGTGGCCCTGCGCGGCACCCAGGACCAGCGCTCCCTCACCATCCCCGTCCCGCCCGGGCTGACACCGTCCACCCTGAGCCTGCAGGTCGATATGCCCGCCAATGTCGCCCGCGGCTGGATCGAGGCCCGCTCCGGTGATCTCACCTCGGCCCGCGCCGAACTGCCCGCGGGCCCGGCCACGTCGGTACCGCTGACATTGCCGCTGACCGGCATCCCGGTCGATCGCCAGGCGGCGTCGATCACCCTCGACGTATCACTGCTTCCGCGCGACGGCCTGTGCCCGGACGTCTGGTACGACCACAGCGTGGTGCTGCGGAATCTGCGATTCGGATTCAGTGGCGCCCCGGAACTGCCGACCGTCATCGCCGACTTCCTCCCACCGTTGCTGCAGCGCCTGCGGATCGCGATTCCCGCGCAGCCCGACGCACAGGAAATCGACGCCGCCCTGCAACTCGATGCCGCCGTCGTCGCGCACTACGGCACCCAGCCGGTCCGCGTGGTCACCGAAGCACTGGCCGGAAATTCGAACACGCCGGCCGAGCCGGACGGCCCCTTCGATCGCACCGTCGTCATCCGGCGCGGGCCGAGCGCGGGCACGAATCTGACGCCGATGCCGAGTGGACCGCCCGCACTGCTGGTCACCGGGGAAGGCGAGGCGCTCATCGACCAGGCGCGGCTGATCACCAGCGATGTCTCCGCGGTCGCCGTCGATACCGGCGCGGTGGCCGGTTCCATCGACCAGCCGCCGGTCCTCGCACCCGCGAGCACCACCCTCGGGCAGCTCGGCGCGGGCACGCTCAGCGCCACCTCCCACGGACAGGTGTCGGTCGAATTCGGTGTGGACCAAACCCATCTCGGCCGCAACGCACACAACATCCGGGTGCTGTTGTCCGGCACCTACACCCCGCCGCCGCCGACCCAGAGCGGGCTGCTCACCGTGATGGTCGGCGACCGGGTCGTGACCAGCTGGGCGGCCGAGAGCTCCGGCCGCATCCAGCGCTGGATCGACATCCCCGACGATGTCCTGGCTCGCACCACCACCGTGGCGGTGACACTGCAGACCACCGGCGGTACCGCCGGTTGCGGCCTGGACCTGCCACTGACGCTCACGATCTTCCCGGAATCGCAGGTCACCAGCGAGGCGTCACCGAGCGGTCCGCCGTTCGGGTTCCAGGCGCTGCCGCAGGCGCTGCTGCCGAGTGTGAACGTCGCCGCCGACGGCCACGGCTACGACGACGCCGCGCGCGCGATCACCCTGATCGCCGCACAGCAGCGGCTCACCTCGACCCGACTGGATCCACGGTGGGTGACGATGTCGGAGGCCACCGATTCCTCCCATCCGGCGATCCTCATCGCAGGGCAGGGCCGGGTACCGGACGGCATCACACTGCCGCTGTCGGTGTCGACGAACAACACGGTGCGCCTGACCCACCCCGACGGTGGCACCACCGAGATCAAGGTCGACGCGTTCGAGAAGTACGCCTCGATCCAGACGCTCCACCAGAATGAGCGCGAACTGCTGGTGGCGACCTCCGACTCCGGTCCGGCGGAACTGGATCGGACGCTGGCGTGGCTGGATGCGCAGTCGTCGGGATGGGCGAATCTCTCCGGCGATCTGATCTTCACGGTGCCCGGGCGTGATCCGGTGGAATTGAGCCTGCCGCACAGCACCTCGAAGACCTCCACCTCCTCGGGGTTGTCCTCGACCGCGGTGACCGTGCTGGTGATCGCCGCGGCGCTGCTGGCACTCGGAGTACTGATCGCCGTCATCGTGGCATGGCGGCGGAGTACCCGATGAATACCCGCGCGGCGGCGTGGCGCTGGGCGCTCATCGCGGCCGCGACCGGCGCCGGGTTCTGGCAGACCTGGGTCAGCGTGTGGAAATCGGCCGTCGACGGTGGCTCGATCGGCTACATCGTGTTCATCCCGATCCTGGCCGCGCTCGTCGGCTTCGGCGTGGCCCATCGGCCGCGGCGCGGCCCGCTGATCCAGGATCGCCAGACCGATGTGATCGTCGGCCTGGTCGTGCTGGTGATCGCGCTGTCGGTCGAGCGAATGCTGGTGCCGCGCTTGACCCCCTACTACTTTCTGCTGAACCTGGATGTCCTCGCGGCCTGGCTGTTCGTCGTCTTCGCGGTGATCCTGCTGTTCGGGCTGCGACCGGTCACCACGTACTGGCAGGTGGTCGTGTTCGCGCTGGTGGCATGTCCGCTGGTGTACCGGGTGCTGGCGGTCGCGCTGGGCGGTGGGCGCTTCGCCTACGGCTTCGCGATGGTGATCTTCTCGGCGGCGGCGGTGGCCTTCGCCTGCGGCCGGGGCCGCGGCGCGCTGATCCTGTTCGGTCTCTGCCTGGGCGTGGGGGCTGTGGCGATCGCGATCGCGATACAGCCGAAGCCGGTGACCTTCGTCCTACAACTGGTCGCCACCATCGTCACCGTCGCGGTCGGAACCGCCTGGTGGGCGGTCGCACGAACGCGGCGGTCGGGCTCGATCGGCGCGGCGCGCCCGGTGTCGCTGCCGCGCGCACTGCGCGCCGCCATCCTGGTCCCCGTCGCCTGTGCGTTGTTCGCGCTCATCCCGCTGCCCGCGCAGGCCACCTCCGAACCAGCGGCCGGACCACCGTGGACCGGTGATCCGGGGTTGGTCGTCCCGGCGGGATGGGTCCAGTTGTCGGTCGAGCCCTACGACTGGGCAGGACACTATTTCTCCTCCCGCGATGCCTCCCTGGTGCGTCAGACCATCCGCACCCGGGAACCCGATCCGCAGTGGGATTCACTGGGGCGCAATCGAACCGCGCAGATCGATGTGCTGACCGTCAGCAATCCGGTAGCCCTCGAGGTCACGCCGATACGGATGAGTTACGACCTGTCCCACGGCCGGATCAGCGAATCGGTACCGGTGGACGTCGGCCGCGGGATCACCGCCGACATGTCCACCGTCGTCGACGACAACCTGCTACTGACCTGGACCAACCTGAGTTTCGAATGGGCCCGCGCCGACAAGCGGATCCAGCGGGTCACCATCGTCACGGTCGACAATCACGAACCCGATGCCTACTTCCCCGAACCGGTGCCCTCCCCGACCGGCAATGTCGGCGAATTCCTGGAGCTGATGTTCCGCGGGGTGGCGGCGGTATCGGATACGCGCTCGGAGTTCAAGGACCGCGATCTGGTCGAGACCCTGGGCCGGGAACTGGTCGAGGTGCAGAAATGGTGAGCGAGAACGACAGTCGCGCCGCCCCCGGGGTCGAGGCCGCCCTGCACAAGGCGATTCACGGTCTGCGCGAAGCACATCCGGACGCGTCGGCCGCCGTGGTGCTCTACCCCTGGCAGCGCGCCGTGTTGATCGCCGCGCTGGTCGTCACGATCGGGTGCGCGATCGTCTTTCCCCTCCCCACCCTGATCACGCTGACGTTCCTGTCGACCTTCTTCTACGTGTGGACGCTCGTCGACCGCCTGATCCTGTTCTATCGCGGACTCGACGGGCGCACCATCATCCGCGTCTCCGACGAGGAGGCGCTGGCCTTCCCCGATTCCCGGCTACCGACGTATACCGTGCTCGTCCCGGCCTACGACGAGCCGAACATCATCACCCAATTGGTGACCAATATCGGAGCCCTGAACTATCCCGGGGACAAATTGCAGGTACTGCTGCTGCTCGAGGCCGACGACACACCGACAGTGGAGGCCGCGCGCGGGATGAGCGCCGATTTCGGCATGACGATTCTCGAAGTGCCGCCGTCGGATCCGCGCACCAAACCCAAGGCATGCAACTTCGGACTCGAATTCGCCACCGGCGAGATCATCACCATCTACGACGCCGAGGACAATCCCGATCCGCTGCAACTGCGCCGCGCCGCGGTCGCGTTCTCCCGGCTGCCGGACGACACCGCGTGCGTGCAAGCCAAGCTCGCCTTCCACAACGGCGGTCAGAACCTGCTCACCGCATGGTTCACCGCCGATTACGCGCTGTGGTTCAACTTCGTGCTCCCCGGTCTCATGCGCGGCTCGAGTCCGATTCCGCTGGGTGGCACGTCCAATCACCTCCGGCGCGCCGTCCTGGACCGGATCGGCTCGTGGGATCCCTACAACGTCACCGAGGACGCCGATCTCGGGGTGCGGATCGCGGCCTCGGGATATCGCACCGCGGTGCTGGATTCGACGACGCTGGAGGAGGCCAACAGCGACGCCATCAACTGGATCCGGCAGCGCTCGCGCTGGTACAAGGGCTACCTCCAGACCTGGCTGGTGCACACCCGTGCCCCGGTCCGGCTGTGGCGCGCCCTGGGCCCGATCGGTTTCGGCCGGTTCACCACACTGCTGGCGGGCACGCCGATCATCGCCTGTATGAACATGGTGTTCTGGCTCATCACACTGGCGTGGATTCTGGGACAGCCCAGCGTGATTCAGCAGGAGTTCCCCGCCTACGTGTACTTCCCGGCGCTGTTCTGCCTGGTATTCGGTAATACGGCGATGCTGTACATGAATCTCGTCGCCTGCCGGGAAACCAGGCATGCCGCGTTGATCGTGGCGGCGCTGACCACCCCGCTGTACTGGCTGCTGATGAGCGTGGCGGCGATCAAGGGCACCTATCAGCTGATCAGCAGTCCCTCCTACTGGGAGAAGACCGTGCACGGGCTGCCCGGTTCCGGAGAGGGGCCGGCGGAAGGCGAACCGACATGAAATCCGCGTCCCGGTGGCTGTTCTGCGGTACGACGCTGATCTACGTCGCCGCCGGCCTCTACCTCGCCTTCGTTCCCGGCTTCTTCCTCGGCGACTCGCTCAGCCGGGTGGCGACCGCGCGCAGTGTGATGTTCAGCAGGAATCCGCATCTGGCCGCGATCGGATTCATATTCACCCCGTTGACGGCGGTCACGCAACTGCCGGTCGTGTACTTCAGCCAGTGGTGGACGGTGGTGACCGAGCGCGGGGTGAGCGCGGTTCTGATGTCGGCGCCGTTCATGGCCGGCGCGGTCGTGCAGATCTATCTCCTCGGCCGCGACCGGGGACTGCCGTCCTGGCTGGTCTGGGTCGCCACCGCCGCCTTCGCACTCGATCCGATGGTCGTGTTCTACGCCGCGAACGGTATGAGCGAGGCGCCGTTCCTGTTCCTCGTGATCTGGGCGGCGCGACGGCTGATCCGCTGGTGCCACACCGACGACGTGCACGATCTGTGTCTGGCCGGCTGCGCGTTCGGCATCGCCTACCTGGCCCGCTACGACTCGCTCGCCGCCGCGGGCGCCGCGACCCTCTTCGTCATGGGCGTCACCGTATTTCGCTCGAACCGCCGGACCCGCCGCGGCCGGATCGTCGAGGCCCTGCTGGACGGGGTCATCATCGCGATGCCGTCGGCGGTCGCCTTCCTCGGCTGGGCGTTCGCGAGCTGGATCATCACCGGACAGGCCTTCCAGCAACTGTCGTCGGGCTACGGCAATGCCAGCATTCTGGCGCAGAGCGGGGGTGGCGCCTCGACACCGCTGTACGGGCTGGCGTTCAGCCTGGCCGAGATCGTCGTCATGGGCCCGTTCCTGCCGGTACTGATTCCGGTGGTGGCGGTGCTGGCCTGGCAGCGCCGCGATCTCGAGGTGGTGGCCGCGGCGGTGGTGTTCGGCGCCATCATGATCTTCGCGATCCGCAATTACATGACGGGCAGCACCTTTCCGTTCCTGCGGTTCTATTTCGCGGCGCTGCCGTGGATGGTCATCCTGATCTACCAGGTGTACCCCGCACGGGGTCAGCAGCGGGCCCGCCGCCCCGGCCGCTATCGCCGGATCCGGGTTTCCGGCACCGAGCGCCGCGGGCCCGTCCTCGCCACGGTGACGGTGCTGATCCTGGTCACCACCCCGATCGTGACCGGTGCGCTGATGACCTCACCCACACTGTCGGATCAGCAGTACGCCCTCGAGGCCATCGTCCATCCCGAACCCGAGAACACCTCGCCCGAACATCTGCGAGAACTGCACATCATCGCCTCCTTCAGCACCGAACGCCACCTGGCGCGATACATCGACTCCCTGCACCTGCCCGACTCCTCGGTACTGATGGACACCGTCTACGGATTCTCGGTCTACACCGCGACCACCCGCCCGCAGACCTTCGTCATCCCGTCGGACCAGGATTTCGTCGATATCCTCAACAATCCGTCCGGCAGCGGGATCCGCTATATCCTCAGTGTTCCCAATGCCGGGCGCGGCGCCTCCGACGCGATCAACCGCCGCTTTCCCACGCTCTACGACACGGGTGCCGAGATCGCGTCACTGGAGTTGGAAGTGCCCAACGACGGCGACGATCTACCAACCTGGCGGCTGTACCGGGTGACGGGATGAGCCGGCGACCTGCCCTAGACTCCGTTCGCCGCCGCCACGATCACATCGGCTACCACGGCGGGCTGGGATACCAGCGCCACGTGTGACGCCTGCACCTCGCTGGTGTGGGCACCGATCCGGTCGGCCATGGACCGCTGTGCCGCGGGCGGGATCACGGTGTCACCGGCGGACACCAGATACCAGCTCGGCGTGCCGGACCAGGCGGGCGGCCCGGAGAGCTCGAGATTCGCCGAGGCCGCGATGGATTTCTGATGGGCCAGCATGGTGGCCGCGGTGGCATCGCTGACATCGGGTGCGAAAACCTGGTGGAACGATGCGTCGGCGATATAGGCGTCGACGTTGCGGCCCACCGCGGTGCTCGAATCGTCGACGACCTTCATCTGCAGCGCGGGTGGCAGCAACTGACTGCCGGGGTACTGAATCGGATTCAGTGCCAGCGCCACGGGCTCGCCCTGGGCGGGCGCGAACGCCGCCACATAGACCAGCGCTTTCACATTCGGATTGTGCGCGTTCGTGATCACCGCGCCACCGTAGGAGTGGCCGACCAGCACCACCGGGCCGGAGATGCCCGCGAGCGTCTTCTCGATCGCCGCGGCGTCGTAGGCGGGGCCGCGCAACGGGTTCTCGGGCACAACCACCCGATATTCGCGTCCCCGCAAATTTTCGGCGACACCATCCCAGCTCGTGGTGTCGGCGAATGCGCCGTGGACCAGCACGATCGTCGGCATCGACTGAGCAGTCGCGGGCCCGACCGCTGCCACAACGAAACCGGCGATCAGTGCGAATACCGCCGACACTGCGCGCGCGAAACGGCTAATTCTCATCACATGTCCCTTCGTCGCTACACCAGCGGGCTTACAGACGAGGACCGGCAACGCATTGGCAACAACGCCTGGAGCGACGATAGTCCACCGCGCACCGGCAGGCAGGGCGATCCGAGCGATCCGGCGGATTCTCCGGAGATCGCAATTTCTATCGCTGGGCCGGACGCACCGACCACCCGTACTTCCCGCCCATCCAGCGATGGCGCGATCGAATCCGGATATCTGGGCGGCGCGTGTTCTCCCCGACGCGCTCCGGTCCACGATCGGCGGCTGCGTAACCTCGATGAGGTGGCAGTTGTACAGATCGGCCGCGAGCGCGGCGGCGCGTGGGATTTCGCCGGCCCGGGCGATTCCGGCTCCTCGGGTGCCGGGATGATCGGTTACCGCGATATCGGCGGCGCCGGGCTCGATCTGCGAGTCGCAGGGACGACCGCGATCACGGTGGTGATCGGATTCGGGGATCGCGAACTCATCGTCGACGACGCCGAGGGCCACAAGGAACTCGGCGGCTTCGCCGTCGGCCTGCCGGTCGAGGCCATGCGCATTCGCGGCGAGCGGGCCGAGTGCATCGAGGTTCGCTTACCGCCGGCGCGGGCGTATTCGCTGCTGGGGATCCCTCCGGCCGAGCTGGGGCGCGGCGTGGTCGACCTCGACGATCTCTGGGGTGGACGGGCCCTGCACCTGCGGGAGAGGCTGGGGGCCGCCCGGAGCTGGGACGAGCGGTTCGCCGTGACGACAGCGTTTCTGGCACAGGGTGACCGGCCGACCCGAACCCTGGACCCCGAGGTCCTCGCCGGGTGGGATCGGATCCTCACCACCCGTGGCCGGGTGCGGATCGGTGAACTGGCCGAATCCCTCGGATGGAGCGCCAAGCGGCTGTCGGTGCGGTTCGAGTCGCAGATCGGCCTGCCGCCCAAGCGTGCGGCGATGCTGGCCCGGTTCCGCCACGCGGTCGACGGTCTGCTCGCCGGGCAACCCGCTGCCGATGTCGCCGCGACCTGCGGGTACTCCGATCAGGCGCATCTATGCCGCGATATGTCCCTGTTCACCGACCACACCCCGGGGGCACTGACAGCGCATTATCGGCCTGCCATCGCCCGCGATCGCTATCGGGCCTGGGGGAAATTCTTCCAATACGGGACCGGACCGCTCGATCGATAGTGGTGTGCACCGCACCCCATCGACTACGAGAGGACATCTCGTGACCAGCACCCTCGATTCGGCGACACTGCAGAGCGCCCTGGAGGCCGTCCAGCGCGCCGGTATTCCCGGACTCTTCGCCGAGGTACGCGACCGCGGCCGGATCTGGCGAGGCGCCGCCGGAGTCGCCGATCTCGACACCGCCCGCCCGGTCGGCGCCGAGATGCGTCACCGCGTCGGCAGCATCACCAAGACCTTCACCGCCGCCGCGGTGTTGCAGCAGGTCGACAACGGCGCCATCGCGCTCGACACGCCGATCGGGCATTACCTGCCGCACCTGGTTCCCGGCCCTCGCGGCGGGGAGATCACGGTCCGGATGTTGATCAACCACACCAGCGGCCTCGCCGAATATCTTCCCCGCGCCTATCCCTCCCTCGCGGCCTTCCCCGCGCTGGCGGACACCACACCGAAAAGCCTGGATGACAACCGATTCACCCGGTTCCGGCCGGCCGAGCTGATAGAGATGGGTGTCTCAGCGCCCGCGACCGGAGCCCCCGGTAGCACACCGGGGGTGTATTCGAACACCAATTACCTACTGCTGTGCGAACTCCTGGAGTCGGTCACCGGCATCGCGGCGGCGAAATACATCACCGGCAACGTCATCGAACGCGCCGGGCTGTCCGGCACCGAGCTCCCGGACGGTCCCGACATCGCCGGACCGCATGCGCTGCACTACGAATCATGGTTCGGCATGATCGATCCGCCTCGCGACTACAGCGTCTACGACATGTCGTGGGTGGGCCCCGCGGCATCGCTGATATCGACCGTCGCGGATCTGAACCGGTTCTTCGGCCTCCTGCTGGCCGGCGACATCATCAGCCGATCGTCACTGGCTCTGATGCAACAGACCGTCCCGGTCATCTCCTTCGAGGGCAAGATGATCGAGTACGGTCTCGGCCTGCACAAGACGACCCTGCCCGGTCACGGCACCTTCTGGGGGCACGACGGTTCCGTCTGGGGCGGCGGAGCGATATCGATGACCAGCGCCGACGGCACACGACAGCTGTCGGTCGCGGTGAATCTGCAACGCTGGAACCGCCTCGATTCCACGGGAACACCGCGGCCCCATCCCATCGACGGCGCCCTGCAGAGCTTCATCCGGTCGGCGCTGTGCGGCTGATCGCCGCCGGCCCACCGCGTCGCGGCCGCGACAGCCGGAGTTGAGAGCCCCGAAAACCCGGGCAGTGCCCGGGTTTTCGGGGTGAACGGATATCAGCGGGTGGCGATGATGGCCGATCCGTGACCGAACAGTCCCTGATTCACCGCGATACCGGCCCGGGCGTTGTCCACCTGGCGGCCGTCGGCCTGGCCCCGCAACTGCCAGGTGAGCTCGCAGATCTGCGCGATGGCCTGCGCGGGAATCGCCTCTCCGAAGCAGGCCAGACCACCACTGGGATTCACCGGCACCCGGCCGCCCACAGTCGTTGCGCCGCTGCGCAACAGCTCCTCGGCGCCGCCGATCTCACACAGCCCGATATCCTCGTACCAGTCCAGTTCCAGCGCGGTGGACAGGTCGTAGACCTCCGCCAGGGACAGATCCGACGGCCCGATCCCGGCCTCCTCGTACGCGGCGTTCGCGATAGCGGAACGGAACGTCGGCGGCGCGGCGTCGAAGGCCACGGCGGAGTCCGTCGCGAAGTCCGGCAGGTCGAGAACGGTTTTCGGGAACGTCGGCGTGACCGTCGACAGCGCACTGATCCGGACCGGGTCAGTGATGCCGTGGCGGCGGGCGTAATCCATCGACGTCAGCACCAGCGCGGCGCCGCCGTCACTGGTCGCGCAGATATCGAGCAGACGCAGTGGATCCGACACGATCGCCGAGGCGGCGACCTCCTCGGCCGACACCTCCTTGCGGTACCGGGCGTACGGGTTGTTGAGGCCGTGCTTGGCGTTCTTCACCTTGACCGCGGCGAAATCGTCGAGCGTGGCACCGTGCAGCGCCATCCGCCGGCGGGCGTAGAGCGCGAAATAGATCGGGTTGGTGGCGCCGAGCAGGTGGAAGCGCAGCCAGTCCGGATCGTCGCGGCGCTCGCCGCCGACCGGCTGGAAGAACCCCTTCGGAGCGGCATCCGCGCCGACCACCAGCGCCACATCGGTCAGGCCGGCCAGGATCTGGGCACGCGCGTTGGCGATGGCCTGCGCACCGGAGGCGCAGGCGGCATAGCTGCTCGAGATCCGTGCGCCCGACCAGCCCAGGGCCTGGGCGAACGTCGCACCCGACACGAAACCGGGGTAGCCGTTGCGGATGGTGTCGGCCCCGGCGATGTAGCCGACGTCGCGGTGGTCCACGCCGGCGTCGGCCAGCGCCGCGCGTGCCGCGACCAGGCCGTATTCGACGAAGTTGCGTCCCCACTTGCCCCACTGGTGCATACCCGCACCGAGGACGGCGATATCGCGATCATTGGTGTCAGGCATCGACCGGCCTCCACATCCACACCGTGTGCTCCGCTTCCTCGTCCTCGTACAGCACGCCGAGGGTCAGTTCGACCGGCATGCCGACGGCCAGGTCGTCCACGGTGAGGCCGCGTACGACCTGCCCGAGAATCACCATCTGCTCGACCTCGAGCTCGACCGCCGCGACGACGTAGGGCTCGAACGGGTCGGGCGCGACATAGGGCGGCGGCGGCTTGTACCGGGCGTCCGCGTACGACCAGATCCGGCCACGCGTCGAGAACAGGTATTCGGCCAGCTCCGAGCCGTCCTTCGGACTCGCGCACTGCGGGTTGCGGCAGGCCAGCGTGTTTCGCGGGAAGTACGGTGTGGCGCACACATCGCAGCGACTTCCCACGAGACGCACCGCGCCGTCGTCCGCGGTGAACCAATCTGCCACCGCAGGTCGTTGTTCTTTCTGCACAGACCCCACGGTATAGGAACACGTTCTATTTTGGGGATGGAAATCCACTCCGTGGACGGACGCGCGCGGGTACGGTGAGTGGATTCGGGACGCGACCGGACCCGCGAGTCGATCTGGAGTATCACCACGCCGATGGGCACCAAAGCCATTGACCCGCAGACGATCCGCAATGTCACGATCATCGGGGAACCCGATGCGACGAACCGAATCGCCCCTCGCCTGCATCGTCGATTCACCGAGACCGGTTCCGGCACGATCCAGTGGACGACCGACCGCGTCGATCACACGATCCACCTCACCGAGCTGTCGAGCCGGGCCCCCCTGGCGGAGCTGGAGCGGTCCATCCGGGTGGCCGACGGAGTGATCGCGGTCGTGCACGCCGCCGAGCGGCGCGCCCCGCGGTCGCAGACGCTACTGCGGGTCGCCGACGACCATCAGGTCGCACGGATGTGCCTGGTGACCGGACTCGACGACGTCGACGCCGACTTCGACCGCAGCGTCGCCACGATCGCCGATACGCGCGGGGCGGTGCCGCTGACGGTGCAGATTCCCGTCGGCGCCGGCACCGGATTCGGCGGCGTCATCGATCTGGTCTCGATGTGGGCACTGGAGCCGATGGGCGTCGAATTCTTCGGCCCCCATTGGGCTCTCGCCGAGCAGCGCTATCGTGATCTGGTCGCCACCGTGTCCGCACAGGACGCCAGGTATTCCGGCCCGGGCGCGATCCCACCCGACCGGTTGCGCGACCGCATCCGCGGCCTCACCCGCATCGGCGAGGCCGTCCCCGTACTGTGCGACGCCACGCCGAGAGTCGACGACGTCACCCCGCTCCTGGACGCCATCGTCCGGTACCTGCCGTCCCCCCTGCACGTCTGCCAACCCGAACACGCCCTGGACTACTGACTCGCGTCCAACCGGGCGCGGGCGAGAACCTCACGGCCGGGCTTCGTCGGCATCGAGCACGTGCGCCCAGTTCTCGGCCCACGCCGTGACCGGTTGCAGCGCCTCGACGAGTTCGCGTCCCAGCGTCGTCAGGACGTACCCGTCGGCGTGTTCGACCAGGCCGGCCGCGGTGAGTTCGTGCAATCGCCTGGTCAAGACGCTGGATGAAACCTCACCGCACACCGCGCGCAGGGCGCGGAAGGTCAGCGGGGTCTCGGCACGATCGAGTTCCCAGAGCACGCGCAGCACCCATCGTCGCCCGACCAGATCGAACAGGGCCATGACCGGCCGCCCGGCCGTCGAGCCGCGGACCTGCCGTCCCGGTCGCGGGATGTCGGCGGCCACCCTCACCCCACCGATTCGGGCAGCGGCGAATCCCGCAGCCGCTCGGCCATCATCGCCATCGCCTCGCGTAGTGCGCGATAGGGCCGCAGATACAGCGTCACGTGGCCGAGCCCGCCGCCCGCCTCGTGTTCCTCGCGGATCATGCCGTGCAGTTCACTACCGGCGGCCCGCGCGGTGAAGGCGAACACCGCATCGCGCTCATCGCGCCACCGCGCGCTCTCTTCGACACTGTCGAGAACCGTCGCGATCAGGCCGAGCACATGCGCGGCATTCGCCCGCCCGCGATAGTCGGCGACCGGACTGGAGAAGGTCGCGTTCTCGGTCAGCACGGTCGCCAGCTGCGAGATGTCGCGGAACCGCCAGGCATCGAGAACCACACTATCGATCATGCCTCTACAATAGAGGCACAGCGGTGGACGCCGAAGTCCCCCGGCCGGATTCGACTCGCGGGACGCGAGCCGAATCCGTCGCGTTCACCAGCCGGAGCCGGAGCCACCCGATCCGGTGTTGGCAAGGATGGTACCGATGACCATCTGCGCTAGACCGGCCACTGAGCCAAGAAATTCCACGGTGTCCTCCGACTTTCTCATCGCCGATCGTCCGGCGTAGCCAGAACTTAGCCGACAGAACTTATGAAAGGTGTGTATTTCATAAAACTCGCAACCGGGACACCTGGAGGCGCTCCACCTGCCGTATCGACCGCCGACCCCGGGACCGAGCGCCGGCTGGCAGAATCTGCCACATGGACCGCTCGTTCGACGACCTGATATCCGAGGCGTCGGCGGCGCCGGTGGCGGGCTGGGACTTCGCCTGGCTCGACGGACGCGCCACCGAACAACGCCCGTCCTGGGGGTACCAGCGGCAGATGAGCGCCCGCTTGTCGACGGCGACCGCCGCACTCGACATCCAGACCGGCGGCGGCGAAGTCCTCGCCGAGGCAACGAAGTTCCCGCCGACGATGGTGGCCACCGAATCGTGGGCACCGAATATCGCCGAGGCGACCGCGCTGCTGCATCCGCGCGGCGTGGTCGTCGTCGCCGATCCGGACGAGCCGCCGCTGCCGTTCGCCGACGCGGCGTTCGACCTGGTCACCAGTCGCCATCCGGTCACCGTGTGGTGGGACGAGATCGCCCGGGTGCTGCGACCGGGCGGGACCTATTTCGCTCAGCACGTCGGCCCGGCCAGCGTTTTCGAGCTCGTCGAATACTTCCTCGGCCCGCAGCCGCGGGCACGTCGCGCACGCGACCCCGACGACGAGGCCGCGGCGGCCCGCGACGCCGGGCTGCGCATCGTCGACCTGCGCACCGAGCGGCTGCGGATGGAGTTCGCCGATATCGGCGCGGTGGTCTACTTCCTGCGCAAGGTGGTGTGGATGGTCCCCGGCTTCACCGTCGACGTCTATCGCGACCGGCTTATGCTGCTCCACAACGAGATTCGCGAACACGGGCCGTTCGTGGCCCACTCCAGCCGTACCCTGATCGAAGCCCGCACACCGTAGTCGCACCGACCGGAGCCGACGATGCCGGGACGTCGGTGGCGCGGGATCTCGGCCGGGGGTATCACCGTCCGGAAGGGGCCGGACGGATCCCGACCGTCCCCCGCCGCGCCCGATGCCGGATCACCCGGATCGGGCGATGTCCGAACTCACCGGCGCTTCTAACCTCGATCCTGGACAGCGATCCGCTGCCGACGAGTCACCGGATCCGGCACCGCGGACAGGCCTTTCGGCGGATGGCGAAGCCGCTGCCATCGATATCGGCACGGAAGGACCTGTCGTGCACCATCTGCTGCCCACCAGCCAGCGTCGTACTCTCGACGAACTCACCGACCGTCTGGACCTGTCCACCGGCGACACCGGCGCCAAGCGGTCCGCATTCTGGATGATGCTCGTCCTCTCGGCGATCATCGCCATCTCCGGCGTTGTCGGAGACTCCACCGCGACAGTGATCGGCGCGATGATCGTGGCACCGTTGTCGGTGCCGATTCTGGGAATCGGCTTGGGGATCGTCACCGGTCGGGCCCGACTCATCGGACGCAGCGTGCTGCTGGTCCTGGCCGGGATCGGAGTGGTCGTCGTCCTCGGATACCTGTTCGCGCAGTTGCTACCGAATCCGGTCGACGTGCTGTCGAATTCGCAGGTGGTGGGTCGCACGTCGCCGAAACTCATGGATCTGACCGCGGCGTTGGCGACCGGGCTGGTGGCCGCGGTAGCGATCACCCGCCGCGATGTCGGCGATGTACTTCCCGGCGTCGCCATCGCCATTTCCCTCGTTCCACCGCTGGGCGTGGTCGGCGTCTGCCTGGGATCCGATGCTCCCGCCCTGGCCCTGGGCGCTTTCGTACTCTTCGCATCCAATGT
Source organism: Nocardia spumae (assembly GCF_020733635.1). Taxonomy (NCBI): domain Bacteria; kingdom Bacillati; phylum Actinomycetota; class Actinomycetes; order Mycobacteriales; family Nocardiaceae; genus Nocardia; species Nocardia spumae. The sequence goes on along the minus strand of NZ_JAJFZL010000001.1, from coordinate 2,818,110 downwards.
GCTGGCCATGATCATCACCACGACCGTCGTGCTGGTGATCGCCGGATACGGCCGCGACGAAGACGCCGCCATCCGCCGCGGCCGGGCCTACGCCGTCTTGGCGATCGCTCTGCTTCTGGTGGTCGTCCCGATGACGGTGAACTCACTGACATCGTTGTGGGCACGCCAGATCTCCGACGCCGCGCAGAGCTGGCTGCAGCAGATCCCGGGCGCCGAGGTCACCGACGTCACCCTCCACAGCGATACCGCCACGGTGTCGGTTCTCGGCCCCCAGCAGCTGCCGCCGGTCGCACAGCTGCAGCGCTCGGTCGACGATCTGGTCCCCTGGAATCCGACGGTGGTCGTCGTGCACACGGTCGGCAGCCGGGGCGGTGATCGTTGAGCCCGGGACGGTCCCCGGATCATCCGCGGTGGGTGATGCCGATCCGGACGATCGGTTCGACACTGATCGTCGTGACCGCGCACCACCTCGACATTCCCGGAGGATCGCGATGACTTCGAGGCCGAAAACATCCGTACTGTCCAGGATTTCCGCGGCCCAGTGGGTCGCGATCGTCCTGGCGGTGCTGGCCGTCATCTTCGTCGCGCAGAATCACCACCGCGTCGACATCAATATCCTGATGGTCACCATCGCCTCGCCGATGTGGCTGGTACTGCTGGTGATGTTCGTCGTCGGATGGCTGGCCGGGCTGCTGACCCGGCGCTCACGCCGGGAGCGGTGAGCCGGCGGTCATTCGGCGGGCTTCGTGCGGCCGTCGTCAGCCGATGCCTTCTCACCCGAATCGGATGAGCCGCGGCAGTGCCGGAATCGGAACAATGCCGGATATGACTGCCGACAATGTGGGTCCCGTGGAACTGGCAGTTCCGGTAATGGTGTTTCGAGCAGGACGTATCGGGCGGCCGGGACTGCTGGGCACGGTGGCGCGGACCGCGGTGGTCGCCGGCACGGCCAGCGCCACCGCCACCGCGGTCAACCGCCGCGCCCAGCGCCGAGCGGCCGAACAGCAGGCATACACCGACCAGCAGGCCTGCACCCAACAACAGGCTTACGCACCCGAACCCGCGCGGTACTACGCGCCGCCGCCCGCCGCACCGGCTCCCGCGGCAGCCGCCGGGCCCGGTGACGATCCGGTCGCCGAACTGCAACAGCCGGGCGAACTGCATCGATCCGGCGTACTCTCGGACCAGGAGTTCGCGGCCACCAAAGCTCAACTGCTGCAATGATCTTCGTCTACCTATCCGGCCCGCGACGCAGCGGAGCCGACCGACCCCGATAGTGCAACCTGGGGGTTGTCATGAACGTGATGACACACGGCAACTTTCGGCGAACCGTACGGCAACGGTCGTGGCGCGCACCGGGTCCGGCCCGCCCCGCGACCGTCGGGCTGCTCCTGCTGATACCGGCCCTGGCCGCGATCGGCCCGCTCGGCGCGGCACTGCTGATTCGCCACCACAACGCCGGCATCGGACCCGGCACCGCGGCGCTGACCACTCTGCTCGCCGCCACCGCGGTCCTGGTGGCCATCGCCGTGGTCGCCCTCACGATGGCATGGCATCACGCTTCGGTCCGGCATCGCCTGCGACACGACCGCCACGCCCGCTAGCGACGATCGCACACCGGGCTCTCGCCCGCACTACCCGTGCCGGGCCCGGTCGATCTCGCGGCCCAGGCAGGTCAGTGAGCCGTAATGCCCGTGCCTGCCGTGGACGAGTTGGTGGGCGAGGATCTCGTTCTTGTCGAGCGCATCGATCTCCGCGAGTTCCGCGAGATACCGGTGCAGGTCCCGCTTTCCGGGCGCGTCGCCCCACCCGTTGGTGCCGGCGTAGTCGATTCCTTCGAGGATCTTGCGATGCCGTTCCGGTCGAGTCGTCATGTGAATCCGTCGTTCCACCAGATTCAGCGCGCCGATCTCATCGGCCCAGAAGCCACAGGAGAACGACGGGTCTTCCACCACGACGACGGGATTGTCACGGGTGTACCTGCGGGCCAGCTCGAGTTCTTTCAGCCCGGGCGCGCACACCAGAGCGGGATGGCCGTACGCGAGGGCGGACTGGTTCGCATTTCGTGGAGTGAGAACTGTCCGATTCCGTGAGAATCGTTGTAGTGGCCCCGAAACGCCCAGAACCCGCTTCTCCGGGAGGATGACGATCGCGGCCTCGTCCGCGCCGACACGTTTCAGAAACCCGGCGGCGAGCTCTACTGCCGGATCCAACCCCATATCGGTGTCGAACGGGATGTATGCAGCCCGAGGCAAGGTAGCCATGTCAGAACAATCTCACCCCCGGCCGACACTGTTACCGATCGGTGACGCCCCATCAGCCGAGCGCGGGCTCACAGACCGCGTCGGCGCGGGGCCGCTTCCCGGCCGCCCGCGAGGCATCGTCGGCATCGGTCGTCTGCGTCGCGCGCAGCAATCCGGCCAGCGCGACACTCGCCCGCGGAGTGCGTGCCACGGCATCGGAGAGCAGTGCCAGATCCGCCGCGATATCGGCACTGTGCACCGACTCGCGGATCTCTCCCCCCGCGGCCGCCGACAGCGTCGAGGTCATCGCCCGCAGTAGGGGCGCCAGCTCGGGGGCCGGCTCGGATTCGAGCACACCCACCGTGATTCGCAGGGTGCTCGCCAGGGCGTCGGCCATCCGCCGGATCCGCTCCGGGGACCCCCCACGCCACGCGTCCAGCGACATCACCACCACCGGCGACTCCGGATCGCCCGCGGGGCTCATCCGCAGCTCCAACTCGCCCGGGGCGAGTGGCAGTCCTTCGCCCACCCCTCGATCCTGGCATCATCCTCCGCGCGTGACGCGGGGGAGTTCGTCCGATCAACGGCAACCGCATGCCTCACGGCCGGGTGAGGTGATACAACCGGCCGGTGAGTCCTCCACGCGCTCGGTCACTTTCGAGCGCGGTCCCAGGAGGGTCGGAAGGAGATCAACCGTGCAGGTCGCGGGAAAAGTATTCGTCGTCACCGGCGCCGGCAACGGCATCGGGCGGTGCGTCGCCACGGAACTGGTGCGGCGCGGGGCGGTTGTCGCGGGGGCCGACCTCGACGAGCAAGCGCTGGCCGCGACGGCGGAGCTGGTCGGTGATCGGACGCGGTTCTCGGCTCACCGCCTCGATATCGGGGACCGCGAGGCGGTGCGGGCCTTTCCCGAAACGGTGCTCGCCGCGCACGGGCAGATCGACGGCCTGTTCAACATTGCCGGCATCGCCCAGCAGTTCCAGACGGTGGCCGAGGTCGACGACGACCGCATCGACACCCTGATGCGAGTGAACTTCTTCGGCGCGGTGTGGATGTGCCGGGCCTTTCTCCCGCACCTGCTGCGGCGGCCCGAGGCCGTTGTCATGAACACCTCGAGTATGTCGGCGCTCGTCCCGGTGCCGGGCTCGACCCTGTACGGCGCGTCCAAGGCCGCGCTGGCACTGTTCGGATACGGCCTGTCCCAGGATCTGCGTGGGCGCTCGAACGTCACGGTGACCACGGTGGTTCCGGGCACGGTGTGGACCGATCTCGTGCGCGCGAGCGCGGCCCAACTGGGAGCGCCTGAAGCGGTGGCGAGAGTTTTCGCCGCCGCGCCCGTGCGGGTGGCTCGCCGCATGGTCGACGCCACCCTGAAGGGCCGGGGCCGGGTGGTGATCGGCAAGGACGCCCACGTCTACAACGTCGTCCGCCGCGTCAGCTTCCGTGCCGCCGATCGGCTCGCCTACCTGCAGGTCGGCAAGATCTTCTATGCCCGCCGAAGCGGATCGTGAGGTGGAGACCATCCTCACCACGGCCGTAGCTTGCCTCGTTGCGTGAAGTTTGCCACGGTAGAGGCAGACCCCGTGACAGGGAGTTCCGGACGAGGGAGCCGTACCCGGCGAGCGACAAGACGGCCGGAAGGACTCGTCATGGCCTGGCTCGTTCTGATTCTGTCCGGCGTGCTCGAAGCGGTATGGGCGATCGCCCTCGGCAAATCCGAGGGGTTCAGCAGGCTGCTGCCGTCGGTGGTGTTCGCGGTGGCGCTGACCCTGAGCATGACCGGACTGGCGATCGCCATGCGCCAGCTCCCGATCGGCACCTCGTATGCGGTGTGGGTCGGCATCGGCGCGGTACTGACGGTGACCTGCTCGATGATCACCGGAGCCGAAACCACCTCCCCGCTGAAAGTTCTTCTGCTGCTGGGGATCGTGGGATGTGTGGTCGGCTTGAAGGTTCTGCACTAGCACGGTCGGCGCGCCGAGCGCCCCTCCTGCGCCGCGCGCCGTGCTTCGGGCACCGCCTGTTTTCCCGCGCGACCAAAGCGGCGCCGGGAGCTGTGCGCCGGCGTGACCGGCACCGCCACCGCCGCACCCCGGACAGCCCGGGTGGTGTCCGTGGAGCAGATCGGCGACCGGCAGCAGCGGGTAGCCGTCTACTCCCCCGCCATGGACCGCCCGATTCCCCTGCTCGTCGTGCGCGCCGCCGCCGCGGCCCCGCGTCCCACGCTGTATCTGCTCAACGGTTCCCAGGGCGGCCCGAACCAGAGCGGATGGGATGCGCAGACCGACGCGTTGGACTTCCTGCGCGACAGGGATGTCAACGTGGTGAACCCGGTCGACGGCGCCAGTTCGTACTACACCGACTGGATGAACGACGATCCGGTTCTGGGTCGCAACAAATGGCAGACCTTCCTCGACGACGAACTCCCGCCGGTGATCGAGGACTTCCTCGGAGCCGACGGCAACCGCGCGCCGGCGGGTGTTTCGATGAGCGGCACCTCGGTACTCGATCTCGCCATCGCCAGGCCCGGCTTCTGGAAGAGCGTGGCCTCCTACAGCGGTTGTGCGCAGACCTCGGATCCGATGGGCCACGAGTTCGTCCGGCTGACCGTGGAGAACTGGGGTGGCGGTCGCAGCGTGGAGAATATGTGGGGGCCGGCCGGCGGGCCGCTGTGGCGGGCCAACGATCCGCTGGTCAACGCGGACCGATTGCGCGGTACGGCCGTTTATCTGAGTTCGGGTAGCGGTATGCCGGGCGCGCCCCACGACACCCCGGGTGACCGGCGGGTCGCGGAGGGAAGGATTCCGTTGCCGGTGCAGATCGTCTTCGGCGGGCCCATCGAGGCGGCGGTGCATCTGTGCACCGCCAACCTCACGCGGCGACTGCATGAGCTGAATATTCCCGTGACAGTGGATGATCGGCCGGTCGGGACCCATTCCTGGGGCTACTGGGAGGACGACCTGCACCGGTCCTGGCCCTTCCTGGCCGCATCGATCGGCAGCCGGGAGGGCTGATCGGGCCCACCCGGCCGGCGCCGAGCTCGGCACACGACTCCGCGAGAGCCTCGAACATGCCGGTCAGGCCATGTTTTCGCGCCGCGACATGGACACCGGTGACAGGTTCCCGTAGGTTCGAAACAGACACCCGGTCTCGTGCAGCGGACGGTAGGCCGTCGAGGGCCGACTGCCGCTTCCCATCCGGAGACGGGATGATCTGCATGACCACCGAGCATTGGATATTCGGCCCGCTTCGCGCGGCCGGGGTGTGGTGGAATACATTCCGCGACACGCGTCTACGCGTGCCGGCCGAACGCGTGGTCAGTGTTCTCGATCGTTTCGAACGGCTGCTCAGAAGTGGATTCTGAACACCGATTCGCCGTCGTCACCGATCGGTGAGGGCGCACTGCTCCACCTGCTCGCGCAGGTCCGGGAAAGGAACACATGGCTATTGCCGACGTCGCGGCCTACGCACATCTGAGCGACGCCGACATCACCGAACTCGGTCGTGCACTCGACGCGATTCGGCGTGACGTCGAGGACGGCAGAGGAGCGCGCGACGCGGCGTATATCCGCCGCACGATTGTCTCCCAGCGTGTCCTCGACGTGGCAGCCCGGATCATGATCGCGGTAAGCCGAGGCAGAGTCGGTTGGGCGCTGGGAGTGACCGGGCTGACGCTGGCCAAATGTGTGGAGAACATGGAAATCGGCCACAACATCTGCCACGGCCAATGGGACTGGATGAACGATCCCGAAATCCATTCCAGCACATGGGAATGGGATATGGCGGCACCGTCGTCGCAGTGGCGTTACGCACACAACGTCCGACACCACGTCTATACGAATGTGCTCGGGATGGACGACGATATCGGCTTCGGGGTCATGCGCGTGACCCGCGATCAGCCCTGGCGCGCGTACATGATCCTGCAGCCGTTGCAGAACCTGCTGTTGGCCCTGACCTTCGAGTGGGGCATCGCGTTACACGGGCTCTACGCCGAATACGAACGCTCGGACGGACGTGCGGCCCGGTCCGGCCACACCACAGCGTTCCTGGGCAAGGCGGTCCGGCAGATCGGGAAGGACTACGTGCTGTTCCCCGCTCTGACCGGCCGCCGGTGGCGGCGGACCCTGACCGCCACCGTCGCCGCCAACATAGTGCGAAACCTCTGGGCGCATACGGTGATCTTCTGCGGACATTTCCCGGACGGCGCGGAGAAGTTCACCTCCGGAGTGGTCGAGCGGGAATCCGAGCACGAGTGGTATCTGCGGCAACTGCTGGGCAGTGCGAACTTCACCGCCGGCCCCCTGCTGGCCGTCCTGAGCGGGAACCTGTGCTATCAGATCGAGCACCACTTGTTCCCCGACCTGCCCAGTAATCGCTATGCCGAAATCGCGGTACGCGTGCGGGCACTGTGCGAGAAATACGATCTGCCCTACACCAGCGGTTCACTGCCGCGTCAGTATCTGCTGGCGATGCGCACCGTCCACAAGTTGGCGGTTCCGGACCGATTCCTGCGCGCCGACTCCGATGACGCCCCGGAGACGGCGTCGGAGCGTAAATTCCCCGTTCCCGCCCCGCCGGCCCACGGGGAGGACAACGCTGTGCGAGGCCGCCGCGGATTGCGCACCGCACTGCGCCGACCGGCGCAGCGGCGCGCGTCGTAGAACCGGTCCGCGACAATGATCGAAGGAGAGCACGGCGATCATCCGGCCCCGGACGATGGCGGCGGTTCGCTGCGCACTGTCGATTCCACTTCGACGGCCACCCAGGACAGGAACCGTCGCACCTCGGCGGCCGGGAGCTCATCGGGGCTCGATCGAGGCCGGTCGAAGCTGGCGAGCGCGAGGTCGACGAGCGGCCGGAAACGCGCTGCGGTGAGCCGGATATCCTGTGCGGCGGCATATTTGGCGAACCAGCGTCCCGTGCGGCAGAACATCACCGAGCGGCAGCCGTTGAGGACCTGATTGTCGGCCAGGTGCCCCTCCCCGGTGGCATGCTCGCGCACCGAAGCCGATACCGCCGCCAGCTGGTCGGCGCGCGCGGGCGCCCCGACGACCTGCCGCACGGGGCGACCGTACAACAGCCGTCCTGCCTGATAGGCGACACCGCGATCGATCACGTACCAGAACGCGGGCGACTGCGCCGCATCGACGCTGACCCGATGGGGCAGCAGCGGGCCGGTGTTGAGATCGAGACGGTACCCGGCCCGGTCACAGCGCTGACCGATGACATCCGCGTCGTACAGCACCAGTTCCAGACCCGCTGCGGGACAATCGAGATCGGTCAGCGCCTCGGCCAGCTCGAGCAGTGCCGCGTCCGGCAGCGCCGGATCGGCGACCACCGTGATATCCACATCACTGCGTCCGTGCCGGTAATCGCCCAGAGCCAGCGAGCCCACGGCGAAGATGCTCACCAGCTGCGGCTCGCACACGATCCGGGTACGCCGGACGAGCTCTCGCAGGTACGGACGCAGTTGCGCGGGCAGGGACCGTGGTCCCACGAGTGAGGCGGCCATCCCACCAGCATCGCACCGATCGGGGGTGGACTCGATCCGGCACGTGACGCACCCGCGGCGGATCCGGTGGAATCCGAAGGCAGCTCACCGAATCCGCCGCGCGCACATCAGAGCAGCAAACCGACGACCCCGGTGATGATGGCGCCGAGATTCGAGACGAGGGATCCGATAACCGCGACGAGTCCGCTGGACAACAGCGTTCCTTTCTCCCGAGCAGTGCTTTCCGACAGCAGCGTCTGGTATTCGAGGTATCGAGCCGGCCGGATGGGTCGGCCGCGAGCCGCTGCTCCGGCGCCGCCTCGCGGGCGCCCAGCCGCACATGCCCGGTTCGCCTGCCGCGACTCCGCGCGGCGAACTTTGAGAATGACCTGAGAAGTTCGCTGCGACTATCACCCCGACGTCGCGCAGAAACGAATCTGGATATGTGCGCGCCCGTGATGTGGAGATCGGGCACACCTACGTGGTGCTGGTCCCCCACCGACTGCCGACCGCTCGCTATCCCGACCGCGACCGGCTGGGCACACACATGTGGGCGGCCGGCCTGCTGATCGGCGCCCGGTTCCGGCTGACCGTCACCGGCATCGACCACAGTGCCACCCCGGTCACGGCCGAGGGCCTGCGACTGATCGAGCGCTCCTCCATCGACATCGAGCTCAGTGACCGCCAGGCCATCGGTCTCGGCCTGCCACCCGGCCAGCGCTACCGTGTCACCGGATCGCTGGTCGACCGCCACGGCCGCCCCGCCCGGGTCCCGTCGATCGAGCCCACGTGTGTGCCGGTGCGCTGGCTCCGCCCCACCGACGATCCCCACCTGCAGCGACACACTCATCGCGACGCTGACCACTGGCCCTACATGTGAATCGTGCGCGGGCGCTCGCCGCTCATCGCGGATACGCCGGAGGCGGCTGTGCGCGATAGAATTCACCATGTCTCGGAGTCACACCTCGGAGTAGCCGGTCATGGGCACCCGACCGGAAGATGACGGCACCGCCGCCTTCGATCCGGCGGCGCATACCGCGCCGCAGCCGATCAGCGAGCGGCCGGCTGCGCCCGAGCTCGACGAGGATCTCGAACCCGGCCGGCGCATCGACGACTTCGACCTGCTGTTGGAGCTGGGCCATGGGGCCTTCGCGACGGTGTTCCTGGCACGGCAGCGATCGATGCAGCGCTTGGTGGCCGTGAAGATCTCCACCGATCACGGCACCGAACCACAGACTCTCGCCCAGCTCGACCACGAATCCATCGTCCGGGTGTACGACCAGCGCGTGCTCCCGGATCGGGGCCTGAAGCTGCTGTACATGCAGTACGTGCCGGGCGGGACGCTGGCCGCGGTGCTGAAACGGGTCCGTGCCACGGCACCGCAACGACGCGGCGGTCAGCTGCTACTGGACGCCGTCGACGAGGCATTGGCGGAGAAGGGCGAGATACCCACCTCGGGCACCCGGGCACGCGACGAGATCGCGAACCTGTCATGGCCCGAGACGGTGGCCTGGCTCGGACGCCGGCTCGCCGGAGCCCTCGACTACGCCGAACGGCGCGGTGTGCTGCACCGCGACATCAAACCGGCGAATGTGCTGCTCTCCGCTTATGCCGCACCGAAATTGGCCGATTTCAACATCAGTTTCAGCGACCATGTCGCGGGCAGCAGTCCGGTCGCGTACTTCGGCGGATCGCTGGCCTATATGTCCCCCGAGCACCTCGAGGCGAGCCATCCGCAGCTGCCCGGCACGGTCGACGACCTCGATACCCGCAGCGATATCTACGCGCTCGGCGTCATGCTGTGGGAGCTGCTGGCCGGGCACCGGCCGTTCCCCCCGATCGAGGCGAAGGATGCTCGGACCTCCGTCGCGCAGCTACTGGCACTGCGGCGCCGCCCGATCGCCTCCCGCTTCCTCGATGATCTGCCCGCCGACTGCCCGGCCTCGCTGCGGCGTGTGCTGTTGACCTGTCTGGCGCCGCAGCGAACCGATCGGTGGGCCAACGGCGCGGAGCTCGCGCAGCAATTCGAGCTGTGCCTGGACGCCCGTGCCCGCGATCTGGTCGACGCCCCGGAGCCCGGCCACCGATTCGGCGGGCCGCTGTGGCCGATCCCGATTCTCGCGATCGCCATCGCCGTTCCGAACGTGGCGGCGGCCGGGTACAACTATCACTACAACAAAACGCTGATCGTCAGCAAGCTCACGCCCGAGGCCCAGCAGTCCTTCCACGATGTCGCTCGGGTGCTCTACCCGCTGGCCATCGCGGTGGCCACCATCCTGATTCTCTACACCTCGCGTCACCTCATCCGAATATCCGTCGGCCTGCACAGGGGACGGAAGTATCCCGACGCGACCCTCACCCGGGCACGTATCGACGCGCTACGGCTCGGCAACCGGGTGGCGGAGATCGCCTTCGTGTTCTGGGTCCTCGGCGGCGTGGTGTTCCCCATAATGCTGAACCTCGTCGCCGGGGGCGTTCCGCACGGCACCTACGCCCATTTCCTGTTGTCGCTGGTCGTCTGCGGCGCCGTCGCGCTGGCGTATCCGTACTTCGCGATCACCTGGTATGTGGTGCGGTTCCTCTATCCGATCTTCCTGGCGCACGGGCGATCCGACGCCGCCGACGTCGAACATCTGCGCCGCCTCGCCCGGCACACCGGCTTCTACCTGACCGTGGCCGCCGCCGTACCGCTGGTCGGGGTCACCGGCATCACCTTCCTGCCGACCTCGGATATCGACGCCATCATCGGGGCGGTTCGCATCCTGTGCGTCGGCGGCATCATCGGCTTCGTTCTCGCCTATGTGTCCTACGGCGTGATCGAGAAGGATCTCCAAGCGCTCGAACGCGTGGCCGCCGCATCCCGCGCCGACACGGCCTGATCGTTCCCGTGCTGCCCGTGCCCGACGAGGTGACCGTCGCCCGCACTACCTCGACCGGGGCCCACCGACGGTCGGTTCCGTCCGGCGGGCGCATTCCAATTCGACCCAGCGGCAGATGATTTCGACGATGTACTCGCGCTCACGGGGGTCAGATCGTGGCCCTTGGCGATACCGTGCGTTCGCCGCAGACAGCTGCGGCGGCACGTGCCGGCGCAGCACCGCCACTCCACGCAGTGCGACGAACTCCACCTCGGGCGCGCGCAGGTGGAACGTCGCCCGGAACGGGTGCCGGGCGATCTCGCCGAGGCGAGCATCGAGGGTCGCGCGGTCCAGTGTCACGACGCCGGCCTAGGTCGACGGTCCGACACCCGCGCCCGGCCACCGCCGGACACCGGCGCCGTCGGGCAACGCCGGAGGTCGTGTGGCGAATGCGGTACCGGACGACGGTGAGCCGACAGAGCGCGCCGGATCCGAACTCACCGACCGTCGGCCCGGTGGTTCCCGCGTGAGCCGGGTGGCGTCCGATCGGGCTCGGCTCCTTCGCGCGCGCCGCGTGTGGCGGCGTCCGGATCGACCTCGTCGGCACGCTGGAATTCCTGTGCGAGTTCGTCGCGGGAGCTGACGGCATCGTGTCGGTGTGCCGCCGCCTGCTCCTTCAGGCCGGCCGCTTGCGCGGCCTTGATATCGGCCTCGGCCGAGGCCGCCCTGGCCTTCGCCGCGGTTTCATCGGCGAGAGCTTGGCGCTGACCGACCTCATGGGACTTCTCGGTCGCCTTCTCGCGAATCTCCGCCGCTTCGGAGCGGCGTTGTTCCCTGCGCTTGTTCACGACCACCCAGCTCAGCGCGGCGATGATCAGAACTGCGACGATCACGACAACAACGATCACGACGATTGTGGTGGTAGTCATCTCGACTCCTCGAACTCATTCGAGCCTGGCTGTGCGGCAGACATCGGAGCGGCGTCAGTAGTAGTACCGTCGCCCGCCGACCGAACGCCCCATTGCCCCCAGGGCCAGCAACACCAAACCGATGACGAGGACCACGATCCCGATGATCCAGACGACATGGATGTTCAGCAGAAACCCGACCACGAGAAGGATGATCCCGAGAATGATCATGTTCGATACCTGATTCGGCAGATGGAGCATCTGTGGGCTCTCCGGCGGTCTCCAAAGCTACCCACGGGCTACTCTTTGTAATGCCAACCCAACCACCGCACGCCCACCGTGTCAACGGTGTCGGATCAGCCGGTGACGGCTCCGTGGGCCGCGGAACCGACCAGCTTGCGGTACTTGGCCAGCACTCCCGAGGTGTACTTCGGGGCCGGTGGCTCCCAGCCGCTCCGGCGCGCGGCGAGTTCACCCTCGTCGATCTCGACATCGAGGATGCGGTTGGCGACATCGAGGACGATCGGGTCGCCGTCCGCGACGAAGGCGATCGGCCCACCGTCCACCGCTTCGGGGGCGACGTGGCCGACACACAAACCGGTTGTGCCGCCGGAGAATCGGCCGTCGGTGAGCAACAGGACATCCTTGCCCAGACCGGCACCCTTGATCGCACCGGTGATGGCGAGCATCTCACGCATACCCGGGCCGCCCTTGGGGCCCTCGTACCGGATGACGACGACATCGCCGGCCACGATCGTGCCGTTCTCGAGGGCGTCCATGGCCGCACGCTCGCCGTCGAACACCCGGGCGGTCCCGCGGAAGACGTCGGAGTCGAAACCCGCGCTCTTCACCACGGCGCCTTCGGGTGCGAGTGTGCCGTGCAGAATGGTCAGCCCGCCCGTCTTGTGGATCGGTCGATCGAGCGGACGGATGACGTCACCGTCGAGGCCCAACTCGATGTGCGACAGATTCTCGGCCATGGTCTTGCCGGTCACCGTCAGCGTATCCCCGTGCAGCAGGCCCGCATCCAGCAGCGCCTTCATCACCACCGGGATCCCGCCGACCCGGTCGACATCGTTCATGACGTAGCGCCCGAACGGCTTGAGATCACCCAGATGGGGCACCTTGTCACCGACGCGATTGAAGTCGGCGAGGGTGAGCTCGACTCCGGCCTCCCGGGCGATGGCCAGCAGATGCAGCACCGCATTGGTCGAACCGCCGAGCGCCATGACGACGGTGATGGCGTTCTCGAACGCCTCGAGGGTCAAGATGTCGCGCGCGGTGATACCGCTGCGCAGCAATCCGACGACGGCCTCACCGGACTTGCGGGCGTATTCGTCGCGGCGCCGGTCCGGGGCCGGCGGCGCGGCCGAACCGGGCAGACTCATGCCCAGCGCCTCGGCGGCCGAGGCCATGGTGTTGGCGGTGTACATACCGCCGCAGGCTCCCTCGCCAGGACAGATCGCCCGCTCGATCCGGTCGACGTCCTCCCTGCTGATCAGGCCCTTCATACACGCGCCGACCGCCTCGAAGGCATCGATGATCGTGACGTCCCGGCCGTCGACATTGCCGGGCAGGGTCGAGCCGGCGTAGAGGAACACACTCGCCAGGTCCAGCCGCGCGGCAGCCATCAGCATGCCCGGCAGGCTCTTGTCGCAGCCGGCGAGCAGCACCGACCCGTCGAGACGCTCGGCCATCATCACGGTCTCGACGGAGTCGGCGATGATCTCGCGGCTCACCAGCGAGAAATGCATCCCCTCATGGCCCATCGAAATCCCGTCGGAGACAGAGATCGTGCCGAACTCGAGCGGGTAGCCGCCACCCGTGTGCACGCCCTCCTTGACCGCCTTCGCCAGACGATCGAGCGACAGATTGCACGGGGTGATCTCGTTCCAGCTGGAGGCGACGCCGATCTGCGGTTTGCTCCAATCGTCGTCGCCCATACCGACAGCGCGAAGCATGCCGCGGGCGGCGGTCTTCTCCAGCCCGTCGGTGACATCGCGCGAGCGAGGCTTGAGGTCATGATCCGGTGCCATGTCGCAAGCCTACGGCCGGTGAAATCCGCGCTCCTGATCAGGCCGTTCGTCGGCGTGGCATCGCCCGCCGCGCCCTTTCCCGGTCGGCGGTGAGCTGCTCGCGCCGCCGCAGCATCGCCGCGGCGGGCGACGTGTCGCCGAGGACCGCGTCGAACACCGCCCGGGCGTCCTCGAGGGCGTCGCGAGCACCGACTCCGGCGGCCGGCGTGATGGCATGGTCGGCGTCGCCGATGAGGACGACCGAATCCCGCGGATCGCACGCCCGATCCAGCGGCACGTTCCGCGCGTTGCTGACGTGGACCGCGTCGGTGCGGGCCAGGAACTGCCCGACCAGCTCCCTGTTCGACGGCGTCGCGGCCGCGACGGTGTCGGCCCATTCGCCGACGGAACGCAGGCCGAGATCGTCGCTGTCGCCGGTCAGCGGCTCACGCGCGATTCGCACGAACCACAGCGCCACCGGATCGTCCGGACGCCAGATGTGCCCGAAAGTACTGGCGGCACTGCCGTCTTCGGCGATCTCGGCGAAGAAGTGCAGCACCGCCGGCGACGAGTCCGGCGGTGGATCCAGCGGAGCGCTCGTCATGCCGTAGAGCACCACGTCGCCGGCGTAGACCGGCGCCCGGTCCGGTTCGAACCGCGCTCGGACCACCGAATCGATCCCATCGGCGGCGACCAGCAGTCCGTCGACGGGCTCGATACTCGAATGGTGGTGCACCGCATGACCATCGGGACTCAGCGCGACATCGGTGACGGGGTCGCCGAAACGCAGGTCCGCACCGGAGTGCGCGACGAATTCCGACAGCACGCCCATCAGATTCCGGCGCAACCAGAACCGATGTCCCCGGCTGGGCATCGCGCTGTGCCTGCCCGAACTGTCGGCGTAGTCGAGCCCGGCCAGCGGATACGACACGTCGTGCAGCGCGTCTCGATCCACGCCCATCGCGGCCATCGCATCGTGTCCGCGACCGTCGATGAACAGGAACGCGCCCGCCCCGGGACCGGGGCGTTGCTGCTCGTAGACGACCGCCCGCCGCCCCCGCCGCGCCAGGCCGCCGGCCAGACAACTGCCCGCGATTCCGCCCCCGATGACGGTCGTCATACTCGAACCTCCTAGCGTTGCCGCTGTCGTCGCCGAGCCTCGATATCCGGGCCGGACTCTACCTGGGCGTCGCCGGGATGCGGAACCGGTTTGCCCGCAAACACTTTCGCCGACGGCAGTTCCGGCGCGGTCAGATGTGGATGTATCCGCCGTTGAGGGTGGCGTCGTCGAGGCGCGGCGCGATGGATTCCCCGCCGAGCGCACTGCGCAGTTCGACCTGCTCGTCCCGGATGACGTGCATAACGGCGTTGATCAGCGCCAGGTGCGTGAATGCCTGCGGATAGTTGCCCCAGTGCCGGCCGGTGCGGGGGTCGATCTCCTCGGCGTACAGGCCCAGCGGACTGGCGTAGCCGAGCAGCTTCTCGCACAGTTGCCTGGCGCGGTGCTTCTCGCCGATTTCCGACAGTGCGGAGACCAGCCAGAACGAGCAGATCGTGAAGGTGCTCTCGTCTCCGGCGCAGCCGTCGTCGGTTTCGTCGACGCGATAGCGCAGGACGAGCCCGTCGACGGTGAGCTCGTCCGCGATGGCGAGCACGGTATTGCGTACTCGTTCGTCATCGGGGGGAAGGAAGCGAACGAGCGGGATGAGCAGGGTCGAGGCGTCCAGTGCCGTACTGCCGTAGAACTGGGTGAACACGCCCCGCGAGTCGACGGCATTGGCACAGATGTCGGCGCGAATGTCGTCGGCGGCCTGTTGCCAGCGATCGGCCCGTTCGAAGTTCTGGTGGATGCGGGCCAGCCGTGCGCCGCGATCGGCGGCGACCCAGCACATCACTTTGCTGGACGTGAAATGTTGCGGCTCGCCACGTACTTCCCAGATCCCGTGATCGGGCTGACGCCACACCGCGAGCGCGCTCTTGACCGCCCAGCGCAGCAGCGGCCAGGTTCGCGCGTCGATCTGGTCCCGATGGCGGGCGTAGAGGTAGACCGCGTCCAGCGCCGCACCCCAAACATCGTGCTGGCGTTGGCGATACGCGTCGTTGCCGATACGCACCGGGACGGCGTTGTCGTATCCGCGCAGGTGGTCGAGCGTCTGTTCGGCCAGATTCGTCTCGCCACCGATGCCGTAGACGATCTGCATACCCTGGCCGTCCTCGGCCAGATTGATGATGTGGGAGAAGTAGTCGTTGGCTTCCCAGCTGAAGCCCAGCGTGTACAGACCCCACAGCGCGAACGCCGAGTCCCGGATCCAGGTGTAGCGATAGTCCCAGTTGCGCTTGCCACCCGGAGTCTCCGGCAGCGACGTCGTGGGGGCGGCGACGATGGCGCCGGTCGGGGCGAAGGTCAGACCCTTGAGGGTCAGCGCGCTGCGCGTGAGCTGAGCGCTCCACGGATGGTCGGGAAACCGGCCGCCCGCCAGCCAGTGCCGCCAATGGTGCACGGTACCGACCAGCCGCTCGTTGGCCTCTTCGACGGTTTCCGGAGCCGCCCGGCTGCCCCACGACAGCGCACAGAATCGAGTGTCACCGCTCTTGAGCAGGGTGCGGGCGACCGCGCGCGAACCTTCCAGCCCCAGACGCAGATCGGTGGTGAGGCGCAGCGGCAGATCGACACCGTCGGCACTCGCCTGGGCGACGTGGTAGCTGTCGAGATATTCCCACCGCGTACCGGCTCGGGCGTAGTCGAAGGCGGGCTGACAGTCGAGGACGAACTGGATCTGCCCGGTCTCGCAGTGCACGGTGCGCAGCAGGATATGTTCGGCGTCGTAATCGGTGGGTGCGCGCCGGTGGGCGCTGCGGCCGGGTTTCTGGTGTCGCCACGGCCCGACGAGCAGCACATCACGTACCGTCGCCCACCCTTCGCCGGAGCGCCAGCTCGTCTCCATGACCAAGGTCCCCGGAATATATCGGCGATCGGCCGCGGTCGCGATATCGGCCGGGGCGAAGCGAAACGATCCGGCCGAACGGTCGAGGATGGCCCCGAACACACTGGGCGAGTCCATCCGCGGCAGGCACATCCACTCGATCGCCCCGCTGGGCGCGATGAGGGCGGTCACCTCGGAGTCGGAGATGAACCCGTAGTCGTCGATGCGCGGAAAGGCCGTGACCCGGGGCGAATATTCCGGATGATCGTTCATGCCCCACTCGTCTCCTGGTCGGACTCTCGGGTGCCGCTTCTGATCGTATGCCAAGGATTTGCCGAATACCCACGGAAACGTCGGCCGGCGCCACCGCGGTGACTCACCCGTCGATCAGGGCATCGCGGCTGTTTTTTTCTCCGGTTCTCCACCGGGTATGAGCGACTCGACACGCGGAGCCTATAAATTAATGCGCATATCTCGGTAGTTCAATTACTCCCTGCGGGAGACGCCACCGGAACGGCACACTCCTCCCGGACCGCACGGCACACGCACTCACAGCCGGTGAGCGAGCGCGTAACCGGTTGCCCGCCCGGCGAATTCAGCGATAGAGGCCGCGCAGCGCACGGCAGGCGGATTCGATGATCTCCTCGGGGGCGGCCTCGATGGCGCCGTCGAGCCACGCTGTGACGAGTTCGGCCATACCGCCGATGAACAGCAGACCGGAGGTTTCGTCGGCGGCTCGGCTGCGGCCGGAATCGCCGAGCCAGGTGCGGACCTCGAGAGCCGCTTCGTGTGCCAGATGACGGAGCAATTCGGTTCGCCGCCGCCGCAATTCGGGGATCGCCACCGATTCGACGATCGCCACTCGGCCCTTGCGCGGGTCCGCGACCAGCAGGCGCACGAAGGCTCCGATCGATGCCCGCATGCGGGCCTCGGGATCGCCGCCGGCGGCGTCGGCGGCGCTGCGGCTGTTCTCCTCGATCTCGACCGCTATCTCGTTCAGGACGGCCTCGAGCAGGGCGTCGAGTCCGGTGAAACTCTCGTAGAAGTAGCGTTCGCTGAGGCCGGCCTCGGCGCAGACGGCGGTCATCGTGGTCCGGGTTCGCGGGTCGGCCCATACCGTCAAACCCGCTTCCAGCAGGCGAGACCGGCGTTCGGTGGCCCGTTCGGCGGCGGTGGCTCCGCGATAGACCCCTGATTGCACAGCCATGGCCCCAGCATGCCACAGCGGGATCCATCCCAAGGTTGACAGGACGCCCTTCCTGAATCAGGCTGTGACGTGAGCGCCATCACAGAGACGAGGTGTGCGATGACGGCCGACGCCCTGGACACCAGGCCGATCCCGACCCAGCGACGCGGCGACCGCGGCTATCCGCTGGTCGGGCAAGTGCTGGAGTTCGCCAAAGACCCCCTGGGGCTGTTCCAGCGCGAATGGGATCACTACGGTCCGGTCGCCCCCATGTACTCGCTCGGCCGGACCGCGGCACTGCTGCTCGGCCCGGACGCGTGCGGTGCGGCGCTACTGAACAAGGACGGCGCCCTGGCCAACGAACCGGCCTGGTCGCGGCTGGTCGGCCCGTTCTTCCACGGCGGGCTCATGCTCATCGATTTCGACGAGCACAAGCGGCATCGGCGGATCATGCAGCAGGCGTTCACCCGTCCGCGGTTGCAGGCCTACACCGAACGCCTGCACCCGGCGATCGAACAGGGTGTCGCGCACTGGGGCGAGAGCGAATCCTTCCCCGCCTACTGGAAACTCAAGCAGCTCACCCTCGATATCGCCGCCGACCTGTTCATGGGCGGCGCCGCGGACACCAGCGCGGCCGAGATGGCGCGGATCAACCAGGCGTTCATCGCCTGCGTTCAGGCCGCCGCCGGAATCGTGCGCGGCAACGTGCCGTTCACGCGCTGGGGTAGGGCCTACCGCGGCCGACGGGTGCTCGAAGATTTTCTGCGCCACTACCTTCCCGCGAAACGCGGCGAACAGACCGACGACATCTTCTCGGTGCTGTGCCATATCGAAGATGAGGACGGCGCCCGGTTCAGCGACGACGACGTGGTGAACCACATGATCTTCTTGATGATGGCCGCCCACGACACCTCCACCATCACCACCTCCACGATCCTGCAGTATCTGGGACAGCACCCGGCGTGGCAGGACCGGTGCCGCGCCGAGGCGGCGGCATTGGGCCCGGCACCGTCGATGGCGCAACTCGAGGGTCTGGAATCCATCGACCTGGTCATGCGCGAGGCGCTGCGACTACGCGCCCCGGTCCCGGTGCTGGTCCGCTACGCGGTGAAAGACACTGTGATCCATGGGGTTCGGATCCCCGCCGGCACCGATGTGGTCATCGGAATCCAGTTCACCCACCTGATGCCGCAGTACTGGACCGACCCGCACACCTTCGACCCGGACCGTTTCGGTCCCGACCGCCGCGAGGACAGATCCCACCGCTTCGCCTGGGAGCCGTTCGGTGGCGGCGCGCACAAATGTATCGGCATGCATTTCGGTGGATTGGAAGTGAAGTCGATCATGCACCGCCTGCTGCGCGACTACCACTGGCGGGTGGATCCCGCGTATGTCCCGCCGCTGGACTACCACTCCCTCCCCTTCCCCAAGGACGGTCTGCCCATCACCTTCGTCCGCAATTGAGCGCAGTCCCGCGCGCCGCCGGGCCGAATTCGGCGGCGCGCGACAGTGACCGGGGTTATTTCCTGGGCAGCCCCATGACGAGGGTGGCGATGGTGTTGAGCTGGATCTCCAGCGTTCCGCCACCGATCACCCAGCTCGGGATATCCAGTTCATGGTGGACGACCTCGGAGTGTTTTTCACTCAGCGCGGCGGCGGGACCGATGAGTTCGAGGGCGGCGGCCGCGGCGTCGGTGTGCAGCATGGAGGCCGCGGCCTTGGAAATACTGGTGGCGGGGCCGATTCCGTGACCGTCGAGACGGCGAATGGTCTCGCGCAGGTTCATCGCCGAGATGGCGGCTCCGCGCGCGCTGATCCGGCCCAGCGCCCGCAGCGCGTTCTCGCGGCTGCCCACGAACTCCGCGCGCTCGATGATGCCGACGATGCGGGCGTTGTGCCCGGGATCTCGGACACCGCCGATGAAAAGCCGTTCCTGGGCAAGGGTTTCCAGTGTCAGCGCCCAGCCCTGACCGACCTCGCCGAGAACCATGTCGCCGGGGACGAAGGCGTCGTCGAAGAACACCTCGTTGAATTCGGCGTTACCGCTGGATTGAGTGATCGGACGGACCGTGACACCGGCGCCGTGCATATCGACCAGGAACATGGTCAGGCCGCGGTGGCGTTCGGCGCCGGAGTCGGTGCGAGCCAGCAGCAGTCCCCAGTCGGAGCGATGAGCCAGCGTGGTCCAGATCTTCTGGCCGTTGAGCCGCCAGCCGTCGCCGTCCGGGGTGGCGCGCAGACTCAGCGAGGCCACATCCGAACCCGCCTCCGGCTCACTCATCAGCTGGCACCAGATCTCCTCACCGCGCAGGGCGGGAGCGGCCAGCCGTGCGAGCTGTTCGGGTGTGCCGCGCGCCAGCACGATCGGCACCACCCACTGGCCGATTCCCATGGAGGGCTGGGCGATTGCGTGCTTGTCGTACTCGTCCTGCAGGATCAGCTGTTCCAGTGGACCGGCTTCGATCCCCCACGGTCTGGGCATGGGCGGGGAGACCAGCCCCGAGTCCGCGAGCAGAGTGCGGCGGGGACCGGTATTGGTGGCGTCGTGGTCACCGATCTTGCCCGGGTTCGGATTGTCCAGGGCGGCGGCACGATCCAGGATCTCCGAGACCCAGTCGCGGAACGTGGAATCGGTTTCCGGCAGCGGCACCGCGAAATTGCGCGGTCCGCCGAGTGCGACCTCCCCGAGGCGCCGTTCCCAGCTCTCCGCGGAACCGCCCAGCCCGGCCAGCGAGATCGCCCGCCGCCAGTACAGATGCAGATCGTGCTCCCAGGTGAAACCGATGGCGCCGTGCAGGCACAGACATTCCACGGCCGCGTGCACGGCATTGCCGAGGGTGGTGATCGCGGCGCCGGCCGTCGCGTGCGTGCGCTGCGCGGGCTCGTCGGCGAGACCACGCACCGCGTCCCAGGCCGCCGCGGTGGCGAGTTCACTGGTGATCAGCAGCTGGGCGGCGCGGTGCTGTACGGCCTGGAAGGAGCCGACGGGGCGACCGAACTGCTTGCGCGCCTTCACATATTCGGTGGCCGTGTCCGAGCACCAGCGGATCACCCCGGCGGCTTCGGCGGCCATGAACGCGGTGGCGACCGCTTCGGCGTAGCCGGCATCGATGCCGGTGAGTTCGGTTCCGGCGGTATCGCGCAGCCGGACGACCGCGAGGTCGCGACCGAGATCCGATCCGGCACGCGCCTCGATCTCCACACCCGGCGCGCTACGTTCCACCAGGAACCAGCGGATCCCGTCGTCCTCGGAAGCGGCCACGAGGAGCACCTCGGCCGACGCAGCGCCCAAGACCGGGCCGGTCGCGCCGCCGAGCCCGGCATCGGCGATCCGCACCCCGTGTCCGGGATCCACGGTCGCAGCGGTCACCCCGGCGGCGAACCGCCGCAGCGCAAGACCGACCGGCTCGGTGGGTTCCGCCGACGCGACGATGGCGCTCGTGACCGCCGACGGGAGCAGCGGCCCGGGTAGCAGCGCCCGCCCGGCTTCGGCGAGTACCACCGCGATCTCGTCCAGGGTTCCGCCCTGTCCGCCCACCGCCTCCGGCAGATGCACACCGGGCAGTCCGAGGGCGACCAGTTCCGCCCAGAAGGCGGGCAGTTCGCCGGCGGCCAGCCGGTCGGTGTGCTTGCGGGTGTATTCGCGGGTGCTGTGGCGGTCGGCGAATCCACTGACGGCCTCCGCCAGCGCCGCCTGATCCACGGTCAGGGCTACGGGCACGATCTCTCACTCCGCTCGGCGTCGATACGCTCCCAGCACGGGCCGGGCACTCCGATTAGAACAGGTTCCACGACGTCGCGGGGTCGAATAGAAGTTCGGCCGATTCGGGGTGAGAGACGATCTCCGGTCCGCGTGATCGTGCCCGCGGTACTCCCCCACTCGGCCCCTTCCGGCGCCATTCGGAGGCGGCGAGCCACCACACGGTCGGTTGTCTGGGAATTTGCCGAATACCGAGCACGGACCCCCGCACAAGGTGACGATGAGGTGGTGACCGATCGAGAACCGCGTCCCCCGGCTGCCGGCCGCCGCCGAGTTCGCGCGGATGCGCCGATTCGACACGCTGCCACGACAGTTTCCGGTGAGATGAGCGCCCTGGCCACCGCGCGGCATCGAGCCCGCGCGGTGCGGCGGGCGTGGGTGGAGAGTCTGGGCCCCGGGGAGCGTTCAGCGGTGTGGGCGTGGGCCTCGTTCACGACGACATTCGCGGCCACGCGGGCCCTCACCCACTGGATCCGCGCGGGGCACGGCCCTTCCAGCGGCGGATTCACTGTGGGGGGCAGGCATTTCCATCACTACAACATCGGCATCGCGATGCTCGAAGCCGTGGGACTGGTGGCCTTGCGCGGAACCGAGCGCGCTCGCCGACATCCGGTGGTCGCCACCTCCTACGGCGCCGGTTCGGCGCTGATCGTCGACGAACTGGCCTTGCTCCTGGATCTCGAGGACGTCTACTGGGCCCGCGAGGGGCGCACCAGTGTCGACGCGGCGATCCTGGTGATCGGCCTCGGCGGCATGACCACCGCCGGATTCGAATTCTGGCCGCGGGCCCGTCGCGCCCTGCGGGGGCACTGACACCAACGCGGCCGACGGTACTGCCCCTTCCTGGACGTGCTGTGCGGTGGGACCGGGAATCCCCCGACCGATCTCGGTCCGTCCGGCACCACGGGGTCCGCTAATTGATTAGGTAGACTAAGCAATGTGGATCGACGGCCCGTGAACCCGCGCGCCCAGGTGGCCGCGACGGTGTCGGCCGCCGGCCTCACCAGGTACCGCCGCCCGACCGGGCAGCACACCACCTCCGTTCTCCAGGCCCATCCGTAGCAACCGAACGTTGCTCGTCATAGAACAAGGAGCCGCACCGCAGGAAAGGCAGTTTTGACCGCGCCCCGCACCGACGACTACCGCAACACCACCGCCACCGATCCGATCCCGGCCGATCCGCCCGTCGCGGTATCGCAGCAGCCGGAGGGCGCCGGTGGGATGTTCACCTCTCTCACCGTCCCCAACTACCGCTATTACTTTGCGGGCCAGGTGGTTTCGAACACCGGCACCTGGATGCAGCGAATCGCCCAGGACTGGCTGGTACTCGGTCTCACCGGCAGCTCGTTCGCCGTCGGAATCACCACCGCCATGCAGTTCCTGCCGATGCTGCTGTTCGGTCTCTACGGCGGCGTCATCGCCGACCGCTTCCCCAAGCGGGGTCTGCTGGTCCTCACTCAGGCCACCATGGGACTGCTCGCCGCCGTCCTCGCCGTCCTGACGCTGACCGGCACGGTCGAGGTATGGCATGTGTACCTGCTGGCGCTACTGCTGGGCATGGTGACCGTCGTCGACAATCCGACCCGCCAGTCGTTCGTTCCGGAAATCGTCGGCCGGCAGCGATTACGCAATGCCGTCAGCCTGAACTCCGCGAACTTCCAGGCCGCCCGGCTCGTCGGCCCGGCAGTCGCCGGAGCGGTGATCGCCGCGGTCGGATCGGGCTGGGCGTTCGTGATCAACGCGGGATCCTTCGCCGCCGTCATCGGCGGCCTGCTGGCGATGCGACCGGCGGAATTGACGCCGGTGCCGCGCCTGCCACGTCGAAAAGGGCAACTGCGCGAGGGTCTCCGCTATGTGAGCGCGCATCCGCAACTGCTCTGGCCGATCGTCATGGTGGGCTTCGTCGGAACCTTCGGCTACAACTTTCCCACCGTGCTGTCGGGCTTCGCCTATCACGTCTTCGATGTCGACGCCGGGAAATACGGACTGCTCAACACCGCGCTGGCGGCGGGATCCCTCGCGGGCGCGCTGCTGGCCAGCCGCCGAGGACGAGTGCGCATGCGGATGCTGGTCGCCACCGCGATCGGCTTCGGGGCGCTCGAGGCGGTCACCGCCTTCGCGCCGGATTATTGGCTGTTCACCGCGCTGCTCGTGGTGGTGGGCTTGCTCGGCCTCACCTTCAACACCTCGGGCAACTCGATGGTGCAACTGGAAACCGACCCCACCATGCGGGGACGGGTGATGTCGCTGTACATGATGGTCTTCACGGGCGGCACCCCCATCGGGGGTCCGATCGTGGGGTGGCTCACCGAGAAATTCGGGCCCCGGTTCGGACTGTTCGCCTGCGGGGTGGTCTCCGCGGCGTCCGCGGCCCTGGTCGGCGTCGTTCTCGCCCGCGCCGCGGGCCTGCGCGTGCGGATCTCGGGCCGGCGGATTTCACTCGTGCCTCGCGACGATCCACTGCCAGGGGTCGCGACCGTGACGACCGGACCTCAGACGGCGGAATAGCGCAGCATCACCGCGGTGTCGAAATGCCTCGTCTCGGTCAACCGGAGCTGAATTCGCTTGTCCAGCGGCGGGAACAGCGGGGTGCCGCCGCCGAGCACCACCGGCATGAGAAACAACTGATACTCGTCGATGAGCCCGTGTGGGATCAGCGAGGCCGCGAGCCCCGCGCCACCGACCTCCATGACGCCATCGCCGCCGGCCTTGAGCCTGCGAACCTCCGCGACCGCGTTCTCGGCGACCAGGGTGCTGTTCCAATGGACCTCGGTCAGCGTCCGGGAGAACACGACCTTGGGCTTCTCCGTCCACAGCCTGGCGAACTCGCGCTCGATGGGCGGCGCGTTCTCGGACACGTGCGGCCAGTGCTCGGCCATCAGTTCGTAGAGCCGGCGACCGTGCAGTGAGACCTCGATATCGCGGTAACGGTCGTTGTGGAACTGGTGCAGCTCGTCGTCCGGGTCGGACCAGTCGATGCCGCCGTCGCGGTCGTTGATGTAGCCGTCCAGGGACACACCGATCCCATAGATCAGTTTTCTCATACCGGGTAGACGGCATACGCCTCCGAAATTCATCGCCGTACATCGGAGACATCCCCGATCGAGGGCCCCGAGCCGTGGGGACACGGGCACGACCGCCCGGGACCCGACGCCTGCGGGTGCCGGTGTGGCGTTGCGCCGACGATGCTGTGCGGCGACAAGCCGAGCCGCACCGCCGCCCCGAACCGGATCGTCGTCGCTTCTGCCGACTGTCGCCGCGATATGGTGCGCGCCAACCGAACCCGGTTCGGATCGTGTCGGTGACGTCGTTACTTTCATCCGTCGCAGCCACGCCGAACAATCAACTTTCTACGTTGCTGTCAGCGTATGTACCGGCCGGGCCGCCCACCTGAGTAGACCGCTACTCGAATTCCACGAGCACCTCCCGCAGGCGGCTGCGGGCCGTCGACGCTGCCCGATGACGGGGTCACAGCCCGCCGTTGGCGGACAGGACCGCGAAGGCGGCGTCGGCGCTGTGCCACAGCGCGTCGATCTCGGCCCGGGTACCCGGTTCCAGCGCGGGATCCTGCAGGGCCAGACCGTTACCGAAGATCACCACGTTCGCACCGGCGTCGGCGAACCGCAGCAGGGCGCCGGAGCCGACTCCGGCACCGACCACCCGGTCCAGGCCCTCGCCCAGGAAATAGAAGCGCCACAGCGGCCCCAGATCACCGCCGTAGATCGATTTCGTCTCGTCGACGATCAGCGATCCCTTGCTCGCGATCGCGTCCACGATCCGGAAATAGTCGGCGGCATTCGCGGGCGTGGAGTGCACGGCGGCGACAGCGTTGGCCAGATCGACACTGAGATGCGCGTTGTAGCCCGCCATCGCGACCCGAGCCGGCGACAGCGAGCAGTCGCGGGCCAGCGCGAAGTAGTTCGCCCATTGCGGTTCGGGTGTGCCGCCGGTGAATTCCGCGTGCACATTGCGCAGGAACCGCAGGAGCAGATCCAGACTGATGCGGTGCGCGTACTCCGGATCGGCGAAGGCGGACGGGTCGCGCTGCAGCGGCATGACCGCGGACTGTTCGACGGCATCGAGACCCAACGCGAGCAGTCCGCGCCGATCCCGGTGCCGCACCAGGATTTCGGCGATCCGCCGATGCTGATCGACGGCCTGCTCCAGGCGCTGCGACGATGTCCCGGACAAGGTGGTCGTATCCGACAGCCGCACGATGTCGGCCACCTCCCCGGCGGACAACGGTGTGCCGCACGCGACGTCGATCGGCTGGGCCGACGCGGTCGCCGGGACACCCACCGCGATCACAGACAGCGTGAGGACTACGAACAACAGGAAGCGGATCCAGGAACGGCGCGGCGGCACCGGGTCCGTCGGGCAGTGCATGTCTTCTCGCCTTCATTCGGTGTTCGAATCGACGGGAACGGCCGAACACCGCTGCGGACACTCGCACGATGCCGACTCGGAGATGCCGAGCGTAACGCAGCACGCGGGCACCGGAGCCCGGCGGCTCGCCGGACGCGGCGACGGATTCACCCCGTGGGAGCCGGTGATCGACGCGGTGGCGTCCTCGGCGGCGGTCACCGGCGATCGGCGGCTTGACCTCGAGTTGGCTCGAGGTTGAATACTGTCTCGCATGAGTGCGATCAACAAACCCCCAGCCCACAGCGACCGAGAGCACGCGGCCCCTTTCGGTCGAGGACGAGCGCGCCATTCGCGACCTGGTGGCCCGCGCCGACCGCGCCCAGGCCGACACCGCCGTACTCCCGGCCCTGCATGCCGACACCGCGGCCGTGGTCAACTTCTACGGCCGTCGGCTCCTCGGCCGTGACATGTTGGAGGCGGCGATGAGTGCGGCCCTGAGCAGCGGACTCGGGGCTGTCCGCACCAGCGTCGAGGTCGTCGACATCCGATCGCTCAGTGCCGACGCCGCCCTCGTCAGCTGCATCAAGACGGTGTACGACGAGCGCCCGGATGAGCAGATCCCGCCGACCACCGGCGCCCTGACCTACGTGACGGTACGGACCGCTACCGGGTGGAAGATCGGCCTGGCCCAGACCACCCCGATTGTCCCGGCCGGACAGCCGGCGCGGATCTGAGCGAGCGAATCGATCGTCGGCCCGGCGATCGACGAATTCTGTTGCAGAACGAGAACATTCGACTGCCAGCTGGACAGGGAAACTCGGATCACGAGCGCTTCCCACTGTGGGTACAGTGGCGAGGTGCATCGATTGCTCGTCGTCCTGGCGCCGCCCCGCTGCTGAGCGGGGCCGATTTCCCGGCGCGCTGAGCCGAGACGGCCGGCGTGCGGTTCTCACCCGGGTGAGTTGAGCGAGCCCCGCTTCCGCGACCCATTCCTCTCGTCGCAGGAGCGCGAATACTCATGCATACCTCGTTGGCGGTTCGCCGTCGCGATCCCGGACAACATGAAGGCGATCGTGGACCGCGCGAACGCGACCGATCCCCGGTTGAACGACTCGTTCCGCGAGTACTACGAGTCTCGTGGGTTCGTGGTTGATCCGGCCCGGGTCCGCAGCCCGCAGCCCGCAGGACAAGCCGCGCGTCGAACGCTGTGTTCCTTATGCACGGTCGAATTTCTTTGCCGGAGAACAATTCCGGGACCTTCAGGACTGCCGGGAACGCGCGCAACGGTGGTGCCGTGAGACCGCGGGGATGAGAATGCTCGCCCGCGGCACCAGCGGCCAGCAGCTGACGCTGCTGCCGCCGCCTGCACCGTCCCGGTTCGTCCGTTCCACCACCGATTTCGCTGTCAGGAGGTCGTCATGAGCACCACCCGCCGTCCCGCCTCGTCCCTAGCGGTCAAACCGATCGAGATCTCCCCGGAGCTGCAGTTCGCTGATGCGGCGGCTCAAGCTCGGCCAATTGCTCGATACCCTCCCGGAACGGTTGGCCCTGGCCAGGTCGAATCGGCTGCCGCACCACGACTTTCTGGAGATGCTGTTCGCCGACGAGGTCGCCCGCCGTGACCGCCAATCCGAGCAACGCCGCGCCAAGACGGCCCATCTGGATCCACAGATGCACCTGGCGGCATGGGACGATTCGACAGCGGTCGCCTTCGACCGCGAACTCTGGCCGAGCTGACCTCGCTGCGGTTTCTCGCCGACGCCTACAACGTCCCGGTGATGGGGCCGGTCGGGGTCGGAAAGACGTTCCTGGCCAACGCATTAGGACACATCGCGGTCCGCCGCCACCATACCGTTCACACCGAGCGCGCCGACAAACTGTTCAAACGGTTGCGTGGTGCGCGCCTGGACGGCAGCTACGAAGACGAGATGCGCAAACTGCACCGCGTGGACCTGTTGATCCTCGATGACCTGGCCTTGCATCGATTGGAGACGCCCGAGACCAACGACTTCTACGAGCTGATCGTCGAGGGCAAGTCCTACCGGCAACGACAGAAGCCCCGCCGCGGCAAACCAGCCGGACCAGCCGACTCGGATTGACCCAGTCCTCCAGTCCTGGGCACCATCACCCACACGGTCTGCGCCCAGAACGAGCTGATCACTGTGATGGCACAGCGGCGGCACCGACCGGGGAAGGGATGAAAGACCGTCATGCAGCGCCGCTACAGCACCGACACAGCCGATCAATGGGCAGGATGGTCGTACTACGGTGCCGCCCACCGATACGACATCCACGACACACCCGAGGCCACTTCGGCCTGCACGCAGGCAATGGACCGCCTCGAAAAAGCCGCCGATGAGGCACGGTTACGCGAACTCGCCCACGACGGCGACCGCTGCGCCTTCATCCGGTTGATCGAGATCATGGTGGACGCAGACCGCGTCGATGACCTGCGGCTCCTGGCACGCGGCGGGGATGACCGCGCGTTTGCCACACTCATGGAATACCTGGTCCGAACCAACAGCATCGACCGGCTGCGCGCGGAGGCGTCCGAGTTCGCCAGCGCCCGACTATGGCTGGCGCAACTGCACTTCCACCGCGGTGAGCATGAGGCCGGGCTCGCCGAGCTAGAAGCCATGGAAAGCGATCCCGACAACGGTGTCTACGCACACTCCGAACGAATAGCGCAGTTGATCCGGCTCAACCGGATAGCCGAAGTCCGCACGATGGCCCAGGCCGGCGACCGCACAGCCACACGACGTCTGAAGCGGATATCCGCCACACCGGATTGACGAGGAACCCGATCATGCGTCACCATCACCACACGGCCCGCGACCAGACAACACGGTTCCATACCCGCGGCAAATCGGTGGTCCCATCACCCTGGCAAGCGACATCCGTCAGTCTGGCCACCCTGATCACGATCGCCGCGGGTCCCGTTCTCGTGCTGGCGCTGGAACGGCTCACGGGCCGATGCGAACTCAATCGCTGGATGATCGCCACGATCGTTCTTTCACTGGCCGGTCTCGCACTGCTCGTAGGACTCCCCTCGGGCGGATTCGCCGTGACCGCTCTGCTCGGCAGTGCGGCATTGTCGCTACTGGCCGCCGCCGGGTTCGTGGCCGTGACACTGTTGGGCGCTCATCCGATACCCGCGATGGATGATCTGGCGACGACCGGGATCAGCTTCACCATCGGCGGCGTGTTGCTGGCACCGATCGCGGAGGGGACGACCTGCTCGACGTTCGATCCCAGCCCGGCCGCTCTCGGACTGCTCCTGGGCTTGGCCACGGCCCCGACCGCGGTCGCTTACACGCTGTACTTCCGCGGTCTCCGCGGCGTCAGCGCCACGATCGTCACCCTGTTGGAAACCCTGACGGCCGCCGTCCTCGGCGCGTTCTTGCTCGGGGATCAGCTCGGCATCGCGGGTACGACGGGAGCGCTCATGCTGGCCGTGGCGGTCGTGATCGCTCCGAAGGCACAGCCCTCCGTGGCGAACTGACCGGTGTCCGCTGTCCACCCCCGGGCCGGGCAGCGGCCTCCGGGACGCACGCCGAGGCGCGTGTCGGCCGGCAGCCGACGCCCCCATCGGCGATGCCGAAAAACGCAGTGCTCGTGTGGTAGCGGGTGAACTGACGCAACGGAGTTCACGAGGGAACCAGGTCCTTGCGGCGATCTGTGATGGCCTGGTGCACGGTGAGGAAGAAGAGCACGAATCCGAACGTCAGCAGGACATGACCGATGCCGGCCAGCTCCGACAGTGGCCGGTATTCGCCGTACCCGAGAACGGTCCGGGCACCGATGACGGTCATGCACGACACCGTCCAGAGGACACCGGTGTTGTAGACGCTGAAGAACCAGCGGTAGGCGCGGGTGTTCGACAGGGCGAGTTGGTGTTCGAGCACCAGGACGATCAGCAGGAACAATGTTCCCAACGCCAGCAGGTGAGTGTGGACCACGGCGAGTTCGGTCTTGCCGGTGAATTGGTGGGCCTTGGTGAGTTCGCGGTAGAACAGGCCCGAGGGCAGGCCCAGGACGGTATAGGCGACGGCGGCCCAGTAGAGCTGTTTCATCGAGTCCTCGTTCCTGAATGGTGGTGCGGTCGTTCGGGGCGTGCGGAGCTCAGGCGGGCTGCGCGGAGGGCGCCGGGGCGCTGGCCCGCTCGGCTTGGCGCACCCGGCCGGCCTCGCGGAGGAGCAGCAGGCCTGTGACCGCGATCAGCGCGGAGGTCAGACCGTGGACGCCGAACGCGGTGGCCATGGAGCCGTGGTGGGCAAGGACGTTGACCATGTCGCCGAGCGGGGCGACGGCCGTCATCAGCAGGACCCAGCCGAGGGCGCGGCGCTGGCCGGTCACCAGCAGGATGCCCGTACCCAGGCCCATCGCGAGTTCGCGGCAGCCTTTCACGATGAGGAAGCCGCCGCCGTCGCCGGAGGGCCAACTCGGCAGGCCGAAGCCCGGGGCGGACGTCGCGGGGCTCGAGATGAAGGACAACGCGAGGTAGAAGGTGAACCCGACGACGGCGGTGGCCAGGGCGGTGTTGAGGTTCTTGTGCGACATGGGTTGTGCTCCTTGACGTTCGGGCAGATCGGTGCGGGTTCGCGTCTGCCGGGACAGTGCCGAGGGGTGAGCGGGGTGATCTCGTCGGCGTCGAGGTGTTTCAGCAGTACGTGCGGCACCCGACCGGTTGCACGCCGGGTGCCGCACTGTCCGACTATCGATCGGCGGTCACCGGGACAGCACGTCGCCGGGTGCTATGTCGAAGGCGAGACGGTAGATCATCGGTCGTGCGGTGAGGTCGAGATCCTCCTGGATCCGCTGATTCAGCCGACGCCATCGCGAAGTGTCGAGAGCGCTACGCAGGGCGGCACCGCTGTCCCAGTCTCCGACGTTGACGAAGACCGCCTCGGCGGCCTCGCCGGCCGCCTGGAACATCCGGGATCGGCGGAAACCCGGCGCGGATGCCATGTACTGGGCATTGTCCCGCCAGCGTTGCAGGAACAGGTCCCGCTGTGCCACGGGTACGGCCATCGTATTGATCACGGTGACCGGGGAATCGGTGTCGGGAACGGCGGGGTCGCTGAAAGCTGTCATATTGTCACGGTAAATGACAATATTCTTAGATGTCAATCTTGCTATGTGGCAATCACGTTGAGTTGCTAGTGTGAGGTCATGGTGAACCGGCCGCTGGACTCGCGTGGGGTATTCCTGTTGTCGCAGATCGGTCATCACGTGGCATACCGGTTCACCGAGCAGCTGGCGCGATTGGATCTGGATCCGGCCCACTTCGCGGTCCTGGGCCACCTGGCCGCCACGGACGGTCGCAGCCAGCAAGAACTCGCGGATCTGCTACGGGTTCACCGCAACGCGATGGTCGGACTGGTCGACGAGCTACAGGAGCGCGGCCTGGTGACCCGGCAGCCCCATCCGGACGACCGCCGCGCACACGCGGTCCACCTCACCGAGCACGCGCGCGAAGCACTCGAGGCCATCCAATCCGAGGCCGATGCACTGGAATCGGAAATCCTCGCCCCCCTCGACGAGGCCGAGCGAACCCTGCTCCTCCCGCTGCTGCAACGCATCGCCGCACACGCGAACCTCCCCGCCGGAATCCATCCCGGCCTGCAACGACGGCGCCGCGCACGCAGAGAACCCCGGTAAACCCGGCCTGCCGAGCACCCGGCTCGCCGGAGCCGGCACCGCCGAAAGGCGCCCAGCGGAAAGCGGCGACGACCACCGACCGCAGACGGATCTGCCTGCGCCGGCGATCAGCCCACCACGAAGACCGGAAACCTGTCGCCTCGCGGGCGCGGCTGGAAATGCACACGCACCGGCCGATCCGGAAGCAATGGCACCTCACCCTCCAGGCAGGTGTAGACCCACGGCCCCTCGTCGAGTTCCACGATCGCGACCGTCGACGGCGTACCACCCGCGCCGGCACGATCCACCACCCGCCACGACACGATCGAACCCGCACCCGACGACGGCACCCGTTCCAGGACATCCGACGCACACGAGGAACATCCGGCCGTCAGCGGCGCGAACAATTTGTCACACTTCGCGCATCGCAGGATCATCAAGATCTCTTCCGCGCTCGTTGTGCCGACATGAGCCCTGTGCTGAAGTGTGGGCGCAGACATCGAATCCTCCGCAACGTGACCGATAGAACGCACACCAGCCTCGTCACCGGCGAGCACCACCGCGACGGTGAAACTACCCCCGCGTATACCTATTTCCGGCAGACCGACTCGCTGAGTGAGACCCCCGCCCGCTCTGCATCAGCGGCCGCGATCAGTACAGATTTCGCGGTCGGGTACGCATCGCCGCGGAAGACATCGACAAAGCCATGCGCCGCCTCAGTGGACACGGATCGCCTCCCGCCGTGTCCGCTACACCCCGACCCGCACAGTCATCAACGCAAGCTGTCGGCCTCCCGCCGGCCCATGCCCCTACGCCGGCAAACGACCTCGCGGGTCGCCGAGTGCAGGAAGCGGACGTTGGCAGATATCGTGCGCTTCCCCGGGAGGCACACCGAACATTCGTAGCAGCCCCTCGGTCACGTGGTCAGAGGCCTCGCAGTCGTCGCGTTCCGGTTTGTCATGCAGCAGTTTCCCGAGGCACAGCGCGGCGCCCGTGACGACGGTCATTGCCAACTCGGGGTCTCGGACATCGAATCGGCCGGCCACAGCCGCGGCCTCGATATCGCGACGTGCGCGGGGTACGAGGCCCCGTCCCGAGTTCGTGAGGGCGAGCCCGTCGTTGAGCAGGACCTTGCTGAGAATGGGCTCGCGGCGGTGCAGACGCCCGGTGAGGCGGAAACTCTGCGCGAATACCTGAGCCGGATCGTCCACGTCTGCGCACAGCTGGTCGAGAAGTGCGCCGTAGTGGTCCAGCGCTTCCTCGACTGCGGCACGGAACAGTTCTTCGCGGCTCTGGAAGTGGTTGTAGAACGATCCCATTCCGACGTCGGCGGCCTGAGTGATATCGAGGATCGGCACGTTGCCCTTCCCCTCCGCCAGCAGTGATTGCGCGGCACCGACAAGCGCGGAACGCGTGCGGGCTTTGCGGCGCTCGAGGCGGCTGGGTTCCGAACCGTTGTGTGCGGTCATCGATACACCTCCAGAAGTACCCGCACACCATCGTAGACGGTCGGCTCAATATTGACGGAATCGTCAGACCCTCTTGACTGACGTCGCCCTCGTAAGTGACGATATCGTCAGTAAGTGAAAGGGAGTGGTCGATGAGCGGCCTCCAGGACGTACACAGCGGACTGCACAGCGACAGCGGCGCGTTGGCCGGCGAGCATCCCGGCAGGTCTCTCGATCCGGTGGTGAAAGTGCTCGATCTCGCGTGGCTGGAATTCGAAAAGCCCGATCTGGACGCGGCAGAGGTCTTTGCCCACGCCTTCGGCTTCGCGACCGCGATGCGTTCCACCGATGAGGTACACCTGCGTGGAAACGATCCGGGTTCGCCCTGTGTTCTCATCCGTCGCGGAGGTCGTTCGAGGTTCGTCGGTCCGGCCTTCCGTGCCGCCGACACGGCCGACCTGGTGCGACTGGCGCGAGTGACCGGTGCGCAGTCCCTGCCACTACCGGAGTCGCTGGGCGGGTTGAGCGTTGTCCTCACCGACCCGAGTCACTTGCGAGTGCGAGTAGTGAGCGACACCCACGAACTGTCAGCCTTGCCGACGCAACGGCCGCACGTGTTCAACTTCGGACATGATGTGGCACGTGCCAACGCCCCCCAGCGTCCGTCGCGAGTGCCCGCACTGGTGCAACGCCTCGGCCATGTCGTGGTCCAGACGACGAAGTATCGGGAAACTCTCGACTGGTACCTGAAGAATCTGGGGCTGATCGTCAGCGACTTCCTCTACTATCCCGGACAGCGGGAACGGGGTCCCGTCATGAGCTTCATTCGCTGCGACCGGGGTTCGCTTCCCGCCGATCATCACACCCTCGCGCTGACGCTGGGCCCGTCGAATCGGTATGTGCACTCCGCGTACCAGGTCGCGGACCTCGACACACTCGCCGCGGGGGGTGAGTACTTGCGCGCGCAGGGATACCACCGGTCCTGGGGGATCGGCCGCCACATTCAAGGCAGCCAGATCTTCGACTACTGGCGCGACCCCGATGGATTCATGGTCGAGCATTTCAGCGACGGCGACATGTTCGATCACACCGTCGAGCCTGGCTGGGCCCCGATGACGGCATCCGGCCTCGCCCAGTGGGGTCCCCCCGCGACCAAGGACTTCCTGGGCATCAAGCCCGGAACCGAATCGCTGCGCGAGCTGCGGGCCATCGGCACCGCACTGCGCGAGGACAACGAATTCGATATCCGCCGCCTGCGCGGCCTGCTGAAAGTGGCCAATTCATGAGCACATCCGTACTCCGCACCGCCGACGCCTGGTGGGTACAGACGCCGACGGGCGCGGTCCGCATCGACACCGCCGCGACGACCACACGGCAACTGCTCGCTGATCGCGACGCGATCGCCAGGGCCGCTGCCGGCTCGGAAACCGTGGCAGTCGACAGCCTTTCGCTGGTTTCGCCGGTCACCTCGCCGTGTCGTGTCGTGGCCCAAATGACGAACTTCGCCTCGCACGTGAAGGACTCGGGCATGGACCCCGCAACGGTGCCGTTGACATTCTTCCGCAAAGCATCCGGATCGATCAGCGGTCCGCAGGATGACATTCTGCGTCCCGCGCACGTTCAGCTTCTCGACTACGAGGTCGAGATCGGTATCGTCTTCGGCCGCGACATGCCGGTCGGCTCGGACATCGCAGCGGAGAACCTGACGGAGTTCATCGCGGGCCTGGTCGTGACCAACGATGTCTCCGCGCGCGATGTGCAACTACCGAAAACTCAGTTCTACGAGGCGAAGTCGTATCCCACCTTCACCCCGGTCGGCCCAGCGCTGGTACTGCTGGACGCCGATGAACTGCGGAGGTTCGGGGATCTGCGGCTGCGGCTGTGGGTCAACGGACAGGCGCGACAGGACATGACAGTCGCGGACATGATCTACCGTCCGGTCGAGGCCCTACGTGCGCTGACCCGCTTCCAGCGAATGCAGGCCGGGGACCTGCTGCTCACCGGCACTCCCGTCGGCACCGCCCTCAGCGCACCACCCAAACTTGCGGAGATCATCGGGTCGCTGCTGCCACCGAAAACCAAGTGGAAGATGTTCTTCCGACGCCAAGCCGAGAATCCGAAGTACCTTCGGGACGGTGACGTGGTCGAGGCCGCGATTCGAACCGACGACGGCGCCATCGACCTGGGCCGCCAACGCACGGTCGTGAGGTACGCCCGGTGAGCGACACTCCGATCCTCGCGATCTCGGCCGAGGAACTGCTCTGGCCCCGCTACGCCGAGCCGGACGATCTCGCGACCATCGAGGCGGTACCGCTGGCGGCGCGCGGCCTGCCCGAATCGACGTATGCCCTGCTGGCCCGAGCGGCGCGGCTATGGCCGGAGCGTAACGCGACCACTGTGATGCCGGAGGCCGCGCGTTGGCGAGAACCGTTCCGGCGCAGCTACTCCGAGCTACTGGCCGAAGTCCATCGATACGGGAACCTGTTGTACGAACTGGGCGTGCGTCGCACCGACGCGGTGGCACTCATCGCGCCCAACTGCGCGCAGTTGATTCCGGCCACTCTGGCCGCCCAGTTGGCGGGTATAGCCGCGCCGATCAACGGTGGCCTGGCACCTGATCATGTCGCAGAACTGTTGCGTCGCTCCGGAGCACGGGTACTGATCACCGCTGGGCCCGAACTCTGTCCCGACACCTGGACCACCGCAGGTGAACTGGCCGCACGCGGCCTCCTCGACACCGTGTTGGTGCTGCGCCCGACCGCCGCCCCGCAGCCGCCACCGGCGCTGCCCACCATCGGCGATCTCCGGGTCGGTTACCTCGATGTGTGTGCCGGCGAACATGATTCCGCAACGTATCGTGGACGGCCGCCGGCGGCATCGGATCTGGCGGCGTTGTTTCACACCGGTGGGACGACCGGGGTGCCGAAGTTGGCTGCCCACCGTCACAGCGGGGAGGTGGCGAACGCGTGGATGATCGCCGCCAACTCTCTACTCGACGAGGATGCGGTGCTGTTCGCCGCGCTGCCGCTGTTTCACGTCAACGCGCTGGTTGTCACCCTGCTCGCACCGCTGTTCCGAGGCCAGTCCGTGGTGTGGGCCGGCCCACTGGGGTACCGGGACTTCGCGTTGTATAAGGAATTCTGGAATATCGTGGCGCACTACCGAATTGCCGCGATGAGCGCGGTACCGACGGTGTACTCGGTGTTGGCGCAATGTCCGATCGATACCGACATCGCGACCTTGCGATACGCACTGGTCGGCGCGTCGCCGCTGCCCCACGCCGTGCGTGAGGACTTCGAGCGGCACACCGGAGTCGGACTGGTGGAAGGCTACGGCCTCACCGAGGCCACCTGCGCGACCGCCCGGAGCTTCCCCGACATCCCCCGCCCCGGCGCGGTCGGGCAGCGTATGCCCTATCAGCAGGTTGCAGTCGTCCGCACAGCCGAGGATGAACCGTGGGAGGCCCTTTCGGTCGGCGAAACCGGCGAATTGGCCATCAGCGGCCCCACCCTCTTCGCCGGATACGTCACCGGCCATGACGAGAACGGGCACCACCTCGACGTCCTGGGCATCATGGTGGAGGGGTGGCTGCGCACAGGCGATCTGGCCCACATCGACGCCGAGGGCTTCATTCATCTGCATGGTCGCGCAAAGGATCTCATCATCCGCGGCGGCCACAACATCGATCCCGCGTCCATCGAGGATGCCCTGCTCAGCCACCCTGGAGTCAGCGCAGCCGGGGCGGTGGGCCGCCCGGACGTCCACGCCGGCGAGGTCCCGGTCGCATACGTCGCGCTCACCTCTGGCGCCGAGGTCACCGAGGACGAGCTGGTGGCCTGGGCAGCCGAACGGGTCCACGAACGCGCCGCCGCGCCCAAAACGGTCACGATCCTCGATGCCCTACCGGTCACCGACATCGGCAAACCTTACAAACCGGGACTACGCGCAGACGCGACCCGCCGCGAACTGGTCGATGCGCTCACCGCGCTCCCGGGAGTCGGCGCCGTCGCAGCCACCGTCGAGGACGGCGCGATTGTCGCCACCGTTACCCTGGGCTCCGATGCCGACCGATCCGCCGCCGAGGCGATCATGGGCCGCTACGCGATCGACTGGAAAGTCGTTGTGGGACAGTGAGCTTCGTGTCGAACATACTGACGGCTCTACTGGCAGCGGGGTTTCCGTCCCTCGGAGTCACCACACTGGCGGAGGTCGAACCGATGCGCACACGTGCCGAGCATCTCGGTTACTCGACAGCCGCCTACCGTGGGATCGGAGCAATCGAGATCGCCGCGGCCGGAGGCATACTCATGGGCGGTACCCGCCCGTCGACCGGCATGGCCGCTGGTACCGGACCGGTGTTGTCGATGTCCGGTGCCGTCGCCGGCCACCTCCGGCGCGGTGACGGCATCCCGGAGATCGCGCCTGCGGCAGGCACCGCGCTCGTCGCGGCGATGTACACCGCGACGCCGGCAGGTGCGTCGTGAGCTCGCCGAAGATTCCGGTGGTGATCGTCGGTGCGGGTCCGACAGGGCTGGCCGTGGCCACTCTGCTCGCGCAGTACGGAATCGAGTCGCTGGCCCTGGAGAGATGGAACGATGTGTACCCGCAGCCGCGCGCGGTCCACCTGGACGGCGAAGTCCGGCGAATCGTGGAACGACTCGGCATCGGCGCCGAATTCGATGCGATCTCGCGGCCCGCGTTGGGACTGCGCCTGGTCGGCCCGGATCGCCGCGTACTGGCGCAGTTCGACCGCGACCCGTCCGGAGGACGTAACGGTTTTCCGGAGGCGAATCTGTTCGATCAGCCGGAGCTGGAAACGGTGTTGCGTGCCAACGTGAGCCGCTATCCGGCCGTGACGTTGCGTGGCGGCGCCGAGGTCACCGATGTCACAGAGGAACTCGACTGCGTCCGAGTGGATTTCACCGACCGGACCACCGGGCACACCGAGTCGGTGTGGGCGGATTATGTCCTGGGCTGCGACGGCGCGAACAGTCTGGTGCGCGAGGTGATCGGCGCGCGGATGCAGGATCTGCGATTCGAGCAAAGATGGTTGGTTGTCGACATCGCCACTACGGCCGCACCCGGGCTGTGGGAAGGCGTGCACCAGGTCTGCGACACGAGGCGACCGGCAACCTATATGCGCATCGGCGAGACACGCTACAGGTGGGAATTTCGGTTGAATCCAGGCGAAACCGCCTCCGACTACAGCGATCTCACACGGCTGTGGCCGCTGCTCGCGCCATGGCTCGATGGAAGAGATGATGAAAGACCGGAGTTGGTGCGCGTCGCGGATTACACCTTCCGTGCACAGTTGGCCGATCGGTGGCGTGGCAAGCGGACATTCCTACTCGGGGACGCCGCCCACCTCACGCCACCGTTCATCGGCCAAGGCATGGGTGCCGGCATACGGGACGGGGCGAACCTCAGCTGGAAACTCGCCGGAGTGCTGCGCGGCGAACTGCCCGACGATCTGCTCGCCACCTACGAAGCCGAGCGGAAACCGCACGCACGGTCGATGATCCGCCTCGCGAAACTCACCGGCATAACGATGACCGAAGGCGGCGAACTGGGTAACCAGCTGCGTCGCCTGATAGCTCCGCGACTACATCTGGCACCCGGCCTCACTCGAATGATCACCGAAGGTGAATCCCCACCCCTGCGGCGGTCCCACATGATCGCAGCGCCGCGGCTACGCCGAGGTCCGACAGGCCGGCTGCTACCGAACAGCCGACTGGCCGACGGACGTCGCCTCGACGACGTAATCGCCGGGAGGTACGCCATCATCACCGCCGCTGATATGTCACCGGCGGACCGGACCGTCGTTGAACAACGCGGCGGAGTCGTCGTACGCCCCGAGGCCGATACGGAACTGTACCGCTGGCTCCGACACCACCACGCGGCCTCGCTCGTGGTCAGACCGGACGGGACCGTGCAGAGTTCCGGGGGAAACCTGTCCGCTCTGTGCGCCTCGATTCCGAGATTCACACCGAGTGTCCGCAGGGCACGTATCACATGAACTCCTGAACAATCGTCGGGTTCGACACCTACCGGCAGTTGATTGCGCGAGGTCATCAGTGCCGCGCGTCCAGGATGCCGTGTGCGAGTTTCGCCAGCCCCGCGGCGATCTGCTCGGAGCCGAGCCCGCGCTCACGCTGATGCCGGTACACCTCGGCGGCGAGCGGTGCGAGGAGCGGATCCACGAGTGAATCAGGTTCGGCCACACCGGCTTCGGCGAGCAGCGCGCGTACGTGCACCGCCCAGAATTGATAGGCCCCGGCGCGGAAGCGCGCGCCGCCGGTCTCCGCACCGAGGACCAGATGGGCGTGGGTGGCCAGCAATTCGACCATCGCAGCGTAGAACGCGGTCAGCCGTTCAGCGGGCGGTGCGCCCGGCCCGAGCGGCGGTTCCCCGCGCAGCAGCTGCTCCTGCAATGCCCGCTCATGCTCGTCGAGCAGCGCGACGGCGATGGATCCCACGTCCGGATAGCGGCGGTACAGCGTCCCCCGGCCGACCCCGGCAGCCTTGGCGATGTCGTCCATGGTGACCGTGCGCGGATCGCGCACGGCGAACAGCGCCGCCGCGGCGGCCAGCACCTTGGCCCGATTACGAGCGGCGTCAGCGCGCTCGACGGGCGCGGACTGGTCGTTGAGCAGGGGGAGGCCGGGGCTGTCCATGCAGCTCACTCTAGCTCCGCAGGTCTAACTGGACAATCTGTCCAGTTAGGCTCTAGCATTGAAAGTCACAAACGGACATAATGTCCAGTTGATTGGAGACTCGACAATGACCACCCTGCTGCACCTCGACGCCAGCGCCCGCCGCACCTCGATCAGCCGCGAACTGAGCGCCGCCTTCGCCGCCGCCTGGCGTGCCGAACACCCCGACGCCACCTACACTCACCGCGATCTGGCCGCCGATCCGATCCCGTTCATCGGCGAGGGCTGGACCGAACTGTGCGACCGCGTGCTGGCCCATGGCGCCACCGACCTCGACCGGCTGGGCGAGCTGGTGGATTCCCCCGCCCAACAGCGGGCCTGGGAGATCGTCGAGCCGCTGCTGACCGAGCTCCGAGCCGCCGATATCGTGCTGATCGGCACGCCGATGTACAACTACTCGATCCCGGCCAGCCTCAAGGCGTGGCTGGATCAGATCACCTTCCCGCGAATGTCACTGGCCCCCACCCGATTCGTGGTCGTCACCGCGCGCGGCGGCGCGTACTCGCCGGGCACGCCGAAAGCGATCTACGACTATCAAGAGCGCTATCTCCGCGACTTCTTCGCAGGCCATTTCGCCGTCGAGGACACAGTTTTCGTCAATTCCGAACTGGTGAACTCGCGCCAGGACCCGGCGCTCGCCCACCTGCGCGACAAGCACGACGCCTCCTACGCCGCCGCGCTCGTCACCGCCCGCACCCTGGGTAAGGAGTACTGAAATGAACTGGCTTGTCCTGAGTTTGGCCGGTGTGGTGGAGATCGCGTGGTCCCAGTCCATCAAGCCGACCCAGAGTTTCACCAAGCCGCTGCCCACCCTGCTGTGTTTCGTCCTCGCGGCGATCGCGGTGTACCTGCTGTCCCACGCCATGCAGTCGCTGCCGGTGGGCACCGCGTACGCCGTCTTCACCGGCATCGGCGCGGTGGGCGCGATCGTGCTCGGCATCGTCGTGCAGAAGGATCCGGTGAGCGCGGGCCGGGTACTGGCGTTGTCCATGATCATCGGCGGCATCATCCTGGCCCGGGTCACCAATCCCGAGTGAGCACGAACCGCGGCATCCGGCCACCGGCCACCGACGCCGCGACCTCGCTGCTGGTCACGCCGTATCCGTTGGTTCTGCGCCGAAACTACGGGAACCCCCCACAAATCCCGAAGTACTCGCGGTCGGCTTATTCGACGACGAGGTTGCCGCGGCCGCTGTGCGGAAGCGTGAACCCGAATTCGGGTAGTGGACTACCCAGGGCTTGACACGCTGATCCCGATAGCGTTTCGACCATGGCGGCTTATTGCCTGAACAACGCCTCTATAGGAGACGAACTTGCGAAGGGGTAAAGACAATGGGACTCAACAGCATGCTGTTCACCTCGCTCGAGCCGAACTGGAAGGTGCTGAAACGCCAGCCGTCGGCCGTTTCACCCTGCGGCATATGACATCAGCTGTCAGCATGAGCGCAGCTGCTTCTCCGAACTGACTGGCCCCGCCCATCTCGGCGACGCCCGAACGCACTCTTCTGCCGATTTGCGGATGCGCGCGTGTAACGCAGCCGTTCCGCCTACGGGCCCAGCGGCCGATAGGCGGTATCGGCAGGGACATAGCCCACCCAGCTGTCGCGGTCGAACGTGCCAGCGGCCCAGGTGCACGGGGACGCTTCGACATCGATGACCGCACCGATATCCCCTAGCTTGCCGTTCAGATCTCCGGCGGCGAGTGTTCTGCCATCCGGACTCAACGACACGGAGCCCTGGAACGAATCGTGGAATGTGACGAGATCACCGATGGGCCGCCGGGTGCCGATATCCCACAGGCACACGACATGTTTCGCGTCGATGGTGACGAGTAACGTCAGCGACCGCACCTTAACGATGTGTCGGCGCCGCCGGTCGCGAGCAGCCGCCCGTCCGGGCTGAACACCAGCGTGGTGCGGTCGATGGACCCTGAACCTGTGTGTCGATAGCGTGTAGGGCCTGAACTGCGAGAGGACACCATGCACGCTCCTGCCTTTGTTTCCATCCTCGCTGCCGTCGGTAGCGCGCTGCTGTTTCAGGCCACGCCGGCCTCCGCCGAGTCGCACACCGGTATGCCGACGCTGACTGCACAGTTCGATGGCGGCCCGTGCGCGACGACCATCAACGCCAAGGCCAATATCTTCGACGACAGCAACCAGGTCTCCATCGGCTACCAGACCAACGACATCGCCGGCACCGGCAGCGCCGGATGCGGGTCGTCGCTGGTCGCCGTCGTCAACTGGCGCAATCTGGACAGCGGTGGGGAGGGTAGCGTCTCACGGCACATGTTCCACAACGAAACCAACTCGATATCCTTCGCCCCCGGCCCGGGACGGATCGCGATCGAGCTGACCACGCTCGGTACCCACTTCCCCGAAGCTTCCCGTCTCGAGGTCGTGATGCACGGCTGATCGCTTCCGGAAAAGGGGCGGCAAATCCCGGCTGAACCTCACCCCTCATCACCCCCGCACCAGCCTGCGCCAACCTCAGCGCCCCATGCGCCGACACCTACATACTCCACCTACCATTGCTCTACGCCGGGGACACACCCAGCACTCACAATCAAGGGGAGGGGCCCGACCGGGGAAACCGCGGACGCGACAGGGTCGTAATCCGTGCTGGTGGCCGCTGCGGCTGCTCATCCCCCCGAGGGCACCCCCCCGGGGCCAGTGAGCCCCCTGGCATTGCTGCGCGTGTAGCCGGTTTCGGCGCGCGAGCTGCGGTCGCCCGTAGGTGCGAGCCAAGCGGGGTCGCCGCAGTATCGGCCGAATTTCGGGCGGATAGGGCGTAGTTGCCGGTCAGTGGGTGCGGGACGCGTCGGGGCCGATGAGGCTGTTGAGTTCGCGCATGGCCTGCGGGGATGGTTCGCCTGCCGCGGTGAGCTGGTTCGGCTGGGGGCAACGGCTCTCATCGCGGCCGGCGCGATCGTGGCCGCGGCCGCGATCACCGCCCGTTGTCGTTGTCTCTCGCGCGATTACTACCTGACCCCTTGTAGGGACAGCATCGCCCCGGCTCGCAGAGCAGATGGCGCGCATGCCGATTCATCTCCACGGCCCACGCAGCAGAGTCCGGCGGCCGCCCGGGACGGGCGGCGTCGGCGCCGGTGCGGCCACCACAAGCAGCATATCGACCTGCTCACCACGCGCGGTGTGTCAGCAATCATTCAGCGTTCACGGGCTGAATAATCCGTGTATGACGTCGATCGGGCTGTCCCGCAGAGCGATGCTCGCCCTGACAGCGAGCGTACCGTTGAGCGTTGTGGCATCCCGACGCGCAGTGGCCGCCGCCCCGCCGATCCGATACACGATGACGGCGTTCACCAACGCCAGCCAGACCGATATGTCGGTCTACGAATCCAGCGACGCAACGAATTTCCAGCTCGTCCAGGCCGACGCCTACCGTCCGCCGGACGCCGACCCCGCCGACACCCCGGCAGCGGCGGCCACGACCACGAAGGGCTTGTGCCGCGACCCCAGCGTCTTTCGTCACGTCGACGGCCAGTACTACGTGACGTACACGACCGCATGGGACGGCAACACCATCGGGTTCGCTCGCAGCCATGACCGGATCCACTGGGAGTTCCTGTACGAGTACACGATTCCGTTCGACGGTGTCACCCATACCTGGGCACCGGAATGGTTCGTCGACCGTGACGGCACGGTCAGCG
This sequence comes from Nocardia spumae, assembly GCF_020733635.1. Classification (NCBI taxonomy): domain Bacteria; kingdom Bacillati; phylum Actinomycetota; class Actinomycetes; order Mycobacteriales; family Nocardiaceae; genus Nocardia; species Nocardia spumae. Next base: position 2,774,892 of record NZ_JAJFZL010000001.1, on the reverse strand, counting down.
TCCTGGTGAACATCAACGACGGCACGATCTTTCGGCCGCACGTCATGACCGCGACCACCTCGTCGCTGAGCCGGCTGCATTGGACCACGCCCCTACCGCTGGCAGGCGTCGTTCCCGCACCGGGTGGCCTCGGCTACATCGACACCACGGTCACGTTGTCGCAGGGACGCTACTACGCGTTCGTCAAGAACGAATCGACCAAGAACGTCGAGGTCGCGGTGGCCGACCGCCTGGTCGGCCCGTACACGTTCGCGCGAACCGGGAACTGGGCACGCTGGGGCGGACCGGGCCCGGGACAACCGCGCGAGGGACAGTGCGTGATCCCGCTCCCCGACGGCCGATGGCGGATCTACCTGGATGCCTACGACCTCAACGAACCAACACACGGTCACTATCTCTACAGCGACACCGTCACCGGCGACCTGCTCGGCGAGTGGACCACACCGAAGGACCTGCCTGTCCTGTCCGGTTTCGTCCGCCACTTCACCGTGTTACCCGAACAGCTGAGCACCGACCCGCAACCGGGCCCGAAGCCCGTCACGCGGTGAGGACGATCGGGCCGCGGCCTGCCCGCACCGACCAGGCACCCACGGATCCGCTGGTCACCCTTGGAATACCCTGGATGCTCGTCCATTTCGGCGTTCACGCCGTCTCCAGCACGGTTTTCGTAATCTGCGACAGCAAACCGCCCGGCCCGGATCGCCCACCGCACTGCTGCTGCGCCCGGACCGCTACGGCGCATGGGCAAACCGCATCACCCCACCCGGACGCCACGGACAGACAGGCCCTCCGCACAGCACTGCAGCGCTGTCTCCTGCCGCTGGGGCCGACGAGCCGGCCGTCGGCGTCGGGAATCCGTTGATACATCGTCCAACTCAGGATCGGCGACTACCGATGGGGAACTCAGAGATCATCAAGGGATGACGCGGGTCGACAATCGTGAGCGCAGTGACATCTGCGAGTCGGACACGGTCCCGTGTGGTGTTTGTTCCACCCCACCGTGAGGGCCGGTCGGCCTCGACTCTGGGAACGCCGGCAGGGAGGCGCTGCCGTCCTTCCCGCCTCCGCTGTGGCCGCTTCGGTCAGGGCTCGAGCACGTAGCGACCGCGCGTCCCGCCCTCGGCCATGGCCCGGTGGGCGTCCGCGGCCCGGGCCAACGGCATAACGGCATGCACGCGAGTCGGCAACCGGCCGGCGGCCGCGTGGGCCAGTAGCTGCGCTAGTCGGGGACCGTCCGACTGCGCCATCAGTGTGTGCACTGTGATCCCTCGCTCGGCCGCGGGCACGATATTCGGCCGGACGCCGACGAAGGTTCCGCCGTCGCGGACCGGGGTCAGGCCACACACCTGCCGGGGCGTGGTATCGACGACCGCGTCCCAGCCCATCCCGGCACTCGTGACGAAGCCGGCGCCGAGACTCCGCACGAACGGTTCGTCCGCCTCGCGGGCCAGGCCGGACACCCGCCAACCCCGGTCGGGAGCGAGGGCAGCAACGTTGGCCCCGATCGCGCCGGCGACGCCGGCCACCAGCAGCCGGTTTCCGTCGGTCGGCGGCGCGCCGATCAGATCGACGATCCGCGCCGCACTCAGGCCGCTGAGTGGCACTGTAGATGCCGTGACCAGGTCGAGTGCGTCGGGTACGACGGCGAGATCGGCGGCGGGCACGACGAGTTGCTCGGCGTAGGTGCCGAAGTCGCGGTCGAAACCGAGAACGACACTGGCGACCCGGGTGCCTACGGACAGTTCCACGCCCGGACCGACGGCGCGCACGATGCCGGCGAAGTCCCAGCCCAGACCGGTGTGCGAAGGCTGGTTGATCATGCCCAGCTCGTGGAAGAACCCGCCCACGACACCGAGGTCGGTGGGGTTGACCGGCGTAGCCGCGACCGCGACCCCGACCTCACCGGGGCCGGGCTCGGTGAGCGGGACGTCGATGATCTCGATCGAGTCGGGTCCGCTCGGAGTGCGGACGACGGCGGCCCGGAAAGTAGGTGTGCTCATGTTTCGCTCCTCTAGAGGGTCGTTCCGATGAGCTCGACAATGGTCCCGGGGTTCTGGAAGGTACTTGGAGCCGACTTGGAACGCTGTGGCCGGTGCATGGGACACCCGTCGCCGAAGACGATTCAGCGTTGCCGCGGGGACGAAACCTGGCTGGTGAGAGCATGTTCGGCGCGTGCTCGGGCGTCGGCGGACCAGTGTGGGGCATGCCACCGGTCGGCGACGGCGGCGGCGCGGATGAAGTGGGCGGCGGCCTCGTCGTGCCGGTCGAGGAAGAGAGCGAGTTCGCCGAGCGTGTGGGCGACCGGGCGCAAGGCCAGCGACACGGTTTCCACGCCTGCCGGGGGCCCGTCTCGGTGTGGGAGCAGGTCCGTGTAGCTCTGCTCGGCGGCGTCGCGGTCGTTCGAGGCGATACCGGCAAGGGCGCGCAGGCTGGTCAGGAAGGTGAACAAGAAGTCGGGCCGGATAGGGGCCGGTGCCGCGCCGCACCGGCGGGCCTCGTCGCCGCGGCCGGCGGCGTGGAGGGCGAGCGTGAGTAGGTCGGCGACCATGGGGCCGAGCGCCTCGTGGAAGGCCCGCACGTCGTCCAGGTGGTCGCCGAGCGTGCCGTCGGCGATCCAGATCGCCGCCCGCGCGAGACGGAGGAAGCCCGCGGCGTGCACCGATCCGGCGCGTTCCATGCGTTCGGTGGCCTCGGCGTAGCGGCGTTCGGCATCGGCGAATCGGCCCTCGACGAGCACCAGCGTCGCCAGTGCGATCTCGGCGGCGCCGATCGACTCCGGCATCCGGTAGGTGCGGGCGAGATCGAGCGCTTCTTCGGTGACACGGCGCATGGTTGTCGGGTCGTTGGCCACCGCGGCGTTCGCGGCCTGGTCCAGCAGCCCGGTCACGCGGTAGACAGGCAGGTCGTGCTCGACGCCGATCTCCACCAGCTCCCGGGAGTACTCCTCCCGCCCGGACGCGCGTGCGAGGACCAGGAGCGCGGCGGCGCGGAGGCGGGGATCGGCCGCGAGCTCGAGAGCTTCCTCCCCCGCCGCGACGACCGTCGGATCGTCCTCGCCCACCAGTTCGTGGGCGTAGGCGATCAGAAGGTGGGAACGCGTGCCAGGGGTGAGGCCCGGCCGTTCGAGCAGACGGGCGAGGCGTCCGACGATGTGGTGGTCGACCGTGCCGTATGGGCGGGCTTGCCAGGGAGTGGGTTCGGTCCAGGCGGTGAACGCGGCGATCATCAGGTCCTCGCGCCCGATCGAGTCGGAGTACTCCACGGCCCGCGCGCGTGTGTCCCTGGCCGCGGCGAAGGATCCGGCCCGCACCTGTGCGCGCAGCAGCCTGCCGAGCAGGTCGACGTGTTCATCCGGGTCGCCGGAGTTGGTAACGGCATCGGTGAGGAGCGCGGCCGCTACATCGTGGGCATAGCGTGCCTCGGCCAGCTCGGCGGCGCGCACGCAATAGCCGACGGCCTTCGGTGACCCTGCGCGCGCGTAGTGATGGGCGAGCGCAGCGATATCGCCCGAATCCTCTAGTGCCGCGGCGATCCGAGCGTGCATCCTCGTCGTCCGTATCCGACTGACATCGCTCACCAGCGTGTCCCGGACCAGCGCGTGCACGAACCGGACCCGCCCCGGCCCCGGCTCGTCGAGCAATCCGGCGATGACGCCCGCGTCCAACGCGTCGAGCACGCCGTCCTCGTCGGTGTCGGCGGCCCGGACGAGCATATCCACCGAACTCTCCCGGCCGGCCACGGCAGCCAGCCGTAGGACGGAGACACCGCCCTCGGGGAGCCGGGCGAGCCTGCGCCGCAGCACATCCCGGACACCGTCGGGGACCTCGGAGAGCGCGACCAACGCGCCCTCCCCGTGCAGCAGCCGCGCGCTCTCTCGTACGTAGAAGGGGTTGCCCCCTGTCCGCTCGGCGATCCCGGCCACGGTCGTGTCGTCGGCCGCGCATTCGGCACGTACGAGCTCGGCGACAGCGTCGGCGGGCAGTCCGGCCAGGTCCAGCCGCAGCGGCGCGGCTCGGGCGAGTGATCCGAGGGTGTCGGTGAGCCGCTCGCTCTCGTCCCCGCGATACGCCGCGACGATCAGGATCGGGGCCCGCACACCCACGCCACCGCCGAGCAGGTCCAAGGTCGTGCCGTCCGCGCAGTGCAGATCATCGAGAATCAGCGCAATGGGACGTGCCCCCGCGGCCGCGGTGAGCCAGTTCCACAATGCCCGGCGCAGCCGGAAACGCCCGGCCGTCGCATCTCCCGTACCCCGTGCGGAATCGCAGAGCAGTGGGGCGAGCTCGCCGGGCGGCTCGCCGGACCGGCAACTCGCCGCCACCTCCCGAAGGGCCTCGACCCACGCCCACGCGGGCGGAGCGCTGTCCAGCTCGGGACAGCGCCCGGCAGCTACGAGCCATCCATTCTGTCCGAGTCGCGCGCCGAGGTGCTCCAGCAGTGTCGATTTGCCGAGCCCGGCCTCCCCGGTGACGAGCACGACGCGAACCCCGCCGGTGGCGGCCTCCTCCGCGGCGGCCATCATCACCGCGAGTTCGCGATCGCGCCCCACGAACGCAGCGGCGCCCGGCCCGCCGTTCGACGATTCGACGGCTCTCGGCTCTGTTGCCGTCGAGTCAGATTGTGTTCCTGGCACTTTTGTGGCATCGCGTGCCTGTTCGGCGATGACGTGCGCTCCGGAACCGGCGAACTTCGAAGCGCTGGTGATGGGCAGAACCTCGGCGCGCGGGAGTCGCGCGGACGTCGGCGGAACGGCGGCGTGCAGGATATCCGTGCGCTGGGCGAGGATCGCCGCCTCCAGTTCCATCAGATCCGGGCTCGGATCGAGCCCCAGCTCGTCGGCGAACGTCGCGCCCGCGCGGCGCAGCACGGCCAGTGAGTCGGCTCGGCGACCGCTGCCCCACAGCGCGAGGGCGAGCATCCGCCATCCTTCCTCGCGCAGCGGTTCGTCGCGGGTGAGGCCCTCAGCCTCAGGAACCACCGCGACGGGATCGCCCAGCCGCAGTCCCGCCGCGACGCGCAGTTCACGGGCGACCACCCGCAACTCGTCGAGCCGCGCGATCTCGGCCGCCGCCCACGGCTCGTCGGCGAACTCGGCGAACGCCGGCCCCTGCCACAGCGCCAGCGCCGACCCCAGCCGGTCGCGGGCGTCGCGGGGGTCGGCGAGCGCACGAGTCTCCTCGAGGAACTCCTCGAAACGCCACGCATCCACCGCTTCCGGCGGCACCCGCAGTGCGTAGCCGGGTGGGGCGCTCACCAGCAGCCGGGCCGGGGTGCGTGGCATGCGACCAGGTTCCAGCAGACGGCGCAGGTTGGACACGTACGCCTGCAACGAGGTGCGGGCGCGGCCCGGCGGTTCGCCACGCCACAGATCCTCGACCAGGCGATCGACCGACACCACCTGCCCACGTGCGGCCACCAGCAGAGCCAGCACCCCGCGCTGGCGCGGTCCGCCGAGCGGAACCGGCCCATCACGGTCCTCGGCCGCGAACGAACCCAATACCCGGATCAAGACCATGACCAGGCCGATCGTACGCGCGGTAGGTACCGGTGTTCCATGTCGTCTCCAAGCACCTTCCAACAACCGGGGCTCAGTTTAGGTGCATCGAACCGATCGAACACGGAGGGAAACAAGCAGATGGGCATCGACACCCACGACATGGAAGTAGTTCACCGTGGACTGCGCCGTGAATCGCGGCTGCTGATCGAGCTGGTAGCGGCGGTCGCGCCGGGCGACACCGCTCGGGCCGCGGTCCTCGCCGACCACTTCCGCCTCTACCGGCTGGGTCTGCAGAACCACCACGAGGGCGAGGACGAACTGCTGTGGCCGCTGCTGCTCGCCCGCGTGGATCTCGGGACCGACATCGTCCTACGGATGGAGGCCCAGCACGAGCGCGTAGCCGCCACGCTGACCAGACTGGACACCGAGGTGCCGGCCTGGGAGGCGGCCGCCGCAGCCGACGAACGCGACGCACTCGTGGCCTCGCTCACCGATCACCGGGCGGTCCTGCTGGAGCACCTCGACGACGAAGAGGCCACCTTGCTGCCACTCGCCGCCGACCACCTCACCGAAGCGGAATGGGCCTCGCAGGGCGAGCACCTGGTGGCGCACACTCCCAAGCTCGCACTGCTCACACTTTTCGGCATAGTCCTCGAGGACGCCAACCCGTCCGAACGCGCACGCCTGCTGTCCGGCCTCCCCGCCCCGGTCCGAGGTATCTGGCACCTCATCGGCCGCCCTCGCTACGCCCGCCACATCCGCCGCATCCGCGCGGCGTGATCATTCCGAACATCTGAAACCAGCCATCCACCAAAGGAATTCATTATGCAATCGATTATCGGCAGCTCTCTCGCCGCGCTCATCGGGATCGCGGTCGTCGCCATGGGCAGCTCATTTCTCTGGGCACCGCAGGGGGCGGCCGGCTTCGGCATCCCGAATTCCCCGCTCCAGGACCCTGCCTTTCGTGCATGGCTGCGCGTCAAGGGAATCCGCGATATGGCCGCCGGAGCGTGCATTCTCGTTCTGCTCGCCGTCGGCACGCCGGCGCTGCTCGGCGGGCTCGTACTCACCCTCGCCCTCATTCCGGTCGGAGACGCGGCCATCGTGCTCCGCGACAAAGGGCCCAAGTCGGCCGCCTACGGAGTCCACGCCTCCTCCGCGGCCGTGATGTTCGCGGTCGCATTACTCCTGCTGACCGCCTGAATCCGCGGTCATACAACCATTCTGGAAAGAAGGTAGGAGAACATCTTGAGAAACTACCAGCTCAGGGTATACACACTGTCGACAGCAACCGCACTGGAACAGTATCGGAACACCCACTATCCCCGGCATCTGGCGAGCTTCCCGCAATTCGGCATCGGCCTACACGGTCTGTGGACCGATGACTCCGACGTTCCGCGACTGTACGCATTGCTGTCGTTCCCCCCGGACTCCGACTCGACCGCCGTCACCGAGCGGTATCTCGCCAGCTCCGAATTGCGCTCCGATATGCAGGGTTTCGACATCGATGCCATCCTCGACGTGACCACCACCGAACTCACCCCGGCCCCCGGATCGCCGCTGCTGTGACCGCGCTGTGGGTCGGAACTTCGTCCAACTGTCAAGCGGCGGCGTGATTTCGAGGTTCGGGGACCGGGTGGCCGAATGCTTTCGCCGGGTCGTAGGGCTGGTGGGCGCGTGCAAGAACCGCGATGGCTTGGGCGAGTTCGCTATCGGGTAGTGGGCCCCGGCCATCGGATTGTTCGCGAACACCAGCAGCCCGGTTGCGCGCAGAGCAGCGACCATCAACCGCGTGGGTTCTCGATGGCGACCGGGACCAGGTGGTCTTCGGCATCGCCGGCGTCGGCAAGCATTTGGGTCAGCTCGGCGAAACCGGTTGGATCGTCGGCGATCCGCTTCTTGGACACGAGTTTTCCCTCCCGATCGACGATCGCGATGTCATGATGCCCTTCGGCCCGGTCCACGCCGCAGTAGTCACTCAATCCAGTCCTCCATCAGGTGTTTTGCGGTGTTCGATGTCCCCGGCGGAAACGCGCAGCGCCCTACTTACGAGCCTCGATGGGCTTTCCTCCGATGAGCTGTTCGCGATCCCGGCTCACCCGCACGACACCGGTCTATCTCAGAGCTCGAGGGCCCACGAGAACGCCGGGCGTCTGGTCGTGCGGGAGGGATCGAACCACGAGCTATCCCAACCGAATACGACGACCGGGCAGGAACGACACATCGGGCCTCTGAGGGATCGAGCTCCCGAGGTGAGTCCAGACGTCGCCCGGAACGAACCGTGAATGGTCGAAGCGCCCAGCCGGCTGTATGCCCCGGCAAGGGATCTGGTAACGGTGCCGCCGGCTGTTGAGAGGCCTCCAACGCCCACGGATTCGCTGAGGGATCACCACGATCGAACCGAAGGATCGGATCAACTGGTGCGCAGTATCCGAGCCATCGAATTCCTACCCTTCAGAGATAAGTAGGATTCGCTTCCGGGGTCGATCCGGTTCTGCTCGGCTGGTGCATAGCCTCCGTAGACGGCCGCGACGTGCGCGCCCCAACTTGTTTCGCTGAAACGAGATTTGTCGCTGTACGCATTGGTGGGAGCCCAACTCGGTGTACTGGACCGGGATCCGACCGGTCGATGTCGCGGACGGTGATCTTCGAGTCACCCCTGGAGTCGGTGAATTTTTCCATCTGCGTGCGCTGATAGAATGTTGTGAGATCCCGCGACGGAAGGAAGCCGATGGGGCGAACGATGCCCACGACTGCCGCGCTGGTACGCCGCACCCTCGTTGTAGCGCTGATTGCCGCGGCGATCGGGGCGCCGTACGCGGTGACGGCGACTGCCGTGGTGTTGCAGACTGGGGATGACGGCTTTTGCATCGATGAGAATACGCGTGTGCGTGACGGGTTGCGCGTCACTGACCTCACTTGCATTCATGACCACAGCCGCTTCCACAATCACGAGCGCTTCCATATTCCGCCGACTGATTCTTGAACCCGGCTACCTCTCGAAGTTGGGGCGTCATGGCCACACACGCGCACGCGGAGCAAGGTCAGGTGAGGTTCACCCCGAGTGGTGGACAGGGGGCTTAAAGATTTCAGGCGGCAGCGGTTCGAAGTAAACGCTCGTAATCGTCGGGTCTTTGGTTCCCGATCGCGGAATGCCGCCGGGTAGTGTTGTAGAAGTTCATCCACTTGTCAACCGACACAACGAGTTCGGTCTTTCGTGGCGTAGGTGTGACGGTAATAGTGTTCGTGTTTGAAACTCGACCACAGCGATTCGGAAGGGCTGTTGTCCCAACATATTCCGGTCGCTCCCATCGACGGTAGCAGCCCGTGGTGGCAGCAGGCCCGCGCGGTCAGATAGGTGATATCGGTCGTCCAGACAGCGTCGGGCCGGCCCCGGTCGAAGCGGCGTTCCACCAGATCCGGCGGGAACGATGCCGCGGGATCTGCCACGGTGGTGCGCACTTTGAACGTGCGAGGACTGATCCCTTCGAGCCCGGCCGACGCCATAATCTGGGCGACGGTCTTGGCCGAGACTCACTCGCCCCGATCACGTAACTCGCCGGTTATCCGCGGTGATCCGTGGGTGCCGTGCGATTCGCGATGAACGGTGACGATCTTCGTTTCCAGGTCCGCCCGCCGCTGCTGGCGGTCGGTGAGAACCGTTGCCGCCCTGCGCTTCACATATGCGTAGTAGCTCGATTTCGACACCTGCAGCAGTCGTGCCATGCGGCGGATCGAAAACCGGTGCCCTGCAGGCTGTTCAGTACCGGCAACGCCGGTGACAGTGTCGGGGCCGGCGTACTCGGCCATCAGATCGAACCGGGCCGGTTCGTCTACATCGCGGCAAAGTACGCCGACGCTCTTTTCAGAAACGCGATGTCCTTGTCCTGCTCAGCGACCGTGCGACCGGAATCGATCACACGATGCGCAGCCTCGACTTGTACTCGGCCGTGAACGACCGACGCTTACGAGGAGGCACGAAAGACATCCTAACCAGCGAGATCAACCGTCCCGCCAACTCGGTGTCCACTCCCCGGGGTGAACCTCAGAGTGCGGTACGCCTACTTCGCCTGCCGCAGGAGCAAACAAGGCCTCTGCGACCTCCCCCACCTGCCGGCCGAGACCGTCGAAGAAGCAATCGTCGACCACTACCGCACTCTGCAGCTGCCGACCGACTTCGCCGCCACGACCCGACGCCTGCTCGAACAAGTCGTCTCCGACGAGCAGAACACCACCCGAGAGCTGCACGCCAACCTGAACCGGCAAATGAAGGAACTCGACCAGAGCGAAAACCGGTTGGTCGATCTGCTCGCCGATGGCTCGATGCCCCAAGCCAAGGTGCGCATGAGACTCATCGAGATCAAAGCCCAGCGCAACCGCATCGAAGCGGCCCTCACCAACACTTCCGAAGAACTCGGCGTCGGAACGACGGTTCTCCGTCACGCCCTCGACCTCATCGCCGACCCGTACAGCCTGTATCTGGACGCAGGCCCAGACGTACGGCGACTGCTGAACGAGACGTTGTTCGAGTGCTTCTACATCGATGACATGGAAGACGCCACCGCACTACGAATCACCGACGACAAGACCGGCATGTTCGCTGACCTTCACTCGGCAGCCCTAAACCACCCAAATCGGACGGCGGACAAAACCAGGATCAACCGCCGCGATGCACACCTGCGGACGGTCACTGTTTCGAATAAAGAGGTTCTGGTGGACCTGGCTGGGCGTTACGCGAAACGGGATGACCTGCGCAAACTCGAAAACCTCACAGCCGGAATCCAATCCGACAGCGTCGAACCGAGGAGACGGCAGCGGAAATCACCCAGCCCGATGCGGCCCAAGCCGGCCCGGAACATCCAACACCGACTCCCCCGCCGCACCGTCGACGAACCCGTCCAGGCCTACCGAGACGGCGCAACAACGCTCGAACTTGCCGCCCGATACGACATCTCCAAAACCGCCGTCCTGAACCTGCTCATTAGAGAAGGGGTAACCCGCCGTCACCAACCTCTCACTGACGCCGACATCGACCACCTCGAAAACCTTTACCTCGCCGGCAACTCCCTCGCCTCCTGCAGCCGACTCAGCGGAACACCCGCCAGCACGATCAAAGACGGACTCCACAAACGCGGAACCCCGATGCGCCCCGCCGGTGGACACCGCAACAACCGCACATGAGCCGACACCGAGTGTCGACACACCCGAAAAGCCACCCAATTCAACCCGATAGCGAACCTTCAGCAATCGCTGAACTCGTCAGGCGCGCTCCGTCAACCATTGCCCTACGTTGGTGCCCCCGACCCGACCGGTGTTGGTAAGGCACGATGGGTGATGTGATGGAAGCCCGCGCTCAACGCGTTCGCCATCGCATTCGAAGGCCGGATCACCCAACCGGAAACTGACCCCTACGGGGTCAGATCCACCGGTAATTCGACACTTCCGCGTCGGTGCGAGCGTGGCGGCGGAGCGCGTGTTTCGGGTCTTCTCGTTGGTCGGGAAGAACAGCTCGACCGACAGATCGGAATGGGTGAGACCCATCGGCGTACCGAAACTCCCCAGCAGGTTCGCCGACAATTGCGGCAAGCTCCAAGTGCGGAAGATGTTGGTCGGCGCACCGCGCACGTATTCGAGAATACCCGAACCAGGCTGCGCGCAGCATGATTGGTGAGTCGCACATTCCAGCCGCGGTCGATTGCGGCGCCGGAAACGGGTCGTGGGAGTCCAGCAACGCCTGCAAGGATCGCAGGATGTGCAATAGCGCCCGTTGAGCGAGGTTTCCGTGTAGGGGTGCTTAGCCGGCGGCAAGGCGCCAGTCGTTGCGTTCGGGTAGTGGGAGATCCAGTTGACTTTCTCGTGCCTCGCGGCCGTCGGTTTCCGTCGCGTGAACATCGTGATTCGCCAGTCGGGTGCCGCGAGTTGTTTTGCGCTGCAACATGAATGGCCAGCCGCGTGATCGTCGTTGTCTGAAGCCCTCTCCGCGGCCTACGCGTCGATCGCGATCCGTTCGTTGCCGCGAAGGTTTCGCGGGCGCGTGAAAACCGGAGACGTTTGGCCGGCCGGGGGCGAGGGTAGGCCGGGCCTATGGCACGGGAACAGTCGTCAATTCTGCTGATCGCCGATCCCGGAGCGCCGGCGGCGATCGCCGAGCATCTGTCCGAATCGCTCTCGAATGAGCGGACCGACGGGGCCGCGCCCGAGACTCGGGATGTGTCGGTGCGATGTCACGCCTACCCCATCGACGAGCACACCGAGTTCTCGGAGGTCGTCGACACCATCGACCCGAGTGGCCAGACCGAGGACGTCGTCATCTACCTCACCGATCTGCCTCGCCGTCAGGGAACGACGCCGGTACTGGCCGACATCAGTGTGCCGGACCGGTTCGCCGTGATCTCCATCCCGGGTCTGGGTGGTGCGTTCATTCAGCGCCGGGTGCGGGGCTTGGCGCGAGCCGTCGTGGCCGAGATGACGAGCCGGTCGAGCCCACAGAAGGCTGCAACCGAGCGGCTGAATCGGGTGCAGGACGGCGATATCGTCCACTACCTCGCCCCGTCGGTCCTGTCGCGCGTGCGGCTGCTCGCGGGCATGGTCTATGCCAATCGACCATGGCGATTGGTGACCGGCATGTCGAAGGTGATGATGGCGGCCTTCGCCACCGGGGCTGTCAGCCTCGCCTATGGGACGATGTGGCGGCTGTCGGCCACGATGGGCCCGTGGCGATTGAGCGCGGCAACGGCCCTCGCGAGCGTGGCGCTGATCGCCTGGCTCATCATCGAACACAATCTACGGGAACGCCCGCACTCGAGAAGCGAACGAGAGCGCGCGGCGCTGTACAACGCATCGACCGTCATCACCCTGACGATCGGCGTCGTTGTCTTTCACGCCGCGCTGTTCATCCTGCTGATGCTGACCGCCTGGTGGACGATACCGCCGCAGATGGTTACCGAAAACACCGGCGGGCCTGCGGGATTGGCGACGCTGCTGCTGATGGCCTGGCTGGTCGCCGCCGTGGCCACCCTGGGCGGTGCGCTGGGGTCGGGTATGGAGGACGACGAGGCCGTGAAGGCTGCGGCCTACGGGGCTCGGCAACGCCGGCGATTCGACCACACGGACTGACGACCCTTCCACTGGCGAATCGGTTGAGCCCGAACGCGACGAAGCAGTCCTGACCGCGTCGCGCATGGTCTGTCCACCAGCGCATCGCCACCTGTCTTCACCTAGCCGAGCAGTCGACCGGCCCCGAGATCGCCGATCGGCGTCGCCGCGAGCCGCGTCAGGCCGAGGGTGGCGGGTTCGAGGTGGGACCGAGAGCTGGCGAGGATAAACCGGTCTTGCCCGGCGGGCGTTGCAAGCTGAATACATTGCGGCGCAAACTATTCCACAACGCAAGTGCCGTCACAGGCCAGCGGCGGTTTACTCGGCTCCGCCGGGCGGGGAGTGGTCAGAGCAGGAGATGGAAGATGTCGAAGGCGACGTTCCATTCGGCGGTACCGGGGTTCTTACGGTCCGGCTCGATCGCCACGAAGGTGTGCGCCAGCGCCACGCTCAAACCTCCGGCGATCAGCGGCAATCGCTGCTCGGTCGCCTCGGAGAGGGCCATGTCCAACGGCGGCCGGGCCGTCAGTTGATCGAGCAGAGCCTGTAATTCGATTTCCTGGTCGAGTTTTTCGAACCGGTGGATGCTCTCCTGCAGCCCCTTGGTGATCGGCAGGTCCCACGGTTCGATCACGTCCCTGAGGTTTGCCTTTGCCGAGGACTTGCCGATGAGGATCAGATCGTAGATCTTGTCGTCGACAAAATCCGTATAGCGCTTGAGGTCGTTCCGGTCGACGTGCAGGCCGGCCGCTGCCCGGAAGAGATGCTGGAATTTCACGGTACCCATCACTGGCATGTCGTCAGCTCCTGTCGAAGTATTCATGGATTTGGCGAACCGCCATCGCTCCCTCACCGACAGCGGAGGCGACCCGTTTCACGGAACCGCTGCGGACGTCGCCGACAGCGAACAGGCCGGGCAGGCTCGTTTCGAGCGTCCTCGACGGCCGGTCGCCGATCCACTGGTTGCCGTCCTCACGCGCGCGGACCGCATCCATGCCGGTAAGGACGAAACCGTGGTCGTCGAGTGCGACCGTGTCGGCCAGCCACCCGGTGTACGGCACCGCCCCGATGAAGACGAACAGCGCGCGCACCCGAAGGGTGTCGTGTGCGCCCGTGTGATTGTTCTCGACCACGATTTCGTCGAGGTACTTCTCACCGTGGACCTCGCGAATCTCGGTATTCCGGTGAACGGTCACGCGCGGATGACGCTCGATCTGGTCGACGAGGTAGCGGGACATGCTCTTTCCGAGGTTACCGCCGCGGATGAGCAGGTCCACGTGGGAAACACGGTCCGCGAGAAAGACCGTGGCCTGCCCGGCGGAGTTTCCGCCGCCGACGATGGCCACCGGGTCGGTGCCGCACATTCGCGCTTCCTGATGGGTTGCGGCGTAGTACACGCTCGTCCCCTCCAGTACCTCGATTCCTGGCACCGACAACTTGCGATATCGCGCCCCGGTGGCGAGCACGACGGCCCGGCCGCGAACCGTGCCGCCGTCCGCCAGCCGCAGCACGTGGTGCCCGTCCTGGGACCCCAGACCGGCAACCTCCGCCGACACCAGGATGCGGGCGCCGAACTTGCCGGCCTGGATCACGGCCCGCTCCGCCAATTCGGCGCCGGAAATCCCTGCCGGGAAGCCCAGGTAGTTCTCGATCCGGGAGGAGGTGCTCGCCTGGCCACCCGCGGCGAACGACTCCAGTGTCACCGTGTTCAACCCGTCCGAGGCGCCGTACACGGACGCGGCCAGACCCGCCGGTCCCCCACCCACCACGACGAGGTCACACACGTCCTGGGCCGCGTCCCGGGCCGCGTCCGGAACCGGAAGCCCGACGATGCGAGCGAGTTCCGCGTTCGTCGGATTACGCAGCACCTTCTCGCCGTGCCAGATCACCACGGGAGTGTCCTCGGGGGAGACGCCCAGGCCGCGCAGCAGCTGCTCCGCCCGATCGTCGCGCTCCAGATCGATCCACCTGTGGGGCAACCGGTTTCGCATGGCGAACTCACGAAGCCGCAACGTGTCCGGTGAATAGCAGGAGCCGATGATCCGGAACCCCGAACCGAGCCCGATCAGCAGATGCCTGCGCACCAGGTAGGCGCGCAGGATCAGATCGCTGAGCACGGGATCGTGGGAAACCAGCTCGCGCACCCGCTCGGCCGGGACGACGAGTATCTCGCCGTCCTCGATCGTCTCGGCGCTGAAGAACGCCACCTGGCCTTCCAGCAACCCGAGCTCGCCCAGGAATCGGCCGGGACCGTGCATGCGCAGTATCCGGCGTTCGCCGTCTCCGTCGCCCTCGTCGATGATCGCCACCTTGCCCGAGAGGATGACGAAGAAGTCGTTGCTGGGCTCGCCCTCTCGGACCAGCACCTCACCGGCGCGAACCGCTCGACGCGTGCCACCGACCTCGAGCGTCGCGACCTGGTCGTCGGTCAGCCGCGGGTATGCTCCCAGCTCATCCGGAGTCTCGGCGTCGACAGGCGGAATGTCGCGGACGGGAGCGGCGTCCTCAGACGAAGTTCTGGTCGACATAACACCAGCGCCAATCTTCACCCGGCTCGAACGACTGGACGATCGGATGGCCGACAGTGTGCGCGTGCGCGCTGGCATGCTTGCCCGGCGAGGAGTCGCAGCAACCGACGTGTCCGCACGTCAGGCACAGCCTCAGATGCACCCACGGGGTGCCGAGGCGAAGGCATTCCTCGCAGCCCTGCGGAGTCCGGGGTGCGACGGGCCGGATCGCGGTCACGTGTGGGTCGACAGGGACAGAAGTCATAGCTTCGCCTCCTTGCCCGCGTTTTTCGAGAGCGCCTGATCGAGCCAACCGCGCAATTGCGGTACCGGAGCAGCACCCGCGTGACGAGCCAGCACCTCTCCCCGGTCCATCACCAGCAAAGTCGGTACCGCACGAACGGTGAATCGTTCGGCCGTCCGGGGTGCAGCATCCACGTCGACCTTCACCAGCTTGATTCCACCCGCGCGTTCCCTGGCGAGCTGCTCGAGCGCCGGACTGACCGTGCGGCACGGGCCACACCATGTCGCCCAGAGGTCGACGAGCACAGGCATCGCGGATCTCTCGGCGACCTCCACGAAGTCGTCGTCGCCTGCCGAAGCGATCCAGGGCAGCGGCTCATGGCAGTTCCCGCATCGCGGTTTTCCTTCCCCGGCCGCCGCCACCTTGTTGACCTTGCCGCAGTTCGGGCACTTCACCTTCTCGGTTCCCATGACAACACCTCTTCTCAGGCCGCCGCGACGGCAGGTTCGGCATACGCGACGGCGAGCTCGCCGCCGGCCACCGTGACACGGATGGTGCCCCCCGGTTCGATCTCGCCGCGCAACAGCGCACGGCCGATCCTGGTTTCGACCTCGTGGGCGATGTACCGCCGCAGCGGCCGCGCACCGTAGACCGGGTCGAAACCGTGTTCGGCGATGAGCCGTCGCGCTTCCGGCGTGATATCCAAGTGTATCTGCCGCTCCGACAACCTATTTCGAAGATCGGTGAGTTGTAGCTCCACAATGTGCTCGATCTGGGGCAGCGTGAGCGGGGTGAACAACACGATGTCGTCGACCCGGTTGAGGAATTCGGGGCGGAAGTGCCCGCGCAGCTCCGCCAGCACCCGCTCCCGGGCATCCGGTTTGATCTCGCCGTCGGCTGTGACTCCCCCGAGCAGATACTGGGATCCGATGTTGGAGGTCATGATGATCACCGTGTTCCGGAAATCGACCTGCCGCCCTTGAGAATCAGTGATACGGCCGTCATCGAGCACCTGTAGCAGGGTATTGAAGACGTCGGCGTGGGCCTTCTCGATCTCGTCGAAGAGCACGACGGAGTACGGCTTGCGGCGCACCGCCTCGGTGAGCTGGCCGCCCTCGTCGTACCCGACGTACCCAGGGGGCGCACCGATGAGCCTGCTCACCGTGTGCCGCTCCTGATACTCGCTCATGTCCAGGCGCACCATGTTTTCTTCGCTGTCGAAGAGGGCACTGGCCAGCGTCTTCGCGAGCTCGGTCTTGCCCACGCCGGTCGGGCCCAGGAAGATGAACGAACCGATCGGCCGGCGCGGATCACGGATTCCGGATCTCGCCCGGATTACCGCGTCTGCGACCAGTTGCACCGCCTCCTCCTGACCGACGACCCTCTCGTGCAGAATCTCGTCGAGCTTCAACAGCTTCTCCCGCTCGCCTTCCTGCAGCCGGGCAACCGGGATACCCGTCCACGCGGCCACGATCTCCGCGATCTCGTCTTCGGTGACCACCTCCCGGAGCAACGGATTCCGTCCCTGCCGGGCGGCCAGTTGCTCCTCCGCCGCCGTGAGCCTGCGTTCCAGCTCGGTGATCTCGCCGTATCGCAACTCGGCAGCACGATTGAGGTCGTAGTTGCGCTCCGCCTCCTCGGCCTCATGGCGCAACCGTTCCAGCTCTCCCCGCAGCTCCTGCACACGCCGGATCGCCTGCCGCTCCGCCTCCCATTGAGCGTGCCGGGCGTCGGCCTCGGCCCGCAGGTCGGCCAGCTCCTTACGGAGCTCTTCCAGGCGCGCCTTGCTGGCCGCGTCCGTTTCCTTGGACAGCGCGGCCTCTTCGATCTCGAGCCGGGTGACTTTCCGGGTGAGCTCGTCGAGTTCGGCGGGCATCGAGTCGATTTCGGTGCGTAGCCGAGCGCATGCCTCATCGACCAGATCGATCGCCTTGTCCGGAAGGAAGCGGTCGGTGATGTACCGGTGCGAGAGGGTCACGGCGGCAACCAGGGCGCCGTCCTGAATCTTCACGCCGTGAAACACTTCGAGGCGTTCCCGAAGTCCGCGCAGAATCGAGATCGCGTCCTCGATGCTGGGCTCGTCGACGAGAACGGTCTGGAATCGACGTTCCAGTGCCGCATCGGATTCGATGTGTTTGCGATACTCGTCGAGAGTGGTGGCGCCGATCATGTGCAGCTCGCCGCGGGCGAGCATCGGCTTGAGCATGTTGCCGGCGTCGAGAGACCCTTCGCCGCCGACCGATCCCGCCCCCACCACGGTATGTAACTCGTCGACGAACAACAGGATGCGCCCTTCGGCCGCCTTCACCTCCGACAGCACCGCCTGCAGTCGCTCCTCGAACTCGCCGCGGTACTTCGCGCCGGCCACCAGGGAACCCATGTCGAGCGAGAAGATCGTCTTGTCGCGCAGGCCCTCGGGCACGTCGCCGCGGACGATCCGCTGGGCGAGGCCCTCCACGATCGCGGTCTTACCGACGCCGGGGTCGCCGATCAGCACCGGATTGTTCTTCGTCTTCCGGCTCAAAATCTGCGTGACCCTGCGGATCTCGCCATCTCGGCCGATAACCGGATCGAGTTTGCCTGTCCGGCCCTCGGCGACGAGATCGCGTCCGTACTTCTCCAGCGCCTCATACGCCCCCTCCGGGGTCGCCGAGGTGACGCGCTGATTCCCGCGCACTGTGGTCAAGGCGGTGAGGAAGGCCTCCCGTGTGACCCCATGACGCGCGAGGACCCGTCCCGCCGCACTGGCCGACCCCTCCTCGGAGAGGGCCATCACGAGATGCTCCACCGACACATAGGAATCCTTGAGGCGCTTCGCCTCCCGTTCCGCGGCGTCGAGCAGCTTGGCCAAGCGCTGGGTGATCATCACCTGACCGGGCGTCGCGCCGGGGCCGCTGACCTTCGGCCTACGCGACAGTTCACCGTGCAGATCGGATCGCAGGGCATCGACGTCCGCACCCGCCTGCTCGAGCAGTCGGGGTACCAGCCCTTCCGGCTGATCGACCAATGCGAGCAGCAGGTGCTCTCCGTCGACCTCGGTGTGCCCCATTCTGGTCGCGATGTTCTGAGCTTCCTGCAGGGCTTCTCGTGACCTTTCAGTCAGGCTGCCGGTGTCCATGCGATGTCCTCCTTGCGCGGGAAGCTGCTTCGAGTTTCTCGATTCGATCCAGCAGATCGAGCACAAGCCCGATCGCCGAGTAGTTCAGGCCCAGGCCGGTCCGCAGCCGTTGGATGCGAGCCGCGTTAGCCACTTCGGATGGTTCGAACGACATCTCGCCGGCGGCGTCGCGGTGGGCATCGAGCAGGCCGAGAGCCACCAGCCTTCGTGCCAGATCCGGGTGCAGGCCGGTACGTTCGGCGAAGGCTTCCGGCGACAATCCGGGACGGCAAACCAATACGTACCGGGTGACCGGGGTCGGTGTGCTCATGTCTTTTTCCTCGGATCGAAGTTCGATTCGGCGGCCAGCTGTTCGAACAGTTCGCGTTCGCGCGCTGTGGGTTTCGACGGCACCATCACCTTGATTTCGGCGTAGAGATTGCCCTTGGCGCCACGCGGATTGGGCATCCCTTCTCCGCGCAGGCGCAACTTCCGGCCCGTCGAGGAGCCCGGTGCCACTTTGACCTTCGCCTCGCCGCCCGGGGTGGGAACGACAACGGTCGACCCGAGCACCGCCTCCCATGGCGATACGGGCAGGTCGACGTAGATGTCGCGACCCTGTACCCGGAACCGGGGATGCGGTTTGATCCGCACCACGAGGTACAGATCCCCGGGCGGTGCGTCACCGTTGCTCCGGCCGCCTTGTCCGGCCAGCCGGATCCTTTGGCCGTCCAGGACACCGGCGGGGATGTCGACGTCGTACCGCCGTCCATCCAATCGGAGACTGCGTTTGCCGCCCCGATACGCCTCTTCCAGGGTCAGTTCCAGTTCCGCTTCTTGATCGGCGCCTGGGATCGGTCCGTACCCACCGGCGCCGCCGAACATCTGCCCGAAGAGGTCGTCGAAACCGACGGCGCCCTCGCCGCCGAAACCGTGACCGAAGCGCACCCTTGTGCCGGTGCCGCCGTACCCGCCGGCGCTCGCCCGGACCCGTTCGTCGTAATCCTCGGGGACACGCCGGAAGTCGTCACCGAATCGGTCGTAGCGTTTCCGGGTGTCCGGATCGGACAACACCGAATAGGCCTCGTTGGCCTCCTTGAACTTGTCCTCCGCGGTGGGGTCCTTGTTCACGTCGGGGTGATACTTGCGCGCCAGCTTTCGGTAGGCCTGCTGGATCTCGTCGGTGCCGGCACCACGCGGGACACCGAGCACTTCGTAGTAGTCACGCGCCATCGCTGCTCACCCCTCGGGCCGGCTGACAACCACGGAGGCGGGACGCAACTGCCGGCCGTCCTCCCCATAGCCGGGGCGCACGACCTCGATCACGGTCCCGGAGGGAAGGTCGGGTTGGGCCACCACACTGACCACTTCGTGGAGCTCCGGAGAGAACGGCACACCGACCTCGTCGTGGCGCTCGAAGCCGAACTGCGCCAGCACTTGTACCGCCTGGTCCCGGATCGCCTTCACGCCCTCGACGACGGCCTGGGGATCGCTGCCCGCATGGGCCAGCGCGAGCTCCAAATTGTCCAGCACCGGGAGCCACGCAGCGGAAACCCTCGCCACCTCCGCAGCCCGTGCACGCTCCAGATCCTTGGCAAACCGCTTGCGCAGGTTGTCCAGATCCGCCAGGGCCCTGCGCCAGCGGTCCTCGAGTTGAGCCAGCTCGGCCCCCGTGTCGGTGCTATCAGGAACCGTCTCGGTACGATCCTCGTCGGTAGCCGACTCGGTCGGCGAATGATCTGCAGACCTTTCCATCGTGTGCCTCAGCTTCGATCGAATTCGGCGTCGATCACGTCGTCGTCATCCGACGACGCCGCACCTCCGCCGCCTGCCTCCTGTCCGTCGCCGCCGCCGGTCTGGGCCGACGCGAGCCCGTAGAGCAGCTGCTGCAGCTCCGAGGTGAGTGGCTCCACCTCCGCGGGGGAAGCATTGTCTTGCACGGCTTTCCGGGCGTCGGCGATCAGCATCTCGGCACGCGCCTTCTCGTGCGGAGGGGCACTGTCGCCGAGTTCGGCCAGTCGCCGTTCCACTTGATAGGCAACCGAATCGAGCGCGTTGCGCGCATCGACCGCCTTTCGCAGCGCCTCATCCTCGGCCCGGTTCCGTTCGGCCTCCGCGAGCATGCGCTCGACCTCACTCTGGTCCAGGTTGCCCTGCTCGCTGATCGTGATGCCCTGCTCCTTACCAGTGTCCTTGTCGCGAGCGGTGACGTTGAGGATGCCGTTGGCGTCGATGTCGAACGTGACTTCGACCTGGGCCTCGCCCCGGGGCGCGGGGCGGATGTCTTCCAGCCGGAACCGACCGAGCACCCGGTTGTCGGCGGCCCGTTCGCGTTCGCCCTGCAGGACCACGACATCCACCGCCGACTGATTGTCTTCCGCGGTGGCGAACACCTCACTGCGCCGGACCGGGATCGTCGTATTGCGCTCGATGATCTTGGTCATCACCCCGCCCTGGGTCTCGACACCGAGGGACAGCGGGGTGACATCGAGCAACAGCACATCGGAGACCTCCCCCTTGAGCACGCCCGCCTGGACCGCGGCACCGAGCGCCACGACCTCGTCCGGGTTGACGCTCATGTTGGGGTCCTTGCCGCCGGTGAGCCGGCGGACCAGCGCCTGCACCGCCGGAATACGTGTGGACCCGCCGACCAGAATCACCTCGTCGATGTCGTCGGCGGTGACCTTGGCGTCACTCATCGCCTGCTTCACCGGACCGAGGCAGCGTTCCACCAGATCCGCCGTCAGATCCTCGAACTTCGATCGCATGACCGTGGTGGTGAGATGCTTGGGACCGTTCGCGTCAGCGGTGACGAAGGGCAGGTTGACCTGAGCCTGTGTCACCGAGGACAACTCGACCTTTGCCTTTTCCGCCGCCTCGAAGAGGCGCTGTAACGCCTGCGGATCGTTGCGCAGATCGATGTTCTCCGCCCGTTGGAATTCGTCGGCGAGGTAGTCCACCAGACGTCGGTCGAAGTCGTCGCCGCCGAGATGGGAGTCGCCGGCCGTCGCACGAACCTCGACCACCCCGTCGCCGACGTCGAGCAGGCTCACATCGAAAGTGCCGCCGCCGAGGTCGAAGACCAATACGGTCTCGTGGGTCTGCTTGTCCATGCCGTACGCCAGCGCCGCGGCGGTCGGCTCGTTGATGATCCGCAAAACGTCGAGGCCCGCGATTCGGCCGGCGTCCTTGGTGGCGTTGCGCTGCGCGTCGTTGAAGTAGGCCGGAACGGTGATGACCGCTTCCTTGACCTTCTCACCGAGGAACTTGCTCGCGTCGTCGACGAGCTTGCGCAGCACGAGGGCGCTGATCTCCTCCGGCGCGTACTTCCTGCCCCGCACGTCGAATCGAGCTTCACCGTTGTCCCCCGGTACGACGTCGAAACTGACCGCCTTGGCCTCTTCGGAGACCTCGTCGTAATGACGTCCGATGAAGCGTTTCGCCGAATAGATAGTGCCCTTCGGATTCAAGATCGCCTGTCGCCGGGCGAGCTGACCCACCAGGCGCTCCCCGCTCTCGGTGAACGCCACCACCGACGGCGTCGTTCGCGCTCCCTCGGTATTGGAGATCACGACCGGCTCACCGCCTTGCCAGCTTGCGATGACCGAGTTCGTGGTGCCCAGGTCTATACCTACAGCGGTCGCCATGGCTCATTCCTTTCGATCGGTCCGGCCGGTGAGCAGGCGAACGACTTCGTCCGCGAACTCGACGTCGGCGAGAACTGCGTAGTGAGTGGTTGTGATGACTGGATTGAGGTGAAGTCGCGCCGACCGCCCTGCGGCGCGTACATGAGTAGACCGAGCAGGGCGCCGGCAGCCGCTTGCGGCGGCACCTCGCACAGCGGCGCCGGCCGCAGTTCGATCGGCCGACGACCTAATCGACCAGCTCGATGTCGCGTTCGACGATGGCCAGTTGACCGTGAAATACAGGTGACCGTGAAATACAGGTCGGAGAGGCAGTCGCCAGCGGTTTCAGCGTCGGCGTAGTTGCCGAACGTTGCCATTACCTGCCGGGCAGGCTGGTTCGGACGTATTGGCGAGGTTCCACGATCGGACTCTGACATCACGCCCCTCGGCGTCGATGATTCGCTGTTCACCGAGCTGGCGCGAACCAGCTCGTGTCCGGCCGGTCGGTCAACCGCTTGAACTCACGGACGGCTCAACCGCTGAAAGTTCTACATCCGCCTGTAGGCGTCGACAGAGCGGGAGGCGGTGGCGTCCACACCCCGGCTGGAGCATAGAAGTGCCGGAACCCGCGCGAGGCGACCGGTGCGCGCACTCCGGGCATCAGCCACTACTCCGGTGCTTCCACGAGTAGAACTCCGATACGAAAGATCGGGACTGCTGAGCGGTGTGACAAAGCCCAACAGGTCGAAAGTGGGAAGCCAACTACGCCACACAGTGTAGCCACGGGAGCACCGGGAGTCACGGGCTGCATGCCCGCTCGCGCCAGGAACAGCGGCCACCAGCGCGAGGACTCCACCGACGAGGCATCGTCATCCTGCTGCATGGCCAACGCCACCTCGTCGTTGCGCACCAAGAATCCGACAGGTTCGGCGGACTCGCGTGCCGAAGTTCGCGTCGGGCGGGTGACGCGGGTTCTGTCGAGCTTGCGGGCGGGCTGTTTCCAGGCGGTGGATCAGAGCTTGTTGGCGAGCACGTCGAGGTTGCTGATTTCGGGCGGCGCAGCGAAGAGTTCGTCGGCGCGTTCGCCGAGGGCCTTGCCGACCGGCCCATTGAGATGTGTTTCGCGGGCGGCCTGGTCTGGGAATGCGTCGATGATGCCGAACGTCGAGGGGCCGAACTGTACCGCGAGCCAGGGCTTCGTGCCGGACTCCTGTTCGACGAGTGGCAGCGCCGATCGGAGGAATTCCACGACCGCGTCTTCCTTGCCTGGTTTGGCTTCGAGTCGGACCAGCAGCGCCTTGGTGGCCATGTCGGGTCTCCTGTTCGAGGTGGTGGATAGATCCAGCATCACACCATCGACCGGTGAAGAGAAGGAGCCGAGCGAACAAATCAATGAGACCGATGTCAACCCCTAGCGATCGCGGAGTCGAAAGAGGAGACTCCAGGGTGGAGAGAACGGGACGCCTGGAAGGCACCCACTGCTAGTTTGTCGATGACCCGAAACATGGTGGTGTGCCTTAGTTTTGGTGTGTTCTTCCGTTGCGTGCGCTGTCGCGTCGGCTGCCCCAGCAGAACGGTTCGTTCGGTCGGTCGCTCACACGTAACCGCCTGTGGACGCTGGGCGTCAACCGGAAACGCCGAATGTCAAGGGAGTATCGAGATGAAAGCGCTTGTGTACGACGGGCCGCGTGAGGTTCATGTGAAGGATGTGCCCGATGCGAGGATCGAGCAGCCGACCGATGTGCTGGTAAAGATCACCAGCACCAACATTTGCGGGTCGGATCTACACATGTACGAGGGCCGCACCGATCTGGAACCCGGGATGGTCCTCGGTCACGAGAACCTGGGGATCGTCGCCGAGGTGGGCAATGCGGTGGTAAAGGTCACCACCGGGGACCGGGTGTGCCTGCCGTTCAACATCGGTTGCGGTTTCTGCCGAAACTGCGAGGAAGGGTTGACCGCGTTCTGCCTGACGGTGCATCCGGATCCGAAGATGGCGGGCGCCGCTTATGGTTTCGCCGGGATGGGACCATTCTGGGGCGGACAGGCCGAGTATTTGCGGGTGCCGTTCGGCGACTTCAACTGTCTGCGGCTGCCTGAGGATGCTCAGGACAAAGAAACCGACTATGTGATGCTGTCGGACATTTTCCCGACCGGTTGGCACTGCACCCGTCTGGCCGATATGCAGCCTGGCGATTCGATGGTGGTCTACGGGGCCGGCCCGGTGGGTTTGATGGCTGCATATTCGGCGATGATCCAGGGCGCGAGCAAGGTGATGATAGTGGACCGGCATCCAGACCGGTTGCGCCTGGCCGAGCAGATCGGCGTCATACCGATCGACGACTCGAAGGGCGACCCGGTCGAGCAGGTGCTGGAGCAGACCAACGGGCGCGGTGCCGACAAGGGTTGTGAGTGCGTCGGCTATCAGGCCCATGACCCGCAGGGACATGAGGATTCGGCGATGACCATGAACCGGCTGGTCGATTCGGTGCGGTTCACCGGGCACATCGGCGTGGTGGGCATCTTCTTGCCGCAAGACCCCAACGCGCCCGACAAGCTGGAGAAGAAGGGCAGGATCGCCTTTGACATGGGCAAGTTCTGGTTCAAGGGTCAAAAGGCCGGAACCGGGCAGGCCAACGTCAAGCACTACAACCGCCAGCTTCGTGACCTGATCCATGAAGGCCGGGCCAAACCGTCCTGGATCGTCTCTCACGAACTCCCGCTGGCCGAGGCCGAGTCCGGCTATCAGCACTTCGATGCCCGCGACGACGGATGGACCAAGGTCGTCATGCATCCGTGAGGCGGCCCGGACCGAGAGGAGCGCAACGATGGCGAATGCACTGCAGGCCAAGCAGATCGCGAGATTGGCTGCCGACGGGATCGAAAGAATCGAACTCGACCGACACCGCGACGCCGTACCCGATGCCGCGGTCGATGTCTACGATGCGTTGCTGCTCCGAGGTGGCACGGTGAACACGGACAAGCTGCGAATCGCGGAAGCGGCGGTGTCGTTCGTACGCCCCTTCGTCGGCTTCCGAAAGTCGATCGAGGCAGGCGAAACGCTTACCCCATGCCCGCGTCTGCGGGCCGACCTGCGCAACGCCGAGGCCGACGTCGTCGACGAGGGGGTCGTGATCTACGACAGCCTGATCCCGCGCAGGTCGCACGATGACCTCTTCGCGGTCTGTCAGGCCGTCGTCGAGCAGTTCGCGAAGACCGGGACAGGTGCCTCATGACAATCAATCAGACCTCAGTGTCCCTCGAAGATGCGCAGCGGGTGATTGCCGCCGGGCAGGCCAAAGCCGCCGAAATCGAGTCGCCGTCGAATATCGCGGTAGTCGATGCCGGCGGCAACCTCGTAGCCCATGTGCGGATGGACGGTGCATGGATCGCCAGCATCGACATCTCGATCAACAAGGCATTCACCGCCCGAGCGCTTGATATCTCGACCGAGGACCTCGCAACCGATGCGGGTCCGGGCGAGCAGTTCTACGGGATCCATACCTCCAACGGTGGGCGCATCATGATCTTCGCCGGCGGTGTGCCGCTGCGGCGAAATGACCAGGTCATCGGGGCCGTCGGCGTCAGCGGCGGCACCGGAGAGCAGGACAAGGCTGTCGCCGAGGCAGCCTCAACGGCGATGTGAGCGGGGCTGCTGCACGGAGAGGTGACAAACTGACCTGCCCCACCGATTGGGTTCCAACTCGGGTTGCTAGCTGACAGCCTTACCGAAAGGCTGTCCCGCGTGCCACGCGCTTATCCCACCGAGTTCCGGACCCGAGCGATCGCTCTGTTCCGGACAGGCAAATCCGCCAAGCAGACCGCGATCGAGCACACCTCTGCCCCATAAGGCGGTTCTATCCAGTGATCGACAGGCTCGTCGCCGCCGGGGCACCGGTAGACCGATGCTGTCGAGTGCTGGGGGTCGCCCGGCAGAACTACTACAAGCCCAAACCGCGCCCGACTACATCGACACAGTTGCGGCGCCAAGGGTTGACCGGGCTGATCCGCGAGATCCACGTCGCGTCCCGAGGAACCCCCGGCTACCGCAGGATTTACGCTGAACTCACGATGGCGATGGGCGTCAAGGTCTGCTCCCACACCGTATCTGTCCTTCATGACCTCGGCCGGCATGTGTCGGTTGCCGGCATCGTCGCGGGTCAAGAACCTACGCGGTGTGGCTGACCGCAGGAGATCTGGTCAACCGTAAGTTCCATCGACTGAAAACCGAACGAGTTGTGGATCGCGACGTCACGGTCCACCACACCACCGGAGTCGATGGACCAGCCCACGAGGCGGCGGGTGAAGGCATCCAGGACTGCGGCGCAGTTAGACCCTGCCTTCCCTCCCTGCTCAACGCGCCAGCGTCAGTCGAGACACGATCCGTCGAATGATCGCGGACGGCCAGCTAGTCGAAGAGGATTGAGGCATCGCGAATCCTTCGGCTTCTCGTCTCCCCACCCCCGATGAGAACCTCCGCAAGCGCGGGTAATGTGATCACGCGGCTAAGGCGCCGGCCTGATGTACCACCTGTCAGTGCGCTCGGTCTGGAAGTGCGACTTCGAGCGCCAACCGCCCCGGGCCTCTGATGTCCAGTGGTTTACCTGATCGTGCTCTTCCGAGACCAAACCGTCTACAGATTTCGCGGTCAGGTGCGCATCGCCGTGGAAGACATCGACAAAGCCATGCGCCCCATCAGGTGAGTGGCACGAAGACCCACCCTATTGCACGCAAGTTGCACGAATGGACACCGAATTCCGGAAACCAGGACTGACCTGCATAAACAAAGTGGACCTGGCTGGGCGTTACGCGAAACGGGATGACCTGCGCAAACTCGAAAACCTCGCCGCCGGAATCCAATCCGACAATCCCGAACCGGGGCGACGGCCGCGGAAATCGGCCACACCGGCGCAGGCCAAGCCCGCCCGGAACATCCAACGCCGACTCCCCCGCCACACCATCGACCAACTCGTCCACGCCTACCGAGAAGGCGCAACCACCCTCGAACTCGCTGCCCGATACGACATCTCAAAAACCGCTGTCCTGACCTTACTCAGCAGAGAAAGCGTCACCCGCCGTCATCAACCCCTCACCGAGACCGACGTCGACCACCTCGAAAACCTCTATCTCGCCGGCCATTCCCTCGTCTCCTGCAGCCGCCTGACCGGCACACCCGCCAGCACCATCAAAGACGCACTCCACAAACGCGGCACACCCATGCGCCCCGCCGGCGGAACACGAAACAACCACACATGAACCGACACCCAGTCTCGACACGCCCGAAAGCCCACCCAAATTCAACCAATAGCGAATCTTCAGCAAGCACAGAGCTCGCCAGGCGCAGCCCACCAACGACTGTCACAGGTCGATGCCACACCAGCCGTCCCCACTCAGAGGAAGGGCTCGGACAACCAGACGCACGGTTCGCAGCGGGGCTGCCGTCCGCCGCAGCGTCCGACAACATGACCGCAGTTCACGCGTAACACACCGGGATGATAAATCCCCTCGCGCATCGCTCCCCGTCCTCGGTGACGCGACCGGCCGTCGTTCGTACACAACGTGATCACTGGCGTGGTCCCCCGCGAGCCGCGGATTGTGCATCCTGCATCTTCTTCTTCTCGGTCCTGCAGCATCGTGCCGTAGTGGGGGCACGTCGGCATCGGCAACGCTGAATCGACGGGCCCGAGGGCGCCATCGCCCTTCCTGCCCGTCGTGCTTCGATATCCCCTCTCCGAAGGAAGTAACTCCGCCCGATGACGACCTCCGAGCGCGGCTCCGCTTTCCCCGTTCCGATGCCGAGCACCATGCAGGACGAGCCGCTGTTGCTGGCGACACTGGTGCGCTACGCCTGCCGGGCCCACCCGAACGCTACCGTCCGCACCTGGACGGGCACCGAATCGCGGGTGCTGACCTATGCCCAAGTCGGTGCGGCGGCGGCTCAGTTGGCGCATGCGCTGGCATCGCTCGGCGTCCAGCCCGGCGACCGCGTGGGCACCTTCATGTGGAACAACAACGAGCACCTCATCGCCTACGCCGGCGTACCGGCGATGGGTGCGGTGCTGCATACGCTCAACATCCGCCTCTTCCCCGAACAAGTGTCCTACGTTGCCAACCACGCCGCCGACCGGGTGGTCATCGTGGACGGCTCACTGGTGCGTACCTTCGCGGCGATACTGCCCGAACTCATGACCGTCCGGCACGTGATCGTCGCGGGCGGCGACCCGGCTGACCTGGAGGCGCCGCGTGGCGTCGAGGTGCACTCCTTCGACGCCCTGCTCGCGGGCCGGCCCACCAAGTACCCATACCCCGAAATCGACGAAACCTCCGCCGCCGCAATGTGTTACACCTCCGGAACAACCGGACTCCCGAAGGGAGTGGTGTACTCCCACCGTTCGAACTGGCTGCACTCGATGTATGCCTGCACCCGCGACGGGATGGGGATTTCTCGCGCCGACACCATCTTGGCAATCGTGCCCATGTTCCATGCCAACGCGTGGGGTTTGCCGTACGCAGCGTTGATGTCGGGCGCGTCGCTGATCATGCCCGATCGGTTCCTGCAACCGGCCGCCCTGCTCGAGATGATGGACATCGAACGCCCGAGTTTCGCCGCTGCGGTGCCCACCGTGTGGAACGGAGTGCTCGCCGCCCTCGAAGACCGGCCGCAAGACATCACTCATCTGCGCTGTGTCATCGTGGGCGGCGCGGCAGTTCCTCCGCAGATGATTCGCGCATTCGCGGTCGAGCACGGAGTGGAAATCGTGCAGGCGTGGGGCATGACTGAGACCTCTCCCCTCGGTACAGTCGCCCGGCCACCGGACGGCCTGTCCGACGAGGAAGAGTTCCCTTACCGGGTCAGCCAAGGATTTTTCCCGCCCGCAGTGCAGGGCCGCCTCGTCGCCGAGGATGGCTCGATCCAGCCGTGGGATGGAAAGTCGATGGGCGAGTTGCACATTCGTGGGCCGTGGATCACCGGCGCCTACTACGCCCCGGACGGCGGGGGCGTCGATGCAGACAAATTCAGCGACGGGTGGCTGTGTACAGGCGATATCGGCACCATCACCCCCGACGGGTACCTGACCCTCGTCGACCGGGCCAAGGACATCATCAAATCCGGAGGAGAATGGATCTCCTCAGTGGATCTGGAGAACGCCGTCATGGCCCATCCCGACGTCGTCGAGGCCGCAGTGTTCGGCGTCCCCGATGAAAAGTGGGACGAGCGCCCCGTAGTCGCCGTGGTATTGCGGCCTGGTTCCACCGCGGAAGCCGCCGTGCTTCGAGATTCCCTCACCGACAAGTTCGCGAAATGGCAACTCCCGCAGTTGTGGGCGTTCGTCACCCACGTACCGAAAACGAGCGTCGGGAAGTTCGACAAGAAGCGCCTGCGTGCGGAATACGGCGCAGGTGAGATGCAGGTCGTCTCCACAGCTGCGGTCCACACATAGCGAACGCATAGGACAACGACACCGGCCGAGGTCGCTGCCGCGAGAGCCTCTTCTCGCGACAGCGACCTCGGCAACCATCAACAGGCTCGCGCCCGGATCACGGGCCGAGAAACAGCCGTTCATTCGGCAGCCGCCGCTCTGGAAGTTGTTCCTCAACCGTTCGGAACATGAATTCGATTGCGCACCAGCGCTTTCGCTGCCAGTCGCGAAGGAGTTGCTCCGCGGCTGCGACAGTGGCTCGATAGTCGAAAGCGATGCCACCCAGCCAGATCCGCAGGTGCACATCACCTGCACGCGCAAACCACTCTCCCCCGATGCCGTTCAGCACCGGACCGATCTCGCCGAAACAGGGCTTTCGATGAACCATGCCGAGGCGAGAGCATCACGAAGTGCGCGCTTGAGCCATCGCACTTCCTGATCGTCGCCAGGGCGAAGTCGCAGGCCCTCACGCACCATCTCCACGAAACGCCGGCGCCCGACACCGAACGAGACCAGCAGATCACCCGAGTCGGCGCCCCCGAACGGCGCCCAGCGGATGGCGAACTCGATAACCGGACCCACTTCCGTATCGACCGACCGCAGCGAACGAAGAAAGTCCAGTTGGCTCAGCGCCGAGCGCACCCACGACGAGTCGTAGGTCACGACCGTCGAGCCCACCTGTTCAACTCGCGACGACCGGTTCGACGGCACACGCACGGCATACGACGCTTGGGAACCACGCGGTCGTCGTTTCAGTGAATAGTCCATGATCATCCTCGAGAGCGATAACGCCGGTTTCGATAACCCCGGCAATCATTTCGTGCGCACGCATGTTCAGCGACAGCAGATCTACCTACTCGCATACCTGTTCCCGTACGTGCGGGCGACGTTCACGCGTGCTCCGACTGCTGGAATCCAGCCGGCTCGCGCACTGTTTCCGTAGTTGGGCAACCGTCGCGTTGGTGAGGGTCCGGGCCGCCGGCGAATTGAGCAGGTGCAGCAGCCGCTGGTGAAACACCCGGGAGGACAACCCGAACCGTACGAAGGCCTCCTCGTCGTTGCCGCCATAGGGTGCCCATTCGGTGGCGAACTCCAATAGTGCGCGCTCCCAATGGTTTACAGGTCGATGCTCGACCGCACCGTCCAGCGCCGGCACAGTTTTCGACATCTCAGACACGTGCGATTCCGAACTCTTGTGCATGCCGGGCAGCCTGCGTCCTGTTCCGAACGCCGAGCTTTCGATAGAGCGCGCTCGTGTACTGCTTGACGGTCCATCGTGAAAGATTCATCATCTGGGCCATTTCCGAGTTCGTCAGGCCCAGCGCGAGATGCTGCAAGACATCGCGTTCACGTTTCGACAGTCGGACTGCAACGGACTCCTTGCGTGTCGCATGACGTTCATTGGCGACGCGCCTGACTTCTTCGAGCAGCAGCGCGGAGGGTAGCCATTTCGGCACCACCGGCACCACCCCATGTGCCAGCGCCGCGCTCGTCGCAACGTCCGCGTCTGCGGACAGAAGTACCAGCCGGACGCCACGAATACGGTGCACGATCTCATTGCACAGCTCGAAACCCGTGGGCAGAGGAAGCGACATGCTGATCACGACGAGCTGGGGGTGATGTTGGAGTGCGAGCTGCCAAGCGATTTCCGCCGAGGTCGCGCTGTAGCAATTCGCCACCCACGGTTCCCGCGCCAGCAGCGCGTGCAATCCCGCCTGTATCAGCTCGTGCTCTTCCACGACGAGGACATCCTGTTGTCTTCGGCTCCCCGCCAGAACGGCAGACGTTGCCGCCATGCTCAGCCCTCCTGTCTGTCGATCCGATGAAGCCATCGCCATGGTCCGCCGACTGACGCCGGCACGACCGATGATTTCTGTGGCCTGGCTCTCAACCTGCTCTGGATCAGTGGGCCGATCAACGTGAATTCAGCGCAAGATTCGCCCTGTGGCGGTGCATAATGCACCGCGCCGGGCTGCGCACAGCGGACCAGCGCGGGCATGAGGCGTCGTTACATCCTCATGCCCGCGCTGGTGCTCGCTAGCCGCCTTCCGGACTCTGCGGCC
Source organism: Nocardia spumae (assembly GCF_020733635.1). Lineage (NCBI taxonomy): Bacteria > Bacillati > Actinomycetota > Actinomycetes > Mycobacteriales > Nocardiaceae > Nocardia > Nocardia spumae. Next base: position 2,743,342 of record NZ_JAJFZL010000001.1, on the reverse strand, counting down.
ATCAAAGTCGTTGATTTACAGAATTATTCGGTGGCGTGAAGAACACACTCCGCGTCCCACGGCCAGGAGATCGCTCAGATGTCCCCGGCTGCATGCAGGGTGTTGTACATCTGAACAGCGCTCGCAATGCCGACAGGGATCCCGAGCACCGCGGCGCCGGTCACCCCGCCGAGCCCGGCTCCGACGCTGGCACCCATGACGCAGCCCAACGCGGCGGCCGGCGCCGCGATCGGCCCGGTGGGAATCGCGACGAAACCACCGGTGAGCGCCCCGGCGACACAGCCGACGCCCATTCCGATCACTCCGCCGGCCAGCGTTCCGACGCCGGTCGCGAGGCCGAATTGCGTCGCGGCGACACCGAGAGCACCAGTGAAATCGGCGCTCGCGTCGACGTTGTGCGCCTGTTGCGACGGTTCGTCAACCGGAGCGTCGACAGCCTGCGTCGTCTGCGAACTCGCCATGGAGCTTGTGGTGATGTCGGCCCGCGGGGCTCGCACGGCCGCAGTATCCGTCGAGGGCGCGGTGTCTTCCGGCTGCGCCGCGTCGGGCGCGGTGATCGGCGTGCCCGCGACCAGAGATCCCTGGTGGTCGAGGACTTGGAAGTCACCGCCGCGGGTGGTCAGCGATCCGACGGGCGTATCGACGACCACGGAGTGATCAGCGGCGCTCCCTCGATAGTGGATTCCGGGGGCGATATCGACCTCGATGGGAGGCGTCGGTGTCGGCGCTCCCGGCGCGGCGTGTGCGCTGCCGCAGGCGAGAACGACCATGGCGGTGCCGGCAACGACAGATGTCGCGATTCGTGCATTCTTCATGCTTTTCACTTCCCGAGTGCTGATTCAGTGATTCGTGTAAGCGCCGAGCCATCTTGTGGGTGACCCACGACCCAGTCATGACAATGGCGGATGATCGCCGGAACGCATATCCCCCGAATGGGCACTGTGAAGATCTCGGGACAATCGAACTCCATCCGGGTGCGATGTCGTTGCGATGGCGGCATTCACGATTTTTGCCCAGAAGCATTTTCCGAACAGCAGCGAGATGCACAATGCAGCAGCTGCCCAACTAATTGATGTCCGTTAAACGTAGATAGTCCCGATTTGCACCGCAGCGATCCAGATGACGGTGCACAGTGCACCGCCAAATCCGAAACTGTGGGTAACTATGCCGTACCTCGCCGACTTCTTCCTCATCAGAATGAGACCCGCATCACAGCCGGTGGGCGGTGGCGGTTCGGCTTCACTTCCTTCACGGTTCACACGTTCGACACCACGAAAGTATCGAGGCTTCCATGACCGTATTCGACGAAACACCTATGAGTGTTTCTGACACAAAAGAAGATCCCAAGCTGCGCGGCAGCCTCAACACGTTCAAATTGCTCTTCGCAGTGTTGGCGTTCAACGGCCCGATCGTCGCGGTCGTTTCTTTTCTCCCCTTGGTGGTCGCCTTCGGAAATGGCGTCGGAGCACCGTCGTCGTTCATCGCGTGCGGTGTGCTGGTCGCCCTTTTCGCATCGGGCTTCATGAAAATGTCCAAGCATATCGACAACCCCGGCGGGTTCTACTCGTTCGTGACCAAGGGACTCGGCCGAGAACTCGGCCTCGGAGCGGCGTTTCTTGCCACCGTCAGCTACGGGTTCCTCTACGTGGCCGGGTACTCACTATTGGGAAACTACTTGCAATCTCTGGTCCGCGACACCTTCCACGGGCCGAATATCCCATGGCAGGTGCTGGCGGTGCTCGTGCTGGTCGTGGTGAGCGTTTTCGGCTACTTCAATGTCGAATTCTCGGCGCGGACACTGACAGTGTGCATGGTGCTGGAAGGGCTGATGATCGTCGCCTATGACGCGGCGGTGATCGGTCGCGGCGGCGCAAACGGTCTTTCGGCGCACTCCTTCACAGCACACAACATCTTTTCCGGAAACGTCGGACTGGGCCTGCTGTTCGCCATGCTGTGCCTATCCGGGTTCGAAGTCACCGTCATCTTCCGGGACGAGGTGAAAGACCCTGACCGCACCATTTCACGAGCGACGTATTGGTTCATCGCTCTCATCGGAATCGGCTACGCCCTCTCGATGTGGGCCTTCGTCCAAGCCGTCGGCGAAGCCGACGCCGTCGCCCAGTCCCAGCTCGACCCGACCGGTACCTCGCTCGGCACATTCCGCGCCTTCACCGGCGCGGTCTCGACGGATCTGGTTACCGTCCTGGTCTGCACCGGGACCTTCGCGTCGATGCTGGGCCTACACAACGTGCTGTCCCGGTACGTGTTCAACCTGGGAGTCGACGGAGTCTTTTCCCGCCGCCTCGGCGTGGTGCATCACAGGCACGGGTCACCTCATCTCGGATCATTCGTTGTCAGCACCGTCGCAGCCGTGGCGACTCTGATCATGATCCTCGTCGACACCAACCCGAAAACGGTCTACGCGCCACTGTCGGGCGGGTCCGGATACGGCTTCATCCTCTCCCTGTCGATCACGACGGTCGCCATCATCGTCTTCATGAATCGCCAGCGGCCCGCGAACACCACCATGTGGCATCGGATCGTCGCGCCGAGCCTTGCTCTCGTCGGTCTCGGCGGCGTTCTGGTCATGGCGACCAAGAACATCGGGGTACTCGTCGGTGACAGCGCCGGCGTGGTCACCGTCATGCTGACCCTGCTCTACGGCGCCCTGGCGGCCGGCATCGTGTGGGCCCGCCTGCTCAAACGGACGCGGCCGCAAGCGTACGCAAAGATCGGACGCCAGTAGCGGCCGCAGTCGAACTGTCCGCAGACCGCCTGGTCTGACACTGAACACGAATAGGGGCCCCTGGCCGGCTACTCTGCCGGTACAGGGGCCCTTATTCGTCACCGATCGACGCGACTGGGAGCGGGCTGCGAAGCCGTGGCCAGCCCCGGAGGGAAGCCGCTCAGCCGACCGCCTCGCAACCGCTGATCTTCTGCTCGAGGGCTGCCTCGTCCATGAAATAGACATCGCGAACGATTTTCAACGTCCCAGGATCGAACGTCGAGTAGCCGGTGCCGATCCAGGTAACCTTCGGGCCGGAACCGAAGGCCGTCCCGGTGATCTCGAAAAGTACGCCGATGGTGTCGCCATCCAGGAAAGACGCGGCCACCCGCGGGGTCCAGTCCGGAAATGTCGCGAACATTTCCTCGAACCCGGGGACCAGGGCCGATTTGTCGCCCACTGTGGCGCCCGCGCCGTTGATGACAACACACTCGTCGTCGAAGTAATCGAGCACCTTTTCGAGATCGTGCGCCGCGACGGCAGCACAAATTTCATTCAGCTTCTGGTTGTAGACAGCGAGCTTGGAAGCGGACATGACGTCTCCTTCGAAGGGGATATAGGGACACCTTGCTTGCTGGATGGCGTGGCGACCTACACCAATGACCACCGTGCTGAGCAGCCGCGCGATGCACTTTGCACCTGTGACGCCCACCACGTTTCCGCATACGCTGATCGTCCGGAGAAGGTTTGGGAGGCAACGGTGGACGCCGAAGAACAGCAGCCTTCGCAGCGGGTACGCGAGCTGTTTCGCACCGCTGCGACCAAGATGCAGGATCACGTGGCCGAGATCGCCGACGAGATGTGGGCCGCGGGCCAGCGGAATCTGGGCGAGCGCGCCTTGGCCGAAAACCCGTACCTCGCCGAGATCGATCGACTCTTCGTCCGATCCACACTGGCCCATTGGCTTATCGCCAACATCGACGATCCCGGCTGCCGGGTAGCGCCGAAGATGATCCCGGACACCAGGCATTATGCGCGAGACCTCGCTCTGCGCGGGCTGGATGTCAACGACGTCGAGGCGTGGCGGGCCGCGCAGCGCGTTGGATGGTCGGCGTGGCTCGGGTTCTGCTTCGACGCCACAGACGACAAGGAGGAACTTCGCCAGCTGGTCGAGATATCCGTCAACTCCCTGGGAACCTACATCGATGATTCGATGGCAACCGTCGTGGCCTACATCGACGAGGTGCGGACCGAACTCGCTCAGGGGCCCGAGACCGAACGGATGGCGACCGTTCAACTGCTGCTGAGAGGGGCTCCGATCACACGCCCTCGGGCCGAAGCTCAGCTCGGTTACGCGCTCACCGGCCACCACGTGGCCGCAATCCTCTGGGCCGACACCCATGATCAACTCGTCGGCATCGAGGAGGCCGCAGAGCGCGTGATGCGGGCGACCGGCGCCGCGCGGCGCCTGACACTTGTCGCGGGAACAGCAACGCTTTGGACCTGGATGCCGGTCAGGTCCGCCCCCTCACCAGGTGATCTCGACCAGATCGTCTCCGACCTCCCGAACGTTCGGATCGCGGTAGGACGGCCGGAGCGCGACGTACACGGCTTTCGCCGCAGCCACCTCGACGCCGCCGCAGCCCAAGCACTGCTCACGCGCCTGCGGTCCGGCTGTCGTGCGGTCCGCTTCGAGGACGTGCAACTCATCACCCTGCTGACGAACGATCTCGCGGAGGCGCGGCAGTTCGTCGCCGATACGCTCGGCGAACTCGCAACCGCCGAGCAGGTGCTGCGCGACACCGCTCGGGTTTTCATCGCCGAGCAGTTCAACACCTCCAAGACCGCGGACCGGTTGTTCGCACATCGCAACACGATCGACCGCCGCCTCGCACGGGTGGACGAGCTACTGCCACGCCCATTGGCTCACAACCCTGCCGCGGTCGATACAGCACTGGCACTGGTCGAACTGCAAAGAGGCGAGTCGCGGCAGCCCGACTCGCCTCCCTGCTGAAGTTGATGCTTAAAGCAGTACCTGCGCGGAGTACCCGAGGTGGCCCATACCGGCGCGCTGCGCTGCTTCGAGTTTGCGCTTCGACGCCGTCGTGACCGTCGAGTCGACACCGGCGCTGTCCAACTCTCCCACCACCTTGCCGGCGACATCGGCGAAGACACGAATCGGAGCTTGGTCCGTCTCGTGGCAACCGGACCCGATCGCCGACGCCATCGCCTCGGTGGCGTGCCGCAACAGGTCGAGGCAATACCCGGTGGTGTCGTGAATCTCCTCGAGCGTCCGGCCGCGTCGCAGAAGGTAGGCCGTCGACTCGACGAACCCGGCCAGCGCGATCCCGAAGAAGTTGCTGCTGCCCAGATACAACTCCTTCGCGGCCGCGATGTCGTCGGACAGGTGCCGTGTCCGTCCGCCCAGCATCCTCAGAGTGGGCTCATGCTCCACCCAGATCGCCCTGGATCCGGAGAAGACCAGCATCGCGCCCGGATCGCCGATCTGCTCCGGATAGCAGAAGGTCGCTCCATCGAGGAGACGGGCGCCGCGCTCATCGAGCCGGCCGACCAAACCCTCGATGTCCTCGCGGGTCCCATCGCTGAGATTGACGACCGTCAGACCGGCGAGACTCGGCGCCGCATCGAGCGTGGTCAGAGCCGCATCGGTATCCGACATACAGACGACCACCAGGCCGGCCCCTTCGACTGCCTCTCGGACAGTCGCTGCCGGCACGACACCATCGGTGACGAGTACCTCGGCTCCTTTCGGCGTGCGGTTCCAGGCCGTCACCGTCAGTCCGCTGGATGCGAACCGGCGTGCCAGTGCCGAGCCCATCAACCCGCAGCCGAGCACGGCCACGTCGTACTTCGATGCGCGAGTCATCGCGGTTACCTCTCGACGTTGCAGGCGGTGACCATCGTGCGCTGTCACGTCATGGCCCGCACTATGGATGCCGCGATCCGCAAGAGCGCATCTCGGCTGGTCGCGCTGAGCGCGGTAAGCCCGAGGTAACCGTGAACGAGTCCCGGCTCCCTGATCAGCTCGACTGGAACGCCGCTGTCGGCCAGCTTCGCGGCGTAGGCGATGCCGTCGTCGCGCAGCGGATCGAACCCTGCGACAGTCACGACAGCAGGGGCCAGACCGGTCACGTCCTCGGCGAGCAGTGGCGATGCCTGCGGATCGGCACGGTCGAGCGCCCGCGGCGCGTACAGGTCGAGAAACCACTCGATCTGCTTGGCAGTCAAGGCGGGTGAGTCGGCGAACTCTCGTCGCGAGGGCCGCATGCCCGCGAGGTCGGTGGCCGGGTACATCAGGACCTGCAGCGCGGGCTCCTGCGCGGAACCACGCAACGTGCGAGCGAGAACCGCAGCGATGTTTCCGCCCGAACTGTCGCCGGCGACGACGATACGGTCGGCCGGCACGCCCCACGAGGGGCACTGCTTCACCGCGTAGTCCCAGGCGACCAGCGCGTCCTGGTGGGGCGCGGGAAAGGCATGTTCGGGCGCCAAGCGGTATTCGACCGACAGGATGTCCATACCCGTGTGGTGGGCGAGCAACCGCAGGGGGCCGTCGTAGGCGGCCGTACTGCCGAGGACGAATCCGCCTCCGTGGAAGAACACGACGAGCCCGGTGGAGGCGGTGCCGGCGCGGTACCGGGTTGCGGTAAGGCCTCCGGGCAGGTCTAGTTCCTCGACCAGTCGCATCGGCAGCGGGCGTTCGCCGTAGATCCGAACATCCTTCAGTTCGGCTTCCCGCGCTTCCCGTGGGCTGAGGTCGCTGAAGTCAGGGGCCTTGGCGATCGCCGACATCAGCATCGCGACCTCGGGAGACATCTGCTCACCGTCGGCATTCACCGGTATGGTGACCAGCCGCTTCAGCAACGACGCTGGAAGCCGGCCCATCCCGATTCCGAGCTGTCGCTGTACCCACTCCCCGATCGAGATGCGGCTCTGCGCAGGCGCGGCGCTCATCGCACGCGCGCCTTGCTCGCGGAATCGGCGGCGGTCGCCGCTCGTTCCAAGCCGGAATGATCAGCGCGAGAGCCGAACAACAGATGGTCGTCGACGACCGCCGTCTTGAGCAGCCTCTTGTCGGCCTGATACGACGTGAGCATCCGCCACGGCAAGGCGGTGCCCTGCTTGGGCAGGGAATCCGCGGCCCGCGTCACATAGCCCGCATTGAGGTCGAGCAGCGGCTCGGTCGCCATCCCCGGTTCGGCCACCGGCACGACCTGGTCGTAGCCGTGTGCCTCCATGTATCGGATCAGCTCGATGACATACTGCGCGGTCAGACCGACCTTGAGTGTCCACGACGAATACTTGGTGTAGCCGAATGCGAAGGACCAGTTCGGCAGTCCGGACAGCAGCATTCCGCGGTAGGTGACGCTGTCGCCGATATCGAATGTCTGTCCGTCGACCGTCTGCGGGATTCCGCCGAACATACGAAGGTTCAGCCCGGTGGCGGTGACGATTACATCCGCGGGAATCTCCTCGCCCGAAGTCAGCCGGATACCGCTCTGGGTGAAGCGTTCGATCGTGCCCGTCATCACCGAGGCTTTACCCTCGGTGATCGCTTGGAAGAAGTCGCCGTCGGGGGTCATGCACAGCCGTTGCTCCCACGGCTGGTACGGCGGATTGAAGTGAGTATCGACGGCGTAGCCCTCGGGCAGCGCTTTCCGGGTGAGGTCGCGCATCAGCTTGCGCCCCGAGTTCGGGAACTTGAGCATATAACCGACGAAGAAGAAATCCCGCCACACATTCTTGAATCGAGTGAGGGCATATCCCCGCTCCGGACCGAGGATTCGGTAGAGGAACTGCGACACCTTGTCGATACGTGGAAGCGTCATGACGTAGGTGGGGGTGCGCTGCAACATCGTGACGTGCTTTGCCGCACCGGGTCCCGCGGTCATCGCCGGAACCATCGTGATCGCGGTTGCGCCACTACCGATCACGACCACCCTCTTGCCCGTGTAGTCGTAGTTCTCCGGCCAGAACTGCGGATGCAGGATGTCACCGGCGAAGTCCTCGCGCCCGTCGAAATGCGGCGTGTACCCATCGTCGTATCGGTAGTAGCCGGTGGCGCCGTAGACCCAATTGGTCTTGATCGCAACGGTTTTCTTCCTCTGGCCCGGGACGGCGACCTCGACCCGGAGCGTCCATGCCCCCTCGGTGCTGGACCAGTCGGCCGAAACCACGCGGTGGTGATAGCGGATCAGGTCGGCGATGCCGTGCTCGGCGGCAGTTTCCTCGAGGTACTCGCGGATCAGATGCCCGTCCGCGATGGCGTGCTCGTGGTTCCAGGGCTTGAACTGGTAACCGTAGGTGTGCAGTTCGGAGTCCGACCGCACGCCCGGATAGCGAAAGAGATCCCACGTACCGCCGATTCGACCACGCCCCTCGAGGACGACGATCTTCTTACCGGGAAAGGCGTCCCGCAAGTAGCACGCCGACCCCACCCCGGAGACCCCGGCTCCGATGATGACGATGTCGACGGACTCGGGAGGGGCACTGGTGCCTGCCATGATGAAACTCCTCATTCGATCAGCGCGGACCGGTCTTCGGCCCAGGTCGTCATGCTCTGTCAGCGGATATGACCGACACCACACAGATCCGTCGTGTCCTGCCACCGGATCCGGTGCAAAGTGCACCGTCTGCCCGCTTCGTACTCAGGCGTCGAGGGGCGCCCCGAGCGGAAGCATCACGTGTTTGGTGCGGCTGTAGTCGTCGAGGGCATACGTGGAGTTGTCGCGGCCGTAGCCCGACTTCCCGAAACCCGCCCACGGCATCTCGCTGACGAAGTTCAGGTGCGTACCGACCCACACCGAACCGAAGTTCAGGTCCTCGGTGAAACGCAGTGCCCGGGCCTGGTCCCTGGTCCACACCGATGCCGCGAGCCCGTATTCGACATCGTTGGCTTTGGCCAGTGCCTCCGCGTCGGTGGTGAAGGTTTCCACTGAGATCACCGGACCGAACACTTCCTCGCGCGCCATCTCCGAACCGGAGACGACGTCGGCGAGGATCGTCGCCGGGTAGAAGAACCCGGGCCCGTCTGGAATCTCACCGCCGAGAACGACTCGGGCGCCGTCTTTTCGGGCCCGGTCGACCATGCCCGCGACGCGGTCGCGCTGGGCTGCGCTGATCAACGGGCCCAGCTCGAATTCCTCGCCCGAGGCGGCATCGCCGCTACGAAGCTGCCCCGCAGCGGTGACGAGCGCCTCCAGAAGCCGGTCCCGTACATCTTCGTGGCAGATCACCCGCGTCGCCGCGCCACAGTCCTGCCCGGCGTTGCCATATCCCACGGTCACCAGGGTCTGCACGAGTTCGTCGAAGTCGGCATCGGGAAATACCACGACCGGTGCCTTACCGCCGAGCTCGAGGTGGACCCGTTTGATCGTCGTCGCCGCGCCTTCCGCGACCAGCCGCCCCGAGGCCACGCTGCCGGTCAACGCCATCATGTCGATGCCTTCGTGGCGGCTCATCGCCTCACCCACCGTTGCGCCTTCGCCCACAACGACATTGAGAACCCCATCGGGCAGGATGCCCCGCGAAAGGTCGGCGAGGATCAACGTGCTCAGTGGCGTCAACTCGGACGGCTTGAGCACCACGGTGTTTCCCGCCGCCAGCGCCGGCGCTATTTTCCAGGCCGCCATCAGAAGCGGAAAGTTCCACGGCGTGATGGCACCGACGACGCCGACGGGTTCACGCCGAATATAGGAGAGCCGTCCCTCGGCATACTGGCCGGGCGCCGGCGTCTGAGCTGTTCGCGCCGCGCCGGCCATGAAGCGGAAACAATCGGAGATGAAGGGAATCTCGTAGGCCGCGTAGGCATACGACTTGCCGACGTTGAGCGCCTCGAGGGCCGCCAAGTCGGCACTGTCGTCGATCGCGTCCGCGAACCGGAATAACAACTCGGCGCGACCGGCGGGTGTCAGCCGCGCCCAACCCGGCAAGGCCGCGCGCGCCGCCGCAACCGCGGCATCGACATCGGCTGCGGTACCGTTCGACGCGACCCCCAGTCGCTTTTCGTTGCCGGGGTTGATCACTTCGATCGTCGCGCTTCCCGTACTCGGAACGAAGCGGCCGCCGATGTAGTGGGCCGGGGCGAGGTCATCGATGCGGCGCTGCGCATGCGCCAGTATCTCTTCGGGGCTCATGTCGTGTGTCCTTCAGTCGGAGGTGGGGGTCGGGATGTAGGTCGGGCCCAAGGCGAGCACCGGTGCGAGCAGTTCGTCGTCGAGCAGCTGGTCCGGTGTGGCCTGCGCCGAGGGTGTCCTGACCTGGCCCGGATAGCCGACCGCCCGCCGCGCCTCGGGGGCCATGTAGTACGTGCAGCTGAGGAAGTAGAAGGCGGCCTCGCACAGGTCCGCGGGCCACTCGGCGACGACCTCCGGTGAAAGCTCCTCGACCTCGGCGGCCAGTTCGGCGACCCGAATGAAGGCGCCGGAAAATTCCGGGTCGACTTGCAGTGCGCGGCTCACGAGTGCGTCATAGCCGGGCAGTGCTGTCAGCCGCGGTGACCGTGCGGTCCCCGGAAACCACAGATCCGCGATGCGCGCCGCACCGATACGGGTCTCGTCGTCGGGAAAATCGATCACAGTGGAGTCCTTTGGTCGGCAGCGGTCTCGATCAAGTGCTCGGCGGCTCGCAGCGCGAAGGCGGTGATGGTCGGAGTGGGATTCACCGAGGAGGACGTGACGAAGACGCTGCCGTCGAATATGTAGAGGTTCGGAACATCGTGGGACCGCCCGTAGCCGTCGACTACCGACGCCGCCGGGTCGTTGCCGCAACGGGCGGTGCCGAGCAGATGCCAACCGGTCTCGCCCATGAAATCCACCCGCTTGGTGGAGATGGCGCCCGCGGCCCGGTGGACCTCCTCGATCCGGCTGAGGTGCCAGTCCAGAGCACGCTTGCTCTCCTCCGACATCGTGTACCGGATCTTCGGCGCCGGGATTCCGTCGCTGTCGACGAGATCGGGATCCAACGTCACCCGGTTGTCGAAGTCGGGCAGGTCCTCGATCGATGCCGAGATCTCGAAAGACCGGCCATAGAGGCGCTCGACCAGTTCGTGCCCGGCTCGGCCACTGCGCTCGGCGAGCGGCAACTCGGCGAACCGCTGGAGCAGGCTCACCGGCCCCTGAAGGACGACCGCCGTCCACTTGGCGCCGCGGTGGAAGCCGCGGCCGATGTCGGTCTCCGCGAAATGCATCGACCAGATCGGATGACTTTCCGGTCCTAGCCAGGGCTCGACATCCTGCTCGTACTCACCGAGAACAGTCGCCACCGGGTGCATCATCAGATTGCGTCCGACGTAGCCGGAGGAATTCGCGAGCCCGTCCGGGAACAGCGCAGACGTGGACAGTTGCAACAGACGAGGTGTGCCGATTCCGTTGGCGCACACGATCACAACCGGCGCGCGGGTGTGCTGCTCCACGCCGGCACGGTCGATCCAGATGGCGCCGGTCGCCAGCCCCTGCGCGGAGACCGTGATCTCCCGAACCCGGGCACCCACCACCAGGTTGACACCGGCAGCCAAGGCACCCGGCCACATGGCTACGTCGAAGGAGGCCTTCGCCCCTTCCGGGCAACCGCTCCCACACGTCCCCCAGCGTGCGCACGCTCCCCGTGAACCGACGCCCTGCGACAGGATCGCGGAGGTACCGGGCCACCATCCAATGCCCAACTTGTTCATGCCCTGGGCGGCGATTCGGCCGATGCGTCCGATCGGAAGCGGCGGTTGGGTGGGCACATAACCCGGCGGATAGGCGATATTGCCGCCGAGCCCCGAGACACCGATCATCTCGTCGACAGCGTCGTAGTAGGGCTGCAACTCTTCGTAGGTGAGTGGCCAGTCCTCGGCAATTCCGTCCAGAGTGCGTACCCGGAAGTCGGACGGGATCATTCGGGGCCATTCGGCCCAGAACAGGACGCTGCTTCCGCCGACTCCGTTGAACATGAACGGATGCACATCGGAGGCCGAGTCGTTGACGGGATAGTCGCTCGGCCACCGACGGTGGTTAGGGTTCGGATTCCAGCGGCCGGCGACCAGAATTTCCCGCTCGAGTTTTTCGCTGGGATAGTCGGCGACATCGGGCCAGTCGCCCTGTTCCAGCACGGTAACTCGATAACCGCTCTCGGCCAGTAGCCGGGCCGCGGTGACTCCGGACGGACCGGCGCCGATGATCAGCGCATCGACATCGTCGCTGCAGGCGGCTGCGCCGGTTCTACTCATGCACGCACTCCTCGTAGGCTCGGTGAATTAAGTCGGACGCTTGTGTTTAAATACGGACATGCCGAAGATCGTCGACCACCGCCAGCGGCGCGCCGAGATCGCTGACGCCGTCCTCGCGATCGTCGCGGAGGAGGGCCTCTCCGGCGTCACCCTGCGAGACGTCGCGGATCGCAGTGGCTGGTCCACCGGCGTGTTGAACCACTACGTCGGCGGTCGAGACGACTTGTTGCAGTTGGCCTTCCGGCACGCCTTCTGGCTCTCGGGCCGCCGCCTGGCCGAAATCGCCGAGGAGACCGCACTGGACCCGATCGAGCGGCTGACTCGGATACTCACGGCACAATTGCCGCTCGACAAGCCGTCGGTCGCCTTCAGCCGGATCACGTTGTTCTTCTACGCCGAGGCGGCGAGTTCCCCGGACAAGTTGGGTCAGGAGATGATCAACTACCTCTCCTCCTGGCGCTCGACCGTCCATGCGCACGTGCACGCCGCGCTGGTGTTCCGCGACCTGCCGACCTCGCGAGCACGAGAGATCGGCGACTACCTCGTCGCGCTCACTGACGGCTATGCCAGCTATGCGATTCTCGGCTCCAACCTGTGGAGCGGCGGCGATCCCACCGCCCCGCCTCCGGTCGCGACGTGGGTCGAATCTGCGCTCGCGATGAGCACATTCGACAGCGCGCAGCAGTGACCGCCACACACCCGACCAGCGCGGGCCGGTGGCACTACGGGCGCCGGTGCGAGGCATGGGTGCGCTCCTGAACTCGATCCGCTGGGCCGATCCCGACCCGAGAGCCATGTTTCGTCGTCGGCCGACGCCCGCACCACAGCGATATGCGGCGATCACGGGCACCGCACGGTGCACAATGCACTCGTCACCCGAGCCCGCTGGCCCACGCATCGGTGGACTTCAGCCAGGACCGGTCCTCCACCAGCTCACGGCACGTGCTCGCGCGTTCCCACTCGGCACTCGCCAGCAACGCCCGGTGGAACGGAAGCAGCGTCGGTATCCCCTCGACCACGGTCTCGTCGAGAGCCTTACGCATGGCATCGGTGGCAGCACGGCGGTTTTCGCCCCAGGTGATCAGCTTCGCGATCATCGGGTCGTAGTACGGATGCACGCTGTCTCCGTCGGCCACCCCGGTGTCGAGCCGCACTCCCTCCCCGGCCGGTGTGACGAATCGATCGATCCGGCCCGGACCCGGCCGAAAGCCTTTGGCGGCCGATTCGGCGTTGATCCGGCATTCGATCGCATGGCCGCGGATCCGCACATCGGATTGGCCGAAGCTCAGCGCCTCACCCGCGGCAATGCGGATCTGCTCGGCCACCAGATCCAGCCCCGTGACGAGCTCGGTCACCGGATGCTCGACCTGGATACGGGTGTTCATCTCGAGAAAGTAGAAGTTCTCGCCCACCAGCAGTCCCTCGACGGTGCCGAGGGAGTAATAGCCCGCCGCGCGCGCTGCTCGCACCGCGATCTCACCGAGCCGCGCACGCTGGTCATCGGTCAACAGCGGACACGGCGCTTCTTCCACCAGCTTCTGGTGGCGACGCTGCACCGAACAGTCCCGCTCGAACAAGTGCACCATGTTGCCGTGTGTGTCGGCGATTATCTGCACCTCGACGTGACGCGGATCTTCGAGGTATCGCTCCAGGTAGACAGTGGAGTCCCCGAAGAAGCGCGCGCCCTCGGCAGACGCACCTTCCACTGCCGCGGCAAGCTCGTCCGGGCTGTGAGCCACTCGGAACCCTTTGCCACCACCGCCGCTCGCCGCCTTGGCGGCAACGGGATAGCCGATCGCCTCCGCCGTAGCGAAAGCCTTGGGGCCGGGGTGAATCGGCTCGGAACACCCCGGGACGACGGGCACGCCGGCAGCCGTCACGGTCTCGCGTGCCCGAATCTTCGACGACATCATCTCCATGGACTCGGGGCTCGGGCCGATGAACACCAGTCCCGCCGCGGCGCAGGCGCGCGCGAACTCGGGGTTCTCCGACAGCAGGCCGTAGCCGGGATGGACGGCCTGGGCGCCCGTCGCGAGAGCTGCCTCGATGATGCGATCGATGCGTAGATAGCTCTCGGCCACCGGCGCCGCACCGATCGGCACACTCTCATCCGCCATCCGGACAGGCAGGCTGTTCACATCGGCATCGGAGTGAACAGCGACGCTCGCGATACCGAGCCGTCGCAGTGTGGTGATGACACGCACGGCGATCTCGCCCCGGTTCGCGACGAGTACCTTGTCGAACATCGCGATCAGTCCTCCAGGGTGACGAGAGGGTCGCCGTCGGAGACGACGGCTCCGACGCCGACGTGGACCTGCGCCACCACCCCGTCGTTCTCGGCCTCGATCGGGATCTCCATCTTCATCGACTCGAGAACGAGCAGGACGTCGCCTTCACTGACCCGGTCGCCGGGCCGCGCGACGACCTTCCATACCGTTGCCGCACAGTCGGCTGCGATCTGGTTCATGGTTGTCTTCTCCTCTTCGACAGTGCACATACCGCACCCGGTGGTCATCGGCGATAGCGCCGGTCTCGCGAGATCGGGCTCACGGCCGCGGCGAGTGCTCCCCGGCCGGCATCGAGAAACGAGGCCACGACTTCGCGGGTCTCGCGTGGGTCGATCATGTGTTCCACGCCGAATGCCTCGACGGTCCGCCACGGATCGATGAGGCCGCCCATCCGCGCCTCGATCTCCGCGCGCATCCGCACGGGGTCCTCGGCGGCTTCGATTTCGCGCCGGTACGCCGCCTCGACGCCGCCCTCGACCGGGAGGTCGCCCCACTCGCCGCTCGGCCACGCCAGGCGCAGGCCCAGTCGGTCGGGGTTCGCCGTCGCGGATACGGCCAGGCCATAGGCCTTGCGCACCTGGACCGTGATGATGGGGACCGTCGCCTCGACCACGGACTGGATCGCGCGCACCCCCCAGCGCATGACGTTCGCCCGCTCTGCCTGCGGACCGACCATGAATCCGGGCACGTCGACGAAGTACAGGACCGGGAGGTGAAAGGTATTGCAGAGGTTGATCAGCCGGACCTGCTTCTCGGCCGCGGCGGAATCCATCGCACCACCGAGGTGCTGCGGATTGCTCGCGAGGACACCGATCGGCATTCCGTCGATCCGGGCCAGACCTGTGACCAGGCTCTTGCCCCACCGGGAGCCGATCTCGAAGAACGACTTCTCATCGACCACCGCCTTGATCACTCTGGCCGCCCGGTAGGCCTGACGCCGGTTCTCCGGGATGATCTCGAGAAGTTCCGGGGCCCGCCGATCGACGGGGTCGTCGCATGGCGTGCGTTCCGGGAGCTGCCAGACGTTCTGGGGCAGATAGCTCAGCACCGCGCGCATCTGCGCGATCGCGTCGTCCTCGTCCTTCGCCAAGTTGTCGACGGTGCCCGTGCCGGTAGCGACAAGCCCACCGCCCAATTCGTGCTTGTCGATGTCGACGCCCAGCGCGCGGCGCACCAACGGAGGTCCGCCGGCGAAGATCACCGAGTCCTCGGTCATGACCGAAAAGTGGCTGGCCACCGCGCGCGCCGCACTGCCACCGACCGCGGCGCCGCTCACCATGGTCAGGACCGGCACCTCGTCGAGCAGCTCGAACGACCGAGTCCAGCTCAGGGAACTGGTGAGATAGGCGTGCCCTTTGTCCTCCTGCGCCGCGACATCTCCGCCGATGCCTTCCACGAACATCAGCAGCGGGATCTTGTATTCGTGAGCGAGGTCCTCGACGAACCCGCCCATTCCACCCTTCATGCGATCGAGATAGCTCTGCGGAGCGCCGGCTCGCACAGTGAAGTCCTCCCCGCCCAGCGCCACCGGCCTGCCGTCCACCCTCGCCAGGCCGCAGACGTAGCTCGAGGACAGAGTTCCCAGCGGGTTGCCGAGCGCGTCACGCTCCTCGAAGACAGCGAATTCGCCTATCTCGCTGAAGGTTTCGGCAATGGCGGCGATCCGCTCACGAATCGTGTACCGGCCCTGTTCTTTCTGGCGAGCTACCCGCCGCTCGCCGCCGAGCCTGCGGGCTCGGGCGCGACGGCCGTCGAACTCGGCGAGTGCGTCGGGCCAGTTGAATCCACCAGCTGCGTTCATCGGTGCACTTCCATGACGTCGGGCGACGTGATGTCGCGGGAGAGTAGGTGTTTCTGGACCACACCGGTGCCTGCGCTGCGGACGAATTCGGAGCCGTCGGTGACCGTGATGTATCTCGGCATCGCGAACCGGGGAAGCACGGCGCGGCAGTGCTCGATGAACTCCTCGATTACCAGGGACTCACCGTCCGGGACAACGAAAACCTTGATCTCGTCCTCGCCGCCGTGCTCGTCAGGAACAGCGATCGCCACGCACTCCCGAACGCCTGCCGCAGTGTTCAAGCTGTGCTCCAACTCCCAGACAGAGATGTTCTCGCCGCGCCGGCGAAAGCTGTCGGTGCGGCGCCCGTCGAAGTAGAGGTAGCCCTCGGCATCGAGATGACCGGAGTCGCCGGTGTGGAACCACAGGTTGCGCCACGCCTCGAGCGTTGCGTCGGGCCGACACCAGTACCCCAGTGCCGCGCTGTGCGGCCGACGGGGGCGATAGACGATCTCGCCGGTCTCCCCCACGGGAAGCGGCCGATCGTCATGGTCGACCACCTGAACGTCGATCCCATCGTGGATTCGCCCCGCCGCCCCACGGCGGCGCTGCTGCATGTTGTCCATCGCGATGCCGTCGCACTCGGTCTGACCGAAGAGCGTGAGAACGGGGATACCGAGCCGGTCCTCGAAAATCTCGTAGGCGATCGCCGGGATCGGCGCCCCGACCAGACGGGTCAGCCGATGCGAACCCGGTTCGGGCAACTCCGCCTGGGCCAGCATCGAGAACATCGCGCCCACACCCGACGCCCACGTCGCCTCGAACCGACGGACGTCGGCGAAGTACTCCGAGACGGAGAACCGATCACGGAACGCCATCGATCCGCCTGATTGCAGGCATGCAGTGAGCTGGACATGCCCATCCACGTGGAAGAACGGGAGCGGGAAGTAACCGATGTCGTCCGGGCCGAGGCCCAACCGGTCGATCCACACCTCGGCGAGCTCACAGAAGTAGGCACGCGGGAGCATCACCCCCTTGGCCGGCCCCGTCGTACCCGACGTGTAGAGGATCGTCGCGAGTTCGCCGGGGCCGAAGTCGCGCTGCGCAGTGTCCAACTCCTCCCGCAGCGGCTGGTCGACCGGCTCCACCGCCAGTCGGCCCATCGGCAGGACTCCCCCCTCCGCTGTACAACGCACATGCTCCAGCAGGTCGTCCTGACAGACGATCAGCCTGGGATCGGCGTCGGTCAGGACATGACACAGCATGGGGCCGCGGAGTTCGACGTTGACCGACACCTCGACCGCACCGAGCCACCAGATGCCGAACATCCAGACCACCCGGTCGATCGAGTTGCCACTCACCAGCGCCACACGGTCCCCCGCCGAGACGCCGCGGCAGCTCAGCGCGGCCGCCACCGCGCGGGCCCGGTCAGCCAGCTCACCCACGGTGAGGACCTCGCGGTGCGATCGCAGCAACGGGCGCGCGGGATCGATGGCAATCGCCCGCAGCAGGTCGTCGACCGGGCTGACGCGATCGGCCGCGAGTGATCGATGCCTGCCGACGTCGTTCACGGAGCAATCCTTTCCTCGAATGGGGTTTCTTATTTGAGACGTTTGATATAGAACGTTACATGTCCATCCGATGTCAAGAGCCCAGTTGGAGATCGCCATGACGTGGACGACGACGGTGCATCCGTGGGCGTTCGACTTCGACTACCTCGGCCACCTGACCGCAGCCGTCTATCCCAAGGCGTTCGAACAGGCGCGGGTGCAGTACCTGCGCGATCGCTGGCAGACCCGCAGTCCCGCCTACGTCGTCGCCGCACACCGAATGCAGTACCTGCGCGAGATCCTCGAAGAACAGGCCCCGGTCCAGGTCGTGATCCGGCCGGTGCGCGTCGGGAGATCGAGCATCGATCTCGCCGAGTTGCTCCTCGACGCCGACGGCACGGTGTGCAACCGCTCCGAGGCAACGCTCGTGGCCTGGGACGTCGAGGCTCGTCGCGCACGGCCGCTTGCTCCGGCAGAACGTCGCGCGCTCCTCGATGACATCGATCAGACGCCCCGCAACCACCCGCCGGGGCCGCTCCCCGCCGACAAACAGGAGGTCGAAAACCACCATGACTCATGACAATCCGAACGGAAAACGCGTGCTCGTCACGGGCGGCGCAGGCGAGATGGGCGCCCACGCATGTCGAGTGCTGGCCGCAGCCGGCGACATCGCCGAGGTCCTCATCGCCGACCGGAACGAGCGGGCCGCCACATCCCTGGCCGAGGAACTCGGATCGCGCGCGAAACCGCTCGCCCTCGACATCGCCGACGCAGACGCCCTTACCGAGGCGCTCGCCGACGTCGACATCGTGCTGAACACGGCGGGCCCGTTCTACCGGTTCGGTCCCCTGGTTCTGCGGGCCGCGATCGCGACGCGAACGCATTACCTCGACATCTGTGACGACTTCGAACCGACGCTCGAGATGCTCGATCTCGACGCCGAGGCACGCACCGCCGGTATCACCGCGGTGATCGGAGTCGGGGCAAGCCCTGGGATCAGCAACCTGCTCGGTGTTCTCGCGATGAACGAGTGCGACACGGTGGAAACCATCCACACCTCGTGGCGAGCATCCGGCTTCCAGCGCGCCGAGGTCGACCCCAGCGTCCAGTCCTCCGCCGCGATCGAACATTGGATCCACAACTGCACTGCGACCATCAAGATCTGGCAGGACGGCGGCCTGACCGACGGTCGACCGCTCGAGGAGCGCACGATCAGCTACCCGGGGTTGAGTGAGGCGACGGTGTGGGTGTGCGGTCATCCCGAGCCACTCACGCTCCCCCGCAGTCGCAGCGGTGTACGAGAGTCCCTCAACCTCATGACATCTCGCCCGCGGCTGATGGAGGCCGTGATCCGTACGGCCAACCGTGTCCGCTCCGGGGAACTCGATGTGGCCGCGGCGAGCCGGGCTCTCGTTCTCGAACCGAACACGATGGGATCCGCAGCAGGCCCCGCACCGTCGCTCCCGGTGCTGTTCGCCATCGCGGAAGGAACCAAGAACGGCAAGCACGTCCGCGTCGGCGCCCGCCCCCTCGTCGTGCCCGACGACAGCATGGGCACGATGACCGGTATCCCGCTGGCAGTCGCGACGCTGATGGCGGCGCGCGGACAAGTCGACCGACCGGGCGTTCACGGTCCCGAAATCCTCGACGCTGCAACGTTTTTCGACCACCTGGCCCAGCACGCGGACCGGCAGGCCGCCGGTCCGCGGCCGAGCGATCCCGTCGAGGTCGTCATCGAAGAAATCACCGCTTGATCGCCATGTTGAGCGGGCGGTAGGTTCCGCCCGCTCAACTCGACGATGAACACACCGCTGTCTGTTGAAAGCGTTGGGGTGACACCGTCCGGTGCCACCCCAACGCGGTTTCACCGAAAGGCGTTGGCAGATCTTATTTTTCGGAACGGGCTGTACCCAACGCCTGCCCGTTGCGGGATGCGCCCTCACGGTGCCGACCGGCCCCGTCGAGTTCGCCCACATCGGTCGAGGCAACGATCTCGGCAGCCGCCCGTTCCCCGGCGACGACCGCCCCCTCCATCGAACCCGGCCACGACGGCGAGACCTCCGAGCCGGCGAAATGCACGCGGCCGACCGGAGCCGCATACCCGGGCCCGCAGGTGGTGAGGATTCCCGGCGACCAGACCGGCACACACCCCGACGACCAGCGCTCCTCGGTCCAGTTCATCTCGTGGTACTCGTCCGGGTACAGTGCCTCCTCACCGAACGCGCGAGCCAAGCCCGCGAGAACGGCCCCGCGACGCTGGGCCGCATCGACCGGCAACGGGTCGGGAAGATCGGCGCTGATCCCGCCATCGCCTCGCGCGAACCCGACCAGGACGCCCTGCCTCTCTCCCGGCGGAGTGTCGTCGAAGGTCAGCATCAAGGGCGCGGTGTCACTCATGCTCGCGCCGCTGAGGCCCTGACTACGCCAAAACGGTTGCGGGTAAACGACATGCACCTTGTAGGCATGTGCCATCGCCATCCGCTCGCCGAGGTTGCGCTGGGGTAGAGATAGTCGAGGATCGACGCGAATAGCAGCCCGGTCGGAAGGACTCATCGCAATGATTACGCGCCGGGCGTGATGAGTGGCCCCGGGCGTGTCGACCTCGACATGGTCCGCATACTGCCGGATCGCGAGTGCCGGGGAATCGAGCATGAGACGGTCGCCGAGTTCAGCAGCCATCCTCAGGCTCAGCTCGGCAGATCCCCCGGTGAACGAACGCTCGTTGCCACCGGAAAGAGACTCGAGCAGCGTCTCCACACCACCGATCGAGCGCAGATGACGGAGAACATAGAGCAAGGACAGGTCGCCCGGCTGCGCGCCGAGAGTCAAGGTAGCAATGATGGCCCAGAACGTGCGCGCCGTGGCTGTCTTCGTGCTGCGGTTCACCCACGACGCGAAGGTGACGGCATCCAACTTCGCCGCCGCCGGCGTCGCCAGCTCGTCGTCGCCGGGACAACGCTTGCACCGGCGGTCCAGACGCAGCAAGGACTGCGCGAAGTCCGCGGAGCCAATAGGGTCCGCCGCCCACGGCATCGAACCTCCGAACCGGATGACGCGACCGCGCCGTTCGAACACCGTCTTCCCGTGCTCATGGTGCGGCCAGGTCGACACCCCCAGCTCTTCTCCGAGTGCGATGAGCCGCTTGTACTCGGGACCGACCAGCTGCCCGCCCTCCTCGACGAACCGGCCGTTTTCGAGTCGATGGATCTTGGTGCGCCCACCGACCCGGTCACGCGCCTCGAGGACTCGCAGGGAAGTGATACCCGCCTGGTCCATACGACGTGCCGCGACCAGTCCAGACAAGCCGGCCCCGACTACGATCACGTCGACCGCAGCGTTCTCGCGTTCCATGAATCCTCCTTCTGCCGAACCACATGTCGCGGTTCAGCTTCGTGACCGAGGTCACTGCGGCTCTACCGCAACCCCCACCGGGTGTGGCTCGAAGACGGTGCACTTTTCACCACGCGACGCCGACCGGAACGTCGGTTTTCCCGACGGCCGACGTCCGGTAATCGAGCGCGGACACGGTCGACGTGCGTCAGTACCACCCTCCGAAGCGACGCGCCGAATCTCCTCGGCTGGCGACGAAGCACACTGTGTCCCACGCACTTCTCGCCCACTCCTGCACCGGGCCCGGCGGTGTGCTCACGCTGCGGCGCGGAGTCGGCATCGCGGATTACCCCTCCACCACCAGGATGACGGCACGCCGTGGGGTGATCAAGCGTGGTGAGGCTGGACGCCAGCTGAAGACCGTCGGGACTACGGATATGGATGATTGCGCTCGTCGGGGTCACTTGTTCAATGAACCGGAGCGGACCTGCAGCAGCCCGAAACCCGACGGGTCTCCGCCGAAGGGCACCAGCGGCGATAGTCTGAATCCACCTGCTGGCAATCCGACGAGTGGCCGATGGTTGAGAGCGATCCGTTCAAGACTCAGCGTGATGACGGTGTCGATATCATCACGGAGCTGGACGCTGCGGGGTTCGCGGAGGCGGAGGCGATCGGACGGGGTGGTTTCGGACAGGTATATCGGTGCACTCAACTCGCCGTCGAGCGCACCGTCGCGGTCAAAGTACTGACTGCCGAACTGGACGAGAATCGGGAGCGCTTCCTTCGCGAGCAACGGGCGATGGGGCGGCTGACCGGTCATCCCAATATCGCGGGGATGCTCGAAGTCGGCGAAACCTCCGCCGGTCGCCCGTACCTGGTGATGCCCTACTACGCGCGTGGTTCGCTCGATGCCCGCATTCGTCGCGACGGCCCGCTGCCGCTGCCGCAGGTGCTGCGTCTGGGGGTGAAGATCGCCGGTGCGCTGGCGACCGCGCATCGCGCCGATGTGCTGCACCGCGATATCAAGCCGAGCAACATCCTGATCACCGACTACGACGAACCCGCGCTGACCGACTTCGGCATCGCCCACATCACCGGTGGATTCGAGACCTCGGCCGGCACGATCACCGGCTCTCCGGCGTTCACCGCACCCGAGGTGATCAGTGCGGGCGCCGCGAGCCGAGCCTCCGACGTCTACGGACTGGGCGCCACCTTGTTCACCGCGCTGACCGGACACGCGGCCTTCGAACGCCGCAGCGGCGAGCAGGTCGTCGCGCAGTTCCTGCGCATCACCGAACAACCCGTCCCCGACCTACGCGAACGCGGCTACCCCGACGACGTGTGCGCGGTGATCGAGGCAGCGATGTCCCGCGATCCCTCCAACCGGCCCACCGCCGAGATGCTCGGCGAACAACTCCAGCGCATAGAGCACGAGCACGGCTTCACCGTCGACGAGATACCCCTGCAAGACGCCTCGGACACCGAGCACAGGCCATCACCGGAATCCGTGGAAACCGCCGCCGGGAATCTTCCGCTCGAACTGACCAGTTTCATCGATCGCCGTATCCAACTGGCCGAGGTCAAGAATCTGCTGGCCGGTTCTCGTCTTGTCACCCTGACCGGGATCGGCGGAATCGGCAAATCCCGGCTCGCCCTGCGAGTCGCCCACAAACTGATCCCGGATTTCACCGACGGTGTGTGGCTGGTCGAACTGAGCGAGCTCCACGATCCGGCGTTGGTCGCGGAAAATGTCGCAGCCGCCCTCGGCCTGCAGAACCGCGGTGCCGGCCGAACACTCGACGTCCTCATCCGGTACCTGTCCAGCAAAGACCTCCTCCTGGTACTCGACAACTGCGAACACGTCGTCGACGAAGCCGCGAAACTGACCGAGTCACTGCTACGAACCTGCCCGGACGTGAGAATCATGGCCACCAGCCGCGAGGCCCTCGGCATCGGCGCCGAATCGGTGTACGCAGTTGCGCCCCTGGGGATTTCCGACCCGGCCGGAAGACGAGCCACTCGCGACGACGCGCTTACCCTGTTCGGTGAACGAGCCGCCGCGGCCGTGCCGGGATTCGCGGTGACCGAACGCAATCGCTCCACCGTCACCCGCATCTGCGCCCGGCTCGACGGCCTGCCGTTGGCGATCGAACTGGCCGCCGCACGGCTGCGCACTATGTCACTCGAACAGATCGACTCGCGTCTCGACGACCGATTCGCGTTGCTGACCCGCGGCAGCCGCGGCGCACCGAAGCGGCAGCAAACCCTGCGATGGTGCATTGCCTGGAGCTACGACCTATGCACGACGGCCGAACAACGACTGTGGGAGCAACTTTCGGTCTTCGCCGGTGGATTCGAACTCGACGCCGCCGAACATGTCTGCGGCAGCGACCTCGACGGCGCGGAGTTGCTCGATGCGGTGGCCGCGCTGGTGGACAAGTCGATCCTGCTCCGCGACGAGACCGACGACAGTGTCCGATTCCGGGAGCTCGAAACCGTCCAGCAGTACGGCCGGCAAATGGCCGAGGCGCACGGGACCTATCCGGAAACCGCGCGGCGCCACCGTGATTGGTGCGAGCACATCGCCCGACACGCCGAGCAGGAGTGGATCGGCCCGCACCAACTCGAGTGGGTAGCGCGACTGGAACGTGAGCTTCCGAATCTGCGAAAGGCGTTGGAATTCAGTCTTTCCGAACCGAACGAGAGTGCTGTGCCGATCACGACCACGCTCTATCTGTTCTGGGCATTGGGTGGCCGGCTCAGCGAAGGCCGCCGCTGGCTGGAACGCGCCCTCGCCCAGCCGATTCGCTCCCCGCAGCCCTTCCGAGCCAAGGCGCTCTTCGCCGCCAGCTCGATGGCCGGGATACAGGCAGACCTGCCGACCGCTTCCGACAAACTACGAGAACTCGCAGCCCTGGCCGACGACACAGCGGACCCGATGACCGAGGCGCTACTCGCCCATGCCGAAGCCAATATCTACCTCGGCGGCGGCCACGTCGAACTCCAGCGTGCGATCGACCTTCTGACCGAGGCGATCTCCTGGTACACCACGCGCGGTGAACTCGGCTTGCGGCTCGATGCCGAGATCTCGCTCGGATGGTGTTACGCCCTTCGGGGCGACAGCGATCGAGCTCTTCCGCCCCTCGAGGAGGCACTGGCTGTCACCGAATCGACCGGCGAAGTGATGCTCCGATCGTGGGCATTGTGGGCTGCGGGTTTCGCCCGGTGGCGACAAGGCGATCTCGACGCTGCCACGCACATGCTCCGAACGGGAATCCAGGCCGCGCGCCAGGTGAACGACCCCCTCGTCGCGGCGGCGTGCTCGGAGACACTGGCCTGGACAGCGGCACAGCAGCACCATCACCGCCGCGCGACGGTTCTGATGGGCGCCGCCGACACGCTGGGGCACGCCGCCGGAATCTCCGCCTTCATACTCTCGGACTTGCAGATCTATCACGAACAGGCCGAGCGAGCCGCCCGAACAGCGCTGGGCGCCAGAGCATTCGAGGCCGCCCGCCAGGAAGGCACCGCGATGAGCCTCCACACCGCGGTGGCCTTCGCCGTGGACGAGAACTCGTCGGCCGCAGCATCGGCAACGCCATCGGCGACATTGACCAGGCGTGAACGCCAGGTCGCCGACCTCGTCGCCGAAGGTCTGACCAACAAGGCCATCGCCGCCCGCCTTGTGATCTCACAACGCACCGCCGAAGGACACGTCGAACACATCCTGACCAAACTCGGCTTCACCTCCCGCGCCCAGATCGCGGCATGGGCCAGCCACAGCGGGCCCTGAATCGCAGAGCGACGAACCCCGAGCTGAGCGAACGAAAACGTTGACATCAAGCGCGGAGAGCACGAGGCCTGGGAGAGGTGCGCAGTCGAAGAGCTGCAGCGATTAGCGCACATATCGAGCAGGTGCAACTGGCACGCGAGGCCACCGACGCCGCAGACCAGACGCGCAAGGAAAAACGGCCAGTGCTGAATAGCGCGCAGGAGGAACGAGAGCAGCGCCAACGCGACTTGGCTGACGCATACCTGCGCACAAGGCTCCCACCAGACATGGCGTACCTAGTACGAAAGCCGACCGACCCCGGACTGGAGTACTCGCACCGCCAGCCACCGTCTGGCGGGATCCACCCGCGGCGGGCGAGCGGAGCGGACACGAGGAAAAAGCCCCCATGGTGAAAGGGAGCGCAGCCAGTGACACCGTACTACGAGGCTCTCGCCCTGCTCACGCCGTCGAACCCCATGGCCCGCCGAAACGGAATGGCGCCACCCACGTCACGAGCGACCATTGCGGGGCCCGCCACCACACAGCAAACCAGCCACTCCCACACAACAAGCACCCACACAAACCCTCAACTCACCACACATACCCACCCACATTCCCTCACTCACACCACACACACATTCACACACCCACTCCACCCCCAAATCCACACACCACACGCAGACCTCCTGCACTCCGGCTGAGAATTTCCTTACGACGTGGCGAAACGGCGAAAATTGATACAAACTACCTCCCTTCCAGCCCTCGCGATCCGAATACCGTTGGGTGTCTGATGGATACGTGACAGCGACGCTGCACAAAATCCTCGCCGGAACCAGCTACCTGTACTACCAACGCCAGGTAGCCGCCGCCGATGCCACCGACCTGGGTAATTCCAGCCTCGCCGACTACTACTCCACCCGCGGCGAAGCACCCGGCACGTGGCACGGCACCGGCCTTGCCGCCCTCGGTATTTCAGCAGGCGAACAGGTCACCGAGGACCAGATGCGGTGCCTGTTCGGGCTCGGCCGCCACCCCAACGCGACCGCCATCGAATACGAGATCGTCACCGAAGCGATAGCGAAGGGTGCCAAACCCAAAGACGCTGTGTATGCGGCCAAACAAGCCAGCCGGCTCAGGAAAGCCTTCCCGGCACGCCACGGCGACAACACCTTCCGCACCCGCTGCGCCCGGGCCTATCGGGATCACAACCTCGCCCACGGACTCGACGCCAACACCGCCATCGACGAAGACATTCGCGCCCACATCCGCACCGAGGTCGCCACAGCGATGTTCGTCGAGAACTACGATCGCGCACCGCTCGACGATCGAGAACTTTCCGGATTCGTCGCTCGCATCTCCCGCCCCCAATCGGCCGCGGTCGCCGGGTTCGACATCACCTTCTCTCCCGTCAAAAGCGTCTCCGCGCTGTGGGCCATCGCCCCCAAACCCATCGCCGACACCATCCAGGCCGCCCACAATGCTGCCGTCGACGACGCCATCGCCTGGCTGGAAAACAACGCCACCTACACCCGCCTCGGCACCCGCGGCGTGCGGCAAGTCGACGTCGAAGGACTCGTCGCCGCACGCTTCACCCACCGCGAATCCCGCTCCGGCGACCCCGATCTGCATACCCACATGCTCATCGCCAACCGCGTGCGCACCCTCGACGGCAAATGGCGGACTCTGGATGCGACCCACTTCTACCGAAACCTCGTCGTGGTCAGCGAGATCTACAACACCCGCCTCGAACACCATCTCGAAACCAGCCTCGGCATCCAATTCACCGAACGCCCCGCACCCACACCCAACAAGCGCCCCATCCGCGAAATCACTGGCATCCTAGCCGAACTGATACGCCACTGGTCGCGCCGCGACGCCGCCATCACCCACCGGCTCGACTCTCTCGCGGTGTCGTTTCAGCAGCAGCTCGGGCGCGAACCGACACCGAAAGAACTGTTCGCTCTCGCCGAGCGCGCCACTCTCGAAACCCGCCCCTCCAAACATCTCTCGCGCTCATACGCTCAGCAACGCCGCGACTGGCACCACGATGCAGCGACACTCCTCGGCGGACCCGACGCTGTCCGGGACACCGTGAAAGCAGTGCTGGATCGCTCCGCACATCCTCGTTCGACGATCGATGAGGCGTGGATTTCCCGTACTGCCGACGAGGTCGTCGATGTTGTTTCCGGGCAGCGTTCGGTGTGGCAGCACCACCACATTCGCGCCGAAGCCGAACGCCAAACCCGCGGACACATTCAGCCGACGCAGTGGCCCAACGTAGTGGAAGCCGTCGTCCGTGAAGCCTTATCGCCCACCAGATCCCTCGCCCGCGGCGACCCGGACATCACCGCAGAATCTGTCCTTCAACACTCACCTGAGGTCCTGCGACGCCGCGACGGCACCAGTGTCTACACCGTTTCAGGTGCCCAGACCTACACCTCGACACGTCGACTCGACACCGAACAACGCCTCCTCGACCTCTCCATACAGCCCGGCGCCCGCACACTGCCGCACGATCTAGTGACCTCAGCGATCGACGCCTACGACGCTGATCCCGCGAACAACCACGCGCAGCTCAACAGCGGTCAAACAGCTCTCATCACGTATTTTGCCACGTCTCCCGCGCGGATTGCGGTCGCGAACGCGCCCGCAGGCACCGGCAAAACCACCGCCATGCGCGTGCTCGTCAGCGCCTGGCACGCCTCCGGCGGCACTGTCCTCGGCCTCGCCCCCACCGCCGCCGCAGCTGCGGTCCTCGCCGAAAACACCGGCATCCGAGTTGAAACCGTCGACCGCCTCCTACACATCGTCGACCAGCATGTACACGCCCCACAGCCGATTTCCGACTCGACACACCCGCCGCCGTTACCGGAATGGCTACTGCAGATCGACCACCGCACCCTGGTGATCGTGGACGAGCACGTCAAGCTCGGCGACGACAAACGTCTGCGCCTGTTCGAATTCCTCACCACCCGCGACGCGACCATCCGATGCCTCGGCGACGACAAACAACTACCCTCCATCGAGCCCGGCGGCACCGGCATCGACACCACCCACAACGCCGAAACACCCACCGTCACCGAGGTCGTGCGCTTCGCCTCACCGGCCGAAGCCCGCGCCAGTCTCATGCTGCGCGACGGCGATCCCGCCGCGCTCGGGTTCTACCTCGACCATCAACGCGTCCACTCCGGAACCCCAGCCGCGATCGCGGACAAGGCGTATGTCGCATGGTTCGCCGACCACCACCACGGCCGAAACACCCTCATGCTCGCCACCACGCACGACATCGTCACCGACCTCAACACCCGCGCCCGCACCGACCGACTCACCCGCACGCTCGCCCCGCACGGTCCGGAAGTCGTCCTCGCCGACGGACTGGCCGCCTCGGCCGGCGACATCATCTGCACCCGACGCAACAACCCCCGCCTCCCCGTCGGCGACAACGACTGGGTCCGCAACGGCTACCGATGGACCATCACTACCGTCCACCCCGACGGCAGCCTCACCGCCAGCCACCACACCCACAACGGAAAACCCGGCGCCACAACACTGCTACCCGCCGACTACGTCGCCGAACACGTCCGCCTCGGCTACGCCCTCACCCTCGACTCCGCCCAAGGCATCACCACCGACACCTGCCACACCGTGCTCACCGGCCACGAATCACGCAACCAGCTCTACGTCGCCCTCACCCGCGGCATCCACACCAACCACGCCTACATCCCCACCACCACTAACCCGGACGAACCCTCCCCCTGGACCGAACCGGCGGTCCTTCCCCGCACCAGCACCGAAGTGCTGCAACACATCCTCGCCCGCGACGCCACCCACACCAGCGCCCACAACCACCTCCGCGACACCCTCAACCCCCACAAACGACTCGGCCCCGCCATCGACACCTACCTCGACGCCACCGGCATCGCCATCGAACACACCCTCAGCCCCGCCACCCTCGACCACATCGACACCGCCGCAGAAAACCTCCTTCCAGGGCTCACCGACGCACCCGCCTACACCGTCCTGCGCCACCACCTCGCCACCCTCGCCCTCACCGGACACGACCCCATCCACGCCCTCCACACCGCGGCCGCCCAACGAGAACTCGACACCGCCCACGACCCAGCCGCCGTCCTCGACTGGCGCCTCGACACCACCGGAACACACTCCACCCAACCCGGACCACTGCCCTGGACACCCCGACACCCTCACCACATCACCGACCCCCAGCTCACCGAACACCTCGACGCACGCGCCCGCATCATCACCACCCTCACCCAACAAATCACCAGCGACACCCGAACGTGGACACACGCCACCGCCCCACCATGGGCACAACCACTACTCGAAAACCCCTCCCTCATCGCAGAACTCGCCGTCTGGCGCGCAGCCCACCACATCCCCGACACCGACCTGCGCCCCACCGGACCACGCCGCTACCCCACCACCGAACGCCATCATCAACACCGGCTCGACACCCACGTCACCGACACCCTCGGCGACCTCCACACCGCCACCCACACCTGGTCAGCACTCGCCAAACGCATCGACACCCGAATCACCACCGACCCCTGGTGGCCCACCCTCGCCCAACACCTCGACACCGCCGCCCACGCCGGCCACGACATCGAAGCCCTCCTCACCACCGCCGCCGCCCAACGTCCCCTCCCCGACGACATGCCCGCCGCAGCGCTCTGGCACCGCCTCGAACTCCCCAAGCACGCACCAATGGACAGTGCAGAGACCGCCCCCGCCGACGGCGGCTCCGGTGGTGTCGATATCCCATCCGCGGGTTCTGCCATCGACTCGGCGGTAGACACCGCACTGCCCGTCACCACCGACCTCGAGTACGAAACCGCTTCCGGCAGTGAGCAACAGGTCCACGAAAGATCGGCAATCACCGACCTCGGCCTGTAACTACGCGGCCGACGGCGATTCGTACAGCAACATGCGGAAGTGGTTCTTGTCAGCCGTCTGCGGACGGGACTTTCGGAAAGTATCGCAACAGCGCAACATCCCCGATCTGGGTCACATCGGCCAACTGCATCCGTCGACGAGACCCTCCAGGGAACTCCGCCGGATTGACGAAGCGGGGCGCATCCCCCTGCCCGATCAGCAAAGGCGCGACAGCGACATGGAGTTCGTCGGCCAACCCGGCGGCAAGTACCGCGGTGTGTATTGAGGTACCACCTTCGATCATCACCCGGCCGATGCCGCGCGTACCGAGGTCATCGAGAAGAGTACCGAAATCCACTGTGTCGCCGAGCGTTACGACTGTGGCGAGGTCGCCGAACCGTTCACGCAGCTTCGGCGCTGCCGTGTCGGAGGTGTAGACGATCGGACGGCGTTCTTCCACGCCGTGGTGCCAGAACTTCGCCTCACGATCCAGGTTGCCGGAAGCCGTCACCACGACCTTCTGCAGATGCGCGGGCTTCCCCGCGGCGGCGCGAGCCTCGAGACGGTCTGCGCTCTTGATGATCAAACGCGGATTGTCCCGCCGCAATGTCTCCGCCCCGATCAGGATGGCATCACATCCGGCGCGGACCTGGTCGACTCGATCGAAGTCCGCCTCGTTCGACAGGTAGAGGCGTTCGGGAACGAGGTCGTCGATATAGCCATCCACACTCACCGCCACCGAGAGCACTACATACGGCTTGGGCAACTCGCTACCTTCCACTGATCGAACTCCTCTACGAACTCGCCCACCCCGGGCTGGGTGCTGTGCGGATCCATCAACGCCGCAAGCGTGATCACCGGCTCCATGATCCGGCCCGAATTCGTGGCAATGCCAACCCGTAAAGCCTGCTTCCCCGCCGACGCCGCCGGCTCGATATCCCCCGCGGTCATATGCGCCACCGCTGCCCGCGCCAAGTACACACCCCGGTCACGCGGATAGCCGGACTGCATGCGAGCGGTCGCCGCGTCGAATTGTTCTGCGGCGGAGTGATGGTCACCGAGGGCGACGAGGCTGTGTGCTTGGTAGGCGTCGATATAGGAGTGGTCGAGGAAGAATCCCCAGACAGGATCGGCGTCGGCCTTCTCGATCAGAAGGCGGGCATCGTCGTAGGCGCGTGCGCTCGCGGTCGCATTCTTTTCGAGCGACAGCGCGTGCGCGCCGTAGGCGACAGCTGCGGCGGCGAACAAAGAGCTTTCCGGCGCAGCCCGTTTCGCGGCTTCGGCGAGTTCACCGCTGCTTGCGCCATCGCCTTGATCCGACGCCAGCTGACTCATCCGAACCAGCGCCATGCCGATGCAGTAGTTGTCGCCCAGTTGATGTGCCCACGTCAAAGCCTTCTCGGCCCAATGCTGCGCTTCGCCGAACATTCGCTGGTCCTGGTACTGCCAGGCCGCAGTCTCCGCATACAACGCCAACAGCCGCAAGATACGCTGAGAATCAACGACTTTCGCCTGCTTCAGAGCTTGCATGCGGGCGATCGCACCCAATACTTCGGCGAGTGTGCTCGCCGAGCCGTAGACATTGTCCGCCTCGATGATGTTCATCCGCTTGTCGAGGAAGAATTTGACGTGGTCGATATCGCTACCGGCGAAGGCCTCCGCCAGCGGGATCCCCGACACCGCCCGGTCCACGACGACACCGACAGCACCAACCCCAACGCCGGCCATGAACGTGCGTCGTGGAATAGACATCAACACAACCTCACCCGACGCAGTATGCGCCGGCACGAACATGCGATCAGCACTTTCGGGCTCCGGCACTCGTTCTTCGTCGCAATTGGCCTCGGCATCAGCGTCCTTGTCAGGCAGCAGCGCCCAAAATCGTTCTACGACAAACGCTTCGGCTTCGCGGAGCTTGCGATCCATGCGCGCCGCGTAAGGCACCGACAGAACGATCGTCTCGCGTCGCCGCTCCCATTTACGCACCGCTTCCACAGACACACCGGCATGAGCCGCAAAAGCCTCGCGCTTCATACCGAGCGCGTGCCGAAATGCAGCTACTTCTCGTCCGGTCCATCGTCCACACGATCGCATCAGCAGTATCCGTCGTCAGGGGTCGAGTACGCCGAGAGTACCCCGCACGTACCCCATCTGTACCTGGTGTGACCTGCACCAGCGCGAGAAAGTTGGGAACAGCGCTGCCGCCGGGTCGAGCCCCGATCCCACCAGCACACCCGGCGCACCACAAGTGACGCCCGCCGGGGCAGATGCCAGGGATTCACCATCCCCGGCGGCAGCTGCTTTCCACGACAGAACACGGACACATGGCGCTGTGCTGCAGACCAGCCGCGCTCAGGAAGGGGACGCCATGCCCAGCAGCAGGGTAGCGAGAGCTGATCGCTCGTCCGGATACATACCGGTCAGAACCAGGACATCATCGGTACGCCGTCTGGGCGGTGCGAACCGGCCATGATCACACTCTTCATCGGCTGCGTCATCCTGACGATCATCATCTACATCACCATCGTGTGCTGGCCGCAACGCATTCCACCGGAACGACGCGTCACAGAAATTCGCCATCGCATCGAACGGGAGAACACCGACCCCGCCGATCCGCACGGAGATACCTATGAACGCTGAAACTCTACCGCGGGCAATGGGTTACGTCTGCGTCGACCTGGTGACAGCGATCGAACCCTTGCTCTTCCAATCCCAGCGCATCGCCGCTCGTTTGGGCTACGACTACGTCGGCATGACTCGAGGGAGCAGCCTGATCGTGCCGGAGGCCCTCATCGATCACGTAGCCACCCACGAGATCGAACTACTGATCGTTCCCCACATCGCCCATCTACGGGGGCGTATACCCGCCGAACTTGGCGAAATGACGGATATCCACGACCTTGCGACCAGTCGGACCTACGAACGCGGCGGTGGATACGCCCCGGAGGGAGGCCGGAGGAATCCCCTGGATACGTCCATACCCATCGAAGGCAGCAGTGACGTGCGAACCGGTTTAAATACAACCAACTTTCAGCAGCCCCAGGCGCCCGGTTCTCACACTGGCCACTGATTGGCTCCAGAGTGGAAGCGTGGAAGATTCCATCAGCCCTGCCCGGCAGGTCGCGGTAACCAAGCGACGGGTGTATCGGGAGATGACGTACACAGCAGGAAGTGCTGGCGACTTGGCCGCCGGTGCAGCAGCACCTCATCGCACCGGTTCGCCCGGCCGGATCACCGCGCAGCTGTTCACCTGCACCAGCGAGCAGTGCAGCGAACGACCTGATCAACAGCGCGACCGAGGACCTACTGTGGCACTACGACGGCGATGACATCGTGGTCACGCTGACCAGAGACTATCTGCGACCGAACGAATCGGTGACGCTACGTTGGGAGATCGATCGTGACCAGGCAACTGCGTGACGCCGCCGAGCACGTTCTACGAGCCTGGAACCGATACGAAATCGAACGCGGCGCGCACCCCGTCATCGACTACGACTGCTCGCCGATAACTTCAGACGTCCCGGCAGTCGACAACAGGCTCGAAGCCCTGCAAAGGCTGTCGGAACTCCACGCCGAAGCCGCAGCAGCCGGCGACACCGCCCTCGCAACCAGAATCGACGCAGACATCGCCTACTGCGCCGCACTGCTCGGAGAACACGACTCCCTCGAGCGATACATTCGCCGCACGCAGGGATGCGAACCCAAGGGATGGTCGGACGAATACCTCCAGCAACACCTCGAGCGAGCACAACACAGCCTCGCCGCACTCGGCATAGACTGGGGACCCAAGACCCTGACCGACTTGATGGAAGCCGAAGGCCCGCTAGATGTCTCGGTCAGCGCGGACGCGATCCGCGAAGCCGCAGCCGACCTCGAGCCGAGCGTCCGCGCCGCAACCGGATCGACCGCAGACTACGACCTCACCATCGAATCCGTTGACGTCGACGCCTACTGGAGCTACTGGCTCGACGGCGCCGGCCAGAAACCCCGACTACGAATCAACCTCCGAAACGCCCGCTTCACCCAGGTGGTAGCCCGCCAATTCGCACTCCACGAAATCCTCGGCCACGCGCTCCAATTCGCAAGCATCTCCGCACGCTGCGCCCAAGAAGACGTGCCGTGGATCCGCCTATGCTCGGTCCACTCATCGAACCAAGTCCTGTTCGAAGGCCTCGCACAGGCAATGCCGCTATTCGTCACTCCCGACGACGAAAACCTCACCGCCCGAGTGCGATTGGACCACTACCACCAACTGGTGCGCGGCCAGCTACACCTCGCGCTGGCAGCCGGACACCCGATTCTCGACCTAGCAGAGCGCGCCCGGCGCTGCGTGCCCTACTGGACCGATTCCCAGATCGCCGACTTGCTCACCGACCGTGGCGCCAACATTCTCTTGCGGTCCTACATGTGGTCATACTCCGCCGGAATAGACTGGTTCGTTCGCCTCGCCGACACCCCTGGTGCGCCGAAGGATCAGATCTTGCGAGCCGTCTATCAGGCACCGCACACTCCCGGCGACCTCATGACGTATTGGCCTAGCGGTCCAGACATCGGAGCGGAATGACACCAGCGCCAAGCCCTGCGAACCGACCGATTACTGATCGCGAACTGTCTTCTTATCATTCGTGACACTCCCGAATCCACTTTGGGCGTCGAGGTGGATCGGATCTGAAATTCTCCGAAGAAAAGAAGCAAGATTCGATATACCCCTTCCCCTTTGGCGACACGGATGGAAGCCTCGAACGTATCTGGCGTAGCGCGAGGAACTCGATAGGAACCGAATCGAGGCCTCGACCATGTTGCGACTCTGGAATTTGCGCCGAGGTAGTTGCGCCGACAATTCCGAACACAGCTGCACGCCCGGCACGCCGAGCGCGCTAGTCGGATTCGAAAGCTGTCCCCGTGCGGCTGCCTACATTTCGCCACCGATTCTTACTTCCGCGGCAACCGTGGATCCGTCCGATGCGGGCAGGACGACCGCAGGACTCACCTTCCGCCAGGCGGTACGGCATTGCGCACCATGCCGACCACTCCAGCAACGCTGGTTCCTCACCGATGAGCCACACCGACAGCTATCCGCCAGCAATCATTCGGTTCTTGTAATTCGAGGCAGAGCCGAGAAACTTCATAGCTGGAACCAGTCTCGAACAGCCCGCAGTTCGGCCCTCCGGCGCGTCTCAGGAATGTCCGATGCCTAGCGGCGGCGGCAGACCTATCGGCGAGCGACGTGAGCATCACCTTGTCGTCGAAAGCGATCGGCGCGATCCGCCCGATCTTCGCAGGCTCAGCCGAGTCGTCATCGAGCTGGCGAAAGAGTCGAAAACCACCGAGGAGGAAACCCATTGAACGGCACCGTCGTGCTCGCTGTCGCCTACCTGCGCGTCTCGGACAAGAAGCAGCTGAACACCGCCATCGACATCGACCCCGACGGCAATTCCATTGCCACCCAACGCACGATCGTCGAACAACGAGCCCACACACTGCCCGCCCAGATCGTCCAGGAATTCGTCGAGCCAGGAGTCTCGGCTCAGTCGATCGAAAAGCGCCCCGCCTTCCAGCGGATGCTCACCTACCTCCAGCAGAACCCACAGATCAAGTACGTCATCGTCTACATGCGCTCCCGCGCCTTCCGCAACTACATCGACGCCGCCATCACCAAACGCCAACTCGACCTGCTCGGCGTCAAGCTGATATCGGCCAAGGAAGACTTCGGCGACGGCATCTACGGCGACATGATGGCCGCCATCACCGACATCTTCAACGACACCCAGAACCGGTTGTCAGGCCAGGACATCAGCACCAAGATGCTGAACAAAGCCATGAACGGCGGCACCTGCAGCCGGGCAAAACTGGGCTACATCAACGCACGGATCACAGTCGAGGGCCGCCAAGTCAACACCATCAAGACCGACGAAGAACGCGCATCACTCGTTGTTCGAGCATGGGAGCTCTACGCGACCGGCGATTACTCGATCGAGGACCTCGAAGCAGCAATGGCCGACATGGGCCTCACGTCCCGCCCCACCGGCGCCCGCCCGAACCCACGCCCCGTCTCCGCGGCGACCCTCCACAACATGCTGCGCGATCCCTACTACGTCGGCTACGTCACCTGGAAGGGCCAGATCTATCCCGGCCGGCACGAGCCACTGATCGACCACGAACTCTTCGAACGTGTGCAGAACGTCTTGCGCAAACGCAGCGGCAACGGCACCCGGGACCGCATACACGCCCACTACCTGAAAGGGTGGCTCTTCTGCGCACGCTGCCGAGACGAAGACACCACCGCCAGATTGATCTACAACGTCTCCACCGGCCGCAACCGAGTGCGGTACGCCTACTTCGTCTGCCGCAGGAGCAAACAAGGCCTCTGCGACCTCCCCCACCTGCCGGCCGAGACCGTCGAAGAAGCAATCGTCGACCACTACCGCACTCTGCAGCTGCCGACCGACTTCGCCGCCACGACGCGACGCCTGCTCGAACAAGTCGTCTCCGACGAGCAGAACACCACCCGAGAGCTGCACGCCAACCTGAACCGGCAAATGAAGGAACTCGACCAGAGCGAAAACCGGTTGGTCGATCTGCTCGCCGATGGCTCGATGCCCCAAGCCAAGGTGCGCATGAGACTCATCGAGATCAAAGCCCAGCGCAACCGCATCGAAGCGGCCCTCACCAACACTTCCGAAGAACTCGGCGTCGGAACGACGGTTCTCCGTCACGCCCTCGACCTCATCGCCGACCCGTACAGCCTGTATCTGGACGCAGCCCCAGACGTACGGCGACTGCTGAACGAGACGTTCTTCGAATGCTTCTACATCGATGACCTGGAAGACGCCACGGCCCTACGAATCACCGACGACAAGACCGGCATGTTCGCTGACCTTCACTCGGCAGCCCTAAACCACCCAAATCGGACGGCGGACAAAACCAGGATCAACCGCCGCGATGCACACATGCGAACGGTCGCCGTTTCGAATAAAGAGGTTCTGGTGGTCCCAGCTGGTTTCGAACCAGCGACCTCTCGCGTGTGAGGCGAGCGCTCTCCCACTGAGCTATGGGACCGTGGGGATTCGGGGCGGCGGAAGTGCCGTTCCGAACGAGAAGGAACCTTAACACGCATCACCGGTGTCACACCAAATCGGGCCTTGAACTGGGGATTTTCCGTGGCATGCGAGGGACGGAAAAGGAACGGGCGCAGCGGGTCTCGCGCAAGTGGCTTCGGGGCGCATCGAGGCCGGGAGAACCGGGCACGGAATGAGCCCCGCCGACGTGGGCGATCGCGCGGCCACGATCGAGTCCGGCCGGCAGCGCGACAGTCGACCGCGCGTGGGATGCGGAGTGTCGGCCGCAGGGACAGCCGGCTACCGACGCTCGGAGCGGCACCGGGCGCGATCTGGATCCAGGTATTCGTCCGGTTCGGGACCGGCTTCGTACGGAAGCCTCTGGCCGACACCGGGAGGCATCTTCCGGACTACATGCTTGTCATTCACATTTACCCCCATCTACCAGCCGATTTGTTGACGAAGCGGGTAGTGGGCTAATGTTCTCTCTCGCAGCCGGAAGGGGCCCGAAAGCCCCGGAGAGCAGCATGCGGATGTAGCGCAGCTGGTAGCGCATCACCTTGCCAAGGTGAGGGTCGCGGGTTCGAATCCCGTCATCCGCTCGAAGGCCAACCCGGCCTTGGTTGGCGGTGTGGCCGAGTGGTGAGGCAACGGCCTGCAAAGCCGTGCACACGGGTTCGATTCCCGTCGCCGCCTCTAGTAGGCGAACCACGCGCGATTAGCTCAGCGGGAGAGCGCTTCCCTGACACGGAAGAGGTCACTGGTTCAATCCCAGTATCGCGCACCAACTGCAGGTCAGCCCCGGTTCACACCGGGGCTTTCTTGTATCTGCGCAACCGTATGCGATGACAACCCCGCCTCGCCTGTCCGACGGGCAGTGATGTCAGCCACTCGCGCCGGTGCGGAATGCGCGGGCCTTCGCGAAAACCGCTGTAGGCCAAGGGGATGCGCCCGGCGCCGACGAGGGCACCGGGCGCCGGCGAGGTCGATGTTCAGGCGCCCGCGCGAGCCGCGCGAGCGCAGGCATCGCGACGGAGTGCGCACGACGATCGCGGCCTCGTCGGCCGCCTACGAACCACACAGAGAAGCCCGGCCCGGACCGATCGATCGCGCCCGGTCCGGGCCGGGCTTCGCCCGTTTTCTCAGCGCTCGAGTTTCTCAGCGCTCGAGCTTTCCGCCCGCCACGTCGGCGGTGAACGCATCCCACTCAGCCGGGGTGAACACCAGCGCCGGGCCGTTCACGTTCTTGGAGTCGCGTACGCCGACTGTATTTCCCGCGAGGAAAGCAACTTCGACGCACTCGGCTCCCCCGGAGCTGTGACTGGATTTGAACCACTGTGCCGTGGTCGGATCAGGCTCCACGCTCATGTTTCCTTGCTGCCTCTCTGATCAGATCTCTACTCGGCCGGTCGTCCAGGGCCGCTGCCAGCAGGGTATGGAACGCCTGTCGGCACCTACGCACGTCGTCCGCGCTTTCAAGGTAGACGTGGCCGGTGTGACTCTCGGCGAACACTATGGTCGGCTCAACCGGCTTGCCCCTGCTGTCCTTGGGAAACGTCATGATGATGAATTGCGACGTGACCATGCCGGTGGGAAATCCTGCACGGAACGGCAGGACTCGCACCTGGACGTTTTCCCGCGTGTCCATATCCGCGATGTGACGCAACTGGGCAGCCATCAATTGTGGCCCGCCTACTACGGTATGCAGTACATTCTCGTGCAAAATGACCGAGATCCGCAGTGGCTGCCGTTGGCGTGTGACAGCGTGCTGTCTCTGAATCCGCAGCGCTACAGCGCGTTCCACCTCGTCATGTGAGCCTTCTGAGAAATACTGCTGGTCAAGCGTTCTTGCATAGTCGGCGGTCTGCAGTATTCCCGGCACGATCAGCGGCTGAAACATCGCCAATTCGCTGGCGCCGCCCTCCAATGCGACGTATGTGTTGAACTTCGCCGCCATCACATCCCCATAGCTTCGCCACCACGATCGCGCCGGGGTCTGTTCGGCCAGTTGTCTGGCCGCGTCGGCCTTCTCCTCATCGAGCCCGTACACCTCACACAAGCCCATAACATCCCGAACCCTGACCTTTTCGGTCAATCCACGTTCCAGGCGACTCAAGGTCGACTTGTGCCATTCCATCAGCGCGGCGGCTCGCTCGACCGTGAGACCCGATCCTTCGCGTGCCTCCCGCAGATAACGTCCGAGTTGCCGTCGCGGCAACGTGCTGCCCGCTGCCTCCGATTCATCGCCATCGACGATCAACGACTCTCCCCTCGTTGCATTCTGAAGTCGGTGCGCGTTGCAGAACGCGCCGATTGTATGCGGCATTGCTCAACACGACCAGGCGATTCGCATGAGTTTTCCCAGGTTATCGTGTTGGCGCACATCCTCTTTCGCTCTCCTCGACTCTCGACGGCATACCGAAGCGGACGAGGGAGAGGTGTGCGAAATGTTGCCGGTGGTGCTGTTGATCGCGGCGCTGGTCGTGTTCACGGTCGTGACGGTGCGGCTCCCCCCGCGAGGTGAGCGGCGGCGCGGCGGTAGGCGGCGGTGACGCGCCCGATCGCACTCGGATGGGTGCATCCGGAGGCACCCGCGCTGGACTGGGATATGGCCCAGGTTCGGCGCTTGGCGCGACACCTGGGCTACTGCCTGGTGTGGTCGCCGGAGAACAGCCGGATTCCCCTCGCGGACCAGGCGCGTGCGGCCGGGGCGGACGTCGTCATCACGCCGTCGACCGACCATATCGGCATCATGACCCTGCACGCGGTGATGTGCGTGGCGGATGTCGAGACCGTCACACCGCGTCTGTCCTTCGCGAGGTGGCCGATGAAACCGGACAGCGAATAGCAACGGCGGACTACCGTCGGAGGCGCGGTGCGGCGATTGCGAGGTGAGGGTGTGCGTGGTTCGGTCACCGTTCGTATGTCGGCCACCCCGGCGCAGGTCTGGGCACTGATCAGCGATATCACGCGGATCGGCGAGTGCGGTCCGGAGACTTTCGAGGCCGAGTGGCTCGGTGGCGCAACCGGTCCCGCGGTGGGCGCGAAGTTCCGCGGGCATGTGCGGCGCGGCTAACCGGCGAGTTCCACCCCGAGTACCCGATCGAGTTCGCGCACACCGCGATCGGTCAGTCGCAGGGCGCGACGCGTGCCCGGGCGATCGATCCAGCCCGCCGATTCCATCCGGGTCAGGACCGCGGCGCCCAGCGCACCGCTGAGGTGGTGGCGCTGCTCGCTCCAATCGACGCAGAAGCGCAGCAGCGGACGACGCTGATGCCGCGCACCGTCGAGATCGACGCCCAATTCGGCGAACAGCGCGGCGGCGTTGGGGCCGAGCCGATACGGGTGACTCGGAAGCGGCGCCGAGATGGGGTCACCGGCGGCGCGGCCGGTGCCGTCCACACCATCGGTGCGGGTCAGCGCTTCCCGGTCGAGTAACGCCTCGGTGACCGCCACGCCGAGCTGCCCGGCGAGATGGTCGTAGCAACTGCGCGCCCGGCGCAGCGCGGCCGCCCGGGTCGATTCGCGCAGCGACCGGACGGGCCGGGTCGGCGCGAGTACCGCCAGCGCCTCGATCGCCGCGCCGACCTGCGAATTCGCGATCCGGTAGTAGCGGTGCCGGCCCGAGCGCTCGACACTGAGCAGTCCGCCCTCGACCAGGCGGGCGAGATGCTCGCTGGCGGTCGAGGCCGCGACACCGGATTCCGCGGCGAGCACCGAGGCGGGCAGTGCCCGGCCGTCGGCCAGGCCGATCATCATCCGCGCCCGGGTCGGATCGGACAGCAGGGCGCCGACTGCGGCGATATCGGCATATCCGTAGAGCGGTCGACGGTCGGTCATGACACCAGTCTGCCGCGACGACACTTCGGTCCGCACCGAAGTGTGGGCGTCGGCGCTCGCGCGAACACTTCGGTCCACGCCGAACGATTCGCGTCCCACACTGGCCGCATGACCAGCGCACCCACGACCTCGCACCGGCGCGACCGTGCTCTCATCCTCACGGTGATGTGTGCCGGCATGTTCCTGGTGCTGTTGGACGTGACCATCGTCAACGTCGCACTACCCGCGATCGGACGGGGGCTGGGCGCCCAGATCGCGCAGCTGCAGTGGGTGGTCGACGGATATGTCGTCGCCATCGCCGGACTGCTGCTCGCGGCCGGGACGATCGGCGACCGGGTCGGGCACCGCCGAATGCTACTCACCGGATTCGCGCTGTTCGGCCTGGCCGCACTGGGGTGTGCGCTGGCGCCGGACGTCGCGGTGCTGATCGGGGCGCGGATCGCGCAGGGGGTGGGCGGCGCGCTGTTGCTGCCCAGCACGATGGCCGTGATCGTGGAGGTCTTTCCCGGCCGCGCCGAACAGGCGCGGGCGCTGGGGACCTGGGCGGCGGTGTCGTCGCTGGCGCTGCCGGCCGGCCCCCTGCTGGGCGGCGTGCTGGTGACGCGGTGGGGATGGCGGCCGGTGTTCTGGATCGCCGTACCGCTGACGATCGCGGCGACCGTCGCCGCCCGGATCGTCGTTCCGGCCGACGTCGCACGCCGCGGCGGTCGTCTCGATCTGCCCGGTCTGACCGGGTTCGTCCTGGGCCTGGGCAGCCTGGTGTTCGCGATCATCTCCGCGGGCCACCGGGCCGGGCCCGGAATCGTCGCCACGGCCGCGGTGGTCGCCGTCGCCGCACTCGCCGCGGCCTTCGCGTCCGCGCGCCGCGGCACCGATCCGTTCCTGCCGGTGGACCTGTTGCGGCGCAAGCAACTCCTGGCGCCGAATGTGGTGGCCCTGACGATGAATCTGATCTTCAACGGAATCCTGTTCGTGGGCATGCTGTATCTGCAGGACACGCTGGGCCGCTCCCCCGCCGCCGCGGGCGCCGCGATCATCCCGCTGGCGCTACCGCTGGTGATCCTGGCACCGGTATCGGGACGGCTCACCGCGCGGTACGGGCCGCGACCGGCCATCGCAGGTGGCTGCGTCCTCGCCGCCTGCGGGTCGATCCCGCTGACCACTCTCGGGCACACCGGCGGAATCGGCCGGTTGCTCGCCGCCTTCACCGTCCTGGGCTGTGGCTCCGGGCTCATCACCACCGCGGTGGTCGCGGCCACGGTCCGCGCCACCCCGGCCGACCGATCGGGACTGGCGACGGGGGTGTCCAACACCGCTCGCCAGGTCGGAACCGCCTGTGGTGTGGCGATATTCGGCGCGGTGGCCGGGTCGCCGGCCGCGGCGGGATTCGTGGACGGGATCCACCTGCTGGGCGCCGCGTCGGCGGCCGCGTGGGTCGTAGCGTTGCTCATCACACTGTTCGCGATCGGACACGGCCGCGCTTGCCGGGCCGAAACCACACGAGGGCATAGGCTTTCGAATGGACGTGCGAGACGGCGAAAGGCAAGCGGTGACGACCAACCGGATCGAGGAGATACAGGCCGGGCTGCTCGACGACCTGCGTGACGGCATCTCCTTCCGCTCCGAGCAGATCGCCGACACGCTGGCGGCGATGGTCGGCGACCAGGCCTGCGATCGTCCCCGCGACGGAGAACTGCTCACCCGCAGGCTGGGGCTGAACGGTGTGCGCCCGGAAACGCTGACGCTGCTGGGGGCGCGCTTCGAGCTGTCCCGCGACCGGGTTCGCCAGCTCTACACCCGCGCCGCCGGACAGCTGATCCGGCGGGTGCAGGCCACCGGATATCCGGATCCCGCGATCTTCGCCGAGCAGTATCCGGCCGAAGCCGGCGATCAGCATCTGATTCGCACGCTGCTCATCGAAACCTATGTGGGAGACAGCGATATCGCCGCCCAGGATCTCGCCTACCTGAAACTACGACTGGCCGGGCATTCGCTGATCGACGCCAAACGGGTGGCGGGCTTCGTCTTTCAGCGCATCGCCGTATGGCAGCAGCGGGGACGCTGGCATCCGGATCGCCCCCGGACGTCCGAACCCACTGCCGGACAGCTCCTTCCGCTGCTGCGGCGCGCACAGTGGCCGGGCGGGAATCCCGCCGCGCTGCCCGAACTGCCGATCACCACCGTCGACGCGGACGATGACGCGCGCGGGCGGATCTTCGCCGAAAAGCTGGGCCGGGAAGCGACATTCGACACCGCGCTCCAGGCCAGGCTACTGCGACTGCTCGACGAGAGCGAACAGGTCGACAGCTATGTGGAACGTCCGATCGCCGTCGACTACGAGCTCGACGGTGTGCCGGACTCGTACTGCCCCACCATCGCGGTCCGGCTCACCGACGGCCGGGTGCTGCTCGTCGACGTGGTCGCGCTGGGACAGCTCGGACTGCATGCCAACCGGGTCCGGCTCGAGGCGGCCCGGGCGCACGCGCATGCGCGCGGCTGGGGCCTGCTGGTGTTCACCGGAAGCCGCCTCGGCGAGCCGGACCTGTTGCAGCACACAGTATCCGCGCGCTCGGAGAATATCCTGCGGAATCGGCTGGCTACCGGTCCGCTCGAC
Organism: Nocardia spumae; assembly: GCF_020733635.1. Lineage (NCBI taxonomy): Bacteria > Bacillati > Actinomycetota > Actinomycetes > Mycobacteriales > Nocardiaceae > Nocardia > Nocardia spumae. The sequence goes on along the minus strand of NZ_JAJFZL010000001.1, from coordinate 2,700,260 downwards.
TGGTCCGGGTTCCGGGCCTGCGTCGACGGCACCGATCTCGAGCCCGTGGATCTGATCGCGCTGGTGCTGCGCCACCACTGGCGCTGGGACCGCGCCCCCTTCCGGCTCGCGGCGTCCTGAGCTCAGTGCAGCATGAACCCGGCCACGATGAAGGTGACGATCACCAGCATCGCGAAGCACGTCATCAGCTGCCAGTGCATGACCGCCTCACGCTGCCGGGCCAGACGCACCCGCAGGCCCGCCTCGAGCCGGTCCCGGTCGGCCAGGGTGCGCCGCGCGGCATCCAGCTGGCCGACGACCAGTTCTGCCCGCTCGAGCCGCTGGTTCAGTTTGTGGATGTGTTTCGCCTTGTCCCGGGTCGCCCTGCGGGCCACGGCCAGTTCGGTGCGCTGATCGAGTAGTTCCTGACGCTGCTGCGCGATCATCATCGCCTGCGCGTGGGTGTGGGCCTCCCAATTGCTCACCGTCGCCCACCCTCTCGTGTTCTCGTCCAGATACCCGCAGGACAACTCGCCCGCGACCCAGCCATCGATGAATTCCCTTATTCCCCAGGGGGTTTGCCTGGGCCCCAGGATACCGTCGGAGTCGACGACCAGCCCACCCGACAGTGCCCGGTACTCGCAGCCGGCGGCGGCGAAATCGTCGACACCGAGAGCCGGAATCTGCCCGATCCAATATCCGGTCGGGCACAACCACAACACCTCGTCACAGCCCACCGCCTTCAACCGGGCGGTGCGTTTGCGGGCGTGGGTCAGCGATACGGGTGAGCTGCGGACCTCGATCGCATACAGCCGCCCGCCGCGCCGCCACAGCAGTCCGGGGGTTTGCGCTCCCAGCGGCTTGTCCACCTCGGCATCGTCGGCGCCCGCCGCCAACAGTCTGCCCCGCAACCAGTACTTGAGCCGCTGCACATCCCAATGACAATTGCCACAGCCCGGTTCACGACACCGGTCCCCTGCCTGGTGTCCGCGCGGATTCGGTTCCACCGCAGGCAGTTTCACTGTCTCCAGCGGAGCCAGAATCGTTGCCTGCTGCCTCGTCTCGGTCCGTTCTGTCGTACTCACGGCACCACTTCCCCTACCCGTGCACCCGCGGCCCGTCCGGCCCGCTCTCTCCAGAGTGCCGTACATGCCAGGGGGCTTCACGTACCCGTGACCGGATTCGTTATCCAACCGGGAGCCCGGCGTGATCAACTGCCTCGCTGAGCTGCGGTTTCGGCACGGCCGGACAGCGGCGTGATCGGGACGTCGCGCAGCCGGTACCCCGTGCGGGCCCGCGGCGGCACGCACCGGTCCACTACCGTCGCCCGGCACCGACCGATTAGGCTGCCCAGATGTTCGACCGCGGATACATCTCTGTATCGACACCGCTCCGGGCGGCCCGCACGGCCAATTCGGTGGCCTTCGCGCTGCAGGGATTCTTCCTGGCGGTCATCCTCACCGAACTGCCACAGCAGCGCGATCGGCTCGGCCTGACCGACACCGTCATCCTGGTGGCCGTCGTGATGATCTCCGGACTCGCCGCGGGCGGCAGCCTGCTCGCCGAGCGCGTGGCACTGCGCTGGTCCAGCCGGGTGGCACTGCGCGTGGGCCTGGCGCTGGTGGCGGTGACCGGACTGGTGATCGCGGTCGCGCCGAATATCGTGATCGACCTGATCGCGCTGGGCTGTTACGGCGTCGCGGTCGGCATGGTCGATGCCGGCACGAATATGCAGGCGGTCTTCATCCAGCACGGGTACGGGCGGTTCGTGCTGTCGTCGTTCTACGCCGCCTGGAGCGCGGGCTCGATCCTGGGCGCGCTGTTCGTGTCCGGATGCGAGAAGGCGGGGATCACCCTGCCCTACGCGGTGACCATGGCCGCACTCGTGGTCGCGGTCGCCGGACTGGTGTTCGGGCCCCGGTTGCTGGGTTCCGATCAAGCCGAGGGACACGCCGCCGAGCCGGGCGCCGCGCCCAGCCCCCGGACAGTCACCGCGGTTCCGCTGCGTGCCTACCTGGCGCTGGGTATCGCGATGGCGCTGGTCTTCGCGATAGATCTGGCGGTGGGCAATTGGTCGGCGCTGTATCTGACCGACGATCTGCTGGCCTCGTCGGCGACGGCCGCGCTGGCACTGGCGGCCTATCAGGGCGCCTCGCTGATCACGCGACTCACGGGTGACTGGTGGGTGCGCCGGTTCGGGGCGCGCGCGGTCGTGCGGGTGGCCGCCACCATCGGCGTGCTCGGCCTGGCATTGGTGGTCGCGGCGCCGGGACCGGTGGCGGCGCTGATCGGTTTCCTCGTCGCGGGGCTGGGCCTGCCGGTGATCGCGCCGCTGTGCTTCAGCGAGGCCGGGCGCCTGACCGACGGCCGCGGCCTGGATGCGGTGATCGCCCGGCTCAACCTGTTCAACTACGCGGGCACGCTGATCGGCGGCGGTGTGGTCGGGGCGGTCGCGGACGCGTCGAGCAGGCGGGCCGGATTCGTCATCCCGTTGCTGTTCGCCGCGATCCTGATCGCCACGGCTCGGTTCTTCCGGCCGCGCCCGAGTCCCAGCGAACACGCGGCAACGAATTCCGGACGTGCTGTACTGGACCCATGACCGAGCAACAAGTCGTCGTCGATCGCGCCGGGCTCTGGGACGCCGAGGCACTGAGCGACGTTGCGGCGGCCACCTTTCCACTGGCCTGCCCGCCGGAGCTGACCGACGAGAGTATCGAGACCTTCATCGCCGATGTCCTGTCCGACGAGCGCTTCGGCGACTACCTCAGCGATCCCCGGCGCACGGTGCTCAAGGCCGTGGCGGGCGGCGATATCGTGGGATACGCCATGGTGGTGGCCGGTGATCCGGCCGATCCGTCGGTCGCGGCGGTGATCGATGTCCGCCCCGCGCTGGAGATCAGCAAGATGTATGTGATGCCCGGCCATCACGGCACCGGGGTGTCGACCGCGCTGATGGACGCCGCGATCGAGCACGCGCGCCGCGGCGAATACGCGGTGGTGTGGCTGGGGGTCAACCAGCGCAACGAACGCGCGCAGCGCTTCTACGCCAAGCACGGATTCCGCACGGTCGGCACCAAGACCTTCACCGTCGGCGATCAGCTGTGCCACGACTTCGTGATGGCGTTGCGTCCGTGAATCCGGCCGCCGGGCAGCCGGATTGCGCACCGCATGCCGAAAACCGGTGTCAGGACAGCAGTTTCGCCCGCAACGCGGCGATATCGTTGTCGCTCAACTTCAGTCCGTCACGGACGTAGTTGTCGAAGCTGCCGTAGCTCTGATCCACCTGATCGAAGGCCGAGTCCAGCGCCGAGAGGATCACACCGTTGAGCGCATCGCCCTCGGACGCGTTGCGGTAGTAGTTCGACAGCAGGAAGTCGTAGTTCACGGTGTCGCGATCGACGCCGAGAATCGTCAGCAGCACGGCGGCGGTCCATCCGGTGCGGTCTTTGCCGGCCGAGCAGTGGAACAGCACCGAGCCGTCGGCGTCGACGATGTCGCGCAGGACGCCCGCGAACGCATCGCTCGCACCCGGCGCGGTGATGAAGGCGCGATAGAGGTCACTGCCCGCGCTGAGGGTGGAGGCCATCACCTGCGGCGGCGCCTGACCGATCACATCGTGGACATGCAGTGCCGCACCGGCCGGGACGCGATCCGGGCTCAGCGCCCGCTCGTAGCTCGTGCGCAGATCGGCGACGGTGCGCAGACCGCGGGCGGCGAGGGCCGCGGAGTCGGCGTCGGACAATCTGCTCAGGTCCGCGCTGCGGAACACCAGCCCCGTCTTCACCACCCGGCCGTCGGTCGTGCGGTAACCACCGATATCGCGGGCGTTCTGCACACTGGCCAGCGGCAGCGCGCGATCCTGGGTGTTCACCGCCACCGCCGGCGGCGGGGCGGGCGGATCGGCGGCGACCGCGACACCCAGCGCCGGGCCGGTCACGATGAGGGCTCCGGCCGCCACCGCGGCGGCGAGGCGAATCGAACGGGGGGCCATATCAGCTCCGATCGGAGAAACTGGACGTTCGTCCATGGTGCGATTTCGTCCCCGACGGTACGCCGTACGGAACGGACTCAGCCCGCCGGTACCTCGAAGCGCGACAGCGCCAGCAGCCGGGAGATCGCACGCAGATACTTCTTGCGGTATCCGCCGCCGAGCATCTCCTCGGAGAAGATCTTGTCCAGCGGCGTCCCGGCCACCGTCACGGGCGTGCCCGCGTCGTAGAGCCGGTCGGCGAGCACCACCATGCGCAACGCGACGGCCTGGTCGGTGATGGTGTGCACGCCGCGGATGTAGACCGCCGAGACGTCGGCGATCAGCGAGCCGTACTTCGACGGATGCAGCGTGCTGAGATGCTTCAGCAGCGCGTCGAAATCGTCGAGGGTGGAATTCGATGTCGCCGCGGCCTTTTCGGTCAGGACCTCGGGATCGGTCGGTTCCGGCGCGGGCGGCAGATCGCGGTGGCGATAGTCGGGGCCGTCGACCCGGATGGGCTCGAACAACGAGCCCAGTTTGCGGATCTCGCGCAGGAAGTCCTGGGCGGCGAACCGGCCCTCCCCCAGCTGATCGGGCAGGGTGTTCGACGTCGCCGCCACCGACACGCCGCGCGCGGTCAACTCGGTGAGCAGACGCGACACGAGCATCGTGTCGCCCGGATCATCGAGTTCGAATTCGTCGATGCACAACACGCTGTTGCCGCCGAGCCGTTCCACCGCGTTGGTGAAGCCCAGCGCGCCGACCAGATTGGTCAATTCTCCGAAGGTGCCGAACGATTTCGGCCCCGGCGACGCGTGGAAGATCGAGGCCAGCAGGTGGGTCTTGCCGACGCCGAAGCCACCGTCGAGGTAGAGCCCCGCGCCGCTGACCTGCTTCTTCTTACCGAACAATGATTTCTTGCCCGCGGCGGCGTGAATTTTGCCCACCCGCTCGGCGAAGTCGCGCGCCGCGGTCACGGCCGCGGCCTGACTCGGCTCCTTCGGGTCGGGAATGTAGGAGGCGAAACTCACCTCGTCGAATGTGGGCGGCGGCACCATCTGGGCGATGAGTTGATCGGCCGGAACCTCCGGATGGCGATCGACGAGGCGTTGTTGCACGCTCGTAGCGTACTGACGTGGTGTGATCGGACCTTATGCAGCGTGTCCCCGATGCGATCCAGTTCACAGCCCTGACGGCCGACGGCGCCGGTGAGATCACCGACCTCGTTCAGCTCTACACCTATCCGGCCGCGGTGGAGACGCCGTGGATCCGGGTCAACTTCGTGGCCAGCCTCGACGGCGCCGCCACCGTGGACGACCGTTCCGGTGCGCTGGGACGGCCCGCCGACGGCACCGTCTTCGCCATCCTGCGGGACCTGGCCGATGTGATCCTCGTCGGCGCGGGAACCGTGCGCGCGGAGAATTACGGCGGCGCCCGCACCGACTCCCGGCGCCGGATGCGGCTGCACCATCACGGTCTGGGCGGCGCGCGTGACGGCGCGCCGCCGCCCATCGCGGTCGTCACCGCGAGCGCGGCGCTGGACCCGGCGAGCCGGCTGTTCACCGATACCCAGCGCCCGCCGCTGATTCTCACCACCGCCGCCGCCGACAGCGCGCGCAAACACCTGCTCGCCGGCACCGGCGCGGAGGTGATCGAGGCCGGCCAGAGCACGGTCACCGCCGCCGATATCCGCCGCGTGCTGGCCGAACGCGGTCTGCTGCGGGTGCTGTGCGAGGGCGGGCCGTCACTGTTCGGCGAATTGATCGGCGCGGGTGCGGTCGACGAGTTGTGCCTGACCGTCTCACCACTGCTGGTCGGCGGCACCGCGGGACGAATCGCGGTGTCGCCCAAGGCCTTGCCGACGGCGATGAGCCTGCGTCACGCGCTGCTCGACGACGACGGCACGGTGCTCACCCGATGGGAGCGCACGCGCACCCAGAGCTGAAACGGCGCACCGAACCTGGCAGGGTGTAACGCATGCGTTGGACTCGCGCCGCTCTGCTGGCATCGTCGCTGACGGTTCTGCTGACCACCGCCTGCGGTGCCGGACCGTCGCAACGTCCGGGCGTGGCGGTGGAACATCCGCACGGCGGATCGGGCCCGGCCACCAGCACCAGCGCCGCTGCGGCGGCGCCGCCGCAGGCGCAGGTGCCCACAACCGATCTGTCCTGGCACGATTGCGCCGCACCGACGTTCAACCTGCTGGGAACGGGTGCGCCGCCGGCCGGGGTGATCTTCGAATGCGCCGAATTCTCCAGCCCGATCGATTCCGGCGGATCGGTGCTGGGCACCTTCCGTATCGCCGCGGTCCGTGCCCGCACCCCGCAGACCCCCGCCGACGCCGCGCCGCTGGTGGTGACCTCCGGCGGTGACCGCTCCACCACCGCCACCGTCGCGGGCCTGGTCTCCGGCCCGGGCGCGGAGATCCTGGCCAGCCACCCACTCGTCGGGGTCGATCGGCGCGGCATCGGCAGCTCGCAGCCGATCGACTGCCTGCCCGACGACATCCGACAGGGCCTGGCCGACAACGGACAGTTCGCCCCTGGCGGCGACAAGGTGGACGCGATGGCGACGCTGAGCCAGAACGCCACCATCGCCTGCCAGGACTTCCTGCAGCCGTACCAGGGGACCTTCGACGCCCCGCACGCCGCCGACGATATCGAGCAGCTGCGCAAGCAGTGGCAGGTCGATCGGATCGATCTGCTCGGCACCGGCAACGGTTCCCGGGTGGCACTCGGATATGCGGCCAAATACGGTGATCACCTGGCCCGGCTGGTACTGGACTCACCCGAACCGAGCGGCACCGACGCGGTCACCCGGACCGAACAGCAGGTCAAGGGCGCCGAGGCCGCGTTGACCGGATTCGCGCGGCGCTGCGCCGATCTCGGCTGTTCACTCGGACCCGATCCCCGGGCGGCGATCACCGATCTGGTCGGCAAAGCCGGATCCGGGCAACTCGGCGAACTGTCCGCATCCGCCCTGACCACCACCATCACCGGTTTCCTCGGTGATCCCCGCGCCGACCAGCCCGCGCACACCACCGAACTGGCCGATGCCCTGTCAGCGGCCGGACGCGGCGACCGCGGTCCGCTACAGGGACTGGTCACCCGGGAGGCCGCGGCGATCGGATCCGACGGCCAATTCGTGTCGCGCTGCAGCGACAACCAGCAGCCGGCCACGCCGGACCGCGCCAAGCAGCTGGAAAACGATTGGGGCGCAAAGTATCCGGTATTCGGCCGGACGGGCGCGACCGGACTGATGGAATGCTCGGCCTGGCCGGCCGCACAGGCACCGAAGCAGCCGGGCGCATTCGCACTGCCCGTGCTGGTACTCGGCACGACCGCCGACCCGGTGGTCGGCGGTGAGGGCAGATCATCGGTCACCGGTGCGCTCGGCGCCGCCGGTGCGCGCACCTCCACCGTGCAGTGGCAGGGCTGGGGGCATCCGGTGTTCACTCACTCCGGCTGCGCGCAGCAGAACATCACCGCCTATCTGAAGGATGCGACACTGCCGGCCGACGGCACCGCCTGCCCGGCCTGACCACCTGTGACCGATGCGATCGATCACGCGCTCGACGGCGGGTCCGCGCAACCATAGCCAGGGTTTCCGGTGTACCGTGCCCCAGTGTTCCTTCGTCAGCTCGAGCCGCGCACCGCTCGCACCACCGCCGAAGTGTTCAACTTCGCACTGTGGCCCTTCGCGATACTCACCGTGCTGCACCAGGTCATCGTCAAAGGGACCAATTTCAGCATCACCGACGACTTCGCACCCGTCTACAAGGCGTCGCTGGCATTTCTCAACGGCCGGTCGATCTACGGTGAGAACTTCGATCTCGTCGATCCGCACTACCTGTACCCGCCGAGCGGAACACTGCTGGTCGCGCCGCTGGCGCTGATCGATCCGGATAAATCTCGCTGGTGCTTCATCGCGTTGAACGCGGTCGCGATCATCCTGGCCTGGTACCTGCTGCTGCGGCTGTTCAAGTACTCGACGAAGTCGGTGGCCGCGCCGTTGCTGCTGCTGCTGATGTTCGCCTCCGAAACCGTCATCAACACCCTCGGCTTCGGCAATGTCAACGGCTGCCTCCTGCTGGCCGAGGTGCTGTTCATCCACTTGCTGCTGCAGCGACGCGATCTGCTGGCCGGGCTGGTCATGGGATTGACCATCGCGGTGAAACCGACGCTCGCGCCGCTGCTGCTGATACCGCTGGCACGCAGGCAGTGGCAGGTGTTCATCACCGCGATCGGCGTCCCGGTCGTGCTGATGGCCATCGCCTGGCCGCTGATCAAGGATCCGATGGACTTCGTCCACCGCACCGTGCCGTACCTGCTCAAATCCCGCGACTACTTCAACAGCGCCATCGTCGGCAACGCCGAGTACTACGGCCTGCCGCCGTGGCTCACCTGGAGTATCCGGATCGTGCTGGGCGTACTGGTGCTGATCTCGCTGTGGCTGCTGTACCGGTACTGCCGCGACGACGAGGTGTTCTTCGTCTGCACCAGCGCCGGCGTCATCCTGACCGCCTCGTTCCTGCTGCCCGGCCTGGGCCAGCAGTACTACTCGATGATGCTGTTCCCGTTCCTCATGACGGTGGTGCTGCGTAATTCGGTGCTGCGCAACTGGCCCGCGTGGGTGGCGATCTTCGGTTTCATGACCTACGACAAATGGCTGCTGGACCACTGGCAGAGTGCCGGTCGCGCCCTGGAGTATCTGCGGGTCACCTTCGGCTGGGCGTTGCTGCTGATCGTGGTGTTCTGCGTGCTGGGCGACCGGTATCTGGCCGCCCGGCGAGACGGGCGCCTCGATTCGGGTATCGAACCCGCATTCCTGCTGCCACGCGCGGCGAGCCCGGCGGCCACCGTCACCGATTCGCCGTCCACCCGGGTCGGCAGCCGCGAACCCGTCCCCGCCGACGATGACGCGGTGGAGCCGCCGACACCGTCGGAGGCCGGGGCGCTGCGCTGATCCGCGGGGTGAGCGCGCACACCCGATGCGGGTTCGGGAGCGCCACTAGAATCGACTCATGAGCTCCGACGCCGAATCATCCGCGACCTCGTCGCTACCGGCCCCCAAGATCGAGCTGAGCCCGCAACAGTGGCGGGCCCGGCTGAGTCCGCAGGAGTACGCGGTGCTGCGTGAGGCCGGCACCGAGCGGGCGTTCACCGGTGAATACACCGACACCGAGACCACCGGTGTCTACAGCTGCCGGGCCTGCGGTGCCGAACTGTTCCGCAGCGCCGAGAAATTCCATTCGCACTGCGGCTGGCCGTCGTTCTTCGATCCCGCCGATTCCGATGCGGTGATCCTGCGGTCCGACGATTCGCTGGGGATGCGCCGGGTCGAGGTGCTGTGCGCGAACTGCCACAGCCACCTCGGCCACGTCTTCGAGGGCGAGGGCTATCCGACGCCGACCGACAAGCGGTACTGCATCAACTCGATCGCACTGCGTCTGCACCCCTCGGACGACACGGCCGGCTGATCGGACCCGGCCCGATGCCCGGTCCCGCAACCCTCGGGACACGTCGGGCAGACGCGCGACCGAGCTGACGGCAAGACCTTACGGGGTACGAGACCGCGGCGGCATGCCCCGAATTCCCGGGGCACACCGGCCGGCGGCCCCGGTCAGGGCAGTGCGGCGATCAGCTGTTCGATGTCCACCCGAGGCCCGCTGAAGAACGGGATCTCCTCGCGCACATGATTGCGCGCGTCGGTAGCGCGCAGCTCGCGCATGAGGTCGACGATGCGGTGCAGCTCCGGCGCCTCGAAGGCGAGGATCCACTCGTAGTCGCCCAGGGCGAACGAGGCGACGGTATTGGCCCGCACATCCGGATAGGCCCGGGCCTGCTTACCGTGGTCGGCCAGCATGCGGCGGCGCTCCTCGTCGGGCAGCAGGTACCACTCGTAGGACCGGACGAACGGGTAGACGCAGATGTAGTTGCCCGGCTCCTCACCGGCCAGGAAGGCCGGGATGTGGCTCTTGTTGAACTCCGCGGGGCGGTGGATCGCGGCATTGCTCCACACCGGGGTGCTCGCGCGGCCCAGATCGGTGGTGCGGCGGAATTCGGCGTAGGCCGCCTGCAGATCCTCGATCCGCTCGGCATGCCACCAGATCATGAAATCGGCGTCGGCACGCAGACCGGCCACATCGTAGATTCCGCGCACCACGACACCGCGCTCGTCGAGCGAGTCGAAGAATTCGCGCGCCTGTTTGACCACGGTGTCGCGCTGCTCGCCCAGGGCCCCGGGTTTGACCTGGAACACCGAGAACATCAGATACCGGATGGTCGAGTTGAGAGCTTGGTAATCGAGTCGCGCCATAGCCACCATCGTGCCACTGAGCACTCCACGACAGCACAGCCGCACCCAGTCCGCCCCCACCCGGTTCCGGCGGATACCCGGTCGGTGCCGCCCCGCCGGCGCTCACCGCTCGCCGAGACGGCGGCCGGGTGATCCAGGGACCGCCTACTCCGACAGGATGCGCTGAGCCGCAGCGGTTCCCGAAGCGGCACATGCCGGGACACCGACACCGTGCAGATAGGCGCCCGCCACCGCCAGCCGGGGCAGCGCCGCCACCCGGGCCTCCAACTCGGCGATACGTGCCGTGTGACCGGGCGCGTATTGCGGCAGGCCGCCCCGCCACCGCTGGACGAGGGCGGTCTCCGGGCGCATCGCCACACCGGTGACCGTGGACAGATCCGCGACCGCGGCCGCGATCAATTCCTCGTCCGACCACGACAGCGGGGTGTCGTCGCCGAAGCGGCCGAAGGAGGCGCGCACCAGCGCCACATCCCGTTCGGCCAGATGCGGCCACTTGCGGCTCGACAGTGTGAACGCCTTGGCGCGCAACGGTTCTCCGGTGGCGACCAGAATTCCGGAATTGTCGGGCAGCGGCGTGCCGACCGGCAGCCCGAGCGCCACCACGGCCGAGGACGACAGCTCGATGGCGCTCGCGACCGCCGCCGCCTCCGGGGCGACCTCACGCAGCAGCGCGGCTGTCACCGGCGCCGGTGTCGCCAGGATCACCGCGTCGACCGCACCGATCGGATCGATCGCCCACCCGCTCGCGGTGCGCGTCGGACTCGTTGCCACCGTATCGGTTTCGAGCTTCGGCGCGGCGGCCTCGCGCAGCCCGTCGAGCAGGACGCGATATCCGTCGCGCAGACCGCCGAAGACCGGTGCGGTCGACGGAGGCGGGAGCGCGTCCGCGATCGCCCGCGTCAGATTCGGAGCACCGGCGTCGAGCGCGGCCGCCAGCGTCGGCAGCGCGGCCCGCACCCCGATCGACTCCGCGCGCCCGGCGTACACCCCGCCCAGTAGCGGATCCACACTGCGCGCGACGACCTGCGGACCGAAGCGGTCGGCGACCAGCTCGGCCACCGAGACGTCACCGCCGCGTTCCCAGCGCAGCGGGCGGCCGGGCTCGTCGGCGATCCGGGCCAGCGTCGCCTCGTCGACCAGGCCGGCGACCGGGTCCGGACCGCTGGGAATCCCCATCAGGGTGCGTTCGGGGAGCGGACGGGCCACCCCACCCGACCAGATCAGCGGCCGTCGCCCGGCCGGATGCACCAGCTGGTCGGACAGGCCCAATTCGGCCAGCAGCGCCGGGATTTCGGGCCGGCGGCCCACGAAGGCCTCCGCGCCCAGATCCACCGGTCCACCGCCGAGCTCACCGGTGTACAGGATTCCGCCGATCCGCTCGCGTCGCTCGACCAGGATCAGCTCGAGGTCGGAACCCAGCGCCCGCCGCAGCCGATAGGCCGCGACCAGCCCACTGATGCCACCGCCGATCACCGCGACTCGCATCGAACGCTCCTCGTTACAGCGGGACGGGCAGGCTGTGGATCAACTCCACGGCCGCGGTGATGGCGGCCGGGTCGGTATCGGGCAGGACGCCGTGGCCCAGGTTGAAGATATGCCCGGCCGCCCCCAGGGTGATCGCCTCGTCCGCCTCGTGCGCGATCCGGCGGATCTCGCGTTCGACGACCGCGCTCCCCGCGAACAGCACGGCCGGATCGAGATTGCCCTGCAACACTTTTCCGGCGCCGACCCGGCGCACCGCGGCCGTCAGCGGCACCCGCCAGTCGACCCCGACGACATCGGCGCCCGCCTCCCCCATCGCACCCAGCAACTCGCCGGTGCCGACACCGAAGTGGATGCGCGGCACACCGGACTCGGCGATCTCGGCGAACACCCGTTCCGAATGCGGCAGGACGAATTCCCGGTACTGCGCCAGCGACAGCGCACCGGCCCACGAATCGAACAGCTGCACCGCGTCCACCCCGGCGGCGATCTGCGCACGCAGGAATTCGATGGTGATATCGGTGAGCACACCGAGCAGCTCGTGCCAGGTCCGCGGCTCACCCAGCATCATCGCCTTGGTGCGCTCGTGATTGCGGCTCGGCCCGCCCTCCACCAGATAGGAGGCGAGAGTGAAAGGGGCACCGGCGAATCCGATCAGCGGTGTCGCGCCGAGCTCACCGAGCAGCAGCCTGACCCCCTCGGTGACCGCGCCGACCTCCTCGGGCCGCAGCCGCGGCAGCGCGCGCACATCCTCGACCGAACGCACCGGATCGGCGATCACCGGACCCACACCGGGCACGATATCGAGATCGATACCGGCCGCCTTGAGTGGAACGACGATGTCGGAGAACAGGATTGCCGCGTCCACACCGTGGCGGCGGACCGGCTGCATGGTGATCTCACACACCAGCTCCGGATCGAAGCACGATTCCAGCATGCCGATCCCGGCGCGCAGTTCGCGGTACTCGGGCAGCGAGCGGCCGGCTTGGCGCATGAACCAGACGGGACGCCGGCTGGGCCCGGCGCCGGTGGCGGCGGCGAGGAACGGCGCATCGGACAGAAGGCGGCGGGTTGGTGTGCTCATCACCGCTATCGTATGCCGCCGCGACGAGCGCATCCGCGCCACCGTGCGCACGTGGCGCAAGCGCCCGTAGCGGCGCGCCTCCGCGTGCCGGACACGGTTCAGGTCTACCGTTCACATTCGTGACACCGCTCGACTTCCGCGACGGCGCCGCACCGACCCCGGAGCCTGACAGCGAACCAGCCCAGTTTCGCGCCGCGGTCGATGCGATGGGCACCGCATCCGTCCATCCTCGGATCGAGCTCGCACCGATCCGGCCTCCCCAGCGACTGGCTCCCTATTCTTATGCCATCGGAGCGGAGGTCAAGCATCCCGACACCAACGTGATCCCGGTCGACTCCGACGACGACGCGTTCGGCCGCTTGATCCTGCTGCACGATCCGAACGGGCACGAGGCCTGGCACGGCGTGTTCCGGCTGGTGGCCTACATTCAGGCCGATATCGACGCGGCGCTGGCGGGGGATCCGTTGCTCCCCGAGGTCGCGTGGAGCTGGCTGGTCGACGCGCTGGAGTCGCGGGGTGAGGAATTCACGGCGCTGGGCGGCACCGTCACCTCCACGAGTTCGGTCCGCTACGGCGATATCGCCGGACCACCGCGCGCCTACCAGCTGGAGCTGCGCGCTTCCTGGACGGTGGGCTCTACGCAGCTCGCGCCGCACGTCGAGGCATTCTGCGAGGTACTGGCCTACGCCGCCGGGCTACCCCCGGCGGGTATCACCCATTTGCGTCCGCATCCACAGAACGCCGACGACCGGTTCTGAGGGCCACGTAGAGTTCAAAGCTATGCCCGAAGCCGACGAGTCCGACACCACCCCGGGGCCCCCGCCCGCGACGCCACCCGACGCGGACACCGCGGTTCCCCTGCTGGCTCCGGCCGACGGCATCCCTCCGGTCCTCGACAGCGCCGAGCAGATCGCCGCCGCGGCCGCGGCGCTCGCGGCGGGCGCCGGCCCGCTGGCGGTGGACGCGGAACGCGCCTCGGGATTCCGCTACTCGAATCGGGCCTATCTGATCCAGCTGCGCCGACGCGGCAGCGGCAGCTACCTGATCGATCCGATTCCGGATCCGGCGGCGGTGGACGCGCTGGCCGCGGTGATCAACGATCTGGAGTGGGTGCTGCATTCCGCGGATCAAGATCTGCCGTGCCTGGCCGAACTCGGATTGCGTCCGGCCCAGCTGTTCGACACCGAACTGGGCGGGCGACTGGCCGGATTCGACCGGGTAGGGCTGGCCGCGATGGTCGCCCGGCTGCTCGGCCGCGAACTGCGCAAGGGTCACGGCGCCGCCGACTGGTCCACCCGCCCGCTGCCGCAGGACTGGCTCAACTATGCCGCCCTGGATGTGGAACTGCTGGTGGAGTTGCGCGACGAGGTCGCCGCGGCACTCACCGAACAGGGCAAAGCCGACTGGGCCGCACAGGAATTCGAACATGTGCGCACCGCCGAGCCGGCCGCGCCGAAACCCGATCGCTGGCGCCGCACCTCCGGAATTCACACCCTGCGCCGGGCGCGGCAGTTGGCGACCGTGCGCGAATTGTGGACCACCCGTGACGGTATCGCGCGTCATCGCGATGTGGCGCCCGCCCGGATTCTGCCGGATTCGGCGATCATCGCCGCGGCACAGGCGGATCCGAAGACCATTCCGCAGCTGCGCGCCCTGCCGGTATTCGGCGGTCCGCGGCAGCGCCGGTATTCGCGCGAATGGCTGACCGCGGTGGAACGCGCTCGGGCGCTGCCGGATTCGCAACTACCGCCGATGTCACAGCCGTTCGACGGTCCCCCGCCGGTCAATCGCTGGGAACGACGCGACCCGGTCGCCGCCGCGCGCCTGGCCGCCGCCCGTGCCGCGATGAACGGATTGTCCGAGCGGCACACGATTCCGGTGGAGAACCTGCTCACCCCGGATCTGCTGCGGCGGCTGTGCTGGGACGGACTACCCGAATTCCGTTCCGGCGCAACACCGTCGGAACCGGCCGCGGCGATCGACAAGTATCTGGAGGCCGGTGGCGCACGGACCTGGCAACGCGAACTGGCGGTGCCCGAACTGGCCGCCGCCCTGTTCCCGGAACCGGATCAGTCCTCGTAGACCGGAGTGCGCCGGTCGCGGCGGGCGCGGATCGCCTCGTCGAAGTTCTCGGTGGTCAGCCGCACGTACAGCTGCGCCGTGCCCTCGTGCTGCATATGCGATTCCAGGCTGCCGGCTTCCATCCCACTCCACAGCATGCGCTTGGTGAGCTCGGTGCCGACCCGGCTGTAGCCGATCATGCGCTCGGCCATCTCGTAGCAGGTGTCCAGCAGGTCATCCGGGGCCACGGTGCGCGAGACGAGACCGATGCGTTCCGCCTCGGCGGCATCGATATCACGGCCCGACAGCATGATCTCGAAGGCCCGGGACGCCCCGATCGCCCGCGGCAGCAGATAGCTGATTCCGAGTTCGGCGGAGGTCAGACCGTTGTTGATACCCGCGGCCCGGAAGTAGGCCTGCTCCGAGGCGACCCGGATATCGGTGGCCATGCTCAGGCAGAAGCCGCCGCCGATCGCGGCCCCGTTGACCGCGGCGATCACGGGCTGATGCATCCGCCGCAACGTCGTCATCACACTGTCGAGCAGATCCATCGACCGGCGCGCGACAGTGGTGCGGGTGAGACCGTCGATATTGGGCACCCGCCCGGCGCCCTGCAGATCGGCGCCCGAGCAGAACCCGTGACCCGCGCCGGTCAGCACCACGACGCGCACGTCGTTGTCGGCGGCGACGGCCTCGAGGGTTTCGCGCAGCGGAACCATCACATCGAAGGCCATCGCGTTCATGCGGTCGGGCCGGTTCAGGGTGACCAGCGCGATCTGCGGGCGCGGTTTCTCGACGAGCACGAACGACATGCGGACTCCTACCGGCGACGAAAACTGTAACCGGTTTCAGAATCTACACGGCATCTACACGGCGCCACCGGACAACCACCGGGTAATCCGCTCGGCGATCTCCTCGGCGGTGAGCCCCAGCTCCTGATGGATCTGCGCGCGCGAGGAATGATCGAGGAACTGCTGCGGCACACCCAGTTCCCGGGTGGGCACATCGAGCCCGGCATCGCGCAGCCGCGCCGAGACGGTGCAGCCGATTCCGCCGTGCAGACCACCGTCCTCGACCGTCACCACCATGCGGTAGTTCTCGGCCAGTTTGACGATGGTGTCCGATATCGGCAGCACCCAGCGGGGGTCGACAACCGTCACCGAAATCCCCTGCGCCGTCAGCACATCCGCCGCCGCCACGGCGGTGGCGCCCAGCGCGCCCACGGCCACCAGCAGCACATCACCGCGCACGGCCTGCGCCGAGGAGCCCTCGGGCATCCGCAGCACATCGACTCCGTCGAGCCGTTCCAGCGCCGAAACCTCCTCGACGACAGGACCTTTGGGGAACCGCAGCGCGGTGGGGCCGTCACCGACGGCGAGCGCCTCGGCCAGTTCCTCGCGCAGCGTCGCCGCATCGCGCGGTGCGGCGACCCGGATACCCGGAACGATGCCCAGCACCGACAGGTCCCACATACCGTTGTGACTGGCGCCGTCGTCACCGGTGATACCGGCGCGGTCCAGCACCAGGGTCACCGGCAGCTTCAGCAGCGCGACATCCATCAGCAACTGATCGAAGGCGCGATTGAGGAAGGTCGAATAGATCGCGACCACCGGATGCAGCCCGCCCAGCGCCAGTCCGGCCGCGGAGGTCATCGCGTGCTGTTCGGCGATGCCCACATCGAACATGCGCTCGGGGAAGCGCTCGCCGAAGGGTGCGAGCCCGGTCGGTCCCGACATGGCGGCGGTGATGGCGACGATATCGTCGCGCTCCTCGCCGTGTCTGATCAGTTCCTCCGAGAACACCGACGTCCAGCCGACGGACTTGCCGCCGGTCGGCCGCCCGGTCTCGGGATCGATCACACCGATGGAATGCATCTGATCGGCCACGTGATCGACCGCGGGCTGATAGCCCCGGCCCTTCAGGGTCACCACGTGCACCACCGCGGGCCCGCCGAAATCCTTGGCACGGCGCAGCGCGGCCTCGAGCGCCACCGGATCGTGCCCGTCCACCGGGCCCACATACTTGAGCCCGAGATCACTGAACAGTTCCTGCGGTGCGACGGCGTCCTTGATCCCGGCCTTGAGCGCGTGCAGCATCGAATAGGCGGAATTCCCGACCCGCGGTATGCCCTGGACGAACCGCTTGGTGGCGTCGAGGGCCTGTTCGTAGGCCGGTTGCATCCGCAGCGCGCCGAGCCGGTCGGCCAGTCCCCCGATGGTCGGTGAATACGACCGGCCGTTGTCGTTGACGACCACGACCAGCGAGCGGTCCGGGCCGGCGGCGATATTGTTCAGCGCCTCCCAGCACATCCCGCCGGTGAGCGCGCCGTCGCCGACCACCGCCACCACATGGCGCTTCTGGCCGGTCAGCGCGAAGGCCTTGGCCAGGCCGTCGGCATAGGACAGCGAGGCCGAGGCATGGGACGACTCGACCCAGTCGTGCTCGCTCTCCGCGCGGCTCGGATACCCCGACAGCCCGCCCTGTTTGCGCAGCCGGTCGAAACCGTCCTTGCGGCCGGTGAGGATCTTGTGCACATAGGCCTGGTGGCCGGTGTCGAAGATGATCGGATCGGCCGGGGAGTCGAAGACCCGGTGCAGTGCGATGGTCAGTTCCACCACACCCAGGTTCGGCCCCAGATGACCTCCGGTGACCGCGACTTTGCGGACCAGGAACTCCCGAATCTCCTCGGCCAGCTCGCGCAGCTGGGGTACCGTCAGCCGGCGCAGGTCCTCGGGCGTATCGACCCGGGAAAGAACTCCCACCGTTCTCGCTCCCTCTCCGATGCTCATCTGTTTCGAACAGTCTACGGAGCCGAATCCGCGCCCGACGACGGGAATGACCGGCGAGCTGCAATATTCGCGATCGGTGTGAGGCTCGACATAGATCATCGGCACTACAGTGGGCGGCGGCCGTCCGCACCGCAGGAAGGACGATATGACCACCGAGCAGCAGCGATCCGGTCTCACCCAGCAGCCGCGCACGGGGACCGTGACCACGTTCGGCCACGGCAGCGCGAGCGCCACCCCCGACCGCATGCAGGTGTCGATCTCGATCGAGACCCGGGCGCAATCCGTGGCGTCGGCCTACGGCCGGGCGGGTGAGCGGACCGCGGCGGTCACCGATGCCCTGCGCGCCGACGGGGTCGCCTCGGCCGATATCGCCACCACCGGGCTGTCGGTCCGTACCGAGACCACCTGGTCCGAGAACGAGGGCGCCCGGATCACCGGATATGTCGCGACCACGTCGCTGACCCTCGGGCTGCGCATCCCGGCCACCGCCGACGCGGCCGCGGATCCCGCGGCGATCATCGCGCGCGCGGTCGAGGCCGGCGGGGACGACGTCCGGCTCGGCGGGCTGAACCTCACGGTCGCCGATCAGGCCGAACTGCTGATCCGGGCACGCGAGGCGGCCTGGGACGATGCCCTCGACCGGGCCCGGCGCTACGCGGCCCGTGCCGAGCGAGCACTCGGGCCGGTGCTGGAGATCACCGAGAACACCGCCGCCGTACCGGAACCGCGGGGCGAGATCCGGTTCATGGCCGCCCGCGTCGCCACCGACACACCCGTCGCCGTCGAATACGGCGAACAGCAGGTCAGCGCCGATCTGCGCGCGACGTGGCAATTGGATTGAGCCGCAGTCACCGTCGTTCGAGCAGAGCCAGGCACTCCACATGATGGGTGGCGGGGAACGCGTCGAAGGCACGCAGCGCCCCGACCCGGTACCCCGACTCATGGTAGAGGCCGATATCGCGCGCGAAAGCGGCCGGGTCACAACCGATATGGATGATCCGATCGGGACCTGCGGCGGCGAGCGCCGCGATGACCTGCTTCCCGGCACCGGCGCGCGGCGGATCGAGCACGACCACGTGCGGGGTGCGATCGCGGGCCGCGATCCAGCGTTCCACCCGGTCGGCGAACAGCTCGACACCGGATAGGTCGCGTAGCGCCGCGATGCCGTCGGCGACGGCCGATCGTGATGATTCGACGCCCGATACCGAACCGGCCGGTCCGGCCTGCTCGGCCAGGCGGGCAGCGAACACTCCCGCTCCGCAGTACAGATCCCACGCCGACGATCCGGCGCCGAGATCCGCCCACTCGGCCACCAGATCCGAATAGCATTGCGCCGCACCACGATGCGGCTGCCAGAACCCGGTCGCCGATATCTCCCACCGGCGTCCGGACACATACTGCACCGCCCGGCCGCTGCCCGACACCACCCGTTCCGCGCGCCGCGCGTGGGCCGCGGCGCGCCGGGCCGCGGTCGCACGGCGATCGCCACCGCGCCTGGGCGCCGCCGTGGGCGCGAGCTCGACGATATGGCGCAGCCCGTCCCCGTCGACCGCGATCACCAGCTCCGCCCCGGGAGTCCAGCTCCGGTCGGCGATCCCGTCCACCGCACCCGGCGCCGGCTGGGGACAGCGCAGGTCCGCGATCACCTCACTGCCGCGGTACCGGTGCACGCCCGCGCGGCCATCGGCGTCGACCACGAGCCGCACCCGGGTCCGCCACCCGATCTGGGGGACGTCGCCGGCCGCCGTGCCCGCCGGCACGGGAATCGGTTCCACGACGACCTCGGTGTCCCAGTGCGCCAGCCGACGCAATTGCTCGCCGACCACCGATGCCTTCAGCGCGCGTTGTGCCCGCGGGGTGGCGAAGGCGAAATCGCAGCAGCCCGCGCCGCCGGGGCCGGAGACCGGGCAATTCGACGCCACCCGATCCGGCGACGGCTCCAGGATCTCGATCGCCTCGGCACGGCAGAACGAACCACCCCGGTCCTCGCTGACCCGGGCCACCACCAGCTCACCGGGCAATCCGTGCCGGACGAACAGCACCCGGCCCTCGTGCCGGGCGATACAGAAACCACCGTGTCCGGGGGCACCCAGCCGCACCCGGAAGGTCTCGCCGAACCAGTCCGGCCCTGCGCTCACGAACGATCCTCGTACCCGCGGCGTACCGCACCGGGCGCGTTGACCACCTCGGGGCGGCGGGCCTTGGTCGACGAGCTGAGCTGCCACGGCACACTCGTGACCATCACCCCGGGCTCGAACAGCAGGCGGCCCTTGAGCCGCAGCGCACTCTGATTGTGCAGCAATTGTTCCCACCAGTGCCCGACCACGTATTCGGGGATGAACACGGTCACCACATCGCGCGGGGAATCCTTGCGCACCCGCTTGACGTAATCGACGACGGGCTTGGTGATTTCGCGATAGGGCGACTCGATCACCTTCAGCGGCACCGGAATATCGCTGTCACCCCACTCCCGCACCAGCGCCCGGGTATCGGGTTCGTCGACGTTGACGGTCACCGCCTCCAGCGTGTCGGGCCGGGTGGCGCGGGCGTAGGCCAGGGCGCGGCGGGTCGGCAGATGCAGTTTCGACACCAGCACGATCGAATGCGTGCGACTGGGCAGCACCCCGGTGAACTCCTGCTCCTCGAGTTCGCGCCCGACGGTGTCGTAGTGGCGGCGGATCAGCCGCATCAGGCCGAAGATCGCGGCCATGGTGACGATCGCGATCCACGCTCCGGCAAGGAATTTGGTGATCAGCACGATGATCAGCACCGCACCGGTCATGGTCAGGCCGATGGCGTTGATCACCCGCGAACGCAGCATCCGCCGCCGGACGACGGGGTCGGTCTCGGTGCGCAGCAGCCGGGTCCAGTGCCGCAGCATGCCGGTCTGACTGAGCACGAACGAGACGAACACACCGACGATGTAGAGCTGGATCAGTCGCGTCACCTCGGCGCCGAACAGCACCACGAACGCGATCGCGGCTCCGGACAGGAACAGGATGCCGTTGCTGAACGCCAGCCGGTCGCCGCGAGTGTGCAGCTGGCGCGGCAGGAAGCGGTCCTGCGCCAGGATCGAGCCGAGGACCGGGAAACCGTTGAACGCGGTGTTGGCCGCGAGCACCAGGATCAGCGCGGTGACGATGGTGATGTAGAAGAAACCGGCCGGGAAACCGTCGAAGATCGTGTGGGCCAGCTGGGCGACGAGTGTCTTCTGTTCGTAGCCGGCCGGTGCGCCGACCAGATCCGAGCTGTTCGCGGCGAAGACGACGCCCAGTTTGCGGGCCATCAGGATGATGCCCATCAGCAGGGTGATCGCGATGGCGCCGAGCATCAGCAGCGTCGTGGCGGCATTGCGGGATTTCGGCTTGCGGAAGGCGGGGACCCCGTTGCTGATCGCCTCCACACCGGTCAGCGCGGCGCATCCGGAGGAGAACGCGCGCGCGATCAGGAAGGTGAAGGCGATGCCCTGCAGATGCGATTCGTTGCCGTTGAGGCTGAAACCGGACGATTCGGCATGCAGATCGTCACCGAAGACGAAGATCCGCACCGACCCCCAGGCCAGCATCAGGAAGACACCGATCATGAAGCCGTAGGTGGGGATCGAGAACGCGGTGCCCGATTCCCGCACCCCGCGCAGATTGATCGCGGTGAGCAGCACGATCGCCGCCACCGCGAACAGCACCTTGTGAGTGGCCACGAACGGCACCGCGGAACCGATGTTCGACGCCGCGGAGGAGATCGAGACCGCGACGGTGAGCACATAGTCGACCATCAGCGCACTGCCCACCGTCAGCCCGGCCATCGGACCGAGATTGACCGTCGCGACCTCGTAGTCACCGCCGCCTGACGGATAGGCGTGCACGTTCTGGCGGTAACTGGCCACCACGACCGCCATCACGGTGGCGACCGCCAAGCCGATCCAGGGTGTGTAGACATACGCGGACAGGCCGGCCGTGGACAGCACGAGGAAGATCTCCTCGGGCGCGTACGCGACCGACGACAAGGCGTCGGAGGCGAAGACGGGCAGCGCGATCCGCTTGGGCAACAGGGTATGTCCCAGCGAATCACTACGGAATGGGCGGCCGACCACCATGCGCTTGACGGCCGTCGTCAACTTCGACACTCGGCACAGCATAAGGGCACGGCCCGATGTGACATAGCCGGTGGTTCACTCGCGTTTCGGTTCCGCCGGATGGGGGAACGTGCTGCAGGGAGCCGTCAACGGGTACGGTTCCCCCGAGAGGGAACCAGACCGCACACCACGGTTTTCGGCGGAATTGGGGTTGACACGGTGTACGTAGTGATCATGGGGTGCGGCCGAGTCGGCTCCGCGCTGGCGCGCGCCCTGGTCCGGATCGGCCACGAGGTTGCCGTGATCGACCGGGATCCGGGCGCGTTCCTGCGCCTGGGCAAGGATTTCCCCGGTGAGCGGGTGACCGGCGTCGGGTTCGACCGGGATGTGTTGACCAGGGCCGGAATCGAGCGCGCGGGCGCGTTCGCCGCGGTCTCCAACGGTGACAACTCCAACATCATCGCCGCCCGCGTGGCACGGGAGACCTTCGGCGTGGAACGGGTCGTCGCCCGGATCTACGACGCGAAGCGGGCCGCGGTCTACGAGCGGCTGGGCATTCCGACGATCGCCACCGTGCCGTGGACCACCGACCGTTTCCTGCGCACCCTGACCGGTGACGAAACCACCGCCACCTGGCGCGATCCCACCGGTACCGGCTCGGTCACCGAACTCGTCCTGCACGAGGACTGGTACGGGCGTACCGTACGAGATCTGGAAGACGCGATTCCGGTGCGGGTGACCTTCCTCGTCCGCTTCGGGCAGGCGTTGCTGCCCACCAGCAAAACGGTGCTGCAGGCCGGCGACGCCGTCTATGTCGCCGCCGTCTCCGACAAGGTCGGCGAGGTCGTCGCCGTCGCCGCTACCGCACCTTCGAGCGAGGACCAGTCGTGAACGTAGCGATCGCGGGGGCCGGCGCCGTCGGCCGCTCCATTGCCCAGGAATTGCTGCGGGGTGGGCACCGGGTCACGCTGCTCGAGCGCCGCCTCGACCATATCGACCCGGCCGCCGCCCCCACCGCCATCTGGATCCACGGCGATGCCTGCGAGCTGGAACTACTCGAGGAGTCGGGCCTGCAGGACTACGAGGTGGTGATCGCGGCCACCGGCGACGACAAGGCGAATCTGGTGTTCAGCCTGCTCGCCAAGACCGAATTCGGTGTACGCCGGGTGGTGGCCCGGGTCAACGATCCGCGCAACGAGTGGCTGTTCGACGGGTCCTGGGGTGTCGACGTCGCGGTGTCGACACCGCGGCTGCTCGCCTCACTCGCCGAGGAGGCGGTCTCGGTCGGCGATCTCGTCCGGCTGATGACGCTGCGCCAGGGGCAGGCCAACCTGGTGGAGATCACCCTGCCCACCGATACCGCACTGGCCGGTCGCGCGGTGCGCACGCTGTCGCTGCCGCGCGATGTCGCGCTGGTGACGATTCTGCGGGGCGGCCGGGTGATCGTGCCCCAGCCCGACGATCCGCTCGAAGGTGAGGACGAACTGCTGTTCGTCGCGTCGGTCGACGCCGAGGACGAACTGCGCCGCAACCTCACCGCCGAACCGACCGGCTCGGAACCGTCCGCGTCGATCTGAGCGCGGCTCAGGCCGTTTCGGCGGTCAGCCGGGCCCGCAGCTTGGTCAGCGCGCGGTGCTGCATCACCCGGACCACACCGGGGCTGGTGCCGATCGCCTCGGCGGTCTGCGCGGCGGTCCAGCCGAGCACGATCCGCATCACCAGCACCTCACGATGCGCCGGGGCGAGAATCGTCATCAGTTCGCGGGTGGCCCTGCGGCGCTCCATATCGAGGGCCAAGTCCTCGGGTCCCGGTGCGTTCGAAGCGGTTTCGGGGAATTCGGCCACCGGATAGGACGGATGCTGCTGGGCGCGGCGGAACGCGTCGGCCACCTTGTTCGCCGAGATGCCGTAGACGAAGGCCAGAAACGACTTGCCCTGATCGCGGTAGCGCGGAATGGCGGTGACGGTCGCGATGCAGATCTCCTGCGCGATGTCGTCGGCGGTGACATGCGGATTACTGCTGGTCCCGACCCGTGCGGCGCAGTACCGCCGCACCAGCGGGTGCACGATCTTGATGATCTCGGTGACCGCGCGCTGATCACCCGCGGCGGCCGGGCCGATCAGCCGATCCAGCTCGGCGGCGGCGCGGCGGCTGTCGGATCCCACGGGCGCCGATCGCGGCGAGCGGACACCCGTGCCCTTCGCCGGGCTGTTCGTCGCCACCGTCTCGTCCTCGGTAACCACTGGGGATCCTCTCGCCGATCGCTACTGTCCTCACGATCGTGCGACGAATCACGGCACCGAGATAGACACCCCAGGGGTGGGTTCACCCCACCCCGTCGAGGCGATGCCCCCGGCATCGGGGGCACGGTCGGGCCGCAGGCGGTTCAGTCCGCTGCCGACGACGCCGGCATATGTCCGGCGCGGCGCACCGCCCACACCGTGACCAGCAGGGCGATGGCGGTCAGCGGCCAGCCCATGGCGATACGCGCGGCAGCGAGCCAGCCGGTGCTGCCGGTGTCGTAGAAATGGTTCTGCACCAGATAGCGAGCGCCGAAGACGACCACCCACACCACGGTGGCCAGATCGTAGAGACGCATCGCGCGCCGGTCCGAGCGCCAGTCGTGGCCGTGCCCGTTGAGCACACCCCAGATCACGCCCGCCAACGGCCACCGCACCAGCAATGACACCAGGAACACCCCGGCATAGACCAGGCTGGCCCAGATGCCGAACAGGAAATACCCCTTCGCGGCGCCGGTGCGATGTGCGATGAAGGCGCAGACCGCGACCCCGATGAATCCGGAGATCGCCGGCTGAATCGGCGAACGACGCACGAGCCGCCAGACCAGCACACCCGCGGCGGTCGCCAGCGCCGTCCAGATGGCGACGGTCAGGCCCCACAGCGTGTTGGCGGGAACGAACACCACCACCGGCAACGTGGAGTAGACGAGACCGCTGATACCGCCGAGTTGCTCGAGCAGCGTCTGCTGGATCTCCCCCTCACGCTCTTCGTCGGTGTAGGAGCCGTCGGCCGCCGGCTCGTCGGCGGACTCGCGCAGGCGATGCCGGCCGCGCCCCTCGACCGGGCTCACCCGGAGTCCGGCCGCGGCGGCCGGGTCGGCGCCCTCGTCGTGGTGGGGTCTCGGCATACGTCAGGAATTCTCGCGGAGTTCGTAGTTGGGGTTGTAGATCACCTTGGCCCCATCACGATCACCGATGCGGCCACGAACCAGGATACGGCGTCCCGGTTCGATGCCGGGAATCCGGCGCCGGCCGATCCACACCAACGTCACCGCGTCGGTCCCGTCGAAGAATTCTGCTTCCATCGTGGCGCTGGCCGACTTCGGACAGGCCTCCACACTGCGCAGCCGCCCCAGCATGGTGACCTCTTCGCCACGCCGGCATTCAGCCGCCCTGCACGCGCCTGACGCTTCCGAAGTCTCGGCCAGCTCTTCCGCATCGAGCACATCGAGATCGGCTGTCAGACGACGCCCCAGACGCCGGAAATAACCACTGTCGGGGCCTACCTTGCCCGCGGCACCGGATCCCGCCTTGTTACCGCCTGTGAAAGGCATCTTGCAACACTTCCTGCATGACAGACGGCGTGGGTCACACGTCGTCGGTTTCCCACTCGACCGGCTGGTCGGCCGTACACCGCCACTGTAGATGCACCCCGGTCCGCCCGCTACGCGAGCCCAGGGCCGTCGTGACCGCGCTGACCGTACCGTTTGCCGAGTTCCCCACCCGACCGCTCGCGAATCCTCCGATCGCAGTGTCGGACGCCACGTTTGCCGGCGGTATGTCCGAGATCCGGCGCAACCGGCACAACGCGGTGCGGATGGGCGCCGGATTCGCGGCGGGTTCGGCGCGTAGGCTCCGGCGCGTGTCAGAGCTCTCCCGTTCCGGCGGCACCCGCCCGGCCGTCGTCGTCGCCCTGCCGGGTACCGGATCCGATGCCGACTTCGCCCGCCGCGCGTTCGGACCGGCCAGTGCCGCAAGCGATCTGCCGTTCGTCGCCGTCGAACCGGACCCGCGCGCGGTGGTGGCCGGCTGTCTGGCCGCACTCGACGAGGCCGCCCGGTCCGGGCCGGTGCTGGCGGCCGGGATCTCGCTGGGTGCGGCGATCGCGGTGGAGTGGGCCGCCGCCCACCCGCACTCCGCCTTCGGCGTGGTGGCCGCACTGCCGGCCTGGACCGGCAGCGACACCACCGGCTGCCCGGCGGCGCTGAGCGCGGCCGCCACCGCCGCGCAACTGCGCGCCGACGGACTCGAACCGGTGATCGATCGCATGCGGGCCGGCAGCCCACCCTGGCTGGCCCGGGCCCTGACCCAGTCGTGGCGCGCCCACTGGCCCGAGCTGCCCACGGCCCTGGAAGAGGCCGCCGCCTACGCCTGGCCGGAACCGGAACTGCTTGCGGCAGTGACGGTTCCGACCACGATCGTCGCCGCTGTCGACGATCCGGTGCATCCCCTGGCGGTCGCGCGGCGCTGGCACGACCTGATTCCGCACGCCCGGCTGCACCGGATCACCCTCGACGAGCTGGGGGCCGATCCGGGCATTCTCGGGGCGCGCGGACTCGGCGACCTGGTGGCGCCGTCACTGCGGGGATGAGCGAGATCCGGCGTCTCGGTCGCGACCGAGACGCCGGAGTCGATCAGTTACGGCCCAGCTGCTGCATCGCCGACCCCTCGGCACCGCGGCGCGGTCCCTGCTGTTCGGGCGTGACGACCGGGAAGGTACCGGTCGCGGCGGCTTCGGCGGCCGCGGCCTGCGCGGCGACCGCCTGCTCCTGCGCCTCGACCTGTTGCTGGTGTGCCGCGGTGAGCTGATCGGCCAGCTCCTGCGGCAGCACCACCGGCAGCGGTTCACGCACCGGCATGGGTTCCTCACCGCGGCGAACCACGGTGTCGGCGAGGATGCGGCGGGCGGCCTCCACCAGCGGCGTGCCCTCGTCGGCCGCACCCGACGGCCCGGCCGCGACCAGCCGCACCATCCAGCGATATCCGTCGACACCGATGAAGCGCAGGTCGGCGCCCTCGGTCACCGCGTGCAGTTCGCGTCCCCAGGGGCCGGTCTGGACCGATACCTGGGCGCCGTCGGCACGCAACGACTCGGCCAGATCGGTAGCGACCGTTCGCCACTGGCCCGGCGATTTCGGCGCCGCGTAGGCGGCCACCGTCAGCCGCCCGTTCGGTGTGGCCAGATGGACCGCCTGCGGGGTGCCGTCGGGAGTCATCTCCACCTGGAGCTGACCGCCGTCGGGTACCGGCAGAATGATCGACCCCAGATCCAGACGCTGTTCGGAGATCTCGTCGAGGATCTCCGCGACCTCGTCGTAGTCGAACGGCCCGGTACGAGGTTCGGATTCCTCCTCCTCGGCGGCGTCGTATTCGTCGTAATCGTCGGAGTCGTAATCCTGCGCGTAGTCCTCGGCGGCGTAGCCGTCCTCGAACCCGTCGTCCTCGAACCCGTCGCTCTCGAACCCGTCGTCCTCGACGTAGGCATCTTCGACGTAGGCATCCTCGGCGGCGTAGGCCACATGCTCCGGATAGCCGGCCGCTTCCTGCGGCTCTCCCCGATACGGCGCCTCGGCGGGCGCATAGGCATCCTCGCGGCGTGCGGCGGCCGGATCGCGGTACTCCTCGGCCACCGCGAAACCACCGGTGGCGGGGCCGGACGCGGAACGGTCGTAGCCGTGCCGCGCGTACGGATCACCGGGTTCACGGTCCGGACCGGCCGGGCGATGCCGGCCGGCCGGCGCCGGACCACCTGGTTGCGGGCGGCCGTACCCGGGCTCGTTCGGCGCAGGGCGCGGCCGGCCGGGCATCACGGGGTGCTGTCCGGTCGACATCGGCCCCGGCGCATCGGGTGTCGGACGCGGCGGCGCCTGGGGTACGGGTCGCGGCCCGGCGGGCGCCGGTCGGCCCGGCCCCGGCGGAACTCGCGGCACCGCGCCGGTACCGCCCGGACCCGGGCGAGGTCCCGGACCACCCGGCAACCGCGGCACCGAACCGGTCGGCGGACCGGCCGGGCCCGGCATCGGACCGGGCGGAACCCGGCGCACCGAACCGGTGGGCGGTCCGCCCGGACCCGGGGCACCGGACGGCAGGCGCGGAATCGCACCGGTCCCGCCCCGGCCCGGATTCGCCGGCACGCGCGGCGCCGCACCGGTCCGTCCCGGTGCGTGCCGGCCGGTCGGCGGACCGGGCGGGATCCGGGGAATCGGCCCGGTGTCGTCATCGTCGCGCGGCGCCGGTGCGGGACGTGGGCCACCCGGCGCTCGCCGCGGCGGGGCACTCATGGCGTCGCCGCGAGCGGCGCCGGTGGGGCGTCCGGGAATGCGCGCGTGGGCGCCGGTCTCGTACTGCCCGGTCGCCGGACCGGGATACGGCGGATCCACCGGACGCCCGGCCGGGTTGCGGCCGGGTGCCCCACGATTCGGTTCGGCCGGACCACGACGGCCGGGGCCGCGCAGGTCCCGCGGCGCCTCGTACTGCCCGGTCGGGTACCGCGGCTCGGCATAGCCGCTCGCCGGGGCGGGTTCGCCGTAGGCTCCCCCGTCGTCGGCGTCGTCGGGTGCGCGATGGGCACCGGTCTGCGAGTAGCCCCCCTGGGCGTAGTAGGACTGCCCGTCGCCGTAGCCGGAGTCCTCTCGGCCGAAATCGTCGAGCTCGGAGTCACGATCGCGATGATCGCCCTGGCCGAACATGCTCATGCCTCCCCTCCGGGGCGCCCCACCCCGCCGGCCGCCCCCGACAGACTGTCGTGACCGCCACTGGACCCGTAACCACCTGTGCCGCGCGCTGTTTCGTCGAGTTGTTCGACCTCGACGAAATCCACCAGCTCGACCCGCTGCACCAGCAATTGCGCGATCCGGTCGCCACGACGCAACTGGACCGCCGCGCGCGGATCGTGATTGATCAGGCACACCTTGATCTCGCCTCGATACCCGGCATCGATGGTGCCGGGGGTGTTGACGATCGACAGACCCGTCTTAGCGGCGAGCCCGGATCGTGGATGAACGAGGCCGACGGTGCCCACCGGCAACGCGACGGCGATTCCGGTGCCGACGAGTACCCGCTCGCCCGGCTCCAGGATGACGTCCTCGGTGGTGCACAAATCCACACCGGCATCGCCCGGGTGCGCACGCGTGGGCACCGGGACGCCGGGGTCGAGCCGCAGCAGGGGTATGGGTGCAATTCCGGTCACGTCCAGCGAGCCTACGCGTCCGGCGGGCAGTCCCGGACCTCGACGCGGCACCGATGATGTCGCGCGCCCGCGCGCGTAGCGGATCGGCTCCCGCCGACAGCGAATATGTCGGGCTGACCTAGTCTGATGAGGTGTCCGACCAGTCCCACGCAGTACCCCCGCGCGAGTCCGCGGTGCCCGCGCCGGCCGACCCCGCTGCCGCGGTCTACTCCGAACGGCTGTGGGTGCCGCTGTGGTGGTGGCCGATCGCCCTGGCGATCACCGGACTGCTGGCCGCCGAAATCCACATGGGTGCGCCCGGCATCCGGGCGTGGCTGCCGTACGTCCTGCTGTTCCCGGTTCCGGTCTGGGTCCTGCTGTGGGTGAGCCGCCATCGGGTCGAGGTGGCACCGGACACGGACGGCGTCCTCGAATTGCGCGCGGACCGGGCCCACCTGCCGGTAACGTATGTATCCCGGGCGGTCGCGGTTCCGACGAGCGCGAAGAGCGCGGCCCTGGGTCGTCAGCTCGACCCGGCCGCATTCGTCCAGCATCGGCCCTGGATCGGGCCCATGGTCCTGCTCGTCCTCGACGATCCGGACGATCCGGCTCCGTACTGGCTGGTCAGCACGCGTAAACCCGAGCAGGTACTGGCCGCGCTCGGCGTGCCGAGCGCGGGCTGACGAAACCTGCCGGGCTTGTCGTTGTTCGGATTGTGACTTTCCTGCGTGCGCGGCGACCGCTCAGGCCGCGCAATCCATGCAGATCATCTGCCCGCCGGCTTCGCTGGCGAGTCTGCTGCGGTGATGAACCAGGAAGCAGCTCGAGCAGGTGAACTCGTCGGCCTGCTTCGGGATCACCCGGACCGAGAGCACCTCCTCGGACAGATCCGCGCCGGGAAGCTCGAACGACTCCGCGGTATCGGATTCGTCGATATCCACGACGGCGGACGCGGCCTCGTTGCGACGAGCCTTCAGCTCCTCGAGCGAGTCCTCCGACACTTCATCGGATTCACTGCGCCTAGGTGCGTCATAGTCGGTTGCCATGTCGTCTTCCCCTCGTCCTTGCTCCGTATATCCCGGACCGGCTCCACCGTCACCGATTCCTTTCGGAATCGGTCCCGGCAATGCCGCCCCGCCGTGGTGTACGTCACGTGCACACCGCTCGCCGACCGGACGGATCACCGTGATCCATACCGATTCGCGCTCGGTCAACGCAGGAGATGCCCTGGTTGTTCCCGAAATCGCTGCCCTGATTCGCATCAGCCGATTCGGATCGGGCCGCCAGACAATAGCGGACGACAGCGCAAAAGTCGCAATCAAAACCCAAGCGCGTCGAAACCGAGGGGTAATCGTCACAGCGGCGGGGACGTTGTGGCGATCCGCCACCGTCTCGTGTTCCGCGATTCGCCCGGTTGTGATCGGTCCGCGATCCGGGCCACCACACCGA
The DNA here is from genome assembly GCF_020733635.1 of Nocardia spumae. NCBI lineage: Bacteria > Bacillati > Actinomycetota > Actinomycetes > Mycobacteriales > Nocardiaceae > Nocardia > Nocardia spumae. The sequence goes on along the minus strand of NZ_JAJFZL010000001.1, from coordinate 2,669,867 downwards.
TCGTTACCATCCCGATACCGAATCCGGGTTTCTCGCCCGATTCCACGGCGCGCCGTCGCGGCGGTATCGGCACGCGGACGTCCGCTTGCGCGGCCGTGCACCGCCAACTCGTAAGGTATGCGTGTGGTTTCACTGATCACCGAAGGCCGCACGGTCGACAACAAGGGCCGCCCATTCCTGCGTCGCCGCTATCAGCCGTGGGTCGCGCTCGTCGCGATTCTCGCCCTCATCTGCGCAATCGTGTGGATCAAGGCGCTGACCACCGCCGATACCGGCCACACGGCCATGGCCTGCAATTCGCCGTCGCCGGTCACCGACCCCACCGCGACCCAGCAACCGGCGCCGCTGGGAGAGGTGGTGTCGCCGTCACGGCTGCACGATGTCGAGCCGGTGCCGCTGGCACAGGCGAAGGTGCGGGTGCTCAACGGTTCCGGCCAGCGCGGCCTGGCCGAGCACATCGCGTCCAAACTCGGTGATTACGGCTTCGCGAGCCCGCCCGCGCCCGTGTACGGCAACGACCCGGTCTACCTGAGCGGTGACCTGGTCTGCACCGGTCAGATCCGCTACGGCGTGAGCGGGCGCCCGGCAGCGGCCGCCGTACAGCTGGTGGCACCGTGCGCGGAACTGATCGAGGATCAGCGCACCGACGACACCGTCGATCTCGCACTCGGCTCACTGTTCGGCAACGACCTGCAGCCGAGCACCGACGCCGAGGAGGTGCTGCGGGCGCTGAAGAACCCCGCACCCGGTGGCGCGCACGTCGACTCCGCGCTGCTCGAGGCCGCCCGCACCGCCCGCTGCTGAGGCGCGGTCCGCTCAGACCTCCGGAATGGGCGCGGTGACCTCGAGCCGGTCGAACAGCTCGGCGAGTTCGTCCGCGATGCCCGGTGCGGCCGCGACGGTGAGCTCCCCCCGCGCTCCGGTGGACTCCGCCGCGGGCAACCGCAGCACCGCGCCCGCTTCGGCGGCGACCAGCGCGCCGGCGGCCCAGTCCCACGGATTGAGGCCGTGCTCGTAGTGGGCGTCGACGCGACCGGCGGCCACCATGCACAGATCCAGTGCCGCGGAGCCGATGCGCCGGATGTCGCGCACCTGCGGTAGCAGTCGGGCCACCAGTTCGCCCTGACGCTGCCGCCGGGCCGCCCCGTAGCCGAATCCGGTGGCCAGCAGTGCCAGCCGAGTCGAGTCGATCTCGTTGCACCGCAACGAGACCGGGTCGCCGCCGGATTCGGTCCGGGTGGCCCCGGCACCGAGTCCGGCGCTGTAGGTGCTCGCACCGGGCACATCGACAACGGCGCCGGCCAGCGACCGGCCGCCTCGCATGGCGGCCACCGACACGGCGTAGGCCGGGATCCCGTAGACGAAGTTGACCGTGCCGTCGATCGGATCGACCACCCACAGGATGTCGCCGGGCGCGGCCGGACCGCCGCCACCCTCCTCACCGAGGACCCTCTCCCCCGGCCGGACCTCGGCCAGCAGGGCGCGGATCAGCTGTTCGGTCTCGGTGTCGACCACGGTGACCGGATCGGTCGGCGTCGATTTGGTATGCACCGAGCCGTCCCCGGGCCGCCCGGGCCCGAACACCTCGGGCCGGCGGCGACGCACGTGCGCGGCCGCGGTTTCGGCCAGATACACTGCGACGCGGCGCAATTCGGTGATCTCCGCAGGGTCGAGGACGCTCTGGTCCGCGATATCGGCGGGTGAATTCGTCTCGGGCACGGTATCCATCCGATCACAGATCCGGACGAACTCGCATCCGCGCGGTCGCCGCGATACGCGCGCCGCGCAGTGTAACGTGCCGCTGGCACCTTCATCGGCCTAGACCACAGGGAACGAGGAGTTCGCGATGTCCGCTCGGGGGCAAGCATTCGGAATCGATATCGGGGGCAGCGGGGTGAAAGGCGCGGTCGTCGATCTGGCGACCGGCGAGCTCGCGCACGAGCGGATCAAGATCTCCACCCCGCATCCGGCCACCCCCAATGCCATCGCCGAAACCGTCGCCACCCTCGTCGGCAAGGCCAAGTGGGACGGACCGGTCGGGCTCACCCTGCCCAGTGTCGTGGTCAACGGCATCGCCCGTACGGCCGCCAACATCGATAAGAGCTGGGTCGACACCGACGCCCACCAGTTGTTCTCGCTGGCCCTGGGCGGCCGCGAGGTGGTGGTGCTCAACGACGCCGATGCCGCCGGTCTGGCCGAGGACCGCTACGGCGCGGCCAGCAATATCGACGGTCTGGTGATGTTGCTGACGTTCGGTACCGGCATCGGGTCGGCGCTGATGCACCACGGCGTCCTCGTTCCGAACACCGAACTCGGTCACCTCGAGATCCACGGAAAGGAGGCCGAGCACCGGGCCGCCTCCTCGGTGAAGGAACGAAAGAATCTGTCGTACAAAGAATGGGCCGCCGAGGTGTCGAAGGTGCTGATCACCCTCGAGAATTTGTTCTGGCCGACGGTCTTCGTCGCGGGCGGCGGAATCAGCCGCGATGCCGAACATTGGATTCCGTTGTTGGCCAATCGGACTCCGGTGGTGGCGGCGCGGCTGCGCAATACCGCGGGTATCGTCGGTGCCGCGATGGCCGCCGATAGCGGGATCGCGCCGTGAGCACTCGTCGTCGATCGTTACAATGGAACGTGACCGGCGGTGAGCCGGAAAACGACCCCGGCACGAGAGCCGGGATTAACCCCGACAGAACCGCTCCGCCGGATGTTTACTCTGGCGTGACGCCGCACGAGACCGTCACGAAAGGGCGTACGTGGTAGCCACGAATACCCGACAGACCGCCGAATCGGCCGACGCTGCCGACTCCGCAGACAGCACCGCAGCACGGCCGGTCCGCAAGGCTGCCGCGAAGAAGGCTCCGGCCAAGAAGGCCGTAGCGAAGAAGGCACCTGCCAAGAAGGCCGGCGCCAAAGCTGCCAAGAAGGCTCCCGCCAAGAAGGCCACCACCAAGAAGGCGGCTCCCGGCGCGGACAACGAAGCCGACGAGAATATCGAAGACGAGTCGCTGGAGCTCGACGATCTCGGTGACCTGGAGGTCTCCGAGGAGGATCTGAGCGAAGACGGCGAGGAACTGGTCGAGGAGACCGCCGAGGAAGAGGCCGAAGCCGAGGACGAGGAAGCCGACGAGCCGTCCGAGAAGGACAAGGCCTCCGGCGACTTCGTCTGGGACGAGGAGGAATCCGAGGCCCTGCGTCAGGCCCGCAAGGATGCCGAACTGACCGCGTCCGCGGATTCGGTGCGTGCCTACCTCAAGCAGATCGGTAAGGTCGCGCTGCTCAACGCGGAGGAGGAGGTCGAACTCGCCAAGCGGATCGAGGCCGGTCTCTACGCCACCGAGAAGCTGCGCGAATTCGCCGACAAGGGCGAGAAGCTGCCCGTGGCCACCCGCCGCGACCTGCAGTGGATCATGCGCGACGGCAACCGCGCCAAGAACCACCTGCTCGAGGCCAACCTCCGTCTGGTCGTCTCGCTCGCCAAGCGCTACACCGGCCGCGGTATGGCCTTCCTGGACCTGATCCAGGAGGGCAACCTTGGTCTGATCCGCGCGGTGGAGAAGTTCGACTACACCAAGGGCTACAAGTTCTCCACGTACGCCACCTGGTGGATCCGGCAGGCCATCACCCGCGCGATGGCCGACCAGGCCCGCACCATCCGTATCCCGGTACACATGGTCGAGGTCATCAACAAGCTGGGCCGTATCCAGCGCGAGCTGCTGCAGGACCTGGGCCGTGAGCCCACGCCCGAGGAACTCGCCAAGGAAATGGACATCACCCCGGAGAAGGTCCTCGAGATCCAGCAGTACGCTCGCGAACCCATCTCGCTGGATCAGACCATCGGTGACGAGGGCGATTCCCAGCTGGGCGACTTCATCGAGGATTCCGAGGCGGTCGTCGCGGTCGACGCGGTGAGCTTCACGCTGCTGCAGGATCAGTTGCAGTCGGTGCTCGAGACGCTGTCCGAGCGCGAGGCGGGCGTGGTCCGGCTGCGCTTCGGCCTCACCGACGGCCAGCCGCGCACACTCGACGAGATCGGCCAGGTCTACGGGGTCACCCGTGAGCGCATCCGCCAGATCGAGTCGAAGACCATGAGCAAGCTGCGCCACCCCAGCCGCTCCCAGGTACTGCGGGACTACCTGGACTGATATCCGCTCGACCCACGATGCCGCCGCGGCTGTTCCGCGGCGGCATCGTCGTTTTGTGCGGGCGATTGCCGGGGCCGCCCCATAGGCTGGGCTGTCGTGGATCAGTTGGTGTTGGTTTTCGTACTGGCGTTCGCGACGATCCTCGCGCAGCCCCTGGGCCGGCGGATCGGATTGGCCCCCGCGGTCCTGATGACCGTATTCGGTTTGATCATGGCGGTACTGCCGTTCGTTCCGAATATCGACCTGGCGCCGGAGCTGATCCTGCCGCTGGTCCTGCCTCCGCTGCTGTACGCGTCCGCCCGGCGCACCTCCTGGCAGCAGTTCGCCTCCAACGCCGGCGCGATCCTGCTGCGTGCGGTAGGCCTCGTGATCGCCACCGTCGCGGCCGTGGCCGCGGTCTTCCACATCTGGTATCCGGCACTCCCGCTGGGGGCCGCCTTCGCACTGGGTGCGGTGGTCGCGCCACCGGATCCGGTGGCGGTCAGCGCGATGGCCGATCGGCTGGGTCTGCCCCGGCGGCTGGTGGCGGTCCTCGAGGGTGAGGGCCTGTTCAACGATGTGACCGCCGTGGTGATCTACGACGTCGCGGTGCTGGCGGTGGTGACCGGACATTTCTCGGCCTGGCAGACCGCGGTGGATTTCGTGGTGTCGGCGGTGGTGGCGGTCGCGGTCGGGCTCGCACTCGGGTGGGCCGGTAGCGCGATGATGCGACGGCTGACGGAGGCGCCGTGGCAGGTGGCGCTCGGACTGCTGCTGCCGTTCGCGGCCTATCGCCTGGCCGAGGCCGCACACGGTTCGGCGGTGCTGGCGGTGTTGGTGTGCGCGCTGTATCTCACCGATGCCGCAACGGATTTCAGCGATGTCGGCTACCGGATCGTCGGTGACTCCTTCTGGGATGTGATCGACATGCTGGTGACCGGATTCGCCTTCGGCCTGGTGGGTCTGGAACTCAGTACGGTGCTCGCCACCACCGGCCCGGACTGGCCCCGGCTGCTGGGTGGGGCGGCCGTGGTCGTCGGCGTGGTGGTCGGGCTGCGGCTGCTGTGGCTGCTGGCCAGTACGGGCCTGTTCCGCGGCTGGTGGCGCCGGCGGCGAGTGGACGAGCCGTACACCTGGCGTGAAACCGTGGTCACGTGGTGGGCCGGTATGCGCGGCGTGGTGACGGTCGCGCTGGCGCTGGCCATTCCGCTGACCACCGAATCGGGAGCGGACTTCCCGGGCCGCACGGAAGTGCTGTTCATCGCCTTCGTCGTGGTCCTGTTCACGTTGCTGCTGCAGGGGCCCACGCTGCCGCTGGTGGCGCGCTGGACCGGGGTGAAGGCCGATACCGAGGGTGAACGCGCGCTGGAGAAGCGGTTGTGGACCCGCATCCTGCGCGCCGAGCTGACGCGGCTCGAGGAGATCGCCGATAACGAGGACCTCCCCGACGAGGTGTACCAACGCCTGCGCGATACCGTCGAACGCCGGTTGGTCCGGGCGGATCCGGAGGCGGCCGAGGCGGCCGACGGTACCAAGGCGGTGGAGCATGCGATGCGTTTGACCGGCAAACTGCGGACCATCAGCAACGACGTGCTCGAGGCCGGGCGCGGTGAAGCCTTGGCGGCCCGGCGCGAACCGGGTATGCCACCGGATCTGGTCGATCGGGTGATGCGCCGGCTGGACCTGCGTCCGCCACCGCTGCTGTGACAGAGCCGCGACGACCGGGGTGACCCAATTGAGCCATCGGGCGTCCCGCGTGCGCACTACCTGCGCCTCCTGCTCGGCAAACCCCAGCTATTTTCTATGAAAAGTATTCGAAAAATTTACTACCTGCGAGTATGGGGCTAATGTCGGCGCCGTCACCGGCGTGCGGCCGGATGACGACCGTTCCGGCAAGGAGTCCGCATGCTCGAGATCAACCAGTTCACTTACGGGTGGTTGACGCCCGGACTGGCCTACGTCATGTCCGTCATCGGTTCGTTGCTCGCCCTGCGCTGTATGGTCCGCGCGCGGGCGAATCCGACGAGGCGCGGCTGGATCGTCACCGCGGCGGTGGCGCTGGGCGGAACCGGGGTCTGGGTCATGCATTTCATCGCGATGCTGGGTTTTTCGGTACACGGAGCGACCATCCGCTACAACGTCCCGGTCACCTTGATCAGCGTGGCGATCGCGGTGCTGGTGGTCTGGATCGGCCTGTCGCTGGTGCTGCGCCGCGGCGGCGGAACGCAGGCGCTGCTGACCGGCGGCGCGGTGACCGGACTCGGCGTGGCGGCCATGCACTACGCGGGCATGTACGCGATGAAGACCGATGTCGCGATGCGGTACGACCCGTGGCTGGTGATCGTCTCGATAGTGATCGCGGTGGTGGCCGCGACGGCGGCGCTGTGGTTCGCGCTACACGTGCAGGGTGTGCCCGCCGCGATCGCCTCGGCGATGATCATGGGCGTCGCCGTCTGCGGTATGCACTACACCGGCATGTACGCGATGCAGGCCCATATGGCCGAGAATATGCACGCGCCGTCGGGCGCACAGGCCAGTCAGCTGCTGACTCCGCTGATCATCGGTGTGAGCATGGTGACCCTGCTGCTGTTCCTGCAGGTGGGCATCACCGAGATCCACGAACCCGACCTGTCGCGCATCCGAGGGCAGCGCGCGAGCCGGTACTGGCCGAGCAGCGGCCAGCAGGTCGAACCGGACGATTTCGGCGACCGGTTCCCGGCCCGGTCGCCGATATCCGCCGACGACGGCCCGCATCACCACCGGAGGTAGCCCGGCCGGCCACAGCGGATTTGCGCGGGTCGGCGCGCGGGCCGGACCGGCGCAGGCGACACTGGGACATGTGGCGTCCTCCGCGTTGAATCACTACCGGTCTCCCTGGACTCGGACCATCGATGTCGCGGCCGCGCGGCGGCAACTGTCGGAGTGGTGGCACGGGCCCGACCGGGTCTATCGCGCCGGGCGGGCGGTCCACGATCATCTCGCGGGGGCCCCGGCCGCCTGCGCCTATGCCTTCACGCTGTTCGTCACCTGGTGGACGTTGCGTGGGATCAGCGATTTCGCCGGCCACCGGCTGATCCTGTCCGCCTCCACCAATCTGCACAACATGCGCCGCGATCCGGTGCAGGTCCTGGTCGCGTCGGCGTTCTGGACCGACGGCGGATTCCCGTGGTCGATCATCATCGGGTTCCTGACCGTGGGAGCGTTCGCCGAGCGCTGGCTGGGCACCCTGCGCTGGATCATGGTGTTCGCCTGCGGACATGCCGGCGCCTCGATGATCGTGGTCACCGGTATCGCCTACGCGGTCCATCACCAGCTGATTCCGCTGCATATCGCGGTCGCCTCGGATGTCGGGTCGTCCTACGGATCCACGGCGATACTCGCGGTGCTGACGTATCACCTGCGCGGAACACCGCGCGCCGTGTGGGCGGCGGCGCTGCTGGCATGGTTCTGCTTCGCCGCCTGGCACGGACGCACCTTCACCGACTACGGCCACTTGACCGCACTGCTCATCGGATTCGTCGTCGGAGCGATCGCGGTGGCCCTGTCGGTGCGCCTCGAGCGGGCACGCGACCTGCGCGCGGCAGCCCCGGCTCCGCATCCGCCGGTGACACCACCGGCGGATGCGGAGCAGCCCTCAGCCGGTGGTGGCCGGAGCGAGCCGACGCTGCGCTGACCGGACCACCGGTTCGACCACGCGCGCGGCGACCGGTCCCACGATGGCCATCAGCAGCACATAGGCGGAGGCCAGTGCCGCGAGCTTGCCCTCGACGGCCCCCACCGAAACAGCCAGTCCCGCAATGACGATCGAGAATTCGCCGCGAGCGACCAAGGTGGCGCCGGCCCGCGCGCGTCCCAATCGGCCGATGCCCTGGCGCTTGGCGGCGAACCATCCGGTGGCGATCTTGGTCAGCGTGGTGACGACCGCCAGCAGGACCGCCCAGCCGAGCACCTGCGGAATCTTCTGCGGATCGGTGTTGAGGCCGAATGCGACGAAGAAGATGGCGGCGAACAGATCGCGCAGCGGCTCGAGCAGTTTGGCCGCGCTCTGCGCGGTCGACCCGGAGATCGCGATCCCCAGCAGGAACGCGCCGACGGCCGCGGACACGTTGAGGCCAGAGGCGATTCCGGCGACCAGCAGCGCCGCGCCGAGCAGTTGCAGCAGGAAGACCTCGCGGTCCTTACTGTCCACGATCGCGGAGACGTAGCGCCCGTACCGCAGCGCGATGACCAGGACGACGGTGATCACCAACAGGGCCAGCGCCAGCGATCGCAGCCCCGCCATCCAGCCCACGCCGGCCAGGATGGTGGTGAGAATCGGCAGGTAGACCGCCATCGCCAGATCCTCGAAAACCAGGACCGACAGGATGACCGGGGTCTCCCGGTTACCGAGGCGCCCCAGATCGTTGAGCACCTTCGCCGCGATGCCGGACGAGGAGATGTAGGTGACGCCGGCGAGTGTGATGGCCCCGGTCGGTCCCCATCCGAGGATCAGGGCGACGGCGGCGCCGGGCGTGGCATTGAGGACGATATCGACCAGACCTGCCAGCCAGGACTTCTTCATACCGGACACGAGTTCCGGCGCGGTGTATTCCAGTCCCAGCAGCAACAGCAGCAGAACGACGCCGATTTCTCCTGCGAGATGGCCGAATTCGGACGCGGCCTTGACCGTCAGGACACCGCCGTCACCGAAGGCCAGGCCCCCCAGCAGGTAGAGCGGAATCGGGGACATACCGAAACGCCCTGCGACGCGCCCCAGGACACCTAGGGCGAACAGGACCGCTCCGAGCTCGAACAGGGCTAGTGCGGTCGACTCCACCGGCTCACCCGCCGGTCAGGATCTCGAGGGCCTCGTCGAGACCGTGCGGAGTGCCGACCACGACCAGCAGATCGGCTGCGACGAGCACGAAATCCGGTCCGGGCGAAGGGTAGATCTGCCCGGCTCGCATCACCGCGACGATCGACGCCTTGGTGCGGGTACGCATCCGGGTTTCGCCGAGCGGCCGCCCGGAATAGGGCGAGTCGTCACCGATCGGGAGCTGCCGGGTCGTGATCCCCGGCAGATCGCGATGATCGTCCCTGAGCTTCTCCACCAGTTGTGGCGCGCCGAGCAGATTGGCCAGCACCGCGGCTTCGTCGATGGTCAGCGGAATCTGGGCCGCGCAGTCGTCGGGGTCGTCGTGTTTGGAGACGATCAGATCGATACTGCCGTCGCGATGGGCGACGACTCCGATCCGGCGGCCCGAACGCGCCTGGAAGTCCTTGCGTACGCCAATCCCTGGGAGCTGTGTCACATCGACGTTCACGAAATCCAGCCTAGATCAAGCGGTTCGAGAGGCCGGCCACTGCTCCGGATCGGCAGTAAGCGCCGGAAATGTCCCTTTTTCATCGCAGTCATAGTAACTCGCGCGAAGTACCGCCGCGGCCGGCAGTGGGCCGTAGAGGTGCGGAAACCGCATCGAGCCCGGATCCCCGGCCACACCCGGTTCCCAGCGCAGCGGCGCATGCAGGCGCTCGACGTCCAGCCACAGCAGAACGAGGTCGTGACGGCCCGCGAACAGGCGATTCGCCGGTAGGTGCACCTGATGAGGCGCGGACAGATGAACGAATCCCTCCGTCTGCAGCGAGGGCGTCGCCCGTTCACCGGTGCGGCGCAATTCTTCCCACTCCTGGCGAGTGCACAGATGAACCAGCATGCGGCCGTTGAGGTTTTCGGCATCCGCGGGTGCGCCCCCGCAGGAGTGGGCAGCATTGTCGGCAGTCACGGCCAGCACCCTACCCAGCCGTCGGCCGACGACCCGCGGAGAGGACGAAACCGACGGTTGATTGTCGGATACCGAGGGTAATCTGCGATCAGACAACTGGATCGGCCTGTCTCCGAAGTGTTCAACCGCAGGTGGCGCACCAAGGTTTCCCACGGATGGCCATGGTGTTCGCCCGCAGCGAAATACCTGGTCATGTTAGGGAAAACACATACGAACATCTTCGGGAACAAAGCCCCCGTCCCGAACGTCTGACAGAGTAGTCATCAGCCACTGCTGGGAAGTAGCGGTAGCGAGCTCGCGGAAGGGACCGCGGGCCCCACACCAGGCGAACGGCTTTCTGCGCCGGGAGCCAGGACGGAGGAGTCATGCCAGGAACACTGACTAGCACCCCACTGACTGCGGTCGATCGCTGCGACCGCTGCGGGGCGGCGGCGCGCGTTCGCGCGACACTTCCCGCTGGTGGCGAGTTGCTCTTCTGCCAGCACCACGCCAATGAGCACATGGAGCGCTTGCGCGAACTCGAGGCGGTCATCGATACCGAGTCGGCACCGGCGCTCTGATCGGGCTCCTCACGTCCCCACATCAACCAACGGGCGATCCCTTCGGGGGTCGCCCGTTCCGTTATCCGGCGGCGGGCTCCCCGCCCCCGGCGCCACGGCCACCTGCCGCTTTTACCAGGCCGTCCACCAGCCGCGACAGCCCGTACTCGAAGGCGCCGTCGGGGTCACCGGGCGCCTGATAGAGCTCCCCGACCGTGGTGCCGACGCGCTGCGAGAGCGGCAACTCCTGGCCCGACACGGCCTCGGTCAGCGCCGGCCCGTACACCTCCCACCACTGCGCGTCGCTCATCTCGCCGTCCCCGCGCCGCGCCGCCACGGCGGTGCGGGCATTGCCGGACGCGAAATCCGACAGCACGGCGATGATGCGATCCATCTCGACATCCGACAGCCCCGACCCCTCCAACGCCGTCAGTTGCCGTTCGTACCGGCGCAGTCGGCCCGGCCCCAGATCCAGCCGCCAGGGCGGCACTTCCAGCAGCCACGGATGGGCGAGCATTTCCGCGCGCACCCCCCGGGCGATCGCGGCCAGCCGCGCACGCAGCGGCGCCGCGAGATCGATGGGCGCGTCGTCGTCGCAGACCCGGTCGACCATCGCGATGATCAGCGCCTGCTTATCCGGGACATAGGTGTACAGACTCATCGGTTTGAGCCCCAGGGCCGTGGCCACCGCCCGGATCGATACCGCGCCGTAGCCGTCTCGGTCGGCGATGCGCACCGCCGCCCGGATCACCTCGTCGACCTCGACCGTCTGCTTCGGTCCGCGCAGGCCGGGACGAGCCGGCAGTTCCCGGCGCCACAGCAGCGCGATCACCTGTCGCGCGTGGTCGGCGGCCGTTTTCCGGGTCACATCACTCCTCGGGAATCTCAGTACACCGTACGTGGTTATAATACTCCGTACGCCATACGTAGATTAGCGAGGGTTGTCCTGCACACCACACACGCCACGTATCTGCCCGATCGACACGCGTTCGCACTGTGGACCTGGACCGGACGCGCACCCGGGCCCGCCCCGGAGGGACCGCGCGAGCGCGTCCGTCTCGCACTGCCCGATCCCGGCGGCGCCGCGATCACCGTGGACGAGGTCGACTGCGCGATGGTCGACGCCGATCAGCTCGACGGGGTCGCGGTGCGCGACGCGGGTCCGTCACTGTCGGGCTGGCAGGCGGTGGCCCGCGGCGCGGGCGGAGCCGAGGTGCTGCCGCCCGCGGCACACGCGGTCACCAATGCCGAGGCCACCGCGATCGTGTCCGCCGACCGCGCCCTCCAGGCCTATCGGGAGACCGAGCACATCACGCGCGAGCTGCGCGCACCGCTGCGGGCGACGCTGCGGCCCTATCAGGCCCGGGGCATCGCCTGGCTGCATCGCACCACCGCCGAACAGGGTGGCGCGGTGCTCGCCGACGAGATGGGGCTCGGAAAGACCGTGCAGGCCATCGGCTTCCTGATCGGGCGCGCCGAATCCGGACCGCAACTGGTGGTCTGCCCGACCTCGCTGGTCGGCAACTGGGTGCACGAGATCACCCGCTTCGCACCGGGACTGCGCCCGATCGCCTGGCGTGGCGGCGAATACGACGATCCCGGGCCCGCCACGGTGGTGGTCAGCGGCTATCCGACGCTGCGCCGCCACGGCGGCACACTGGCCGAGACGGACTGGGCGACCGTCGTTTTCGACGAGGCACAGGTGCTGAAGAATCCGCGCACCCAGGTCGCGCGCGCGGCCCGGGCGGTCCCCGCGCGGGCACGCGTGGCCCTGACCGGAACTCCGGTGGAGAACCATCTCGACGAACTGTGGGCACTGCTCAATCTGGTCACACCGGCCGCGTTCACCCACAAGGCCCGGTTCCGCCGCCGGTTCGCCCGCCCGATCGAGGAGGGTTCCACCACCGCGGTACAGCGACTGCACGACGCCATCGAGCCGATCGTGCTGGGACGCAAAAAACTTCAGGTCGCCGCCGCACTGCCGCCGAAGCTCCACACCGATCTGGTGTGCGACCTCACCGGTGAGCAGCAACGCCTCTACGACGAACTGCTGGATCGGGCCGAGGCACAGGGATTCGGCGTCGGCGCGGAGCGCAACGCACGAGTCCTGGCCGCACTGACCGCACTCAAACAGGTCTGCAACCATCCGGGGCTGATCTCCGGGGACGTCGACGAGCTCCTCGGCCGCAGCGGCAAATTCGACGTCTGTTCCGATATTCTGACCAACAACCTCGAACTGGACTGTCCGACACTGGTGTTCACCCAGTATCGGCGAACCGCGGAGCTGCTGGCCCGCCACTGCGGCGAACAGTTCGGGGTCACCGCACCGGTGTTCCACGGCGGGCTGTCCCAGGCCGAGCGGTCCGCGATCGTCACCGACTTCCAGGCGCCGCACGGCCCGCCGATCCTGATCCTGAGCCTGCGCGCCGCCGGCACCGGCCTCACCCTGACCCGCGCGGCGGATGTCGTGCACTACGACCGCTGGTGGAATCCGGCGGTCGAGGCACAGGCCTCCGATCGCGCACACCGCATCGGCCAGACCCGGCCGGTCACGATCACCACGCTGACCAGCGCGACCACCGTCGAGGAACATATCGCGGGTATGCACGACCGCAAATCCGCACTGGCCGGGCTCGGCACCGGGGACGGCCGGTCGGCGGTGGCCCGGCTGGCGCGCCTGGACGACGACGACCTGCTGGCCGTCCTACGCCGGAAGCGAGGCAACTGATATGCCGGACAACGAATTCGGTTACACGCCGTGGGGTATGGGCTGGGTGCGGCTGGCCGAGCCGATGACGGCGACCCGGCCGGAACCACTGCTGCCACGCGCCCGCAGTATCGCGCGCAACGGCGGGGTGCGGCTCGAGATCGAGGGCTCTTCGGTCTGTGCGCGCATCCACCGGGGCAGCCAGGCATCGGTGACCCACCTGGAGGTCGTGTCCCTGTCGTCGTCCCAGGTGAGCGCCATCGCGGAGCGCATCCCGGCGCATACCGTGGAACTCACCGACACCGTCCACGCGGCACTGTCCGCGGCGGATGCGCTCCCCCGGCCCCGGCTGGCGGATTCGGACTGCTCGTGTTCGGCCCGCACACCGCGGTGCCTGCATCTGCTGGCGACCTGCTACGCCCTGGCCCGGCAGGTGGACGAGAACCCTTGGCTGACATTGGATCTGCAGGGCTACCGCCGTGGCGGGCGGAGCGAGGACAGCGACACGCCGCCGGCGCGCTGGACTTCCATCGACGCCCTCGACCCGGGCGCGTTCTTCACGTACCCGGCCTAGTTCCGGCCACACGACACAGCGCCCGCCGGATCCGGACCGCTCGCGCCGTCCGGATCCGGCCGCGCGCACCCGACACCGGCCGAGACGCGGACCGGCGCGGGCCGAGCCGGACATGCCGCCTCAGGCGTTGGTCCCGCCGTCGACGGTGAGCGTGGCACCGGTGAGACGCGCCCCGTCGGGACCGGCCAGGAAGGCGACCAGAGCGGCGACATCGTCGGCGGCACCGAAACGGCCCAGCGCCGAGGCTCGCACCTGTTGTTCGGCGTGGGCGGCCGCCGCCGGGTTCATATCCGTATCGGTGGATCCCGGCTGCACCAGATTCACCGTGATTCCGCGCGGACCCAGCTCCCGCGCCAGCGCCCGGGTGAATCCGTTGAGCGCCGACTTACTGAGGTTGTAGAGGGTGAGCCCGTCGAAGAGGGCGCGCTCGGACAGGTTCGAGCCGATGCTGATGATGCGCCCGCCACGATCCATGTGCGGCAGCGCGGCCTGCGCCGCGACGAACGCCGCGCGGGCATGGATGTGCAGAGCCCGGTCGATCTCGGCGAGTGAGAACTCCTCGAACGGTTTCGCGGGGAAGATGCCCGCGTTGTTGACGAGGATGTCGACGCCGCCCAGCTCTGCGGCCGTGCGGTTCACCGCGTCGACGACCTGCTCGGCGTCGGCGCTGTCCGCGGACAGGGTGATCGCTCGCCGGCCGGCGGCGCGAATATCGGCGGCGACGGCCTCGGCCGGATCCGCACCGCTGCGGTAGGTGATCGCGATGTCGGCCCCCGCGGCGGCCAGGCGCCGCGCGATCGCCGCGCCGATCCCCCGGCTGCCGCCGGTGACGAGGGCCACGGTGCCGGTCAACTCGCTCATGTGCGCTCCCATTTCTGTGTTGATCAGTACAGAAATAGACAAGCAGCAGACCCGCCGGGCGTCAAGAGATATATTTAGTGATCGACACAGAAAGAGGATTGGCATGGCCGAACGCGGACGACCGCGCGGGTTCGATCGCGACATCGCGCTGCGACGCGCGATGGAGGTGTTCTGGGAACACGGCTACGAGGGCGCCGCCATGAACGATCTGACCGGGGCGATGGGTATCAACTCCCCCAGCCTGTACGCCGCCTTCGGCTGTAAGGAGCAGTTGTTCCGTGAGGCGGTGGAACTCTACGGTCGCACCGAGGGCGGGTATACCGAGCGCGCGCTCGCGACCGCGCCGACCGCCCGCGCCGCCATCGAGGCGATGCTGCGCGACAACGCCGCCGCCTACTGCGATCCCGCGACTCCACGCGGCTGCCTGGTGGTCGTCGCCGGCAACACCGCCGGACCCCGCCACGGCGCCGTCCGCGAATTCCTGGCCGAGCGCAGGCGCCGGACCACGACGGCGGTCCGGCAACGCCTCGACCGCGGGATCGACGACGGCGATCTGCACACCGGCACCGATACCGCCGGCCTGGCCGACTTCTACACCGCGGTGCTGTTCGGACTGTCGGTTCAGGCCGGCGACGGTGTGAACGCCGCGCGGCTCGACAGCACCATCGACCGCGCGTTGTGCGCCTGGCCGGAGTCCGTCGGCCGCGGGTGAGCCCGCCGTGGCCGCGGGTGCCGCCGGCCGTTCGCGGTCACATCCTGCGCAGTGCGGAAATGCGCTGAGACAGCTGATCGGCGGTGGCCAGCGCGGTCGGCGGGCCCCCGCATTCGCGGCGCAGTTCGCCGTGGATCACCCCGTGCGGTTTCCCGGTGCGGTGATGATGCATCGCGACCAACGAGTTGAGTTCGCGCCGCAACTCCCCGAGCCGATCGGCGGTCGCGACCCGTTCGGCCGCGGCCGCCGCGGAGGGCCCGGCTTCGGGCGCCTCGGTCATGGTCGCCGCGGCGCTGCGCTCGGCGATCTGCCGGGTCTGCCGGTCCCGCAGCAGGGCCCGCATCTGGTCGGCGTCGAGCAGGCCGGGAATCCCGAGATAGTCGGCTTCCTCGTCGCTGCCGGCGAAGGTGGCGGTCCCGAACGAGTCACCGTCGTAGATCACCTGATCCAGTTCGGCGTCGGCGGCCAGCGCGACGAACGCGCGTTCCTCCTCGCCGGGCTCGTCCTTCTGCTTGTTGGCGTCGATCAGCAGCTCGTCGTCGAGAGCGTTCTTCTCCCGATGCGGTTTGCCGATGACGTGATCGCGCTGCACCTCGAGCTGTGCGGCCAGATCGAGCAGTACCGGCACCGAGGGCAGGAAGACACTCGCGGTCTCACCGGTGCGGCGGGCGCGGACGAAGCGGCCGATGGCCTGGGCGAAATACAGCGGCGTCGAGGCGCTGGTGGCGTACACGCCGACGGCCAAGCGGGGCACGTCGACGCCCTCGGACACCATGCGCACCGCGACCATCCACGGATCGGTGCTCTTGCTGAACTCGCCGATCCGGTCCGAGGAGGACGGGTCGTCGGACAGCACCACCGCGGGTTTGCTGCCCGAGATGTGTTCCAGCAGTTCGGCGTAGTCGCGGGCCTTCTCCTGGTCGGTCGCGATCACCAGGCCGCCGGCGTCGGGCATACCGGTGGCGCGCAGCTGCCGCAGCCGGGTATCGGCGGCGGAGAGCACCTTCGACATCCAATCCCCAGCGGGGTCGAGGGCGGTGCGCCAGGCGCGTGCGGTCTGTTCGGCGCTCAGCGGCTCACCCAGTCGCGCGGTGTACTCCTCGCCGGCGCTGTCGCGCCACTGCGCCTCACCCGAGTAGGCCAGGAAGACCACCGGGCGCACGACGCCGTCGGCGAGCGCCTCGGAGTATCCGTAGGTGTAGTCGGCGCTCGACCTCGGGAACCCGGATTCGTCGGGCTCGTAATTGACGAACGGGATCTGCGAATCGTCGCTGCGGAAGGGCGTACCGGTCAGCGCCAGCCGGCGGGTGGCGTCACCGAACGCCTCCGCGGTCGCGTCACCCCAGCTCTTGGCATCACCGGCGTGGTGGATCTCGTCGAGGATCACGAGAGTACGGCGATTCTCGGTCCGCACCCGGTGTTTGAACGGATGCGAGGCCACCTGCGCGTAGGTGACCACGACACCGTGGAAGTCGCCGGAGGTACCGCCGGTGCTGTTGGAGAAGTTCGAATCCAGCGCGATACCCAGGCGCGCCGCGGCCGCCGACCACTGATGCTTGAGGTGTTCGGTGGGCGCCACCACCGTGATCTGGTCGACGGTGCGATCGGTGAGCAGCTCGGTCGCCAACCGCAACGCGAAGGTGGTCTTACCCGCACCGGGCGTGGCCACGGCCAGGAAGTCCCGCGGTTTGGTCGTCAGATATCTGGTGAGTGCCCTGCGCTGCCATGCTCGTAACGAACCGCCACCACCCGAAGTCACTCCAGAGAGGTTAGCGACCATCACCGACACCTAGCCAATTCGACACCAGCTGATCCGGTGAACATCGGCCCGGACCGCGACTCACCTCGCAGATCACCGGGGGCATGTGCCGTAGAACACTTCCGACACGTTCGTCACCTGTTGCTGCCGTCGCGCCGCGCGTGGGCAATGCTGTACTCACGATGTCCGACAACCGGCCGAATTCGCTCCACCGCGCGGCCCGCCCTCTGCGGCGGCTGGGCGATCGAGCCATGGCCGCGATCCGGGTGTTGTGGCAGGTGATCGTGCGGGTGGCGGTGAAGGCGTGGGGCGACTCGATCTTCGCCAAGTCGGCGGCCGCGGCGTTCTGGCAGACGCTGTCGCTGGCGCCGCTGCTCCTGGGCCTGCTGGGCAGTATCGGATATATCGGCGGTTGGTTCGGGCCCGATACCGTGCACATCGTCGAGGGCAAGATCATCAGCTTCAGCCGCAACCTCTTCAGCGCGAACGTGGTCGACGAGATGATCGCGCCGACCGTGCGCGACGTCCTGCAACGCGGACGTGGCGCCGTGGTGTCGGTGGGGTTCGTGCTCTCGCTGTGGGCCGGCTCCTCCGCCATGGCGACCTTCGTCGATGCCATCGTCGCCGCCCACGGCCAGGCCGATGCCCGCCATCCGGTGTGGCAGCGCATCTTCGCGCTCGGGCTGTATCTGCTGTTCCTCGTGGCGGCTGTCTTCGTGCTTCCGTTGGTGGCGCTGGGGCCGACGCTGATCGGCCGGGCGCTACCGGAGGGCTGGCGCGAGCTGGGACTGCACCTGCTCGACAACTTCTACTACCCCGGCGCCGGCCTGCTGCTCGTTATCGGGCTCACCTGGCTGTACAAGCTGGCACTGCACCGGTCGCTGCCCTGGCATCGGCTCTTCGGCGGCGCGCTGATCGCGGTGATCTTCTTCATGACCGCCAGCGATATCCTGCGGCGCTATCTGACCTGGGCAGCGCGCGCCGGTATCAGTTACGGCGCCCTGGCGACTCCGATCGCCTTTCTGCTCTTCACTTTCTTCTTGGCCTTCGCGGTCATTCTGGGAGCGGAGTTCAACGCCACCGTGCAGGAATTCTGGCCGGCTCGCGCCACCCGCTTCGAACAGCTCAAACAGTGGTGGGCACGGCGCCGGCACCGGGTGGCGGGCGTTGCGGACGACACCGCCGAGGGTTCGGGATCCGAGGCCGGACCGCCAACGGATCTGCCATGGGCCCAACCCGGCTCCGAGAGTTCGAGCCCGGAGGGCTATGCCGAGGGCCCCTCGGCCTCCGGCCGGTCCGAGGACGTCGGCGGATCGGCGACCTTCGGTTCGGCCGATGTGCGCCCGGCGACGATCGGGGATCGCCATCGCAGGTGGATCCGCCCCACCGGGTGATCGAGTGCCCACTGCACGACGACGGCGACGGCCGAGATCAGGGACACGACGCAGGCCACCATGCCCCACGGGGTCAGTCCCGCACTGGAGTAGCTGCTGCGCTTGATGCCCGGGATCACGAGCGATCCGTTGCCGAAGGCCCAAGCCATGAACGAACCGATCTGCCCGCCCATATCGGTGCGCCGAGCGGTCATGGCCTTGAGTTCGGGCGCCTTGGCGTTGATGTACACCAGCGTGATCAGGACCAGAACGGCGGCGACCACCGCGCAGATCGCCGTGCATCGCGCCGCGAGCTCGGTCCGCAGGCCGATGCTCACGAGCGCGACGACGCACATGGCGACGAGGGCGGTCGCGGCCAGAATGGCCCAGACGCCGTTGATCCGGGCGATGCCGTGCTGCTGCTGCGACCACGCACCCAGATACGCGGTGCTGGCCTGGATCCGGCCGAACGCGTTGGATTTGGCGTAGCCGTCCGGGCCGGTCGCCGACGCCCACGGCCGGAACAGCAGCACCAGTGTCACGACACCGCCGACCACGGCACACCAGGCGCCCCAGGACCGCCGCAGTCTGTCCGGTCGCGGAATCAGATCGGACCAGGGGAATATCGGTGCCTGCGGGAGCTGCGAGTCGGGTCGGCCGGGCGAGGCATCGCTCGACCCCCGACGGGTGGGCTGTGCCATTGCCCGAGCGTAGATGCGAGTGGGCGAAATGACCGATTTACTACTACCAGTGCTGGGAAGTACGCGCTTATCGGCCCCCCAGGGACAAACCCATGACAAGACTCGAATACAGCGAGCCGTCGGCCTGCTCGTCGCCGTAGGCCACCACCATCGACCCCGGGCCCACGTCGGCCACCTTCGACCCCGGGAAGACGATCACCGAGGTCGAGGCATCCGTGCGCACCGTTGTCGTCCGCCCGGTCAGATCACGTACGCGCAGTGTGCTGCCGTCGTTGTCGAGGACCGGCCCGATGGCGATACCCCCGCCACCGGTTCGAACCGCCGGTTCCTGAGCCTTCTCGGCCCCCGCGGTGGCGACCCGGGCACCGCCGGCCGGCGTATCCGTCCACGAGACCCCTTGCAGCAAGGCCACCAGCAGCACGGCGACCACCCCGAAACCGATGAAGCCCACCATCTGCACGACGGGCGATACCACCGGACGGACCCGCCACCCGCCGCCGGCGGGCGCGCGCGCACCCTCGTCGGGTTGTGCGCTCTCGGACCACGTGACAGGTTGTGACACAGTCCCTTTCGACCACGGAGTCGCCGAGGCAGCCATCGTTCCAGATTAGAGTGATGATCCGACCGGGTATCACCACTAACGGGAGTCCGGACCGGCGGGCGCCACCTCAATACCCCGCCAACCCCATGCCCCGGGCCAGCAGTGGCCACGAATCGTGCAGCGCCGCTTCCCAATAGGGCGCACCCACTGTAGGCGGCGACGGATTTCCACGGACCGGGCGCGGCCTCGGCCGACTGGAGCACCGAGGTCCCCGACATCGACAGTCCGGTCAGCGCGTTCGACCCGATGGAATGCAGCGGCGGCGGCAGCTCCTCGGTGAAGAAGGTCTTCCATTTGTTCACGCCCAGTACGGGATCCGGCCGCAGCCGGTCGGAGTAGTCGATGGTATCGGCCGGCCTGAATTCATGATTCTGCTCGTGGCGGCGCTGGTAATTCCGGGCCCGGAACGACTGCCCGGCGCAATGCGATCAACCAGGAACGCGGTCCGGCAGGCCCGGGACAACGTCGACGGCACAGCCGAACAATCGCGATCGGAAATCGGTTCCGAAGTGGATGATTTCCGCGAGCCCCTGCCCCGGTTGCGGGCGTTGCGCGGGATGTCAGCGCGGGAGATCACGACGACACCCGCGCCGGATGTGGAACCGCCGCGAATCGATATCGAGGCCACGTAGCCGCTGCCGAACCGCGGCCCCACACGGGCGCCCCGCGGACCGGATTCAGCAGGTCGGGAATGCTCGACCGGCGAAAGGACCTAGTCCTTCTTCATCATTTCGTAGATGCGCTTGCAGTCCGGGCAGACCGGCGAACCGGGCTTGGCCGACCGGGTCACCGGGAAGACCTCACCGCACAGGGCCACCACGTGGGTGCCCATGACGGCGCTCTCGGCGATCTTGTCCTTCTTCACGTAGTGGAAGACTTTGGGTGTGTCGTTGTCGGTCGACTCGTCGGTGGTCGTATCCGGACGTACCAGGGTGTCGGTGCTCACCTGATCGATTCTGCCATCGTCGCGAACGACCGGTCGGCAGGTGTCGCGAACATCGCCTCCGACCGTTGGGCCGAGGGGCGGGCACATGTGCATTCGATCATGGGGAGTGGAAGACTCGAGGTATGCAGCGTGACCACGACCCTTCCGACCCTCCGCCCGAGTCCCGGACGTCGGGCCCCGGCCGGGTCGGTTCGGACAGTGGTGACGCGCGGTCGGACGCGACCGAATTCGAGCAGGCGGCCCACGAGGAGGCGGCATCGGGCACCGGAACCGCAGCGTCGGCGGCCGGCCCCACCTTCGAACAGCGCCCGGCCGGGTCGATACCCCGGCCCGTCCGCCCCTCGGCCGGATACTTCCCTGGTGAGGACAAACATCCGGCGTTGATCACGGAGGCTGCTCCGTCGCTGGAACAGCAGCATCGCGCCCGCGTGAAGCGGTACTCGATTCTGATGGGTTTCCGCATTCCGTGCCTGGTCCTGGCGGCGGCGGCCTACGGGCTCTGGAGCAATGCGCTGATCTCGCTGGCGATCATCGGCGTCTCCATCCCCCTGCCGTGGATCGCGGTACTCATCGCCAACGACCGGCCGCCGCGCAGTAAGGACGAGCCCAGCCGCTGGGACGGCCGGCGGGCGACGACAGCGATCGAATCCCGGCCACACCGGCCGATCGACGGCTGAGCGGATCGGGGCGACTCGCCGCGCCCCAGGTACGGCCACGCGAACCCGCGATGGCAGAGTGCTCCCGTGCCTGCCGATCCGACGACCGCCTCCCTGCTCACCGCCCTCGCGCCCGCACTGCGGACCGCGCTGATCCGGGCGCGCTACGACGCCGATACGGTGCTCGACGCTCTCGGCGCCGACGCGCACGCCGCCCTCGGCCGGTCGGAGCCCGTTCCGGTGCGCCGCGCCGCACGTGCGGCCGGTGAACTGGGCGTACTGGTCCGGCTCCTGCTGCTCGGCGACCCGCTGCCGGAGGCGGAAGTGGCCGCGGCCCTCGCACCGCTGGATATCGACCGGGCGGTGGCCGCGGGCCTGTTCGAACGCGACGGTGACCTGATCCGGACCGCGCTGGATCTGCGGCCGCTGGACCTGGGCAAGGGCACCCGGTGGGTGCTGTCGGACCTCGACGATTCGATGCGGCGGCGCACGCTGAGCGCCGACCACGTCCTGGGGGTCGGACAGGCATCACTGTCGCTGCTGCGCGCCACCCCCACCGATCCGGTCGGCTCGGTCCTGGATCTGGGCACCGGCTGCGGCGTGCAGGCGGTGCACGCGGCAGGTTATGCGCGAACGGTGACCGGAACCGATGTCAGCCGCCGGGCGCTGTGGCTGGCCGATGCGACCGCCGCGCTCAACGAACTCGACATCGAATTCGCCCAGGGCTCCTGGTTCGAGCCGGTGGCGGGCCGCCGCTTCGATCAGGTGGTGGCCAATCCGCCGTTCGTGGTCGGCCCCGCCCGGATCGAGCACACCTACCGGGATTCGGGCCTGGCCCTCGACGGCGCCAGCGAACTGGTCGTGTCGCAGGCGCCGGAGCTGCTGAATCCGGGTGGCACGGCCGCCATGCTCGCGTCCTGGATCCACACCGGTGACGAGGACTGGCGGACCCGGGTGGCGGGCTGGCTGCCCGATCACGGCGTGGACGCGTGGATCGTCCAGCGCGATATCGCCGACCCCGCCCTGTACGTGGGCACGTGGCTGCGCGATGCCGGGCTCGATCCCCGCGACCCCGAGGCGCAGCGTCGCGCCGAGCAGTGGCTGGCCGCTTTCGACGCCGCCGGTGTGGAGGGCATCGGATTCGGATTCGTCTATCTGCGCGCCGTCGACGGACCGACCGAAGTACTCGCCGAGGATCTGACCCACGGCTTCGACGACCCGCTCGGTTCGGAGGCTCCGGCCTACTTCCGGCGCTCGGCCTGGCTGCGCTCGGTGATCGCCGACAACGACGTGGCCTGGCGTGCGCGTTTCACCGTCGAGGCGGCCACGGCTCTCGAACGTGTCCTGCTGCCCGGGCCCGAGGGGTGGCGCGAACGTGTGGTGCGGCTGCATCGCGGTGACGGACCTCGCTGGCAGCACGAGATCGACGACACCCTCGCCGCGCTGCTCGCGGGAATGCGACCGGACGGGCTGCCGTTGGAAGAGCTGGTCGAACTGCTCGCAGTCGGCCACACCGGCACTCCCGCCACACCACAATTCCGTTCCGAGGCTCTCTCGGCGATCACCGGGCTGGTGCGACACGGCCTGATCACGCCGGACGAGCTCGCCGACCGCACGGACACCACCGCACCCTGACCGACGGCCCGGGAACCGACGTCCCCGCGCCATCGGCGAGGGCGGCGGCGGACCCGAGTTCCGTTCTTAGGAACTTCTCAGACGGTGGCTGCGAAACCCGCAGCTCAGAACGGTTTATCGGCCTCGTGGCGGGGAACTTTCCCAGTGTCGGGTCCGTTGATCGGAGTGAGACACCACCGACAGGAGGCAAGTCATGACAAGCCCCGCCACCACCCGAGTGCGCGCCATCGATTCCGACCTCGACGCCCAGAGCCCCGCCGCCGACCTGGTACGCGTGTACCTGAACGGGATCGGCAAGACCGCGCTGCTCACGGCCGCCGACGAGGTCGAGTTGGCCAAGCGCATCGAGGCGGGCCTCTATGCCCAGAACCTGTTGGAGACCGGAAAGCGGCTGTCCGCCACTCGTAAGCGCGACCTGGCGATTCTGGTCCGCGACGGCCAGGCCGCTCGCCAGCATCTGCTCGAAGCCAATCTCCGCCTGGTCGTCTCGCTGGCCAAGCGCTACACCGGTCGCGGCATGCCGCTGCTGGACCTGATCCAGGAGGGCAACCTGGGTCTGATCCGCGCGATGGAGAAGTTCGACTACGCCAAGGGCTTCAAGTTCTCCACCTACGCCACCTGGTGGATCCGGCAGGCCATCACCCGCGGTATGGCCGATCAGAGCCGTACCATCCGGCTGCCCGTGCATCTGGTCGAACAGGTCAACAAGCTGGCCCGGATCAAGCGCGAACTGCATCAGCAGCTCGGCCGCGAGGCCAGCGACGAGGAACTGTCGGCGGAATCGGGCATCCCGGTGGAGAAGATCGCCGATCTGCTCGACCACAGCCGCGATCCGGTAAGCCTGGATATGCCGGTCGGCAACGACGAGGAAGCCCCGCTGGGCGACTTCATCGAGGATTCGGAGGCGACCTCGGCCGAGAGCGCCGTCATCGCCGGCCTCATGCACCGCGATGTGCGCAGCGTGCTGGCCACGCTGGACGAGCGCGAACAGCAGGTCATCCGCCTGCGCTTCGGACTCGACGACGGCCAGCCCCGCACTCTCGACCAGATCGGCAAACTGTTCGGTCTCTCGCGTGAGCGCGTGCGCCAGATCGAGCGCGAAGTCATGGCCAAGCTGCGTAAGGGCGAGCGGGCCGACCGCCTGCGCGCGTACGCCAGCTAGGTCACACAGACGCTGGGCCGCCCGGAATCCGGCCCAGCACCACCTCGGTGACCGGATTTCGCGGTCACCTCCGTTGCGCCGGCCGATGCCGGTGTGCCCATCCCCCCTCCAGGGCGCACCCGTCGGCCGGCGTGCCGTATCTCCAGGCCCTACCCGGAATTGCGCAGCGCGGTGGCGAGGCCGTTCATGGTGAGCAGAATGCCGCGTTCCACCAGTTCCGAATCGTCGCCCGCACGGCGGCGACGCAGCAGATCCACCTGCATCTGGTTCAGCGGCTCCAGATACGGGAACCGGTTACGGATGGATTCGGCCAGCGCCGGATTGTCCGACAGCAGCTGATCACTGCCGGTGATCGCGGCATGCGCGTCGACGGTGCGATCGAACTCCGCGCGGATCATCCCGAAGATGGTGGCGCGCAACGACGGATCCTCCACGAGTTCGGCGTAGCTGGCGGCGATGTCCATATCCGCCTTGGCCATCACCTGCGCCAGATTCGACATCACCGTGCGGAAGAAGGGCCAGCGCCGATACAGCTCGCGCAGCGTCTGCCAGCGCTCCTCGTCCGAACCCGCCCACTCCTGGATCGCGCTGCCGGTGCCGTACCAGCCCGGCAACATGACCCGAGCCTGGCTCCATGCCATGACCCACGGGATCGCGCGCAGATCCGATACCGAATTGGTGGGTTTGCGCGAGGCCGGGCGGCTGCCGAGGTTCAGGTCGGCGACCTCCGCGATCGGGGTCGAGGAGCGGAAATAGTCGACGAACCCCGGGGTTTCGTGCACCAGCCGCGCATACGCCCGGCGCGCGGCGTCCGCGAGTTCCTCGAAGACCTCGTAGGCCGCCTCGGCGCCGGAGCCCAAACCCTCCACATCCAGGAGCGACGATTCCAGAGTGCCCGCCACCAGCGATTCCAGATTGCGGTGCGCCGAACCGGATTCGGCGTACTTGGTGGAGATCACCTCACCCTGCTCGGTCAGCCGCAGCGAACCTCGTACCGCGCCGGCGGGCTGGGCGAGGATGGCGTCGTAACTACGGCCGCCGCCACGTCCGACGGTCCCGCCGCGACCGTGGAACAGTCGCAGGCGAATTCCGGTCTTGCGCGCGGTCTCGACCAGATCCAGTTCCGCCCGATACAGCGCCCAGTTCGCGGCCAGATATCCGCCGTCCTTGTTCGAGTCGGAGTAGCCGAGCATCACCTCCTGCGCCATCGCGCGGGCGGCGACCAGGCGCCGATAGACCGGCACCTCCAACGCCGCGGCCAACGTCGCGGCGCCGCCGCGCAGATCATCGATGGTCTCGAACAGCGGAACCACTCCGACCGTGCAGCGGGGCGGGGTCTGTTCATCGCCCGGATCCAGGATCCCGGCCTCCTTGAGCAGCAAGGCAGCCTCGAGCATGTCGCTGACCGAGGTGCACATGCTGATGATGTAGTTGGGCACGGTGTCGGGGCCCAGCGCGTCCAGCGCGACGCGGGCGGCACGAACCACACCGAGCTCCTTGGTCGCGAGTTCACTCAGGCGCGCCCGCGGGCCCAGTAAGGGGCGCCGTGTGCTCAACTCGCTCGCCAGCAGGTCGACCCGCTCGGCCTCGGGCAGACTCCCGTAGTCCGGATGCACCCCCGCCCAGGCCAGCAGTTCGGCCACGACCTGTTCGTGCACCTCCGAGTTCTGGCGCATGTCCAGGCCCTGCAGGTGGAATCCGAAGGTCTCCACCGCGCCGCGCAGCGCCGCCAGCCGATCGTCGGCCAGCAGGCCGTCACCGGAGGCGCGCATCGACGTGTCGACGATGGTCAGTTCCTCGAGCAGCTGCGCCGGATCGTCGTAGGCGGCGACGCGGTCGATCTGTTCGCCGGACAGTTCGAAGACCGACGGCAGTTCGGTGGCCGATCCCAGCGCGCGCCGTGCGGTGGCCGCTGTGCGCAATCGGATTCCCCGGATCGCGCGCCGATAGGGTTCGTCGGCGCGCTGGGCCGAATCGTCACCGGCGGCACCGGCCAGCCGGGCGAGCTCCGGCGTGATCTCGACCAGCCGGGCCGACTGGGACAGTGATTTCTCCAGTGCGACAAGCTCTTCGAGATAGTGACCGAGGATCACCGTGGCCGCCCGTTGGGTGGCACGCTCCACCACCTCGGCGGTGACGTTGGGATTGCCGTCGCGATCGCCGCCGATCCACGATCCGGGTCGCAGGATCGGACGGCCGAGCAGCTCGTATCCGGGCCAGAGCTCGCGCAGTGCGGTGCGCACCTCGGCATTGATCCGCGGAATGATCTCGAGCAGGGTCAGTTCGTAGTACCGCAGGCCGACCTCGATCTCGTCGGAGATGCGCAACCGCGCCAGCCGGATCAACGCCGTACGCCAGAGGGTCAGGATCTGGCGGCGGATGTCGTGGTCGATCGCCGCGTACTCGGGTTCGTCGTCCCGGTAGCGGGCCCGGCGGCGCATCAGCTCGGTGATCCGGGATTGGACGTCGAAGACGGTCCGGCGGCGGGTCTCGGTGGGATGGGCGGTGATCACCGGGGACACCAGCGCGTCCTCGAGTACCTCGGCCACGACCGCACCGTCGATACCCGCCCGGTCGAGGGCACGGTAGGTGGCCGCGAGACTCGATTCCTGTGGCGGCTCCCCCGCGGCCACGTGGACCGCTCGCCGGCGGTCGCGTTGCAGATCCTCGGCGAGATTGGCCAGCAGCAGAAAGTGGCTGAAGGCCCGGATCAGCGGGATCGCGACCCGCAGGTCGGTATCGCGCAGCATCTCCGCGACGGCACTGCGTTCGACCTCGGAGCGCCGGACCCGGAAAGCCTCGACCCGCACGCGTTCGACCAGATCGAACACCTCGGGGCCTTCGTGATCGCGAATCGTCTCACCCAAGATCGCGCCGAGAAACCGGATATCGTCCCGCAGGGGCGCCGTAGCGCTCTCGATCTGATCTTCGCGCATAAGGCCAGTATCGACCATCGTCGCGCCCGACCCGTGGTGGCGCCCGTCACGGCGGGCCGCCACCGGTCTCACACCAGGCGGCGCGGACCGTTGTCGAATCTGCTCGGTTCCGGCCCGATGCGCACCCGCGCGTACAGAATCGCCGCGCCCTCGGGCGAGGCCAGCACCGGCTCCACCGCCAATTCCCGAACCTCGGGCAGATCGTCGCACAGCGCCGAAATACGCTGGGCCAGCGCGGCCAGCGCCGCCTTGTCCACCGGTTCGCCGATGGTGCGACCCGCACCGGCCTGGCCGTCGAGCAGCGGGGCGGCACGCGGCGCCTCGATCAATTCGGCGGCCTCGGCCTCGGTCAGCGGCAGGGCCCGGTAGGCGCGATCGCCGAGCAGATCGATGATCGTGCCCGACAAACCGAATCCGATCACCGAGCCGAAGGAAGGATCGTCCTGGACGCGCAGGACACATCCCACGCCCTTGGTCGCCATCTTCTGGATGTGGACCACCTCGTTGCCGGTGAGCTCGGCCAGATCCGTGTACGCGCGCCGGACCGCGGTATCGCGCCACAGGTCGAGGCGCACACCGATGAAGTCGGGACGGTTACGCCACAATTCGCCGGTGGCCTTGGCGGCCACCGGATATCCCAGTTCGGCGGCTGCCGCGACGGCGGATTCGGGGTCGCGGGCCTCGCGGAACTCCACCACCCGGATCCCGTAGCAGGCCAGCAGCTCGACGGCTTCCAGATCACCCAGCCACTCCCCCTCCGGACAACGAATCATCCATCGCCCCACCAGCTCTCGCGCCCGCGCGACCTCGAGTCCGGCGGGCCGCACCACCAGTGACGCGGGGCGGGTCCGCCAGGCGGCATAGCGCCGGACCCGCGCCAGCGCCCGCGCCGCCCGCTCCGGATCCGGATACGACGGGATCGAACCGCGGTCGACGACTCCCCTCGCCCCGCGCACGGTCAGCAGATTGGGCATACCGTGATCGGCGACGAAGGTGGTGAGCACCGGTTTGGTGCCGTCCTGCGCACCGGCCCGGATGGCCTCGGCGAACGCCGTCACCGCCACCGGCACCGGCGGGGCGAAGATGACGATCACCGCGTCGACCTCGGCGGAAGCCATCGCGTTCGCCACCGCGCCGAGGTAGTCGGCGGGTTCGGCCTGCGGGCCCAGGTCGGTCGGCTCACCGACCCGCAACCCCTCCCCGCGCGCCGCGTCCACCGCCAGCCAGCCCAGAGCGGCGCTGTTGCCGATGACCGCCAGCCGCGGCCCGTCCGGCAGCGGCTGATATGCCAGCAGCATGGCGCAGTCGAACAGTTCGGCGATCGTGTCGACCTGCACGATCCCGGCCTGGGCGAACAGATCACGTTCGACCGAGCGCTCCAATCCGCTGACCGGCACGTTGGCGGCGTTGCGGCCGCTGCTCACCGCCACCACCGGCTTCCCGCGCGCCACCCGCCGGGCGATCCGGGAGAACTTGCGCGGATTGCCGAAGGTCTCCAGATACAGCAGGACGACATCGGTGTCGGGGTCGGTATCCCAGTACTGCAACAGGTCGTTGCCCGACACGTCCGCGCGGTTGCCGGCCGAGACGAAGGTCGACAGTCCCAGCTTCCGCGCCGCGGCCTCGGCCAGGATGGCCGCGCCCAGCGGCCCGGACTGACAGAAGAATCCGACCCTGCCCCGGCCGGGCAGCACGGGCGCCAGAGTCGCGTTCAGCGATACCGCCGGGTCGGTGTTGGCGATACCCAGGGCGCTGGGCCCGACCACCCGCATCCCGTGCCCGCGGGCGGCGTCGACCAGATCACGTTCGGCCCCGAAACCGGCCGGCCCGGTCTCGGAGAAGCCCGCCGTGAGGACCACCAGGCCCTTGACCCCCTTGGCCATACAGTCGTCGAGGACCGATTTGATCTCCTCGGCGGGGACCGCGATCACGGCCAGATCGAGTTCGTCCGGAATGTCGTGGACCGTCGGATACGCCCGGACGCCGCGCACCGAGGCGCGATTCGGGTTCACCGGATACACCGGCCCCTGGAACACCCCCGACAGCAGATTGGCCAGCACCGCGCCGCCGACCCGCCCGGCTGCCGGAGTGGCGCCGATGACGGCGATCGACCGGGGCGCCAGCAGGTTACCGACGCTGCGCGCCTCCGAGGCCCGCTCGCGCGAATCCCGCACCGACAGCAGCGCTTCGGTGGGGTCGATGGCGAATTCCAGATGCAGTACCGAGCCGTCGCGGCTGCGCTGCACCTGGTATCCCGCCTCCCGGAACACCGTCACCATGGTGTGGTTCTCGGCGAGGACCTCGGCGACGAAGGTCTCGATATCGTTCTCGGCGGCCGCACCCGCCAGGTGCTCGAGCAGAATCGAGCCCAGCCCCCGTCCCTGATGTTCGTCGGCGACCACGAAGGCCACCTCCGCCGCGCGCGGGCCTTCCCGATCACTCAGCAGTTCATACCGGCCGACCGCGATGATCGCCGACCCGAGTTCGACGACCAAGCCCACGCGGTCGCGATAGTCCACATGCGTGGTGCGGTAGAGATCCTTCGGCGTCATCCGCGGGTAGGGACCGAAATAGCGCAGGTAGCGGGTCCGGTCCGACAGTGCCGCGTGGAACCGCTGCATCGGCTCCGCGTCGTCGGGTGTGATCGGCCGCAGCCGGACCACACCTCCGTCGGCGGCGAGCACATCGGCGAACCAATGTTGCGGCGGTGGCGGTGGATCGGCCGGCGTGGCGTCGGCGGCCGGCGGAGTAGCGGATGGTTCAGTCACGGGGGTCCTCCGGGTCCAGGCCCAGCAATCCGTAGGTGGCGCGGCGAGTGGCCAGTACCGAGGTATCGATCGCGCGCTGCGCGCGGTCGGCGTGGGAGTCGCCGGTGTCGAGAGCGCCGCCGGGTCCCTCCCACCGGGTGAAGGTGGTATCGCCGCCGTCGCCCATGGTGGTCGGCGCCGGCACGGTCGGGGCGTAGGCGCGGACCTGCTCGCGCCACTGTTCGGGTGTCTCGGTCGCCGGATCGATATCGCGATCGAGTGCGATGGCCAGCAGATGGGTCCATGCTCTCGGGACGACGCGCACCAGCCCGTAACCGCCGCCCCCGACGGCGAGCCAGCGGCCCTCGGCGTAGCGGTCGGCGAGTTCGCGCATCGCCCGGAACGCGGTGCGCTGACCGTCGACGGTGAGTTCCAGATCGGCGAGCGGGTCCTCGCGGTGGCTGTCTACCCCGCACTGACTCACCACCAGCTGCGGTCGGAACGCGGCCAGCGCCCCGGGCACCACGGCATGGAATCCGCGCAGCCACTGGGCATCCCGGGTGCCGGGCAGGACGGCGAGATTGATCGCGGTGCCCTCGCCGGCGCCGGCGCCGATCTCCTCCGGCCATCCCGTATTGGGCCACAGTGTCGCCGGGTGCTGGTGCATCGAGATCGTCAGCACCCGGGGGTCGCCGTAGAACGCCCGCTGTACACCGTCGCCGTGATGCACGTCGACATCGACATAGGCGATGCGGTCGAACCCGTTGTCGAGCAGCCATGAAATGGCCACCGCCACATCGTTGTAGACGCAGAACCCGGATGCCGCGTCCGGCATCGCGTGATGCATCCCGCCGCCGATGCTCACCGCCCGGCGAGTACGCCCAGCCGCGATTTCCCCGGCGGCGGCGAGGGTTCCGCCGACGATCACCGAAGCCGCCTCGTGCATCTGCGGAAAGATCGGATTGTCCATCGAGCCCAGACCGTGCGGCGGCGCGGCGGGCGGTGTGATTCCGGGTGGTGCCGGGGTGGCGTGCCGAACGGCTTCGAGGTAGGCCGCGGTGTGAATGCGCAGCAGCTCACCCTCGCCGGCCGCCTCCGGGGCGAGAGTTTCGACACCTTCGAGCACTCCCAGGCCGCGAGCCAGCTCCATCGTGAATCGGAGCCGTGCCGGTTTCATCGGATGTTCCGGAGTCCAGGTGTAGTCCAGAAATCGGTCCGTCCACACCACGGTGGCGTCATCTGCCATATCGTCACGCTAGCCCACCACGGCCGGTCGCCGTGGCGTTGCTCGCACCCGGGTGGACACGGGAAGCAGACGCCCGGCGTTGTCGTTGTGATGCAGTAGAAATGCACAGTGACACCGGGTGTGCCTGTCGCCGGCGCGCGGCCGGTCGCGCGCATGGGCATCGGTGTGGTTGGTGCTGGACCCGCGAAATATGCTGACGCCCGATTGTGCAGCCGGGCGTGGGTAGAATTCGTGCCGACGAAGGGGTAACAGGTGAAGGATCTGGTCGACACCACGGAGATGTATCTCCGTACCATCTACGACCTCGAGGAGGAGGGCGTCGTGCCGTTGCGCGCACGTATCGCCGAACGACTCGAGCAGAGCGGCCCGACGGTGAGCCAGACGGTCGCGCGGATGGAGCGTGACGGTCTGCTGATGGTCGCGGGCGACCGGCACCTCGAACTCACCGACAAGGGCCGCGCGATGGCGGTGGCGGTCATGCGCAAGCACCGCTTGGCGGAACGGTTGCTCGTCGACGTGATCGGACTGGACTGGCAGAACGTGCACGCCGAGGCCTGTCGCTGGGAGCACGTGATGAGCGAGGAGGTCGAGTTGCGCCTGCTCGAGGTCCTCAACCACCCCACCACCTCCCCGTACGGCAACCCCATCCCCGGCCTGGACGAGCTCGGCGTCAACTTCCCCAACTCCGGTGAGGAGACGCTGGTCCGGCTCTCCGACCTGCCCGCCGGACAGGTGTCGGCGGTGGTCGTGCGGCGGCTGTCGGAACATATCCAGTCCGATCCCGACATCATCGGCCAGCTGCGCGAAGCCGGAGTGGTGCCCGATGCGCGTGTCACGGTGGAGACCAAGCCGGGGCTGGTGATCATCTCCGTGCCCGGTCACGAAGGCTTCGAACTGTCCGACGAACTGGCCCACGCGGTCCAGGTGAGGCTGGTCTGAGGAATGAAACTTCTGGTGACCGGCGGAGCCGGATATGTCGGCGGCGTCTGCGCTCAGGTCCTGATTCAGGACGGCCACGAGGTCGTCGTGGTCGACGATCTGTCCACCGGTAACGCCGCGGGCGTCCCGGCCGGTGCGAAGTTCGTCGACGGCGATATCGCGACCGTCGGGGTGGAACTGATCGAGTCCGAATCCTTCGACGGTGTGCTCCATTTCGCGGCGCAGTCGCTGGTCGGCGAATCGGTGCAGCAGCCGGAGAAGTACTGGCACGGCAATGTGGTGAAGACCCTGGCCTTGCTGGAGGCGCTTCGCCGCGCCGGCACTGCGCGGCTGGTGTTCTCCTCGACCGCCGCGGTCTACGGCGAACCCGAGCAGGTCCCCATTCTCGAATCCGCGCCGGCGCGGCCCACCAACCCCTACGGTGCGTCGAAGCTGGCGATCGACCACGCGATCACCTCGTACGCCAAGGCGCACGGGCTGGCCGCGACGAGCCTGCGGTATTTCAACGTCGCCGGAGCCTACGGCGGGCTGGGCGAGAACCGGGTGGTCGAAACACATCTCATCCCGCTGGTCCTGCAAACCGCGCTGGGACATCGGGATTCGATCTCGGTTTTCGGTACCGACTATCCGACGCCGGACGGCACCGCGATCCGCGACTACATCCACATCCGGGACCTCGCCCGTGCCCACGTACTCGCTCTGGCGCAGTCGCGCCCCGGTGAGCATCGGATCTTCAATCTCGGCAGCGGCACGGGTTTCTCGGTACGCGAGGTGATCTCGGCTTGCGAGCGCGTCGTCGGCCGGCCGATTCCCGCGGCGGACGCCCCGCGCCGCGCGGGCGATCCGGCGGTACTGGTCGCGTCGAGCGCCAAGGCTATCGAGGAACTCGGCTGGCAGCCCGAGCACAACGATCTCGACGAAATCGTCTCCGACGCTTGGGATTTCCTGGTGTCGCTCGGTGACCACGCGCACAGCGCCCGCTAGCCGGGATACCCGGTATGCCCGGGTGGCGGTGATCATCGCCCCGCCGTATCGGCCGGCGGTTCGTACGGCTCGGTGACACTGAGGTCGACGCCCAGCCCGGCGGCCGTGCCGCGGCCGCTCACGGCGAGTTTTCGCACGTCACCAGGTCGCATTCCGGTGCGCAGCGCCGCGTCGAGCAGTTGCGCGATGCGATGGGCCGGATCGGCGTGCAGGGCGGCCTCGAACGCCACCCCCGCCAGCGGACCGTCACCACGGGTGTAGGCGCTGTAGCCGAACAAGGTGGCCAGTTCGGCACGATCCGGTCCGGTGAGGCCGCGGCAGGCCCGGGCCCACAGCGACTCCGCAGCCGCGGCATGCGCGGTGAGGGCGACCGCGAACAGAGCATCGCGAACCGCGGTGTCGCGGACCGCGACGGCCAGATCCGCGAGTTCCCTCGGATCGAGGTCGTCTCCGGATTCGACGGTGCTGATCTGCCACAACACCATCTCCAGGGCCGCCCGGCTGTAGGCGCGGGGGGTGCCGGTGCGCAGCGCTTGCCGGAAGCGGCGTCGGGCGGCGTCGGCGGCCGCCTCGAGCACCTCGTCGATTCGGGCTCGCAGTGCGGTGTCCTCGGCCACGACGGCGGTCAGTTCGTCGCGCGAGCGCCGAATCGGGCGGCCGTCGAGTACCTGCGCCAGCGCGATCGGCGAGGCCGCGGGATCCGATTGGGTTCCCCGGTTTTCGGCGTCGAGCACACTCCACCACTGGGCGCCCGCGGCGATATCGGAGACGGCCCACGCCTCGGTGAGCAGGACATCCTCGGCACGGAGCGCACCGTCCAGGGCGCGGATCAGATCACGATGCCGCGCGGTCCGGCGCCCCGCCCGCCCCGAGCGGGGTGCGGTGGCGCGATCGTCGACGATCAGGACCAGAACTCCCACGGCTTGTTCCTGGCCGCAGATCGCGGCCAGCTGCCCGGCCAGGCGCACCCACGCCCCGCAGCCCGCGACATCCAGATCGTGCCGGGCCACCGCGCCGAGATAGACCGCCCCCGCGTCGTGCTGCGACCGCAGAAGCAGACACGCGACCAGCGAACGCTGCGGCCGGAAACCGAGTAGGGCGGGCACGGCGGCGATGAACTCCCCGGGCTCACTCATCGTCAACGCCGTTGCCGTCCGGCATTCTTCGCTCCCGCGCACCGGTCCGGCCGAGCCGGCGCCCGGCTCGCCGGGCCGGTCGCCCTCGCCGCTGCGCCCCGCATCGCCGCGGCCGGCCTCCGGTCGACCGCGCTCTCCTCCGTCGTATCCGGTCTCGACACCGCCCGAACCGGCCCCGCGCGAAGGCGTCGGCTCATCCCGGGCACCGGGACCGAATACCTCGGCCGCGGCCGCCTCCGGCTCACGGCTCTCGTCACCGGGAGCATCGAATTCCGCACCACGGCAACCGAAATCACAAGCCCGCGCACTCGATCCGTCGACCGTTCGCCCCGCGGCCGTCGCGCCGGTTCGGCATCCGCTCTCGGCCGGTGGTCGGCCGGCCACCGCGGTGCGGCGATCGCGCCGGCACGGCGACTGCCCCGGGCCGTCGGCGCGGACGGCCCCATCGCCCGACTCGGAGGCCACTCCACGCGGTGTGCGATGTTCACCGAAACGCCCGGTGCACAGACGAGATTCGAACCGGCCGGCTCCCGGTGTACCCCCGGCTCCCGATGCCGAGAGCACCGGCCCCGGCGCGCCGGACGACGCGGCCGGTCCACCCTCGGACTCGGTGAAAGGCGCAGCCCCGTCCCCGGTTTCGAGCGTCACCGACGGTTCGGCCACCGCGACCGGATCCGGTGTCGGCTCGACGAGGTGAGAGCCGGTGGGCGGGCGCGTCCGGGTGGTCTCCCCGGACCGCGTGCCGCGCCGGTGTGGGGCGGCTACCGGGATCGACGGGGAGGACACCTCCCCGGTCGGCCACGGGCGATCGGGGCGAGGGGGCTGAGGCGACGGCGTCGGTGTGGTCATGGCTCCACCCTGCGCCTGCCGCCGTGCGGCCTCACGGCGCTGAACTGGGCGTTCATATGCCTTGGGGACAGTCGCGCAGGGTGGGGATCGCAGCGCCGACACGCTCGTCATCCTGGTTCGGATGTCGGTCGCGGCTGTTACTGTCGCGGCGGGGACGCACACGCTCCGGAGGCTCAGTGACCGCGAGCCTCGGCAACGGCCACGGTGAACACCTGGTCCAGGCCTGCCGTATCCACCGGTGCGGAGCCGAAGCTCATCGCCGTAGTTTCCACGCGTACGTCGCCGACCTGCGCCGACAGTGCCCGCATGGTCGGATCGGCGGCGCTACCGGGCGGGGCGCCGGTGACGGTGCGGCCGTAGGCCAGTGTGTCATCGGCGTCGACGGGCGGTGGCGGCAGGAGTTCGGTCCGGATCGTCCGATCGATGGCGCCGTGGCGCGCATGCACCGTGGGGCAGTGCGAAAGCTGTTCTCCCAGTCGGGACAGCGGCTGATCGGTGCGGGTCAGGACCACGGTGATGGTGGCCCTGGTGTCGGCATCGGTGCCGACCACGACCGCGGTCCGCCCCGGATCCGGTGGTTCCGGGGCACAGTCGGCCGGATCGATCCGAGCACCCGGTGGGATGGCGGTCAGATCGGCGGCCGCGGCCGCCGCACGGTCACCGGCCGGGACGACGGTGACATATCCACTCGGAAACCGATCCTGAGCGGGCAACAGCGCCGCCAGATCGGCATCGACGTGGCGGATGCTCGAACTCTGCTGGATGGCGACCGGATGCCCGGACACCGTCGAACCGCACGCGGCGAGCAGACAACTCGACACCGCGCACGCGAGGGTGCTGCCGAACCCGCGGCGCGGCCGCGAGGCCGGCGGATCCGTGACGCTCACTCCCTCACTATGGCCGACGAGGCCGCGGGCGACGGTCTGCCACGCCGCGACGCCGGGGAATACCGCCCGAAGAGACGGAGTTGTCTCCTCCGGTAGCGCGTTGCGATGGCCTAGTTCCGCCGGGCATCGTCCGCGACCGCTACTCTGCGGAGGTTACATCCCCCGGTGGACCGGCGGTTTCCGTTGGATGACGGCACCCGCACACCAACGGGTACGCGACGCCGCGCGCGTACCCTGGAAGGTGGCGACGTGTCGAAATCCGGCCCCGGACCACCACCGAAAACGACTGAGGCGGATAGGGCTTGACCAGGGAGTTTGGCAAATGAGCAGTATGTACGAGCTGGAGTTCCCCGCTCCGCAGCTGTCCTCGGCCGACGGCGAGGGTCCGGTGCTGGTGCACGGCCTGGAGGGATTCACCGACGCGGGTCATGCGGTGCGACTGGCGACCACCCACTTGCGCGAAAGCCTCGAATCCGAACTCGTCGCCTCCTTCGACGTCGACGAACTACTCGATTACCGCTCGCGCCGCCCGTTGATGACCTTCAAGACCGACCACTTCTCCGACTACGCCGATCCGGAGCTGAACCTGTGGGCGCTGCGCGATACCGCCGGCACCCCGTTCCTGCTGTTGGCCGGGATCGAACCGGATCTGCGCTGGGAGAAGTTCGTCACCGCGGTGCGACTGCTGTCCGAGCAACTCGGCGTGCGTCGCAGCATCGGTCTGAGTGCCATCCCGATGGCCATTCCGCACACCCGCCCGCTGGGCGTCACCGCGCACGCCAACGATCGGGACCTGATCGGTGAGCACCAGCGCTGGCCCGGCGAATTGCAGGTTCCGGGCAGCGCCTCGTCCCTGCTGGAATACCGCATGGGCCAGCACGGGCACGAATCCATCGGCTACTCGGTGCATGTGCCGCACTATCTGGCGCAGACCGCCTATCCGGAGGCCGCTCAGACGCTGCTGGAGAACGTCGCCGGCAATGCCGGTCTGGAGCTTCCGCTGGCCGCGCTGGGCGATGCCGCGGCCCGGGTCCGCGAGCAGGTCAACGAGCACATCGCCGGCAATGCCGAAGTGGAGACGGTGGTGCAGGCGCTGGAGCGCCAGTACGACAGTTTCGTCACCGCCCAGGAGCGCCGGTCGAGCCTGCTCGCAGGTGAGGCCGATCTGCCGACCGGTGAGGAGCTCGGCGCCGAATTCGAGCGCTTCCTCGCCGAGCAGGGCGATTTCGGCGAGGGGGACGACGGTCCCAGGGACTGATGTCGTTCGCCCCGGGTGGGGTGTCCTTCGCCCGGCGCGGACCGCGCCCGCACCGGGCGATGCGCACGGTCGGCGGGCTCGGCAGTAACGTGAACGCACGTGCAGCTGTCCGAACTGGTTCCCGACCGTGCCGTGCCCGATGTGGATGCCGACTGGCTGTACGAGACCTTCGCCGAATGGACCACCGCGCAGGGACTGACGTTGTATCCGGCGCAGGAGGAAGCGCTGCTCGAGTTGATGACCGGCGCCAACGTCATCCTCGCCACCCCCACCGGATCCGGGAAGTCGATGGTGGCCGTCGGCGCGCACTTCGCCTCGCTCAATCGCGGTGCGCGCAGTTACTACACCGCGCCGATCAAGGCCCTGGTCAGTGAGAAGTTCTTCGCGCTGTGCGAGGTGTTCGGCGCGGACAAAGTCGGCATGGTGACCGGTGACGCCGCGGTGAATCCGACCGCTCCGATCATCTGCGCCACCGCCGAGATCCTCGCGAATCTCGCGCTGCGCGAAGGGGCGAACGCCGATATCGGCCAGGTGGTGATGGACGAATTCCACTATTACGCCGACCCCGATCGCGGCTGGGCCTGGCAGGTACCGCTGCTCGAACTACCGAACGCCCAGTTCCTGCTGATGTCGGCGACACTCGGCGAGGTCGACCATTTCGCCCGGGATCTGGAACGCCGCACCGGACGCTCGACCGCGATCGTCACCGGCTCCGAACGTCCGGTGCCGCTGCTGTTCTCCTATGTCCGTACTCCGATCACCGAGACGCTGGAAGATCTGGTGACCACCAGCCAGGCACCGGTCTACGTCGTGCATTTCACCCAGGCCGCGGCGCTGGAACGGGCGCAGGCGCTGACGAGTGTGAACTTCGCGTCGAAGGCGGAGAAGGACGCGATCGCGCAGGCGCTCGGTGGATTCCGGTTCGCGACGGGTTTCGGTAAGACCCTGTCGCGGCTGATCCGGCACGGTATCGGCGTCCATCACGCGGGAATGCTGCCGAAGTATCGGCGGCTGGTCGAGCGCCTGGCCCAAGAGGGCCTGCTGAAGGTGGTCTGCGGCACCGACACCCTGGGTGTCGGAATCAACGTTCCGATCCGCACGGTGCTGCTGACAGGTCTCACCAAATTCGACGGAGTGCGGACCCGGCGGCTCAAGGCTCGCGAATTCCATCAGATCGCCGGACGCGCGGGACGCGCGGGATACGACACCGTCGGCACGGTCGTCGTCCAAGCTCCCGAACACGAGGTCGAGAACGCGCGGCTGCTGGCCAAGGCCGGCGACGATCCGAAGAAGCTGCGCAAGGTCCAGCGGCGGAAGCCGCCGGAGGGCTTCGTGTCCTGGTCCGAGGACACTTTCGATCGCCTGGTGGGCGCGCAACCGGAGCCCATGGTGTCGCGATTCCGGGTCACGAACTCGATGTTGCTCAACGTCATCGCCCGGCCCGGCAACTGCTTCGACGCGATGCGGCATCTACTCGAGGACAATCACGAACCGCGCCCGGCCCAGCGCGCACACATCCTGAAGGCGATTCGCCTGTACCGCGCACTGCGTGATGCGGGGGTGGTACAGCAACTCGACGAACCGGACAGCACCGGCCGCCGCGCCCGCCTCACCGTCGATCTCCAGCGCGACTTCGCCCTCGATCAGCCGCTGTCGCCGTTCGCCCTGGCAGCGCTGGAGCTGCTTGACAAGTCCGCGCCCAGCTACACACTGGATGTGGTGTCGATCATCGAGTCCACACTGGAGGATCCGCGCCAGTTGCTGCTCGCCCAGCAGCATCGGGCGCGCGGCGCCGCGATCGCCGAAATGAAGGCCGACGGTATCGATTACGACGAGCGCATGGAGCTGATCGAGGACATCACGTGGCCGCGTCCACTGGCCGAGTTGATCGAGCCGGCGTTCGAAACCTACCGGTCCGGCCATCCGTGGGTATCGGAATTCAGCCCGTCCCCCAAGGCCGTGGTCCGCGAAATGATCGAGCGCTCACTGACTTTCGCCGAACTGATCTCCCAGTACGAACTGGCGCGTTCGGAGGGCCTGGTCCTGCGCTACCTGGCCGACGCCTATCGCGCACTGCGTCGCACGGTCCCCGAATCGGCCCGCACCGAGGAGCTCGAGGACATCACCGAATGGCTGGGCGAGCTTATCCGGCAGGTGGATTCGAGCCTGCTCGACGAGTGGGAACAGCTCACCAATCCGGGTGCCGAGACCGATGACGAGCAGCTGGCCTTCGGCGCCGACACCGTGCGCCCTATCACCGCCAACGAGCGCGCGTTCCGGGTCATGGTCCGCAACAGCATGTTTCGCAGAATCGAGCTGGCCGCGCGGCGGCGCTGGGACGATCTCGACGATCTCGGCGACGGCCCCGACTGGGAGCACGATCTGGCCCCCTACTTCGACGAATACGACGTCATCGGCACCGGGCCGCAGGCACGCGGACCGGCGCTGTTCGGTGTCGAGATCGAATCCGGCTATTGGCGGGTACGCCAGGTGCTCGACGACCCCGCCGGAGATCACGGCTGGTCGATCGACGCCGTCGTCGATCTGGCCGAATCCGACGCCGCCGGCGAGGTGGTCTTCGACGAGATCACGGTGCGTGCGGGATGACCGCGATCGTCACCGGCACCCGGCACGATCCGGGCTGCACGCCGGTACGCCGCCGAAAACCCGGCCTCAACGAGTGGATCTGATCCCGTCCGGCACCCGGTCGCCGCCGTGATCGCCCGAGCGTGATCAAGGCGACCCCGTTCCGGTTCGTTTCCCGTGCCCTCGCGCTGATACTCTCTCGCTCGCTGCCTGCAGCGGGAGGCTGCCCAGAAGAAAGAGAGTTCCCTTAGATTGATCGGTACAAACGCGCCCGAGTCGCCCTTTCTCGTCATCGATCTCGATCGGGTGCGCGGCAACTTCCAGGCTTTACATGCGGCACTACCCGCGGCCCGAATTCGATTCGCGGTCAAGGCATCTCCGATGCCGAAGATCATCCGGCTACTCGACTCGCTCGGCGCCGAATTCGATGTCGCCAGTATCGGCGAGATCGAGATGTGCGCGGAGCTGGGCGTCGATCCGGCGCTGCTGTGCTACGGCAATCCGATCAAGAAGGCCGCTCATATCTCCGCCGCCTACGCCGCCGGTGTCCGCCGGTTCGCCTTCGACACCGAGGACGATCTGGACCGGATCGCCGCCTTGGCTCCGGGTTCCGAGGTGGAGTGCCGCTTCCTGGCCTCCACCCCGCAGTCCCGGACCCCGTTCGGGACCAAGTTCGGCTGCGCTCCGGGCGAGGCGGTCCGGCTGCTGGTGCGGGCCCACGACCTCGGGCTGCGGGTGGCCGGCCCCTACTTCCACGTCGGCTCCCAGCAGCTCGATCCGGTGGCCTGGCAGATCGGCATCGAGCAGGCCGCCGCCATCACAGAGGCGCTGGCAGTCAAGGACATTCCGATCACGTCACTGAATATCGGTGGCGGACTGCCGATTTCGTATGCCGATCCGGCACCGGGGTTGTCCGAACTGGGTGCGGTGATCACCGAGGCCGCGACGCGGCACTTTCCCGAGCACACCGATCTGGTGGTGGAACCCGGCCGGGCCCTGGTGGGCAATGCCGGTGTGATCCACGCCGAGGTCGTGAACGTGCGCATGGCGCCGGACGGGCGGCGCTGGGTGTATCTCGACATCGGCCGCTACAACGGTATGGCCGAGACCGAGAACGAGTACATCGCCTACCGGATCGAGACCGATCGAGACGGTGACCCCGCCGACGAGGCGGTGATCGCGGGCCCGACCTGCGACGGAGACGATGTACTGTATCAACGCACGCGAGTCCTTCTGCCGACCACGCTGCGAGCCGGTGATCCCGTTCGGATCCTCGATACCGGCGCCTATACGGCGAGCTATTCGTCGGTGTCCTTCAACGGTTTTCCGCCTTTGACTGTGCATGTCATCGGCGCTGAGCGAGAGTGAGTTTGCCCATGACGGCAGAATTCACCGGCTGGCACGTGCTGGCCGAGTTCGGTGGTGTCGACGTAGCCCTCTGCGACGATCTCGAACGACTCGAAACAGCGCTTCGACAGTCGTTGCTCGCCGCGGGAGTGACGATCTGTGAGGTAGTGCGTAAGAAGTTCGAGCCCCACGGTGTGACGGTGCTGGCACTGCTGTCGGAGTCGCACGCCTCGATTCACACCTATCCGGAGTCCGGCGATATCTTCGTCGACGTATTCACTTGCGGCAGTATCGGTTCCGGCGCCACCAAGGCGGTCGAACTGCTACAGGACGCGCTGAGTCCGGAATCGGTACACCTGGAGGTCGTGCAGCGCGGTCACAACGCCCGCCGGGTGCACGAGCCGGTCGGCGATGGACTGACCCGGGTCTGGGATCTGTCCGACGTGATCGTCGATGCGCGAAC
This sequence comes from Nocardia spumae, assembly GCF_020733635.1. NCBI lineage: Bacteria > Bacillati > Actinomycetota > Actinomycetes > Mycobacteriales > Nocardiaceae > Nocardia > Nocardia spumae. Next base: position 2,628,377 of record NZ_JAJFZL010000001.1, on the reverse strand, counting down.
TCCGTTCCAGCACATGGTGATCGCCCGTACCGCCCAGGGCATCTCGTTGTTCTCCGACGACGATCGGCAGTCCACCGAATTCTCCCAGCTGACCTATCACGAGGCGATGCTGGTGCCGGCCTACGCACTGGCCGCGAAGCTGGACAATGTGCTCATCATCGGCTCCGGCGAGGGTGTCGCCAGTCAGATGTCGGTAGCAGCGGGTGCGACGCGGGTCGATCACGTCGACATCGACCGGATGGAGGTCGAACTGTGCGCGCGGCATCTGCCCTACGGTTACACCTCCGCCGATCTGGAGGACGCGGTCCGCGGTGACGGCGCGATCCGGATGCACTACGCCGACGGCTGGGACTTCCTGGCCGAGGCCGAAGCCGCCGGTGTGCGCTACGACGTGATCGTCATCGACCTGCCCGACGAGCGGGTCGAGGACGCCCAGCACAATCGCCTGTACGAGGAGGAATTCCTCACTCGCTGCAGGACACTGCTGGCCGAAGGCGGAGTTCTGGCCGCACAGGCCGGTTGTCCGACCATGTGGCGCAACGAGACACTCAAGCGCTCCTGGCAGCGGTTCACCGATCTGTTCGACACCGTCGTCCCCTACGGCAGTGACGAGCACGAGTGGACCTTCCTGTTCGGCGTCGCGGAGCGGATCGACGATCCGGTCGCGGTGATGTGCGAGAAGCTGGGGCGGTTGCCCTACCGCGCGGAGACGGTCGACGAGCGCGCCCTGGTGCGCGGCGCCATCGAACCGTACGCGCTGCGGGAGATCGCCGTTCGCGCCTGAGCCCCCACCGGCACGCCGATCCGGTTGCGCCGCAATCGAAGACACGAAGGCCGCCCGGATCGTCTGTCCCGGGCGGCCTTCGTCGCCGGCACCGTCCGGTCTGGCTCAGACCCGCTCTCGCCGCCACTGCGACGCCCGGTCGACGTAGCGATCGAGATGATCGGAGACGAAGACCTCGGGCAGCCAATCGTTGCCCGTGACCGCCGCCGACCAGACGAAGGTCCGGACCGGTTGCTCCACGCCGATCAATTCGATCGGCCGCAGATCGTATTCCGGATCCTCGAACGCCTCGATGATTCGCCAATCCGCCGCGGTGAGCCCGCGCAGCACCACACCTCCGGCCATGCGGCCCGGCTGGGCCACCAGTCCCGGATACAGACGTTGCGGCAAGGCCGCCACCCGCCATCCGCGCGCGACCGCGACATCCATATCCGGCGTCCGCCCGAGCAGCACATCGAGCACCGGGCCGAATTGCAGGGTCCCGTAGGCGAACAGATCGGGGCCGGGATCGTCCGGACGGGCTCGCCGCTGCGGCGCGGGATTTCGCGCGGCGCTCATCGTCCGGCCCGCCCGGAACCGGTGCCGGCCCAGTCGATGGGAGTTCGCCGATCCGTCGCTCGGCCATGGCATCCGCTTCTACTCGCACACCCGTATCGCATCCCTCCACTGTGCCCAATCCGCGGACGACGTTTCACACCGGGTAAACGTGAGCTCTGTCACACATATTGTCAGCGCTGGTCAACGGTTGCCGAATAATCGCCAGAAATTGAAAAGAGATATTTCCCCAGGGTCCGCGCCGACGACCGAGACCGACCGTTCATTCGCCCACGGTGGCCGGTCCATCCACAGTGCCCCTCGCGTATCGAGCACCGCTGATCGATGCGGCGCCGGCGGCCTCGGGCGTGAACGCCATTGCGGGCGTATCCATGTCAGCGGCCGGATCGAGGCGGCCGCCGACCGTGGCACCTACCGGCAGGACGACCCGCGCGATTCGTGGCCGGTCATCGGGGCCGCGCCGAGGCCGGCGTGAGCGGACTACCCCACCGGCCGTACGGAATTCCCGGTGACACGGGCGAAAAGCTCCGGGTCGTGCGAATTGACGATGGTGACCGCAGCACCGTGGTCGCGGTTGAGTTCCACCAGCCGACGTCGATTCTCCTGATAGGCGCCACGCACGATCGAGCCGAGTTCGTAGGTCCACCACAGCAGCGGTGTCTTCGGCTGCGCCGGGTCGATTTCACTCGCGACGTAGAAGGCGTCACCGGCGTGCAACAGCCAGCCGGCACCGGTGTCCACCGCCACGCCGATATGTCCGCGGGTGTGACCGGGCAGCGGGACGACGAGGATCTCCGGCGGGATCCCGGGCAGATCGCGTACCGCGCGGAAGCCGAACCACTCGTCGGTGCCGTCGAGTTCGTTGACCATCCAGCGGGGTCCGTGCGACCACTGGGCGGCGCGGTAGCGCAGCCGCTCCGCCAAGGTCCGGCCGGCGGTAGCGGCACGGAACTCCGGTCCGTACACATGGATCGTCGCCTCCGGGAAATCGGCGAGGCCGGCGGCATGATCGAGGTCCAGGTGGGTGAGGATGATGTGCCGCACATCGGCCGGGTTGTATCCCAGCGCCTGAATCTGACGGACCGCGGTCTGGTGTTCGTTCGGGCGGATGCCCAGCAGGAAGCGTCCCGGACCGACGAAGCGCCCCGGATCACGCACGGAGTCGAGTCCGAATCCGGTGTCCACCAGCACCAACCCGGTCCTGGTCTCGATGAGCAGGCAGTGGTCCACCATGCCCAGGGCCATGGTGCCGCAGTTGAGGTGATGAATCCGCACTCGCCGAGCGTTCCAGACGCTCACCGCCCGGTCAATCGGGGCGCGCGCCGGTGGAATTTCTCATATCGGACGTTGGCCGCGAATGATTTCCGCCAGCTGTTCGTAGTCCTCGACGCGGGCGGTGGAACCCCGGAAAACCAGCCCGATGGTGCGCCCCGGAGCGGGTGCGGCGAACCGCGCGATGTCCAATGTGCCGCGAGAGGTTTCGGCCACGACGGCCATCTCCGGAATCAAGGTGACGCCCAGCCCTCCGCCGACACACTGCACGACCGTGGTCAGCGAGGCCGCGCGGGTATCGCCGACCGGGCCGGGGCGCACATCTTGGGACCGGCACAGATCCAGGGTCTGATCGCGCAGGCAGTGCCCCTCGTCCAGTAACAGCAACGGCAACGCGTCCAGCGCGGCGGGGGTGACGTCCGCGCGCCCCGCCAGTTCGTGCCCCAGCGGCGTCACCAGCACGAACTCCTCGGTGTAGAGCGGGATTTCGATCATGCCCGAGGCCTCGGCCGGCAATGCCAGCATCGCGACGTCGAGCACCCCGGACCGCAGCCCGTCGATGAGCCGCGCCGTCTGATCCTCGATGACATGCGGTGTCAGCGCGGGCAGGCGGCGTCGCAACTCCGGCAGCAGCGCGGGCAGCACATAGGGCGCGACGGTCGGGATGATGCCCATCCGCAGCGTGCCCCCCAGCCCGTCACCGGCCGCCGTGGCCACGAAGCGATCGGCGGCCTCGAGGGTCGCCATCGCTTGCGGCAGCAGTCTTTTGCCCGCGGCGGTGACCAGCACCCGGCGGGTGCTGCGCTCGATCAGCTGCAGTCCGAGTCCGTTTTCCAGTGATGCCAGCGCCTGGGATAACGTGGGTTGGCTCACATTCAGATGAGCCGCGGCAGTACCGAAATGGCGATACTCGGCGATCGCCACGAACGCACGCAGCTGTGACAGGGTGGGCTGATAAGTCTGATCAGTCACACCTATCAGTGTAATGCAACTGATCACCTTTACCTTTTAACCGGTTTTGGGCAAGATCGATTGCGAAAGCTTCGACGGTGTCCCCGCACCCAGGCGACGCCGTTACCCCCGTGTCCCACTGCGACATGAGTCCCAACACGACAAAAGGAGACAGCATGGCTCTGCTGACCATCGGCGACCAGTTCCCCGCCTACAACCTGACGGCGGTCATCGGCGGCGACTTGTCGAAGGTGAACGCGCAGCAGCCCGACGACTACTTCACCCAGATCTCGAGCGATGACCATGCCGGCAAGTGGCGCATCGTCTTCTTCTGGCCGAAGGACTTCACCTTCGTCTGCCCGACCGAGATCGCCGCCTTCGGCAAGCTGAACGAGGAGTTCGCCGACCGCGATGCCCAGGTGCTGGGCGCCTCGGTCGACAACGAGTTCGTCCACTTCCAGTGGCGGGCCCAGCACGAGGATCTCAAGACCCTCCCCTTCCCGATGCTGAGCGACCTCAAGCGTGAGCTCGCCGCCGCCACCGGTGTGCTCAACGCCGACGGTGTCGCCGACCGCGCGACCTTCATCGTCGACCCGAACAACGAGGTCCAGTTCGTCTCGGTCACCGCCGGTTCGGTCGGCCGCAACGTCGACGAGGTGCTGCGCGTGCTCGACGCCCTGCAGTCCGACGAGCTGTGCGCCTGCAACTGGAAGAAGGGCGACCCGACCATCAACGCCGGTGAACTGCTGGCCGCCAGCGTCTGAGGAGTACAACGCAGTGTCCGTAGAGAACCTGAAGAATTCGCTACCCGAATACGCCAAGGACCTCAAGCTCAACCTGTCGTCGATCGCACGCTCGACCGTGCTCAACGAACAGCAGCTGTGGGGCACCCTGCTCGCCGCGGCGGCCGCCAGCCGGTCGGCCACCACATTGCGCGAGATCGGCGAGGAAGCCGCGGACACCCTGTCCGAACAGGCCTACAACGCCGCACTGGGCGCCGCGTCCATCATGGGTATGAACAACGTGTTCTACCGTGGCCGGGCGTTTCTCGACGGTCGCTACGACGATCTGCGGGCCGGACTGCGCATGCAGATCATCGGCAATCCGGGCGTCGAGAAGGCCGACTTCGAGCTGTGGTCGTTCGCGGTCTCGTCGATCAACGGCTGCCAGCACTGCCTGGAGGCCCACGAGCACACCCTGCGTGAGGCCGGTGTGTCGCGTGAGGTGATCTTCGAGGCGCTGCGGGTGGCCGCGATCATGGCCGGCGTCGGCCAGGCCGTCCAGGCCAGCGAGACCCTCGCCGCCGCCGCGGTCTGATATCGCATTCACGACGATGCCTCGTCCCGTACCGCGGGACGAGGCATCGTCGTCTTCCGGGATGCCGCGAGCCCGCTGATAGCTGCGAGTACGCTGGATCAGCATGAAACCAATGGGCAGCGATGGCACGCAGGTCGAGGTGGTCCGTGTTTTCACCGATGTCGCGGGCCGGTTCGGCAACCCGCTCGGCATCGCCCGCGCATCGGAGGTGGTCGAGGCCGACCATCAGGCCCTCGCGGCCCGGGTCGGCCACAGCGAAACGGTGGTCGTGCAGGAACCCGTCGCCGGCCGGGCCCGGATGCGGATCTACACCCCGGCGCGGGAACTGGCCTTCGCCGGACATCCGACGGTGGGAACCGGATGGTGGCTCGCCGACCAAGGGCATCCGGTCAAGGTGATCGATGTGCCCGCCGGCCCGGTCGAGGTGCAGATGCTCGACGACGGCCTGGTCTGGATCCGTGCCCGCGCGGAGTGGACGCCGGAGTTCACCTTCGACCAGTTCACCGACCTGTCCCTGCTGTCGACGGTCGATCCTCGGCATTTCACCGAGGGCCAGCACTACATCTGGACCTGGACCGATGAGACCCGCGGCGCCGTGCGCGCGCGAATGTTCGCCCCCGCCATGGGCATTGCCGAGGACGAGGCGACGGGCGCGGCGGCCGTCGCGCTGACCGCGAAGCTGCGCCGCAGCCTGATCATCACCCAGGGCTCGGGATCGCAATTGTTCACCGAGTGGGATTCCGACGGCTGGGTGCGCCTCGGTGGCCGGGTGGTCGCCGACCACCCGGTGCTGGTCTGACCGCGACGTGACCGGCCGCCGGTATCAGCCGGCGACGGCGGCGATCAGCATGTAGGCCGTGCCCAGATCCATCACCACGTGCGGTACGATGCCGAGCGCGCCCGGCGACCCCGGGAGATGCGGGATGCCGTGCCGGAGAAGGTGTCTCGTCCGCGGGTGCGCCAGCAGGACGGCGTCGAGGACGAACAGCGCGGCGAGGATCGCGACCGGCACGGGCGGCGCCGTGGACATCGACCCCCCGTCGTGCCGATGTCCCGACATCACCCAGAGCATGGCCGCCGCGGCGATGAGGTGATAGCCCACAGCGGGCGTACGGAAATCCGGGGACGCCGGCGACAGCGTGCGCCACCGGGCGACCCGCGGCACCAGCAGGCCCGCGTAGACGACCACCATCGCGGTGAGTACACCCCGGATCGCATCGGGAGCGGCGCCCGGAAACACCAGCATCGCCGGCATCACCAGGCACATCAGCAGATGGGCGGCATCGGACTCGTGATCGGCGGCGCCGTGCGCCCGGCCGCCCGCGCGCCGATCGCCGCGCACGACCTCCCCGGCCGGGACCGAGACGTGCCGTACGAGCACGATGCCCGCCGCGACCACGAAGGCCACGACCGCACCCCAGCGCAGCATCTCGTGCTCGGTCACGAAAGAGCCCACACCCCACCACCTTCCGCCGCGGCGCGTCCGCTCGGTCCCATGCTCGCATCCGACGGCGACCGCTGCGGCCCATCGGGCAGAGTTGCGGCATCGGAGGGGCAGCCTTTCGGCCGCGCCCGGCCCGGTGCCCGCTCAGCCCAGGGCGCGCGCGATGGCCGCCGCGAGCTCGGCGACCTGCTCGTCGGTGATCACGAAGGCCGGGGAGATCTGCAGGGCGCCCTGACCGGCCGCGCGGCCCGAGACCCCCTGTTCGCGTAGCGCTTTCACCATCGCCGGGCCCGCGGAGGTATCGGCGAGTTGCACCGCGGCGACCGCGCCCAGTCCGCTGCGCACCTGCGCCACCCGCGGATGATCGGCCAGCGGGGCGAGGTGCTCGTGCAGCAGTGACTCCACATTCTTGCTGGCGTCGAGCAGGTGCTCGCGCTCGATGATGTCGAGGTTGGCCATCGCCGCCGCGGCCGATCCGGCATGGCCGCCGTAGGTGTAGCCGTGCCGGAACCAGACTCCCCCGCCGAAGAACGGCTCGGCCACGCGCGGTGCCACGAACACCGCACCCATCGGCAGATAGCCGGAGGTCAGGCCCTTGGCGGTGGTCATCAGATCCGGTTCCAGACCGAAACGCGTGGAGGCGAACCAGGATCCGCCGATCCGGCCGAATCCGGTGACGACCTCGTCGGCGACGAAGAGGATGTCGTGCTCACGGCACAGGCGACGGACCTCGGTGAGATAGCCCTCGGGCGGCAGGTACACCCCACCGGCACCGATGATCGGCTCACAGAAGAATGCCGCGATCCGGTCGGCGCCCACCTCGTCGATCAGGGTGCGCAATGCCTGGGCCTGATCGAATTCCACGGTCCGGGTATCGGCCATCAGTTCGCCGTAGCCCTCGTGATTCACCGTGATCCCGGCGAGAGCCGTTCCGGCGACGTGCATTCCGTGATAGGCGAGGCGGCGGCCGACGAGCAGCGTCTTGTCCGGGCGGCCCTGTTCCCGCCAGTACCGGCGGGCGAGCTTGGCGGCGGTGTCGACCGAATCCGACCCTCCGGAGGTGAACATGATCTTGCTGCCCGGCACCGGGGCCAGCTCCGACAGCCGCTCGGCCAGACGCTGAGTGACCGGTGCGGTCAGATCGCCGAAGTTCGAATAGTGGGCGAGTGTGGACAATTGCGCCGCGACCGCGTCGGCGATCTCCCGCCGGCCGTGCCCGACATTGGTGAACCACAGTCCGGCGGTGGCATCGAGGTAGCGCCGTCCGGTCTCGTCCCAGATGTAGGCGCCCTCACCGCGAGCCACGACGAACGCTCCGTCGCGCTCCACCGCGCCCATATCAGCGAATCCGTGCCACAACGCGCCCATGGTCGGGTCCTCCTCCATCGTCCGGCGGCGGTGAACGCAGGTTCCGCCCGCGCCGCCAGACTACCTGCGGGGTACTCCCGGCCCGCTCGGCGAAGTACGCGCAACCACTCCGCTACCCGGCGTTCAGGCCGGCACCGCGGCATTGGACCGACCACGCAGCGACCCCAGCCAGGCCACCGCGATCGCCATCAGGGTGAATACCGCGGCCAGCATCGTGATCCCGATCAGCAGCGACGGATAGCCCTCGCTGCGCGGGTCCAGGAACGGGTACGGATACCAGTTCACCCTGTGGCCTCGAATCAGGCTGTATCCACAGTAGGCGATCGGATAGATCAGCCACCCGACGATCAGGGGCGGGGTGATCCGCAGCCGGGCGGAGACCAGGATCCAGTCGGCGACCAGCACGATCGGCAGCACCCGGTGGGTCGTGTGATTGATCCATCGGTCGGTGAGCATGACATCGATACCGGACAGCAGCACCGCGTAGATCACCCCGGTGATCAGCAGATACAGGGTCGCGCCGCCGCGCACGGCCTGCCACCGGCGCGAGGCCGGATCCAGCACGCCGCCGATCAGCAGCACGATCACGCCCACGATGCTGGATTGGATGGTGAAGTAGCTGAGGTAGTTGGCGAGGGAGAAGTCCGCCGCGCCACTGTTGCGCACCGGAATCCACAGCAACGCAACAATTCCCAGCACACCGAAGGCGATACGCAGGCCTCTGATCCAGATGGGCGTCCCCGCGCGCCCGATCATCTGGCGGAACCGGCGAGCGAGGTGCGCGGCCCCGCCTCGGACTCCGCTCCCGTCCGCCGCAACGGTGTGGCGACCGCCGCCGCCAGGAACCGCACGCGATCGCGAACCAGGGCGACGATACCCACCAGCACCGACACCACCTGCAGTGCACGGACCCACATCGGCCTTCCCGAACCAGGAGTCATGACACGATCGTGACATATCACACCCCGAATCGGGACCAAGATCAACCCAATAGCAATCGTTCGGTTATCCATGCTGTCCCGAACGGTCGCGGCGCGGGATCAGCGCTGGTGAGCGGTTTCGCTACGCTGGTCGATGCAATGACCTCGACTGCCGCCCTCACCCGCGAACTCCGCGCTCGCCTGGCCGACCTCACCCTCCGCGACGAACACCGGCTACGCCGGCGGCTGGACAAGGCGCGCGGAAACGACGGCGAGATCGAACGCCTGGACCGGGAGATCACGGCCGCGCAGACGCGGATCGAGGCTCGCCGCAACGCCGTCCCGGTGATCCGCTATCCCGAGCAGCTGCCGGTGTCGGCGCACCGCGACGATATCGCCGCCGCCATCGCCGCTCACCAGGTCGTCGTCATCGCCGGTGAGACCGGATCCGGTAAGACCACCCAGATCCCCAAGATCTGCCTGGAACTCGGGCGCGGCATCCGCGGCACCATCGGGCACACCCAGCCGCGCCGGCTGGCGGCGCGGACCGTCGCCGAACGCATCGCGGACGAACTCGGGACCGAACTCGGTGATGTGGTCGGCTACACGGTGCGATTCACCGATCAGGCCTCCGATCGCACCCTGGTCAAATTGATGACCGACGGCATCCTGCTGGCCGAGATCCAGCGCGACCGCCTCCTGCGCCGATACGACACGATCATCATCGATGAGGCGCACGAGCGCAGTCTCAATATCGACTTCCTGCTGGGCTACCTCAGATCGCTGCTGCCCCAGCGTCCCGATCTGAAGGTGATCATCACCTCGGCGACCATCGATCCAGAACTGTTCGCCCGGCATTTCGCCGATCCGGTCACCGGTGATCCCGCACCGATCGTCGAGGTGTCGGGCCGCTCCTATCCGGTCGAGATCCGGTATCGCCCACTGGCGCCGGAGATGACGGCCACCGCCGACGAGGACGATCTCGACGAGGACGCGGCCGAGATCCCGCCACGGCGGGGTCGCGCACCAGCCCGCGGCGGCGCGGAGGCCCGCGACCAGACCGATGCCATCGGCGACGCGGTGCGCGAACTGCTCGCCGAGGGCGACGGCGATGTGCTGGTGTTCCTGTCCGGTGAACGCGAGATTCGCGACACCGCCGATACGCTGCGCGATCTGAAGTTGCCGCGCACCGAGATCGTGCCGCTGTACGCACGCTTGTCGGCGGCCGAGCAGCATCGGGTGTTCCAGGCGCACACCGGCCGCAGGGTGGTGCTGGCCACCAACGTCGCCGAGACCTCCCTGACGGTGCCGGGCATTCGATATGTCGTGGATCCCGGCACCGCTCGTATCTCGCGGTATTCGATGCGCACCAAGGTGCAGCGCCTGCCGATCGAACCGATCTCCCAGGCCTCGGCCCGTCAGCGTTCCGGCCGCTGTGGCCGTGTCGCGGACGGCATCTGCATTCGCCTCTACTCCGAGGAGGATTTCGAGGCGCGCCCCACCTTCACCGAACCGGAGATCCTGCGTACGAATCTGGCTGCGGTCATCCTGCAGATGACCGCGCTGGGGCTGGGCGATATCGAGAGTTTCCCCTTCGTCGAGGCGCCGGATCGACGGGCGATTCGCGACGGTATCGCGCTGCTGCTGGAACTGGGCGCACTCGGCCGCCGCACCGGTGACGCACCCGAACGCCCACCTCGCCGCCGCGGCCGCGGCGGGCGCTCCGGCGAGGGCGCATCCCGGGTCGACGGTCACGTGCGCGCTCCCGAGGGCGGCGACGATCTCGAGTTGACCGCGGTCGGCCGGCAGATGGCGCAGTTACCGGTCGATCCGCGGATGGCGCGCATGCTGGTCGCCGCCGAGGCCAACGGGTGCCTGGCCGAGGTCCTGGTGATCGTGGCCGCGCTCTCGATTCAGGATGTGCGGGAACGGCCCGCCGAATTCCAGCAGGCCGCCGACACCAAACATGCCCGGTTCACCGTCGAGGGCTCGGACTTCCTGGCCTACCTGCGGCTCTGGGACTATCTACGCGGACAGCGGAAGACCCTGTCCTCCAATCAGTTCCGCCGCATGTGCCGCGACGAGTTCCTGCACTACCTGCGCATTCGGGAGTGGCAGGACCTGCAGGGCCAACTGCGCACCATCACCCGAGGGCTGGGCTGGGCGGCCGCCGAGTCGATTGCCGCACAACCCGATCCGCACTCGCTGCCGTGGGACGGCGACGCGATCCATCGCGCACTCCTGGCCGGAATGCTGTCGCATATCGGAGTGCGCGAGGCCGAATCGCGCGAATTCCTCGGCGCGCGGGGCGCGAAGTTCATGGTGTTCCCCGGTTCGTCGCTGGCGAAGAAACCACCGCGCTGGGTGATGGCGGCCGAACTGGTCGAAACCTCACGGCTGTGGGGCCGGATGGCGGCGCGGATCGAACCCGAATGGGCCGAACGTCTCGCCGGGGATCTGGTCAAACGCAATTATTCCGAACCGCATTGGTCATCGCGGCGCGGCGCGACGATGGCCTATGAGCGCGTCACCCTCTACGGAATCCCACTGGTCACCCAGCGCCGGGTCGACTTCGGGCGCATCGACGCGCAACTGGCCCGCGAGCTGTTCATCCGCCATGCGCTGGTCCAGGGCGAATGGCAGACGCGGCACCGGTTCTTCCAGCGCAATCGCGATCTGCTCGACGATGTGGCCGATCTGGAACATCGGGCCCGCCGTCGCGACATCCTCGTCGACGATCAGGTCCTGTTCGATTTCTACGATCAGCGCGTGCCCGCCGACGTGGTGTCGGTACGACATTTCGACAGCTGGTGGCGCAAGGCCGGACGCGAGAACCCGGAACTTCTCGACTTCTCCGCGGCGACCGTGGTCAACGCACAGGCGGCGACTCTGGATCCGGCCGCCTACCCCGACAGCTGGCGACAGGGTGAACTGACGTTCCGCCTCACCTACCAGTTCGAACCGGGCCAGGCCGATGACGGCGTGACCGTCCACATCCCGGTCGCGCAGCTGGCCCACGTGCGCGCGGTCGGCTTCGACTGGCTGGTTCCCGGGATGCGGGAGGAACTGGCCGCGGCGCTGATCAAGACCCTGCCGAAACAGCTGCGCCGCAGCGTGGTTCCGGCGCCCGACTTCGCCCGAGCGGCCCTCGCGCGCCTCACCGCCCGGGCCGAACCACTGCGCACGGGCCTGGCGCGAGAACTGTCCGCGCTGGCATCGGTGTCGATCGCTCCGGCCGATCTGGATCCCGCCGCACTCCCCGACCATCTGCGAATGACCTTCGCGGTCACCGGACCCGACGACGCGGTCCTGGCCCGGGGCAAGAGCCTGGCGGCCTTGAAGACACAGCTGGCGCAGCAGGTTTCACATTCGGTGGCCGAGGCCACCAGTGCGGCCGAACGCCCGGCCGCCACGGTCTGGACCGCGCAGACCCTGGGCACCGTGCCGCAGACGATCCGGCGTGACGTCGGCGGGCAAACCATCACCGGCTATCCGGCACTGGTCAGCGAGGGCGACGGAGTCTCGGTGCGGGTGCTGTCGTCACCGGCCGCGCAGCGGGCCGCGATGCGAATCGGTACCCGGGTGCTGCTGCTGCGCGAACTGCCGACCGCGCAGCGGTCGGTGACCTCCGGCCTGTCGGCCACCGATCGTCTCGCGCTGAGCCAGAATCCGTACGGCTCGCTGGATGCGCTGGTCGAGGACTGCCGCGCGTGCGCCGCCGATGAACTCATCGCCTCGCACGGCGGGCCGGTCCGCGATCCGGACCGATTCACCCACCTCGTCGACCGGGTCCGTCCCGAGTTCCCGGGCGCGGTCGCGCGCGTTCTCGCGTTGGTGGTGCCGATTCTGGCAGCGGCGCACCAGGTGCGAACAGCCCTGTCCGACACCACCGATCGCGATGTCGCCGACGATGTCGCGGGTCAACTCGACGAGCTGGTCTTCGCGGGGTTCATCGGCGAGTTCGGCAGTGCTCGGCTGCGCGAGATCCCGCGCTATCTCCAGGCCGCGGAGGCGCGAGTGCGGGCCCTGCCGGCATCGGCCGATCGCGACCGGCAGGGGGCGGCCGAACTCGACCGGGTGCACGCGGCATATGCCCGGCTCCTCGACCGGCTGCCCGAGCCGCGGCGAACCGCTGCCGACGTCACCGAGATCTGGTGGATGATCGAGGAGCTGCGGGTGAGCCTGTTCGCCCAGCAGCTGGGCACGCCCTATCCGGTCTCGGCCAAGCGGATACTCAAGGCGATGGACGGCATCACCGCGGCGCCCGCCCCCACGCGGCCCCGCTGATCATTCGGCGCCGGCGGCCACCGATCGCTCGGTGCGATGACGGCGCAGCTCGGCGATCTCGCGTTCGAAATCGTCGGCGGAGCTGAAGGACCGGTAGACCGAGGCGAATCGCAGATAGGCGACCTCGTCGAGATCGCGCAGCGGCCCGAGGATGGCCAAACCGACCTCGTGGCTGGGCACCTCGGGAGATCCCTTGGCTCGCACGGCGTCTTCGACCTGCTGAGCGAGCAGGTTCAGCGCGTCGTCGTCGACCTCGCGTCCCTGACATGCTCGGCGGACACCGCGGATCACCTTCTCCCGGCTGAACGGTTCGGTGACACCGCTGCGTTTGACCACCGAAAGAATCGCGGTCTCGACCGTGGTGAAGCGGCGCCCGCACTGCGGGCACGCGCGACGGCGCCTGATCGCGATACCTTCCTCGGCCTCACGCGAGTCGACCACCCGCGAATCCGGGTGCCGACAGTACGGGCAATGCATCCGGGATCCTTTGTCGATGCCTGCGTCGGTCCGTGGCGAACCCGCTACGGTCACCACGTATGTCCTGAGCCTTTTCAGGATACCCGGACGGCACGCAGGTCGGCCCACGCGGACCCGGTACCACCGCCGCTCAGCCCGTCACTTGCCATCGACTCGTCAAATCGGTGAGCAGATCCGGCAGGCGGCTCAGCAGCCGGCCCGCGGCCAGATCGGCGGAAAAGGGCACCGACAGTACGCGCTGCGCGAAGGCCGGATCGGACTGCATACCTTCATAACAGGGCACCAGGTCGCCGGTGATGTAGGTCCATCGCGGCCCCCGATCGGCCCAGTTGAAATCCGGCAGCGGCGTGCGCAGTGACATCGTCCGGCCGTCGACCACCGCGGTGACCGTGGTCGGTGCGAACACGCCGGGCGCACGCACGCCCGGCACCGCGGGTTTGGCCGCCACGGTGCTGACATAGGTCATCACCCGGCCGAGTGCGCCTCGCCCCTGCGCGGTCGCATCCCATTGGTCGGCGATGATCTGATTCTGCTCGCGATCGGTCATTCGCATCAGTGCGTCGTCGTATCCGGCGCCGGTACCCGTGGCCAGCGACCGCCACGCCTGCACGGCGTTGTCATCGAGGACCCCGGCGGCGTACATCTCCTCGATCGCGGGCAGGCCCCCGGCGAGGTACGCCTCGTGCATCGGTACCTGGTCGAGGAAGATGTGCTTCTGCATGATCATCAGGCGGGTCTGGAACCACGCCAGATCGTCGGCGGTCAGCCGGGACCCCTCGGTGGCGAGCAACCGAATGTCCGGCGGCAGCAGGGCAACCAGTTGCGGGGGTGTCACCCGCAACAGATCGGCGACCGCGTCACCGAGCTGATGGATTCCCGGAACGCTGAGAATCGTTCCGACATCGCTCATATCGAAGAATCCCGAAGCGAACGAACCGCCGGCGAGCCCGGCCAGCCCGGTCCAGTAGAACTCCGGATGGGTGGTGGTGAGCCGCAGATAGTTCACATAGACCTGGGTGAATGTCCGCGAATTCGCCGCCACGCCCCGGTCGGGATCCCATGTGGCCAGATCGATATCGGCATTCCCGGTGGCCACGACCAGCCAATACTGATGCAGCAGTGCCGCATAGCGCCGAGGCGCGACCCCGTCGGCGCGGGCTTGCTCGACAGCCGATCGCAGCGTCGGAACATCGAGCGGCAGTTCCGGATTCAGGCCCCCGGCACCGGCGCCCTCGCCGTTGACCACCGGGATGTCCAGATAGGCAGTGTAGGCGGCCTCGGCCCGTACGGCCGGCATCGCGATACAGGTGAGCGCTAGGCAGGTGAGCAGGCCGGCCGCGCGGGCCAGTAACCGCACCTGCGCCGGATAGGGGGTGTGCACCATGGTGGCTGATCCTCGAAATCCGTTGTCGGCGAATGTTGCCCCGATCACATTTCGAGCACAGTAGCAACATGTTCCAATCCTGGATCAACAAATCCGGCCAGCCGGATCCATCGGGATACCGAGCCCGCGAACCCGAGGCACCGCCCCGGCGGTTACCGCGGCGCGGGCACGAGCAGCGTGCGCCCGGCGACGACCTCCGTCCCACGCAGTCCGTTGAGGTCGACGATCTGGGATACGGTGTCGCGCACCGGATCCGCGGGCGCCACCCGCTGGGCTACCTCGGACAGCGACTCCCCCGGCTGCACCTGAACGGTCTGGGTCGCCGCCGGTGCGGCCGCGATGCGCAGGTGCGCGAGCCCGATCAGCCCGCACACCGCCGCGGCCGTGATCAGGGCCGTGACCGCCAGGGTGGCCAGCCCGACGCGCGCCTGTTCCACAGTGCGAATCGGATGCGGACCGCGCACCGGGAGGGTAGCGGCGACCCGGTCGTAGCCGATACCGCCCCGGGGCCGGCGCAGCCCGCCGGGATGCCGCGAATCCGCCGGACGTCCGGCGGGCCGTCCCGGTCGCGCGGTACGGCCGGGAACGCTTCCGACCGATTCGTTCCGACTGTCGATCACGCTGAATTCTGCGACCGCGGTACGCATCTGACGACCTCCAAGAGTGATGTGCGGAGTGGATCACCGGATCTGAGAGTGGGGGCGTATTCGATCATCTGTTCGACGAACTGATGTTCGAATTTCTACCACGCGGAGCCGACGATGTCACCAGACGCGCCGACATACGTCGAACAGATGTTTGAAACCTGGCCGCGGTCGGACTACATTCGAACCACGCGATCCGGCGACGCCCGGCACAACCCGACAGACATCCACGAACGGAGGACGGCGAGCGTGAGCGAACGTACGGTGGTCGGAAACGAGGAGGCGGCCGCGAGCGGTCGAGTCCCTCCCGGCGGTGCCGCGGCGTCGGCCGGTGATACCGAATCCCCCGGCACCGGCGCGGATCTCACCGTCCGCCAGCGCAAGGTGCTCGAGGTCATCCGGACCTCGGTCAGCGAGCGGGGCTACCCGCCGAGCATCCGGGAGATCGGCGATGCGGTCGGATTGACCTCCACCTCGTCGGTGGCCCATCAACTGCGCGCCCTCGAGCGCAAGGGCTATCTGCGCCGCGACCCCAATCGGCCCCGGGCCGTCGACGTGCGCGGCCTGGACGAGACGGCCCTGCGAGCCGCCGGCGCGCCCGCCACATTGCGCGCGGTCGCGACGGAAGCCTCCGAGGCCACTCCGGTCCCCACCTACGTACCGGTTCTGGGCCGGATCGCCGCCGGTGGCCCGATCCTGGCCGAACAAGCCGTCGAGGACGTGTTCCCGCTGCCACGCGAACTGGTCGGCGAGGGTTCGCTGTTCCTGTTGAAGGTCGTCGGCGAGTCGATGGTCGACGCGGCCATCTGCGACGGCGACTGGGTGGTGGTCCGTCAGCAGAACGTCGCCGACAACGGCGATATCGTCGCGGCGATGATCGATGGCGAGGCCACGGTCAAGACGTTCAAACGCACCGGTGATCAGGTATGGCTGATTCCGCACAACCCGCTGTTCGATCCGATCGACGGAAACGACGCCCAGATCCTGGGCAAGGTGGTCACGGTCATTCGCAAGATCTGACCGGCGGTGCCCGGTCAACGCCGGAATCGGTCGCGTAACACCGGATCGTGCTCCCACCACAAACCGCTCTGAATCGGTTCCTCCGCATCCGTTTTCGCCGCTACCGGCACGGATGCGGAGGAACGCGCGGCCACGACGCCACCCCGGTCGGCCGAATCCCGTTCGGCGGCATCGAGTTCGGCATCCAGACGGGCCGCGGCGCGCTGTTCGTCGGCGGCCCAGGAACGCATCAGGGTCAACAGATACGGCAGGCCCAGAACATCGCCGAGCACCCAGATGATGCCCGCGGCGATGATCTGGTCCATCCGCAGATCCGGCCCCCAGGTCCGGCCTACCTCGGTGTAGTAGTCCACCGCGACGAGCGGTCCCAACCACAGCACCAGACCCAGCACGCCGTCGGCCAATGATTCGAAGACGGTGATCAGCAGCGATACGGCCTGGGAATAGCGATGCGGCACCGGATCGGTCTGCAACCGCGAATAGAAGTACAGAAAGCCCACCGCCACCAGTAGCACACGGGTGAGGGCGTCGAGCCCGCCGTGTCGCAACACGGCCTCGTACCACGGTGTCAGCACCAGCAGCCACGGTGTGGCGAGCATGGCCACGGACGTGACCAGCGGATAGGTCGATATTCTGGCCGGCGCCGATGCGAGCACCCGGTCCACGCGGGCCCGGCCGGCCGGGCCGAGTGCCTCGCGCAGCACGGTCACCGGTCGCCCGGCCGCCAGGCCGAACGGCACCACGTACAGCAGCAACAGAATCTGTAGTGCCCGGACCCAGAACAGAGTGCCCGAGTACACACCGACGACGCCGACACCGCTGAGCAACCACACGCCGAGACCGGCCAGGCCGAAGACCCAGCCGCGGCCCGCGGATTCGGTGCTGCCGTTGCGCACCGCCCGCCGGCGGGCCAGCCCGTAGCCCGCTCCCAGCGCGGCGGTCACCAGCACGGTCGAGGTGTCCCAGCGCCATTGCTCGGCGATGGAGTGCACGGTCAGCGGCGTGTCGATCCATCCCACGGCAGCCAGTATCCACCGCCGATTCCGCCGGGTGCGCGCCGGTCCGGACCGGTGTCCGGTTAGTGCCGATTACCGCTTTCGTGGGCGTGCGCGCCGGTCTGCGGGCGGTGCGCGGGTCCGTGCGACTGCGCGCAGTGATCGCTGGACCCGGTGCCGAGTTCGATCAGTTCGGGCTGCGCGTGGTCGACCTGCAGGGTGGCGTGTTCGATGTGATGGTCGGCGGCGAGCCAGCCCGCCAGATCCTGGCGCACCGCGTGGCAGTCGCGCCCGGGCTCGACCAGGACATGGGCCGACAGCGCGGGAGAACCCGAGGTGATCTCCCAGATATGCAGATCGTGCACCTCGACCACACCCGCGCGCGCGGCCATCCCGACACCGACCGCGGCGGGGTCGATATCGGCCGGGGCGGCCTCGAGAAAGATGCGGCTCGACGCGCGGACCAGCCCGACTCCGGCCTTCACCATCAACGCGACGACCACCAGCGTCGCGATGGCGTCGGCGCGTTCGAAGCCGGTGGTCATGACGATCAGCCCGG
This sequence comes from Nocardia spumae, assembly GCF_020733635.1. Taxonomy (NCBI): domain Bacteria; kingdom Bacillati; phylum Actinomycetota; class Actinomycetes; order Mycobacteriales; family Nocardiaceae; genus Nocardia; species Nocardia spumae. The sequence goes on along the minus strand of NZ_JAJFZL010000001.1, from coordinate 2,610,400 downwards.
CCACCGCCGTCGCGATGAACGCGTAGAGGTCGGTGAGAATGTGCTGGAAGGCGCCCTCGACATTGAGACTGCTCCGGTTCGCCCGCGAAATCATCCAGGTGGCAAGGAGATTCACCACGACGCCCACCAGTGCCGTCACCAGCACCAGCCCGCCGCTCACATCGGGCGGGCTGATCAGGCGACGGATCGCCTCGTACAGCAGCCATCCCGACAGCACCAGCAGGGTCAGGCCGTTGGCTTGCGCCGACAGAATTTCCACACGCTTCCAGCCGAAGGTCATTCGCCCAGCCGGCGGCCTGGCGGCCAGCCGGATCGCCCACAGCGCCAGCGCGATGGAGGCGGCGTCGGTGAGCATGTGCGCGGCATCCGACAGCAGGGCCAGCGAGCCGGCGAGCACACCGACGACCACCTCACCGAGGAGGAAGGCCACGATGACCGCGAGCGCACCCGCCAGCCAGCGCCGATCGCTGTCCGGGGTCGCGTGCGCATGGCTGTGCGTATGGCCCGAGCCGTGTGTATGTCCGGCGCCCATGCCCTGCACTCCTCTCCGTCGGGTGTCGATCGCCATCGTATGCACACATCACTATGTATGCAATATCCACCACTTCTCCCCCTCCGGACTTGCTACCGCACCGACCGGGTCGCGCGGCAGCGGATGCCGACCGAACGGTACGGGAAGACCGAACTCGGGTTTGCCCTGCGCCCCCGCCGGCATTCCGATAACGCATTGTGAGTGACTCGCAAATTGCATCGCGGTCGATTCTTTTCCACATTCCGGGAACATTCACCATCGGAAACGCCCGAATAGCACCGGATTCACTACGGCCGCGCTGACTACGGTACGGTATACACAATCCCAGTTGCTCCGTGTCAGTGCGAAAGGGCTCGATCATGGCCAAGAAAGTCACCGTCACACTCATCGATGATTACGACGGGAAGTCCAAAGCGGATGAGACCGTGCAGTTCTCGATCGACGGTGTGGCGTATGAAATCGACCTGTCGACATTGAATGCCGGGAAGCTCCGGGGCGCGCTGGAACCGTGGACCGAAAAGTCCCGCAAGGTCGGCCGGTTGAAGGCGGGCGGGGGTACCCGGGCGAAGTCCGCGGCCGATCGCGAGCAGACCGTGGCGATCCGGGAATGGGCCAAGAAACACGGCTATAACGTGTCGGCCCGCGGTCGTATTTCGTCCGAGGTTGTCGCCGCCTATCACAAAGCGAGCAAGTAGCCGGCATCCGATCTTTCCGGGAAAGATCACATAAGTATCGAGCGGGTCCGCAGCATCACGCCACAGTCGTGATCTTGCGGACCCGTTCGGCACGGTAACCTTGATCTCCGGTTCGGCACCACGCCGTACTCACAAGTCGCTGGGGAGTAGTTCCGAGGGCGGGGTTGGTGTGCATGACAGGGGCAGCCGAAATCGGGGAGCTGGCACGGCGCTGGCGTATCGCGGTCGCCGACACCGGTTTCGTTCCCATGTCGATGCGCGAACTCGATCAGCTGCTGCTGGGATTGTTACAGCAACTGATCGTGCTGCTCGAGACCGAACCGTTCGATGCCGCACCCGCCGCTGCCGTCGGCGCGGCCCTGGTGCGCGCCAATCTCACCGATCCGCAGGTGCTGGCCCGCTCGACTCGCAGCCTCGAACCGCTGGCCACCACCTGGTTCCCACCCGGTGACCGGGTAATCGCGGCCCTCGGCGAGCTGGCCCGCGGATATACCGAGGAATTGCTGGCCACCCGAGCACACCACCAGGAAATGCTGCACGCGGCGATGGCCGAAGCACGCAATGCGGCCGAGGCGAGATTCCGCGTGGTATTCGACAATGCCGCGATCGCGATCGGGATCGGTGATGCCGAGGGCCGCGTCGTCGATGTCAATCCCGCCATGGCGGCCATGCTCGGCGTCGGCCGCGAGTATCTGCTCGAGCGCGGGGTCGCCGAACTGGTACATCCCGATGATCGCGCCGAATTACGCCGGCGGGTGCTGGATGATCTGCTGACCGCGGGGTCGGGCACCGTCCGTATGGAATTGCGCTATACGCGCCCCGAGGGCATCAACGGCTGGGCCACCTGGGCGATCACCCTGGTGCCGGCCACGGGTGGTCGCGCCGCCTATCTGCTGGTGGTCGGCGAGGACACCACACAGCGCCGGGAATTGCAGGCCGAATTGCATCGCCAGGCCCGGCACGACCCACTGACCGGACTTCCCAACCGGCGGCAATTGGTCGAGGTGCTGTCGGGAATCAGCGCCGAGGCGGGACCGCACGACCGTATCGGGCTCTGTTTCATCGATCTGGACGGATTCAAATCGGTCAACGACACCTACGGTCACGGCGTGGGCGATCGGCTGCTGGCGGCGGTCGCGAGCCGGTTGTCGGCCGGGGTCCCCACGGTACTGCTGGCCCGGGTCGGGGGCGACGAATTCGTCGCCCTGCTCCGCCCGCCGTGCGATACCGAGCGCATCGCGACGATCGCCGAGCAATTGTTGGACGCCCTGGCCGCGCCCATTCCGGTCGGCGACCACTCTCTCGGGATCTCGGCGTGCATCGGCGCGATCGTGACCCCGGTGGCCGGCGCCGACGCCGAGCGACTGCTCGACGCCGCCGACGCCGGTCTCTACCGGGCCAAGGCGAGCGGGCGCAATCAATGGGTCCTGCAGGCGGCGGATGTCCCGGCCCGTGTGCGCCGCCTAGGATAGGGCAGTGCAACCTCTGTTACCCGACTGGGCGGCCGACGATATCGACCCCCAGATTCCCAGCCCCGCACGGGTTTACGACTTTCTGCTGGGCGGATTCGCCAATTTCGAGGTGGACCGCGCGGTGGCCGAGCGGATGATCGAGGTCATCCCGGAGGTACCGCGCACCGCCCGCGCCAATCGCGCGTTCCTGCAGCGTGCGGTCGGTTTCCTCGCCGCGGCCGGAGTCGACCAGTTCCTCGATCTGGGGTCCGGAATCCCGACCGCGGGTAACGTCCACGAAATTGCGCAACGGGTCACGCCGCGAGCCCGGGTGGTCTATGTCGATATCGATCCGGTAGCGGTGACGATGAGCCGCCAATTGCTGGCCGACAACCCGCACGCGACCGCCGTGCACGGCGATTTCACCGATATCGACGGGGTGCTGGAACATCCGCAGGTACGCGATCTCATCGATTTCGACCGGCCGGTGGCGGTGCTGATGGTGTCGATGCTGCATTTCGTCGACGACGACACATTGGCCGCGACGGTGTTCGAGCGCCTGCGCGCGACGATCGCGCCGGGCAGCTATCTCGCGCTGTCACATCTGACCGGTGAGGGTCCGCCCGAGCAGATGGACCGCATGCTGGCGGTCACCGAGAGCGTCACCGGCCGCGGCGACCGGCTGCGCACCCGGGCGGAGATCATGGAGCTACTGGGTGATCTGGAACTGGTCGAGCCGGGTTTGGAGTACCTGGCGCACTGGCGGCCGGACCCGGACGAACCGTTGCCCGAGGTCCGCCCGCTCGATGGCTACGCGGGTGTCGCTCGCAAACGGTGAATACTCCCCGCCACGCAGGGGGTACACCGGCGGTCAACCGGCCAGCGCGCGTTCGAAATCCGGCCACGCATCGTGTAATGACCGCTGCCAGTAGGGCCAGGCGTGCAGGCCACCGGGTGTGTATCGGTAGGTCGCGGGAATCCCGGCGCGCTCGGTCGCGTCCTGCAGGCGCCGGGTGCATTGTGCGACTACCGATTCCAGCATGCCGCCCCCGGCCGGATCGTCGACGGCCGGCGCTGCGGGCTCGGCTCCGGCCGCCGGGGCGCCCGCGGTGACGTACAGCTCGGTCCCGCGCAACTTCTCCAGATTCACGGCCGCGGTGGGGTCGGCCGCCGCCCAGCCGGGAGCGCCGTCGGGTCCCCACATGTTCCAGGGATTACCTCCCCCCGAGGCCACCACGGCCTGGACGAAGCGGCGTCCCGGATCGGAGCCGGTCTGCGCGCACCCGCTGAAGGAGCCGACCGCCGCGTAGAGTCCGGGCGCCGACTCGGCCAGCGCGAGCACCGAGGTCGCCGACATCGATACTCCCGCAATGGCATTGCGGCCCGATGCGTGCAAGGCGGCATCCACGAGCGGCGGCAGCTCACGGGTCAGGAAGGTCGTCCACTTGTTGCGGCCCAGCACCGGATCATCGGCCTGCCAGTCGGTGTAGTAGGTGTAGCGGCCGTCGAGGATGTTCACGACCGTCACGTCCCGATCCGCGGTGAAGGCATCGATATCGGTTCGGGTGCCCCACGAGGTTTCGGCGCCGCCGGGGCCGATGCCGTCCTCGGCGCCGTCGAGCAGGTACAGCACCGGACTCGGGCCCGACGGGTGCGCGGGCCGCAGCACCCGCAGCGTGACAGTTCGGTTCATCGCCGCCGAGTACACGGTGAGGGTGGCGTGGCGCGCGTCGGTGTCGACGATCCGGTCGATCCGGGAGCCGTCCGAGTTCACGGCCGCGGCCGGCCCGCTCGACAGCGTCACCGCGGCCGCCACCGTGGTGACCGCGGCGCACAACGCGGCCCAGTACCCGGTTCTCCTGCTCATCCCGCTCACCCGTCCTCGTCCGGCACCGCCCCCGGCATCGTCGCGGCACGAGGCATCCGCAAGATCAACGATCGATGTCGGCGCGACGTTCCGGTCCGGGCCTGCGACACACGTCACGCGGCCGAGGGAGACCGGTCAACTCACAACGGGTTCGCGCCTCGCTCCGGGAATTGTCACAAGGCACCTTCTGCGCGAAATCAATCCCGGTTACAAAGGAGTTCCCGCCGGGTGTGCTCGAAGAACCGGCCCGCGAGAAGTGTAATGAAGGTGACTACCGAGGTTTTCGACACCGCAGTCGAGCTGCCGGTCGCACGCAGCACCGTATGGGAGCTGCTGATCGACCCGCAGCTGTATCCGCGCATCTTCACCGGAATCGGCGCCTGCGACCGGCTCGAGACGATCGCCGGCGCACCACTGTGGCAACTACGAATCGGCACCGTCGACACCGAGATCCGGACGTTGTCACTGACGGTGCGCCTCGGCCGGCCCGGGGAGAGTTTCGAACTGTACTGCGCGGCCACGGGCAGTTTCGCCTCCGTGCGGCTGCGCGATATCGAGGGCGGCACCCGTGTCGTGATCACCTGCTTCGCCGCGGGGCGGGTGCATCCGGTCGCGAGCGCCACGCCCACCGCTGAGGTAGTGGCCTGGCTCGACGCCGGCCTGCGGCGTCTGCGCGAATTGACCATGGCCGCACCGACTTCGGTGATCGTCAACGGGGAGAACGCTCCGCTGCGGCGGCGCGCGGAAGTAGCCCGGCGCATTCTCGGCACCGGCGTCGTACACACCGCGCGACCGGATCGCAGCGTCGGACAGCTGCGCGGGCTGGCCCGGTGGGGATTCAATCTGGCCGGCGGTTACGCCGCGGCGGCCGCGCATTCCCCCGACCGGATCGCCATCGTCGACGACGAACGCAGCCGCACCTTCGCCGAGATCGACCGGCGCAGTACCGCACTCGCCGCCGGGATGGCCACCCTGGGCCTGCGCAGTGGTGACGCGATCGGATTGCTCGCGCACAATCACGCCGGCATGGTCGAAACCATGGTCGCGGCCGGCAAACTCGGGGTGGACACGATCTTGCTGAACGCCGGGCTCTCGGCACGGCGGATCGAGGAGATCGTCCAGCGGCATCGGCTGGCGCACGTATTCGTCGACGCCGCGCTGGAATCACTGATCCACTATCTGCACGCCGATATCGCGCGCATCGCCACCGACGCGGGTGCCCCCGGCCGCACCACGATCGAGGATCTGCTCGATCGAGGCGCCGACGGCTTCGACAAGCCCGCGCGACCGGGACGGCTGATCGTGCTGACCTCGGGCACCAGCGGCACCCCGAAGGGCGCCCGGCGTCCGCACGCGAAGGGTTTCGCCACCGTCGCCGCGTTGCTGTCGCGCATTCCGTTGCGCATGAACGACACCATGCTCATTCCGGCGCCGCTGTTCCACACCTGGGGCCTGGCCGCACTGCAGCTGAGTACGGCGCTGCGGGCCACCGTCGTCCTGCCGGCGCAGTTCGATGCCCGAGACACCCTCGAGCGCGTCGCCGAGCATCGGATCGGCACGCTGATCCTGGTGCCGACGATGGTGCAGCGGATCCTGGATCTGCCGACCCCAGTGCGGGCCCGCTACGACACCTCGCACCTACGGGTGGTGGCCAGCTGCGGCGCCCCGCTGGCCGGGGCGACGGTACTGCGCTTCGCCGACTGCTACGGCGATGTGCTCTACAACGTCTACGGATCGACCGAGGTCTCCTGGGCGACCATCGCCACTCCCGAGGATCTGCGGACCGCACCGACCACCGCCGGGCGTCCGCCCCTCGGCACCAGGATCGCGGTGCTGGGGCCGGATCGGACGCCGGTGCCGATCGGTGCGACCGGACGTATCTACGTCCGCAATCACATGCTGTTCGACGGCTACGTCAACTCGGCGCCACCGGACGAGACCGACGGCATGCTCGATACCGGGGATCTGGGGTACCTGAACGCCGACGGCCGCCTGTTCATCGCCGGCCGTGACGACGAGATGATCATCTCCGGGGGTGAGAACGTCTTCCCGCGGCCGGTGGAGGAAGCGCTGTCCCATCTGCCGCAGATCACCGATGTGGCCGTGGTGGGCGTACCGGACCGCGAATTCGGGCAGCGCTTGGCGGCGTTCATCGTCAAGCGGGAGGGTTCGGGTCTGGACCCGGACATGATCCGCACCTACGTCCGGAACCGGCTCAGCCGCTTCTCGGTGCCGCGCGATGTCACCTTCCTGTCCGCGCTGCCGCGCGGGGAGACCGGCAAGGTGCTGAAGCGATTACTCATCGGCGGACCCGCCGAACTGGCCGGTCCGTCCCGGCCGGCGACCGGGTTGTGACGGCTCACCAGTCGAGGGCCGATCGTGATACGCGTTGTCACGAGGATCGGCGAAACACAGGCACCAGGTTCTCGTTACGGTTACGTTATAAAGGCAGTGCAGTAAACGGGCGGGGGGAAGGAAGTATTCGCCAATGTCTGTTGCCACGCCGGGTTCTGCCGCCACGCCGGGTTCTGCCGCCACACCGGGAGCTGTCGACGCTCCGCCATCCACTGCCGCCGCGCCACGCCCGAGTCTGACCATGTCCGGTCAGCCATTGTCGTCGCCGTTGAGGGATGTATGGTCCCTGTCCCGGCACATGGTCGGCCACTTCGTCGAAAACGTCGCACCCTGCGGCACCCTGCCCGGCGACGCCATCCACGGCGACATCACCACCATCACCCGCACCTGCCTCGAACTCGCCATCAGCCTCCTCGACGGCCGCGACATCCCCGAAAAAACCGAACGCCTCAAAGACGCCGCCGCCGCCTGGGCCCGCGAAGGCGTCCCCATCGACACCATCCACCACGCCATCCACGAAGGCTTCAAAATCGGCTTCGACCTCGTCGTCACCAACGCCACCACCAAAAACACCAGCAATACCGGCAGCACCACCAGCGCGAGCACCGAACCCACACTCACCCTCACCCACACCGACTACACCAACCTCCTCCAAGGCGCCAAACTCCTCGTCGAAATCCTCGACACCATGACCACCGCCGTCTCCCACGCCTACGTCCGCGAACTCCGCGCCGTCGTCTCCGAACACCACAACGCCGTCCACACCCTCACCTCAGCACTCCTCGGCGGCCACCCCACCAGCACCATGGCCCGCGAATGCGGCATCGAAATCGCCGACAACTACCACATCCTCGCCCTCCACATCCCCCCACACCCCGACCAACACAACCCCCACCTCGACCCCACCATCATCGCCCGCCGCAAACTCCGACGCATCCAAGCCGCCCTCGCCACCACCACCCACACCACCACACTCTCCCTCCTGTCCACCGACGGCGGCACCCTGCTCATCCCCACCACCCACACCACACCCACCGACCTCGACCCCCTCATCACCCACCTCTCCCACGCCGCCCGCGTCCCCATCACCGCCACCACCACAACCACCACCACCACCGACATCCCCACCGCCACCGACCAAACCCACCAACTCCTCGACATGGTCACCCGCCTCGAATCCATCCCCGGCCTCTACCGATTCGACGACCTCGCCCTCGAATACCAACTCACCCGCCCCGGCCCCGGACGCGACCACCTCGGCACCCTCCTCAACCCCCTCGACCACCACCCCGAACTCCTCACCACCCTCCAAACCCACATCGCCAACAACCTCAACCGACAACGCACCGCCCGACTCCTCCACGTCCACACCAACACCGTCGACTACCGACTCAAACGCATCGCCCAACTCACCGGCTTCGACCCCACCCAAGCCAGCGGACTCTGGTACCTCCGCTCCGCCCTCGTCGCACGCACCTACACCACCAACTGAATCCGCGCCGGTGAGATGTTTCGCCGCACTCTCGGCCGCTGCCCCCGCTGCCGGTGTCAGCGGGCCGGACTATCGCGGATGGCGTCGACGTAGGCCCGGGAGACGGTGCAGGTCAACACATCGAGCATGTCGACGAGGAAGCCGCGGTCGGCCACCGGATCGGTGGTCCCGGTCCCACCGGCCGGATCGATCCGATTCAATGTGAGTTTGACGCCGTCGTGAATGGCGTGCTGCACCACATCGATCGGAATCCCGTCGCGCGCCCAGGCCGCCGCGGCCTCTTCCAATTTCCGCAGCGCGCAGGCCGCGCCGCTGGGGACGTCGCCCAGCAGAATGAGCGCCAATTCGAATCCCATCCGCATCACTATCGCGGGATCGGAATGCTTTGCGCTCCTGGTTTTTTCGGAATCGAATCCATTGCCCTCCGCGGATTCCGCATCCCAGGAGTCGTAGGCCGGCATCGCGCTCCTTCCGTGCGCCCGATCGCCATCGCACTGACGAAGGTAATGGCGGCACGCGGTGATTACGAGCACTCCGCTCGGGTTGGCCCAAACATCCGAACCACGACCCCCCGCGATTGTGAGATCTCCCGAATACGGAGCGAATTCAGTGCGCCCGGCCGGAATCCGGCCGCAACCGACCGGCCTGGACCAGCGTCAGATACGCCACCCGCTTACGCGGACATTCGTCACGACGGCAACCGCGATGACGCTGCATCGCCACATGCGCTTCCTGGACCGACATCGCATGCTCCGGGGCCTCGTGCGGCCACCCGATCGGCCAAACGGACCCGTCTCCCATTGCCACTCCCGCTGCGTCCGACTGCCGCCGAAACCGTGATAGCCTGAACGTGATACATGCTAGCGTGATAATCACGCAATTGAAAGCGATTGGGGCGGAAGAGATTTCGTCGAGCGAATGACCATCAGCCAGCAATGCCGAGATTCCGTGACCTCCCGGGGCACGCGTCGCGCCGATACGCTGACATCCATGGGAGCCCGATTACGTACCGCGCGAAAATTACTGCTGGGGCGCGAGATCGAACATATGCTCAGCGTGGCCGGAGTGAATCAGGCCGACGCCGCCCGGATCATCGACACCAGCCAGAGCCGGATCGCGATGCTGATCAACGGCGCCAGCTCGATCACCGTCGGTGACCTCGAACGACTCGCGGTCGCACTGGGTTTCACCGACCCGGGTTATCTCGACAGCCTCGAGGCATTGCGCCGCGACAACCACAAACGTGGCTTCTGGAATACCGGTCACCGCCGCGCCTATCTCGAAGAGTTACGCCTGCTGGTCGATCTCGAGGCACATGCCAGCGCACTACGGATCACCGAGGCCGAAATCGTGCCCGGCTTGATCCAGTGCGAGTCCTATATCCGTGCCCTGCACGAACCCTTACCGGCGCCCGACGGGGCCGTCCACGATCTCGCCGCGGTCACCGTGGAGGACTCCGTGCGGGCACGGATGGCGCGTCAGGACGTCCTCACCGGCGCCGGCGCCCCGCAATTTCACGCCGTCCTGTCCGAATCGTGTCTGCGCCGCGAATACGGCGGACGTTCGGTCATGGCCGAACAGCTGGAGTATCTACTCACCCTGTCCCATCGCCCCAACATCACCCTGCAGGTGCTGCCGTTCACCTCGGCCCCCCGGGGCGCGGGGATGGAGGATCGCTTCACTCTGGTGCGGGTGCCCTCCCCCGGCGCCGCCGGCGATCTGGATATGGCGATCGTGGAGAGCCAGGGCGATATTCGCTATATCGACGACAAACCCGCGGTTCGCGCGCGCGAGACCGTGTGGGACCGATTATCCGCGGCCGCAGCGGATCCCGATCGGTCACGGGCGTTCATCGACCGGATCGCGCGTTCGTTCCGACGCGAGAGCGTCACCGGGACGTGACCCTCCGTCCGTAATCTGCATAGCCTAAGGAGTGCCGGGCAGCTATGAGCGACAACGACTTTCCCTCACGTGACATCGACGCCAGCCGGCCTTCGGCGGCGCGGATGTACCACTACTATCTGTCCGGGCAGGCCCTGTTCGACGTCGACAAGGTCTTCGGCGAACGGGTGTTCGCAGCGTTTCCCCATATCGATTCCTGGGCCCGCCACAATCGCGAATTCCTGCGCCGTGCCGTGGATTTCATGGCGGCCGGCGGCATCCGGCAATTCCTGGACATCGGCGCCGGATTGCCCGCGGCGGGCAACACCCACGACATCGCGCGGGGGCGGTATCCGAGCGCCCGCGTCGTCTACGTCGACAACAACACCGAAGCGGTGGCGCGCACCCACGAGTTGTTACGCGGCACCGGCGTACTCGACGTCACCGCGGTCATCGATGCCGATCTGCGATGTCCCGATGACATTTTCGACCATTCCGAGACCCGCCGCCTGCTCGATCTGGACCAGCCGCTCGGACTGCTGATGGTCAATGTCTGGCCCTTCGTCGCCGACAGCGACCGCCCGTATCAGCTCATGGCGCAGCTGCGCGATCGCCTGCCGCGCGGCAGTTACGTAGCGATGAGCCATGCCGGTCCGGACGAGGCGGCCCCCGAGGCCGCCCACGGCCTGGCCGCCGCGGCGGAGCTCTACAAGCAGACCTCCGATCCGGTAACCCTGCGCCGCCGTGACGATTTCGCCGCCTTCTACGACGGCCTCGAACTCCTGGACCCCGGTATCGTGCACGCCCCCGAATGGCGGCCCGCGTCACCGGTGGACATAGGGGATCCGGCACGGCCGTGTAATTTCGCGGCCGTCGGCTACAAGCCGTAGCCGGCACGGTCGGCGCGGCGATCCGCGCATCGGTGCGCCGGCAGCTTTACTCCGTAGAAAGGGCATCCGATGACGCGGCCACCGACCTTCACCGTAGGCGAATTCCGAAAAGCCTCAGCCAGTTCCCCCCATCAGAACTGCGTGCGCGTCGCACGCAAACACGGGTGGACCGCCGTCTGGGACGACAAGCGCGCCACCGGCGCGACCACGACCGCCACCACCCTGGCGAAGACGGAAATACTGTTGCTGCGCGATGAGCAGTTCGAGAGCTATCAGACCGGAATTCGCGCCGGGCGCACCGATCGATTACCGATCACTCAGCTCCGGCGTTCCGACGGGCGCTTCGCGCTGCGGACCGACATCGACCAGCCCACAGCGGATGTCGAGTTGATCTTCGACCGAGCCGAGCTCGACGCCTTCCATCACGGGGTACGCACCCACGAATTCGACATCCACCGATTCGCTCCGGCGATCTTCGACAGAACCGAATCCTCCGATCCCACAACCGAACTCACGGCCAGAATGTCGGCCTAGCGGTTCGCATGTCCTGGTGCCCGCGGACGCGGGCACCGCCACCTCCGCCGATCAGTTCGCCTGTGGATCCGCTCCGGCCAGCGACACCCGGACCGTGACCCGGCCACGGTCGTCACGCGTGGCGACCGCGTGCCCGCTTCGATCCCCGCCCGGCAGATGCAGGGTCACCGGGCCGCCGTCACCGGTGAAATTGCGCCACCACTTCTTGCGATCGGGCATCGCCACCCCGATGAGAATCGAATCGCCCGAACGGCGGTAGTTGACCGGGGTCGTGAAGCTGTTGCCCGACCGCCGGCCCACATAGCTGATCTCGACGAAGCCCTTGCGCATCAGCGGGCCGAGAACCGGCGTCCGGGTCAGCGTCACCACCACCGAGTTGAGGCTGTTGATTACCGATTTCGCATTCATCCGACGTCTCCTGGGTCCAACCGTGACAGCGATCGTGCCGACTCTACCGACCATCGCCGCCGGCGGCCTCCAGCGGTGGCGGCCCTGACGGGCCGGATCCGGCCCACGGTGTTCACCCGCGCACCGACTTCCGGCAATCCGCCGGATTCGACTGATTTCCTTGGCTCACCAAACGTTGTCGGGGCACACTCTAAAGGTCGGCGTTCGGCGACGGGAGGACCGAATGTGACTGTGAGGACGGGCATATGAGGATTCGGCCGCGGCAACAATTGCTGGATCTGTGGCAGGCGATGGTGCGGTGTTGTCATCGCGACGGGACCTGGACCTGGGGCGGCAGACAGGGGTCGAATTCGATCAGCGACGCCGAGCAACTGCTGTGCCTGTTGTACCCGGCCACCGAGATCGGGGCGTTCGCGCTGGATCGGCCCAACGATATGCCCGCCGACACCCGTGCGGTGCTGGCGCCACTGGGCGAGCCCACCCGGGTCGGCGGCGTGCTGGTGGGCCTGCTCGAACAGTATCTGGACCGCTATACCGATGCCGCGGGTGAACCGATCTTCGCCGGTGGCAGCTACCTCGCCGCCGAGGGCGAGCAGCCGCCGACCGATGCGCAACGTGAGCTGGAGATCGTCGATTCCTACTCGATGTCGGTCAGCCTGTGCATCGCCTCGTTGCGCTTCCTGCGCGGCTTCCAGCGCTTCGTCAGCGGCGAAGTGCGCAGGGAAGCAAAGGAACTCGACGCTCGGGTCGAGGCTCTGCTGCCGGGCGTCGGGGCCCGGTTGACCGCGGCGATGACCGGTCTGGTGCGCAGTTTCGTGATTCACACCCCACCGCCCACCACACCCGCCGGGCAGGCCATCCTGCGCATGCTGGATCAGACCGGCGCACCGGTGGAGGAGGTGATCACCGCGGTCTCGGCACGGCTGGAACGCGTCCGAGTGCAGGCGGCCAACGACGTGAAGCTGGCCCAGACACCGGGCGTCGACCTCGCCGACGACCTGCTGTTGTTCGAATGCGGCTGGAGCTGGGGCGTCTTCCGCGATGCCGAGCCGATCGATTTCGTCACCCGCCGGGTCGCCGACGCCGCCGGACGCGCCGAGGCCCGCCCCTATCTGTATTTCACCGTGGTCGCACTCGACGGCATCGCCGACCTGTCCTCCCAGCGAACGCGAGAGCTGGACCTGCTCGACGACGCCCAGCGCCAGCTCGCCGACGCGCTACAGCTGCGTTCGGAGCTGACCCTGCGCTACTGGTCCACGGTGGCGCGGTTCGGCACCGGTCGCTGGCCGCTCGAGGACATTCCCTGGCGCACCTCCGACGGCGCGGAATCGGACTATTTCAGCCTCGCGATCGCGGCCATGCTGCTGCAGGATCTGGTGGCGCGGGAGAGCACCGACGATCTGACACGGACGGTCGCGGTCTTCGACCAGCTGGCCCGGCGCGGCCGGATCATCAGCCGGCTCACCGCCGACGATCCCGCCGCGGCCCTGCACCACCCCGGGGTGGCGCTGCGCCTGGCCGGTAGTGAGACCGTCGCCGGCGGTCCCCGATTGATCTGGCGCACACCCGATTTCGCCACCATGATGCTCAAGCGATGTCTGCAGGCGGCGCGCCTGTCGGGTGATGTCGCCACTCGCGACCAGCTGATGGAACTGGCCGAATCGGCGATGGATCACGTCGAGCGCCGCGTCATCGGCGGCGACGGTCCCGCCGCCGGCCTGTGGGACGATCCGGCCGCGGTCGTCGGGCACTCCGAATCCGGCGCCGCGCCACCGGACCTGCCCTCGTGGTTCCACACCGAGCGGGTGATGGAATGTCTCGTCGTCGCCTACAGCACGTTCCGGGAGCCCCCGCTCTCGCCCGCGACGATGATCGCGCGTGCGGTGGAACTGCTCAACGAGGCCGAACACCTGCTGAATCAGGAAATGCTGGAGGTGAGCCTGGACCGGTGGGTCGACGACCACGGTCCGGCCGAGCGCTCCTCGACGCTCACCGCGCTGACCCGCATCGAACAATCATTGGACCGGGCCCGCCGCCAGCTCCGCGAGCGGCCCGGTACCGCCTTCGCCCTGGCCAGTCAGGCGTTGATCCAGCTCGACGAGCTGGCCTACGCCCGCCAGGACGCGCGACGGTGAGGGCCGCGTAGTGCTCGTGTTCTCCACTTCGGACAAGGGCGGCACCGGCCGGTCGGTCACCAGCTGCAACCTCGCCTACCGGCTGTGCGCGACCGGCCGGAATGTGGCTTACGTCGATTTCGACTTCGGCTCGCCGACGGCCGGGGCACTGTTCGAGATCAGCACGGTCGAACGCGGTATTCCGGGCAACGGGGTGCACTCGTATCTGCTCGGCGATACCGGAACCGCCACCCGCATCGATGTCGGCGCCCGCACCGATCGGGTGGAATTGCGCCGGATCGCCTCGCGCAGCGGCAGATTGGTGTTGCTCCCCGGCGACGAGGGCGGCGCCGAATTCCTCACCTGCGACGACGCGATCGTCACCCGGTGCGCGGAACTGCTGCTGACGCTGGAACAGGAATTCGCCGTCGTGGTGGTCGATCTCAGCGCCGGCCGATCGGTGGCCCTCGACATCGTCCTGCGGGCCACCGCACTGCCGCAATTGCGCGCCCGCACCGCCCGCTGGCTGATCTTCCATCGCTGGACCCGCCAGCACATCCTGGCGGCGTCGGGACTCGTCCACGGGCCGCACGGGGTGCTGGAAACGGGCGCCGAATGCGGTCACGATCCGCAACGGCTGGCCGAGTCGATCCGATACGTGCGGACCGCGGTGGCCGCCGCCGACGCCCACCCGCTGGTATCGCGTGCCGCGCAGGCGGCCTGGCTGCAGGAGCAGGACGCCGCGCTCAAACGGCTGGCCTCGGCGAACCGGCTCGGCAGTACGGCGGTCCTGGGTGCCACCCCGATGGAACCGGTGCTGCAATGGCGCGAGCAGCTCATCCTCGACAGCGATGTCAACGCCCGTATCGCCAACGCCGAAACCGCCGCCGCGTACACCGAATTGGCACGCCGGCTCATCGACACCGCCACCTGGGAAAGGCTGTGAGCCGATGGCGCAGACATCAGGGCCGGACGAGGTCCGCGGCTACAGCGAGGCGAGCGAACGTCCCCGGATCGTGCCGATCGACCTGTCCCATCTGTCGATCGAGGTCGGCCATTTCCACCTCAACGACATCACCGACGACATCGACCTGGTGACCGCCGAGTTCCGGCGCATCGTGCCGCTGGTCGCGGCCTTCGTGGAATCGGCCCGGATCCGCTTCGGAGACGACGTCCGGGTCAGCACCTGCTATCTGATCGACGACTACTTCCAGCCCGATACCGACCCGGAGCAGATCCTCGGCAAACTCCTCGGGGCCGCCGAGGCGGCGGGGCTGCGCATCGACTATCTGGCACGCGAATCCGGCTGCTGGCAGACCTCGATCTTCGCCGACGGGGTACCGCTGGGCGAGACCGTGCCCGTCGCGGAGATGGTCGCCGCGCGCATCGTCGCCGAACCGGCCCCGCCCGACACCGGCGCCCGTCCCCCCACGGCGCAGTCGGGCTGGCTGTGCAACGGCCGACGCTCCTCGCTCGAGGAACCGGCTCAGGCGATGCGGGCGCGCACCTATCGGCCACCCGAGGAGTTCGGCCGCCGCGAGCATTCGATCTTCCTCGACGTCCAGCTGTGGAGTACCCGGACAGTGGACGGGGTGACCGAGACCCGCTGGTCGTGTCCCTTCCTGGCGGCGGTCTGGCATCTGCTGCGCCTGGGCATGCTGCGGTACCACGGTGCGGCGGTGGCCCAGCCACAGCTGTGGGATCGAGAACAGCCGTGGCCGCGCCGCTGGCACGATGTCGCGCCGGTACTCCAGCTCGAGCCCGACGCCGCACCGTTCGCGGCCTACCAGACGCTGTCGATGCTGCCGAAACGCTATATCGGGATCGAGCACGCGGTCCGGGTCATCCTCGACCATCTGGCACTCGACGACGATGTTCTCGAACAGGTGATCGCCGACGGCGCGAACAACGCGGTACCGGTGCCGATTCCGCACCAGGTGAGTGAGCGTCTGTCCCATCTGCTGCTCGACGGGTCCTGACCATGGTGGCGAGCACTCCGCTGGTGGCCCTCGGTGAAATCCGGACCTGCCTGCTGCCCTCGGCGACCGCACTGGGCCGCGCGGAGGCGGGCGAACTGCTGGCGCTGATGCCCGGTCGTGCGGTGCGATGGCGGGAAAGGCCGGGCACCCTTGCCGTTTCGCCGACGACCGCGGTCGGCATCGACTGCGATCTGCGTCTGGGTACCGCCGACACCGCGCGCATCGTCGGCACGGTCGCCACCAATGTCGTACTGGCCGGCGGCCGGCTGCTGCAGTCCTCCGCCCACACCCGGGTCGTCCGGGCGCGTGAGCGCCGCCGCCAGACCTGGTCGCACTACGTGAGCCGGGCCGGGGTGGCGGAGGTGATCAGCCGGGTGCCGGAACGAGCCACGGCCGCACCGGCACTGGTCGAGGGCTACCTCACCGACGTACTCGCGCCCGGACACACCGAGGTGCTGGACCTGGCCTCGATCAGCGAGCGACTGCTCGCCCGGATCCGCACCGCCCCGGCCCTCGATCAGGAGCCGCCGGTACGCACCGCGGGCACCCGGCTGCGCTGGGCCGCCCGCGTGGGCGGATCCGCCGGTCCCCGGGTGGCCCTGAGCCTCGACGACGAATCCACGCGATCGGTACGGGTGATCGTGCGCGAGGTGGACGATCTGGCCGCGGCGCAACGGTTCTGCGAGGATCTGGCCGCGCACGACTGGCTGCTGACGGCCACCGCGGCGGCACTCGAGCAGGCCGATCGGTTCGGCTCCCGCAGCCGCGAACGGCTCGACATCCTGGCCCCCGTCCTCGAGCACTTCACCGGATTGTGGATGCCCGGAGCGCACACGCCGGCCTCGCTGCGCACCCTGTGGCGCGATCTGCAATCCGATCCGGGAATGTCGCGGCAATGGAACACCCTGGCCGATCGCCTGCGCGACGCGATCGCCGTCGCGACCTTGAACGCGTTGCGGAACAAGGGTTTCGATACCGAGTGGTGAGCGGGTCAGGCCCGGAACCACTTCCGTACGAGCAGCGCGAAGAACACCGACATCGAGACGGTGCCCGCCCATGATTCGACGGCGAAGATCGGCCGCGCCGCGGCGCCCAGCCCCTCGGTGTCGCCGGGGCCGAGCGGGTTGAGAAAGCTCGTCACGCACATGTACACCGTCTCGGCCACCGACCGCGGGTCCGCGACCAGTACGCCGAGCAGTGTGAACACCACCAGTTGCACCGCCACCCAGCCCAGCAGCCAGAACGGCCGATATCCGTGGCCGCACAACACATCCGACAGCTGACCGGCCCACCGCCGCCAGCCCGGAGGCAAGGCCCGGGTGTTGGCGCGAGCCAGCTGCAGCCCGCACCGATCCTCGCCCCCGATGTCCTCGTTCATCCGGTACAGCCCCTCGGCACGCCGGTAGGCGAGGGCGGCGTGCACGGGCAGGCCGATCCCGAGCAGGTGCGCGCCGAGCCGCTCGTACACCTCCGCCAGCAGGGCCTGGCGTCGCGCCGACAAACGCAGCGGCCCACGGAATTCCACCTCCGCGGCGATCAGCGCGGCCGGGAGCGCGCTGGGCACCTGCCAGCCCTCCTCATCCGGGACCGGTGACCGGGCGGCGGCGTAGAGGTGCCGAAAGATCAAGCCGCCGTGACGCTGCCGGGACGGCGGCCGTTGCGCGACGGCCTCCTCCAGCTGGGTGAGTACGGCCTCGACCTGATCGTCGAGGAAATCGATCAGCTCGCGTTCGCGCCGGTCGGGGCGGTCCAGTTCCGCGGTGTATCCGGCTGCGCGCCGGGCGATTCCGGTCGATATCGACGCCACGACCGGTGATATCTCACCCATGCGGAAATTCTAATGATCAACTGCCCAGGGGGTAGGCGTAAACATCGCGAGGCTCACCCGGGCCGAAGTATCGGTCGTCGTGGGTGCGGAAGACGAAGCCGACCCGTTTGAACAGATTGCCGGCTCGCAGATTGTCCGGGCGCACGGTCAGCGACATCTCCCGCGCGCCCAGATCGCGGCAGCGGGCCAGGGCGGCCTCGAGCAGTGCGCGCCCGTAGTCGCGGCCCTGCCATCGCCGCGCCACCGCGAAGGTGAACAACAGCGCCTTGCCGTCCTTCTCCAGCACCAGGGCGTAACCGATGACGGCGCCGTCGATTTCGGCCACCAGCCACGCGGTGCCGTGAAGTTCGAACAACTGGCGCAGCATGAGATACAAGTACGGCTCGGCGAACACCTCGGCCTCGATGGCCGCGATGTCGTTCAGATCGGTGAACCGTGCCTGCCGGTACTCCGGCCGCGGGTCGTGCGCGATCTCCATGAGCTCCCTAGCGTTAGGGCATGAGCCTTCCGATTTCAGCCTAACTCCCCCACCACCAACCGGATCAGTGTAGAGCCACAGATCGTTACAGACGCGGCGGTCGGCGGATCCACACCGACGACACCCGATATCGCGATGCGCTCAGGCGGACCGGCGTTGCGGGAATCCGGCGGACCTCTCGTCCGGCACGGCGAGACCGGCCCCGAAGCGACCGCCGGCACCCGGGAGCGCGCGTAGTCCGGGGGCGAGACCGGCGCCGATACTCACGGCCGGGCCGGTCAACGCACCCGGAGCGAAGGCGGCGATCACGGCGCTACGCCACGCCGGCCAGTGCGCGTCCGCCCCGACCATCGACCACCACACCCGCGCGCCGTCGGCGGCCGCGTCGCAGATCCTGAGGTAGGGCGCCGCCGCGTATCCGGCGGCCAGGATCAACGCGGCACCGGCCACACAGTCGAGCAGATAATGGTTGGCCGTACCCATCACCACCAGGGTCATCACGATCGGATAGGCCACCCCGATCAGTCGCGTCGAGGGATTGCGCCCGAAGCGGTACAGCACCAGACCGCACCACAGCGCCCAGCCGACATGCAGGCTCGGCATCGCGGCGAAGGAGTTGGTAAGCGAATCCAGTCCGCGCGGCGTGCTGGCGTCGCCCTGCCACCAGCCCACCGAGGAGTGCAGCGCCATCACGTCGACGAAACCGTAGGACGATTCCAGCAGGCGTGGCGGCGCGGTGGGCATCAGGACGAAACCGACCAGGCCCGCGACGGTCGCGATGCCGAGTTGGGTCCGGGCCAGGCGATAGTGCTCGCGATGTGACCACCACATCCAGATCAGTACGGCCGGAGTCACGACGTAGTGCAGCGTGGCGTAGGCGAAATCGGCCGGTATCGCGATCCCGGCGTGGCCGGAGAAGATCCGGTTCAACCACAGTTCCGGGTCCAGTCCCAGCCAGCTCTCCAGTCGCAGGAGGCCATGGCCGTCGGTCCGGGCGTGATCGAGTCCGCTGCCTACGAGCAGCCGGGCTCCGTCGTACGCGAAATACACGACGACGACCAGCGCCGCTTCCCGGAACCAGCCCCGCGCTCGCGCCGGAAGCTGCGCGACGGGACCCGAGATGGTTGTTGCAGCCACGAGCCGACCTCCACGGTGAGCGCTGACGTACAACGTACGGTACGTCGTACGTGCATACTACAATGGCGGGCAGACCGGAATCCATCCCCACCGGAGACGCCGCTGTGACATCTGAGCCCGCCCGACGCACCCCGCCCCGGGGCGGCCGTCGACGAGTGCCGCGCCACACGCTCAGCGCCGAGGCGATCGTCGAGTCCGCCCTGCGCATGCTCGACGACACCGACTGTGAGGACATCTCGATGCGGGCGCTCGCCGCCGACCTCGGCGTCGGCACCATGACGCTCTACACCTACTTCCGCAGTAAGGACGAGTTGCTGCAGGCCGCTCGCGACCAGGTTCTCGGCAGCTTCCATCCGCCGACGGTCGACGGCGACTGGTCCGACCGGGTCCGAGCCTGCTGTCACGAGCTCTACCGACTGCTGGTGGAGCGGCCGGCCGTGCTGCGCGTCCTCGCGGTCAAACCGGACGGAGACGGCGACTTCGCCGACACCGCCACCGCCGCACTGGAATTGGTGCTGTCACAGTTGCGCGCGGCCGGTCTGGGACGAATGGAGACCGCACGCGGATACGTGACGCTGCTGCAGTACACCTTCGGCGCTGCGCTGCGCCACGTCTTCGCCCCCGCACGTGGCGACGAGAACGTACCCAGCCGGCTGCAGATGCTGGATCCGCTGATTCATCCCACGATCGCCGATCTGATGCCGGAGCTGATCACGGTCCATCGCAGCGGCGAGGATCAGTACCTGTCCGGACTCGATCTGATTCTCGACGGCCTGCGCACGGCCGCGGCGGCGGCCGAACACTAGCCGGGCGCGGTCCGCACCGTCGCCCCCCGCGGACGAAGCGCCGTCGGCACCATCGTCCCGACCACCCTGTTTGTAGGATTGCCCGCAGGTAGCAGAGCTCCTTCGGAATCGGGAGGCCCGATGATCGATCGATCCCGGACAGAGGTTCCCGTGCGTGGCCGGTGGGGCATGCTGACCGTGCTGTGCGCGAGCCTGCTGCTGGTGGCCATGGACGCCACCGTGCTCAACGTCGCCCTCCCCTCCCTGATCGCCGATCTGCAACCGGGCGCGGTGGCCCAGTTGTGGATCGTCGACATCTACGGGTTGGTGCTGGGCGGACTGCTGATCACCTTCGGCGCGATCGGTGATCGGATCGGTCGCAAGCGACTGTTTTTGTTCGGATTCGCCCTGTTCGGCCTGGCTTCCGTGGTGGCGGCCACCTCTCGGGTCACCGGCCAGCTCATCGGCGGACGGGTGCTGCTGGCGATCGGTGGCGCGATGGTGATGCCGTCCACCCTGTCGCTGATCCGCAACATCTTCCACGATCCGCACGAACGCACCCGGGCGATCGCCATCTGGGCCGCGATCGCCGGTGTGGGCGCGGCGGTCGGCCCGATCGTCGGTGGACTGCTGGTCGAACACTTCGGCTGGGCGGCCGCCTTCTGGATCAATGTGCCCGTCGTGCTCCTCACCCTCGCCGCCGGGCTGTGGTTGCTGCCGGAGTACCGGGCGCCGTCGACCACCCCGTTCGACTGGGTCAGCGTGCCACTGTCGGTGCTCGGCATCATCGGATTCGTCTGGGGTGTCAAACATCTGGCACGTGGCGAGGAGGTCGTACTCAACGTGCTCGTCCTCCTGGCCGGGCTCGCCTTGCTGATCTGGTTCGCGCGCAGGCAGTTGCGGCTGATCGATCCGCTGCTCGACATCAGGCTGTTCCGCCGGCCGGTCTTCCTCGCCGCGGCGCTGGCGACGCTCATCGCGATGATCGCGATCGGCGCGGCACTGTTCCTCATCTCGTTGTGGCTGCAATACATTCACGGCTACTCTCCCGCCGGAGCCGGACTGCGCACGGCACCGGCGGCGGTCGCGACTCTGGTCGGATCGCTGATCACCCCCGCACTGCTGCGGCGCACGGGGGTGCGCACCGTCATGGTCGGCAGCCTCGTCGTGCTCGCCGCCGGCTTCGCGGGATTGGCGATATCCCCCGAGCCCACCAGCTACGCGGTGATCGCGCTGGTACTGGTCTGCCTGGGCATCGGCGACGGTATCGCGGTCACCACGGCCGCGGCGGTACTGGTCTCCTCGGTCCCACCCGAACGCGCCGGACAGGGCGGGGCCGTCGAGGAAACCAGCTACGAACTCGGCAACGGCCTGGGCGTGGCCCTGCTGGGCAGCGTGCACGGAGCGCTGTTCACCCGGCACATGGCCGATGTGCCGCTCACCGGCGCACAGGCCGCCACCGCCCGGGAATCGGCGGGCGGCGCCATCGCCGTCGCCGGCGAGATCGGCGGCGACCTCGGCGACCGGGTGCACGAGATCGCCGCGGCCGCATTCGATTCCGCACTCACCGTCACCTCCTACGCGGCGGCGGGTGTGGTCCTCGTGGTCGCGATACTCACAGCGATCCTCATCCCCCGCCACACCACCGCGACAGCTCGGCACTGACCCGGCGCGGCTGTCGCGCGCGATCGGTACCGCGCACTGATTCGAGTAGCCGCCGGCGGGTACTGCGACAGGCAGACGCGACGTATTTCCACCAGGAGCCGAGATGAACAGCGATACCACAGGGCATCCGATCCGGACCGGTACGCCTCCGGTCCCCGAACCCGTACCGCCCGAGCCGATTCCGGATCCGGGCACTCCGCCGCCGGCCCCCGAACCGCCCCCGGATCCGGGCCGCCCGCTCCCCGGGCCGACACCCGATCCGATCCCCGGGCACCCACCGCCGGACCCCGGACATCCGGTGCCACCGGATCCGGTTCCCGGACCACCACCCGATCCGGGCCGCCCGATTCCGGGGCCGACGCCCGACCCGCTGCCCGACCCGCCCGGGCCGGGTCCCGATCCCCGTCCACCGATCCCGCAGGCCGGTGTTTCAGCGCACCGGCTCCGGGCATACGCCGACCATGACATCCGATGAGCAGACCCACCGCATGCGCCCGCAGATCACCACCGATGATCTGCGGATGCTGCTGGATGCGGGCCGCCCCGGCACCCGCCTCGTGCTGACACAGGACCGGATCCGGCTGGCCACCGACGGCGGCGACGACGCGGGTGGACTGGAGCTGATCCGGCGCCCGGAACTCGCCGACCGGCTGGGCGACCACCCCGACCAGCAGGAACTACACCACGAGGCCGAGCTGCTCAACACCGCCATTCGCATCCGACGCGTATGAACCACAACCCGGCCAATCCCGAAAAGGGGGACCCGATGAGCGAATCCGGCCGAGAACCGACCGTCCTGGTGGCGACCTCCCAGACCGGCATCGAACGCGATGAACTCGAGGTGCCGCTGAAACGTCTGCGCGACAACGGCATCCGCGTGACCCATGCAGCGCCCGGCGCCGAATCCGTGCACACCTTCGTCCACGACACCCAACCCGACGCCCTCATCGACCCCGACATCACCCTGGCCTCGGCCACGGTGAGCGACTTCGACGCCCTGGTGGTGCCGGGTGGCACGGTCAACGCCGACAAGTTGCGGATCACGAAGGAAGCCGTGGATCTGGCCCGCGGATTCGCCGCGGCCGGTAAGACGGTCGCCGCGATCTGCCACGGGCCGTGGCTGCTGGTGGAGGCGGACCTGGTGCGAGGCAAGACCCTCACGTCGTATCCGTCACTGCGTACCGATATCACCAACGCCGGCGGCCAGTGGGTCGACGAAGAGGTGGTGCGGACGCGGGACGGCTGGACGCTGATCACCTCCCGCAATCCGCGTGACCTGGACGCGTTCTGCTCCGCGATCGAGACCGAATTAGGCGCGAAGTGACATGGGCACTTCCGGATCACCCGGGATCGCGGGCGGCTGATCGACCGCGATGAGTATCGCGCGGCGGCCGCCGCCGGAGAGCCGGCGAGGGCCGCCGCTGTCGGAGGCGAACCGCCGAACTCCGATCAGCTCAGTTTCAGCGAACGGCCGATGATCTCCTTCATGATCTCGGTGGTGCCGCCGTAGATGGTCTGCACGCGAGCGTCCATGTACGCCTTGGCGATCGGGTACTCGCGCATGTAGCCGTAACCACCGTGCAACTGCAGGCATTTGGTGATCAGGTCGAGCTGTTCCTCGGTGCTCCACCACTTGGCCATCGCGGCGTCCTCGGCCGACAGCGTGCCCGCGTTCAGCGCCTCGATGAAGCGATCGACCAGGACCCGCACCGCGGTGGTCTTGGTGGCCAGCTCGGCCAGGACGAAGCGGGTGTTCTGCTGGGCGCCGATCGGCTTGCCGAAGGCCTTGCGATCGCGCACGTACTGGATGGTGGTGTCCAGGCAGCCCTCCATCGCCGCGGCGGCCATCACCGCGATCGACATGCGCTCCTGCGGCAGGTTCTGCATCAGGTGGATGAAGCCCATCCCCTCGGTGCCGAGCAGGTTCTCGGCCGGCACCCGCACATCGGTGAAGCTGAGTTCGGCGGTGTCCTGGGCCTTGAGGCCGATCTTGTCGAGGTTGCGGCCCCGCTCGAATCCGGCCATGCCCCGCTCGACGACCAGCAGCGAGAAGCCCATCGCCCCCTTCTCCGGATCGGTCTGCGCGACCACGATCACGATGTCGGAGTTGATGCCGTTGGTGATGAAGGTCTTGGCGCCGTTGATGACCCAGTCGTCGCCCTCGCGGACCGCCCGGGTCTTGATGCCCTGCAGATCCGAGCCGGTGCCCGGCTCGGTCATCGCGATGGCGGTGATGATCTCACCGGAGCAGAACCCGGGCAGCCAGCGCTGCTTCTGCTCATCGTTGGCCAGCTCCAGCAGGTACGGCGCGATGACGTCGTTGTGCAGCGAGAAGCCCAGGCCCGAGTACTGCCCCTTGGTGGTCTCCTCGGTGATCACCGCGTTGTAGCGGAAGTCCTTCACCCCGCCGCCGCCGAACTCCTCCGGTACGGCCATCCCCAGGAAGCCCTGCTTACCCGCTTCCAGCCACAGCTCCCGGTCGACCACACCGGACTCTTCCCAGCGTGCGTGGTTGGCCGCCACATGCTGATCCAGAAACTTACGGTAGGACTCCCGGAACAGATCGTGTTCGGGCTCGAAAAGGGTGCGCTCCACGCCAACCTCCTAGTGACCACAGTGGCAACTCGCCTGCCACATACGGTACCCGGAAGTGGAATCGCGGTTCACTTCACCTCCAAAAAAACTCCCCTGCCTGTGCAGAAAGCATTCAAGTGAGGAGTAGGAGCACCCTGAACCCGGGTAAACCTGATCAGATCCCGACGGCGCCGCGCACCCGCCCCCACAGCGTCCGCCCGCGATCGCGATCGCGCTCGGCCAGCAGATGCGTGATCTCCTCTTCCAGCGCCTTGTGCACGACCCGCTGCAATTCGACGGCCGCGGCATCGAGATCGGGAGCGTCCTGCCACGGGGCGGGATCGATGGGCGTGCCGATCGAGTAGTAGAACCGCTCGGGGCGCGGCACGATGGTCGGCCCGATGCCGCGCATCAGCGGCGGTGTCAGATTGCCGCGAATCCCCAGCGCCTCGACGGTCCAGCGCAGCGGGCTCATCACCGGATGATCGCCGTCGAAGACCACATCGAAGACATCGTCGGCGCCGATCATCGCGGTCGGCAGGATCGGGACGCCGGATTCGATCGCCATCCGCGCGAAGCCGGTGCGCCCCTCCCATTTCAAGTGGTATTTCTCACCCTTGCGGCGCATGGCCTCGCGGCCGCCGCCCGGGAAGACGATCACGGCCTCACCGTGGTCGAGCAGGGTACGGCAGTTGTCGCGGGAGCCGCGCACACTGCCGATCCGATGCACCATCTCCCGCACCGGCGGCACCCGCATGAGTACGTTCTCGGCCAGTCCGCGCACCACGCGGCCGGTGCGGCGATGGATCTCGTGCACCAGCAGCGGGGCGTCGACACCACCGAGCAGCGTGTGGTTGCCCACCAGCATCGCCGGCCCGGTCGCGGGAATGTTGTCCAGCCCGTGGAAGACCGGACTGTTCCACAGTCGTACCGGCGCCGACAACGCGTCGAAGAAGCGAAGATCACTGCGGGGCACCGTCATTCGCAACGGCGCCCCGTCACTGAGCGCTACCGGCGGGCGGTCGGCGGCGACATCGACATGTGTGGAATCGTTCCCGGACATTGCACCCTCCCTGCAGCCGTCCGCGGTGAGACCGATCCACCGGACACGACTGTGGCACACGAACTACGAGACTTCAGTGCGAAGGCCCCGCTGCTTCCGCACCACTGACGGTGCTCGCGTGCGCGTACTGCGACAGAGTCGGCGCCAGGGCCCGGGGAACCCGAGCCCGCACCCGGGTACCACCCTCCTCGTGCGAGGAGCTGATGATGCGGCCGTCGGAGTGGATGCGCGCGAGCAGATCACCGCGAGTGTACGGCAGCAGAACGCTCACTTCGACATCGAGCCCGCCGAGGATCTCGGCCAGCCGATCACGCAACCGATCGATTCCGTATCCTGTGCGCGCCGAGACGAAGACCGCATCCGGCAGCTGCGCGCGCAAGTGCGCCAGCTGGGTCCGATCCAGTGCGTCGATCTTGTTCACCACCAGCAGTTCCGGCGGCCCCGAGGACTGCGCGCCCTGCTCCCGCAGCACATCGGTGATCACCTCACGCACCGCCTTGATCTGCTGATCGGGCAGCGCGTCGGAACCGTCGACCACGTGCAGCAGCAGATCCGCCCCGGTGACCTCCTCGAGGGTGGACCGGAACGCCTCCACCAGCTGGGTGGGCAGATGGCGCACGAAGCCGACGGTATCGGTGAACACCACCTCGCGGCCGTCGTCGAGGGCGGCCCGGCGGGTGGTCGGATCCAGAGTGGCGAACAGCGCGTCCTGCACCAGGATCCCGGCTCCGGTCAGCGCGTTCATCAGGCTCGACTTACCGGCATTGGTGTATCCGACGATCGCCACCGCCGGAATACCGCTGGAGGTGCGCCGCGACCGCTTGGTGTCGCGGGCGGTCTTCATCTCCTTGATCTCGCGGCGCAGTTTGGCCATGCGCTCGCGGATCCGGCGGCGATCGGTCTCGATCTTCGTCTCACCGGGACCACGGGTACCCACGCCGCCGCCCGCGCCACCGGCGCGGCCACCGGCCTGGCGGGACATGGATTCACCCCAGCCGCGCAGCCGCGGCAGCATGTACTCCATCTGCGCCAGCGACACCTGGGCCTTGCCCTCGCGGGAGGTGGCGTGCTGCGCGAAGATGTCCAGAATCAGCGCGGTGCGGTCGATAACCTTCACCTTGACGACCTTCTCCAGGGCGTTCAGCTGAGCGGGGGTCAATTCACCGTCGCAGATCACGGTATCGGCGCCGGTATGCAGAACCACGGCGCGCAGTTCGTCGGCCTTACCGGAACCGATGTAGGTGGCCGGATCGGGTTTGTCGCGGCGCTGGATCAGGGCATCGAGCACCTGCGATCCAGCGGTTTCGGCGAGGGCCGCCAATTCGGCCATGCTGGCGTCGGCCTGAGCGGAGCTGCCCTCGGTCCACACCCCGACCAGCACCACCCGTTCCAGCCTGAGCTGCCGGTACTCGACCTCGGTGATATCGGTGAGTTCGGTGGACAGACCCGCCACGCGTCGCAGGGCGCTACGTTCGTCCAGCTGAAATTCACCGACGGTGGGTTCGGCGGACCAGCCCGTGCGGCGGGTGTAACCCTCACCGTCCACCGTGCCGTCGTCGTAGTCGGTCACGCTGTTGTCGGCATCGTCATCGCCGATGCTGTAATCCTGGTCTGCGTAGCCGTCCGCCTCCGAGTCGAGCTGCTCGACCGGGGTGAACTCGTACGTTTCTGATTTCCTCATACACCTCCATGCTCCCACGCGACAACCACCCGGCGCACTCGGATATTTCCGGCACCGCCCAGCTCATGCGGTATTCAGGCGCCGGCCCACCAGGCCCCGGCCAAGTGGCCCGAGCCGACCAGCACCGACGGGCCGCGCAACCATGCCCGGCCCTGCTCGATGCCCACGGTGACCGCGCCACCGGGCACCCGCACCCGCACCTGCGCGGTCTCCTCGGCGGGGACGAAGCCCGCGCGGGTCAAGGCCGCGGCCGCCGCGGCGACCGTTCCCGTTCCGCACGAACGGGTTTCGCCGACGCCGCGCTCGTAGACCCGCATATCGACCGCACCGTCGGCGCCGAGCGCGGTCAAGATCTCCACGTTGACCCCGTGCGGGAACAACTCCGGATCGAAGCCGGGCGGCACGCTCAGATCGAGGGCGGCCAGACCATCGGCGGTGAGAGCGGGGTCGACGCAGGCCAGATGCGGATTGCCGACATCGACACCGATCCCCGGCAGGGCGCTGCCGGCGACCGTCGCGGTGGATTCGCCGAGGATCCGGACCGGGCCCATATCGACGGTGACCTCGCCGTACACCTCGTCGAAGGAGTGCACCACCACGGCCCGCGCGCCGGCCCGGGTGCCGACCACGAACTCCGGCTCCCGCTGCAGGCCGGTGGCCAGCAGATAGTGGGCGAAGACCCGCACGCCGTTACCGCACATCTCCGCGATCGAACCGTCGGCATTGCGGTAATCCATGAACCAGTCGCCTGCCGTCACCCCGTCGGGCAGCGCCCCGAGCTCACCGCCGGCCACCAGACTTCCGGCCCGGGCGACCCGCAGCACACCGTCCCCGCCGATCCCCTGCCGGCGGTCGCACAACACCGCCACGACGTCGGGGGCCAGCCGTAGCCGGGCATCCGGATCGGGCAGCACCACGAAATCGTTCTGGGTGCCGTGGCCCTTGCTGAATTCGACATCAGCCGGACCGGAACCCAGCTGTTCGGTCTGCTCGCTCATCGAAGTCGATCCTCCACGAAGTCGATCCTCCACCCGTCCGCACCGGTCGCCGATCCCTCGGCACCGTCTCGATCCAACACCAGCCGCTGCCGGAAGATTTCGTCCCGCCCCCATTCGGCGCCCGCGAGCGCCGGAACACCGGTACCCGCGCGGCCCGCGAGCGCATCCGGCCGGATCAGTCCGCCGAGGAGACCACCCGGTCCAGCACCGTATCCACGAGCCGCGGATCGGCGCCGTCGACCCAGCGCACCCGCGGGTCCCGGCGGAACCAGGATCGTTGCCGGCGCACGTAGCGGCGGGTGCCGATGAGGGTGCGTTCGCGGGCGTGCTCCAGGTCGTATTCGCCGTCGAGATGGTCCAGCACCTGGGCGTATCCGATGGCCCGGCGAGCGGTCAGGCCCGCGCGCAGCCCGCGGCCGATCAGGTCGTGCACCTCGGCTACCAAACCCTGGTCGAACATGGTCGCGGTCCGCAGTTCGATGCGAGCGTCGAGTTCGGCGGTCTCGCGATCGACACCGATGATGGTGGTGCCCCATCGCGGCGTCCCGCGCTGCGGTTGTGAGGCCGCGAAGGGGCGCCCGGTCAGTTCCACCACCTCGAGCGCGCGCACGATCCGCCGTCCGTCGGTCGGCAGAATCGTCCGCGCCGCGACGGGGTCGGCTTCGCGCAGCGCCGCGTGGACCGCGGCGACCCCTTCGCTCTCGAGCACGGCCTCCCATTTCGCGCGGACACCGGTGTCGGTGGCGGGGAACTCCCAATCGTCCAGCAGCGCTTGCACGTACATCATCGAACCGCCGACGATGACGGGCACTCGCCCGCGGGCGCGGATGTCCTCCACATCGGCACAGGCCGCGGCCTGATAGGCGGCGACGGTGGCGGTTTCGGTCACCTCGAGCACGTCGAGCTGATGGTGCGCGATGCCGCGCCGCAATTCCGGGGGCAGCTTCGCGGTGCCGATATCCATACCGCGATACAGCTGCATGGCATCGATATTCACGATCTCGCCGCCGAGCCGCACCGCCAGTTCCAGTGCCAGATCCGACTTCCCGGTCGCGGTCGGGCCGATGACGGCGATCGGCGTGGTCATCGCGCGCCCGCCGGATACCACACCGATACGTGATAGCCGACTCCGAAAGGCGCTCCCCGATAGAGGGTTTCGACCTTCGGGTCGGCGTCGTCGCCGCCGAACAACCCGGCCAGCACCTGGTAGCCGGGGCGGCCCGCGATATCCAGATCGGCGCACAGGTGCGGATCCAGCTCGCCCAGCGCCGATCGGTCACCGCCGTCGAGTGCGTCGTCGATGCGGCGCTGATATGCCGCGGCCCGCGGATCCAGATAGCCCGGGGACGTCGTGGACAGGGTCGCGGCACCGTCGGCTACCACCAGCACCGCCTGCGGATTCGGATCGGCGTCCAGGCACGCCCGCAACCGCGCCCCGAGTTCGACGCACCGCCCGGAATCGGCGTCGGGGTCGACCGGGACGGCGCGCGCCTCGATATCGTCTGTTTCGCCGTCGTCTGCTTCGCCACCGCCCGTCCCGGCGCCCTCCGCGGCGATCCGGCCGCGCAACCACGCACCGACCAGCAGGGCGGTCGGCCACGCCGGATCCGGCTCGGCGTCCGGCTCGTGCGCCGACAGGCTCACCCGCACGTCCGCCCCGAATCCCCCGAAGCCGCCGACACCCGTGGGCACCGGTCCGGTGCCGGCGCCGACGATGGCCCAGTGCCGGGCCTGCTCCCGGAGAATCCGGCCGGCGCGCAGGACGGACTCGCGGAGGTCGGGCACCCGCACGGCCGGATGTCCGGGATCGTTCAGCGGCACCCCACCGGCCAATTCGGGGACCAGCACGAGTGGCGAGGGAATCAGCGCGGCGACACGGAACACTCGTCAACCGTAGCGGCCCCGGTCCCGGTGTCCCCCGGGCCACCTCCGGCACCCGCGCACCACGCACAGCCCCCTCCCCACCACTCACAGCTTTCACTCGGTGCACGCCACCGCCGGTAAGAGAGGGCAATTCTGTCTATTGGCTGGTTGAATGGGATCTGCTAGGGCGTAACCAGGCAGCCGTGACGCGCGGCAGGGATGAGGAGCGATGACCGACAACAGCGGAACCGAGAAGGCAGTGCATCCGGAAACCGGCGCTTCGCAGCAGTCCAGTGATCCTGCCGCCAAGCGTCCCACCCCGGCCGATGCCGCCCCCAAGCCCGGCGCGGCGCCACGCCCCGGGGTACCCAAGCCGCAGGCGCCGAAACCCAGCTCGGCGGCCCATCACGTCAAACCCGCTCCCGTCCCCGGCCCGGCGCAGGAGCATCCGCATCCGGTCGTGGTGCCCACGGTCACCGATCCCAGCGAGTGGGGCCGGGTCGACGACGACGGCACCGCATGGGTCAAGACCGCCACCGGTGAGCGCGAGATCGGCTCGTGGCAGGCCGGCGATGCCGCCGAGGGGCTGGCCCATTTCGGCCGCCGCTTCGACGATCTGGCGACCGAGGTGGCCCTGCTGGAGGCGCGGCTGGCGGCCGGCACCGATGCCCGCAAGACCAAGACCGCCGCCGTCGCGCTCGCCGAATCGCTGCCCACCGCGGCGGTGATCGGCGATGTCGACGGACTGGCGCAGCGGTTGCAGGCCATCATCGAGCATTCCGACGAGGCGGCCGCCCACGCCAAGGAGGAGAAGGAACGCGCGCGGCACGAGCACACCGAGCGCAAGGAAGCGCTGTGCGCGGAGGCCGAGCAGATCGCCGCCGACTCCACCCAGTGGAAGGCCGCCGGTGATCGGCTGCGCGAAATCCTCGACGAGTGGAAGTCCATTCGCGGGGTCGATCGCAAGGTCGACGACGCACTGTGGCGGCGGTTCTCGAAGGCGCGGGAGGCGTTCAACCGTCGCCGTGGCGCGCACTTCGCCGAACTCGATCGCGAGCGCGCGGCGGCGAAGACCCGCAAGGAAGACCTGTGCGTGCGTGCCGAGGAGCTGTCCGATTCCACCGACTGGGTGGGCACCGCCGCGGTCTTCCGCGATCTGCTCACCGAGTGGAAGGCCGCCGGTCGCGCGCCCCGCGAGGCCGATGAGCAGCTGTGGCGGCGTTTCAAGAGCGCGCAGGACGTGTTCTTCGCCGCCCGCAATGCCGCCGCTTCCGAGCGCGACGCCGAATTCGGGGAGAACGCGGCCGCCAAGGAGGAGCTACTGCACAGCTACGAGGACCGCATCCCGGAGCGGATCGAACCCGATTCCGCGACGCTGGATTCGGCCCGTGCCGCCCTGCGCGAACTGCAGGAGAAGTGGGACCGGATCGGCAAGGTGCCGCGGGAGCGCATGCACGAGCTCGAGGGCCGGCTGCGCGCGCTGGAGAAGCGGGTACGCGAGGCGGTCGACGCCCAGTGGCGGCGGACCGATCCGGAGGCGATGGCACGCGCGGCCCAGTTCCGTGAACGCGTCGCGCAATTCGAGGAGCAGGCCGCGAAGGCCGAGGCCGCCGGTCGCCCCCGCGATGCCGAGAAGGCGCTGGAACAGGCCAAGCAATGGCGCGAGTGGGCCGACGCGGCCGAGGGCGCGGTCAGCCGGCGCTGAACCCGAACGAGGAGCCGGCCATGAATGTACGGGCGATCAATCGGCGGGTCATCGAGCAGTTCCGGGCCGGTGACCCGATCGAGGGCATGCATCGGGACCGTTTGGTGCTGCTCACCACCACCGGACGCCGGACCGGGACGGCCCACACCACGCCGATGATGTTCCACCCCGACGGCGACCGCATCCTGGTGGTCGCCTCGAACGTCGGCGCCCCCGAACATCCGGACTGGTACCTGAATCTGGTCGCCGATCCGGCCGTGACGGTGGAGCTGGCCGAGCGCAGCTACTCCGCGACCGCGACACCCCTGCACGGTCCGGAATACGACCGGTTGTGGGCCGAGCTCACCCGGTTGTATCCGTTCTTCGCCGACCACGCGCGCAAGACCAGCCGGACCATCCCGGTGGTCGCCGTGCACCGCTGAACGGCCGGATCAGCCGTCCTCGCCGAAGAGGCGGCGCCGATCGCGCTCCTCCTGTTCGGCGGCGGCGGCGCGGCGGCGTTCCTCGGCCTCGAGTTGCAGTGCCGTGCGGCTCCACACCACGCGGATCCAGTGGAATGTGAGCACGATGATCGCGAGGGCGGCCAGGATCAGGCCGATCCCCGGTCCGGCGCCGTGATAGTTGCCCAGGCCCGGAGTCTGCCGGTGCCAGATCGACAGCACGCCGAAGACGCTGCCGACCGCAGATCCCGCGACCGCCACCCAGGCCAGCGCCCAGCGGCGGGTGACCAGCGCCAGCGACGAGAAGCCGATACCGAAGACGATGACGAACCATTCGAATACCCGCGACGGCAACCCGATGTGCTCGGCCTGCGCGGTGGCGTCGTAGAGCACCACATCCAGGCCGCGCGCATGCCCGGCGTGCGGCAGCACCAGCGACAGCAGCAGGACGAACACCGCCACCGCGACCACCATGGCCCGCGAGCCGGGATCGATCTCACCGGCGATCTTTCGTTCGACGGCCTCGAGATCGCCGCGGAACTGTTCGAAAACCTTCGATTCGCCGGGGTTCATGCTCTCCTCATTCGACTCGGTCGCACCGTCGGGTCCGGGCCGCGGCGGATGCTGTGCGCGATCGGACCGCTCCGGTTCCTCCGGGCGATCCTCATCTCCGCGTTCGCTCATCGCCGGTGCTCACGCTCCGCAGCCGGAATCGCAGGCCGAGGCCGCGGGCAGCGGCGCCGGAGCGCCGATGCGCGGCAATCCCAGCCCGACGCCGATCGGCGCGGTCTTGGGCAGCACACCGCGTTCGTGCGCGTCACCGGCGCGAGTGCGGCGGTGGGTGTGCACGGGCCCGTCGGCGATCAGATAGTGCGGCGCCGCGCCGGTGATATCGACGGTGACGATATCGCCGGGCCGAATTCCCGCATCGGGGGCGGGCCGGAAATGCACCAGCCGGCCGTCCCGCGACCGTCCGCTCATCCGGGCGGTGGCCGCGTTCTTCTTCCCCGCGCCGTCGGCGACCAGCAGTTCGACCTCGGTCCCGACCAGCGCGCGATTGGCCTCGAGCGAAATCTGCTCCTGCAATTCGATCAGCCGGTCGTAGCGCTCCTGCACCACGGCCTTGGGCACCTGGCCGGCCATGGTGGCCGCGGGAGTGCCGGGTCGGATCGAGTACTGGAAGGTGAAGGCGCTGGTGAAGCGCGCCTGGCGCACGACATCGAGGGTCTGCTGGAAATCCTCCTCGGTCTCGCCCGGGAATCCGACGATGATGTCGGTGGTGATCGCGGCATGCGGCATCGCGGCCCGCACCTTCTCGATGATGCCGAGGTAACGGTCCTTGCGATAGGAGCGCCGCATCGCCTTGAGCACCCGGTCCGAGCCGGATTGCAGCGGCATGTGCAGCTGCGGGCACACGTTCGGGGTCTCGGCCATCGCCTCGATGACATCGTCGGTGAATTCCGCCGGATGCGGTGAGGTGAAGCGCACCCGCTCGAGCCCATCGATCGCGCCGCAGGCGCGCAACAATTTCGCGAAGGCGCCCCGATCACGCTGCTCGGTCGCGAATTCCGCCGGATGCCCTTGTGGCAGTGCGGGTTCGGCGAAGTTCACGCCGTAGGAATTGACGTTCTGCCCCAGCAGGGTCACCTCGAGCACACCCTGATCGACCAGCGCCTGCACCTCGGCCAGCACATCGCCGGGCCGGCGGTCGACCTCCTTGCCGCGCAGCGAGGGCACGATGCAGAAGGTGCAGGTGTTGTTGCAGCCCACCGAGATCGACACCCAACCGGCATAGGCGGATTCGCGCCGCGCGGGCAGCGTCGACGGGAACGCCTCGAGCGATTCCAGGATCTCGACCTGCGCCTGCCCGTTGTGGCGCGCGCGTTCGAGCAGAACCGGCAGTGAACCGATGTTGTGCGTACCGAACACCACGTCGACCCACGGCGCCTTGCGCACCACGGTGTCACGGTCCTTCTGCGCCAGGCACCCGCCGACCGCGATCTGCATTCCGGGACGCTCGGCCTTGATCGGCGCGAGATGGCCGAGCGTTCCGTAGAGCTTGTTGTCGGCGTTCTCGCGCACCGCGCAGGTGTTGAACACCACCAGGTCAGCGGTCTCACCGCCGTCGGCCTTGATGTATCCGGCGTCCTCGAGCAGGCCCGACAACCGTTCGGAGTCGTGCACGTTCATCTGGCAGCCGTAGGTCCGGACCTCGTAGGTCCGCAGCGGCTGCGGATCGATGGGCGAGCCCGGGGCGCGTCCCGCAGCCGAATGCGCTGCAACCTGCATGGACGAATTCACGGGTCCAGGGTAGACGCTTCGCGAAATCGGACGCCCACCCCGGTGGCCACGACCGTCTCCGGAGTGACCCCGGTCACCCGGCCTCTTCCCCAGGTCACCAGCGGGTTAAGGCCGGGCTGCGACGGCACGACGCACAGGCGAAAAGAGCGCATTCCGCGCGAAACCCCTCTAGGGTCGATTCCCATGACCGATGCCGCCGACGCAAGCCCCGGTATAACCGGGGCTGGGAACACCGCCGAGTCGGAAGCCGGCACCGCGGCCGGAGCATCCCCCGGCGCCGCTGCCGCCCCACCGATGATCTCGATGCGCAACGTGGACAAGCACTTCGGCGAACTCCACGTACTGCGCGAGGTGAATCTCGAAGTCCCGCGCGGACAGGTGGTGATCGTCCTGGGCCCGTCCGGGTCCGGGAAATCCACCCTGTGCCGGACGATCAACCGGCTCGAACCCATCGATACCGGCACCATCGCCGTCGATGGGGTCGCTCTGCCCGACGAGGGTCGGGCGCTGGCGAAGCTGCGCGCCGATGTGGGCATGGTGTTCCAGTCGTTCAATCTGTTCGCGCACAAGACGATCCTCGACAACGTGGTCCTCGGGCCGGTGAAGGTCCGGCGCATTGACAAGAAGCAGGCCCGCGCGCGGGCGATGGAACTGCTCGAACGCGTCGGAATCGCCGATCAGGCCGACAAGTATCCGGCGCAACTGTCGGGTGGTCAGCAGCAGCGAGTGGCCATCGCGCGGGCGCTGGCGATGAATCCCAAGGTGATGCTGTTCGACGAACCCACCTCGGCCTTGGATCCCGAAATGGTCAACGAGGTCCTCGAGGTGATGGTGTCGCTGGCCAAGGAGGGGATGACCATGCTGGTGGTGACGCACGAAATGGGTTTCGCGCGCCGAGCCGGCGATCGGGTGCTGTTCATGGCCGACGGCGCGATCGTCGAGGACGCGCCCCCCGAAACCTTCTTCACCGCACCCGCTTCCGAGCGCGCCCGCGACTTTCTGGGCAAGATCTTGAGCCATTGATCACCGTTCACGACCGCGGTGACCCGACCGCTCCCGTCGCACCGCCCAGCACCCCTGCCCCGCACCAGAGAGAAGGCATTCGATGAGGATTCCCCGAGCACTGCGATTCGGAATCGGCGCACTGGCCGTGGCGGTTGTCGCGACCGGATGCGGCGGTGGCAGCAACAAAACCGCCACTCAGCACGCCTCCGAGGGCGAACTCACCATCGGTATCAAGTTCGACCAACCGGGTCTGGGCCTACGCAACAGGGACGGGTCGTTCTCCGGATTCGATGTCGATGTCGCCCGCTACGTCGCCGGGAAACTCGGGGTTCCCCCGGACAAGATCTCCTTCAAGGAGGCGCCGTCGGCGCAGCGCGAGACACTGATTCAGAACGGGCAGGTCGACTACGTGGTCGCCACCTACTCCATCACCGATCAGCGCAAACAGAAGGTCGACTTCGCGGGACCGTACTACGTGGCCGGGCAGTCGCTGCTCGTGCGCGCCGACAACACCACCGTCACCGGCCCGGAATCACTGAAGGGCGGTAAGAAGCTGTGCTCGGTGAAGGGCTCCACACCGGCACAGAACATCCAGAAGAATTTCGCCAACGACGTGCAGTTGCAGGAGTACGACACCTATTCGCTGTGCGTGGAGGCGTTGAAATCGGGTGCGGTGGACGCGGTCACGACCGACAACATCATTCTGGCCGGATATGCCGCGCAGTCGCCCGGCCAGTTGAAAGTGGTCGGTCAGCCGTTCACGACCGAGAACTACGGAATCGGCCTGAAGAAGGGCGACAAGGAATCTCGCGACAAGATCAACGACGCCATCGAGTCGATGATCAACGACGGATCCTGGAAGGCCTCGCTGCAGCAGAACTTCGGCAGTGCCGATTTCCAGATCCCGAGCCCGCCGCAGGTCGACCGCTACTGATCGAGCCTGCCCCGCACCGATACGGGTGCGGAGCGGAGAAAGGGACGGCCCACCCGTGTTCGATTTGATCTCCCGATACGACAGTCAGCTGTGGGATGCCTTCTGGGTGACCATCAAGCTGACCGTATTCTCCGCGGTCGGGGCGCTGATCATCGGGACCCTGGTGGCGGCGATGCGGGTGTCGCCCATTCCGGTGGCTCGGTGGATCGGCACGGCGTACGTGACGATTTTCCGCAATACTCCGCTGACGCTGATCCTGGTGTTCTGTTCGCTCGGCCTCTACACCACCCTGGGTATCGAACTCGCCAGTGAGAGCTCAGGCCTGGATTTTCTGCCCACCAACAACTTTCGTTTCGCGGTACTCGGATTGAGCGTCTACACCGCCTCTTTCGTCTGCGAATCCCTGCGCGCGGGTATCAACACGGTGCCGCTGGGGCAGTCGGAGGCGGGCCGATCGCTGGGGCTGACCTTCGGACAGAATCTGCGGCATGTGGTGTTGCCGCAGGCATTCCGCTCGGTGATCGCCCCGCTCGGCAGTGTCCTGATCGCGTTGACGAAGAATTCGACGATCGCCTCGGCGATCGGGGTGGCCGAGGCGGCGGCGCTGATGGCATCCATGAACGAGACCGAGGCCGATATCCTCGCCATCGGCGCGATCTTCGCCCTCGGCTTCGTCATCCTCACCCTGCCGACCGGTCTGCTGTTCGGCTGGCTGGCCAAACGATTCGAGGTGAAGCGATGAGCGCCGGCACCTCGGTCCTCTACGACGTTCCGGGCCCGCGGGCACGGCGCCGCCATCGGGCGTATTCGGTGCTGGTGGCGGCGGCGCTGGTGGGGATCGGCTGGCTGGTGTGGCGCGCCTTCGACGAGAAGGGACAGCTGACCGCCGAGAAGTGGAAGCCGTTCATCCAGGCCGAGGTCTGGCAGACCTACATTCTGCCGGGTCTGCGTGGCACGCTGGTGGCCGCGGCGCTGTCGATCGTGTTCGCCCTGGTGATCGGAATCGTCTTCGGACTGTTGCGGTTATCGGATCATCGCATCGTGCGCTGGGTGGCGGGAGCGATCGTCGAAGTGGCGCGCGCCATTCCGGTGCTGATCCTGATGATCTTCCTCTACAACTGGTTCGCCAAGAACAATCTCTTCGTCTCCGATCAGCTGGCGCTGGCCGCGGTGGTCGTGGCGTTGACCGTGTACAACGGGTCGGTCATCGCCGAGATCGTGCGGTCGGGTATCCGGTCGCTCCCGCGCGGGCAGAGCGAGGCCGCACAGGCACTGGGCCTGCGCAAGGGACAGATGATGCGGCTGATCCTGCTGCCGCAGGCGGTGACGGCGATGTTGCCGGCGCTCATCTCGCAGATGGTGGTGGCGCTCAAGGACACCGCACTCGGGTATCAGATCACGTATCAGGAGATCGTCCGCCAGGGTCAGCAGCTGGGCGCGGCCGAGCAGAACACGGTGCCGGCGTTGATCGTGGTGGGCATCGTCATGATCGCGTTGAACTGGGCGCTGACCTTCGTGGCCACCCGTCTGGAACACCGGCTGCGGTCGGGCCGGCGGGGCCGGACCGTCCTGGGCGTCGATTCGGTTCTCACCGACGCGGCCCCGGGTGTGGACGTCGGCCGAGCCTCCTAGCCCGCGGCCGGGTTGTGCTCGCGCCGAGCACAACCCTCGACCCGTTGTCGTCGATATTCGATGCTGAACGAGCACCACCCCGGTCGCCGGGCCACGCCACTCGCGGCGGCCGGGGATGGGTGTCCAACCGGGTCGCTATCTCGCCAGGAAATGCCAGCCGAGCCAGGCCCACACCACCACGGCGGCGATCCGGGCGGGCGCGGTCCGGGTCAGGTAGCGAACGGTCTCGCCCAGGGCGGCCCAGGACAGACGGCGCAGGCGTATCGCCACCGCTGCCAGGACCAGCACGGCGATGAGTACGGCGAAACCGGTGACGATCAGCACCCGATCGGTCATGGCCGCACCAGCCACCATCCGGCGGCCGACCAGACCAGCCATCCGATGAATCGCCCCGGCTCCTCCTCCAGCCAGGGGCTGAGCAGTGTCGACAGGGTGGGGTGGGAGGGATCGGGGACGAGCAGGGCGGGCTGACGCGTCCAGGCGAACAGCTCCCATGCCAGCAAGGCCGCCAGCAGGATCGACCATCCCGCCACGCCCCGGCGCAACCGCGGAGTGAACGAGAGGTCGCGCGCCCCGCCCCGGACCGCGTAAACGACCGCGACGATGGCGGCGCCGGCCACCAATCCCGTCGCGGCGACACCGAACGGACGGGTGCTCGCACCCACGGCCGACAGCGCGAGCCAGGCGGCCACCCGGCCGGCACGCCGCCCCCACAGGCGCATGCCGCTTCGATCGGTGGTCATGCGCGCAGCATATGACGGTCGATCCCGTCCGGCCCTCAGGACGAGCGGATACCGTGCCGACCGCCGCGCGCTACGGCTGCGCCGTCTCCGGCGTCCAGTTCGCGACCAGGTCCAGCAAACCCGGAAATCGCGATTGCAGATCATCGATGCGGACCTGGCTGCGACGTTCGAGGCCGTATTGGCGCTGACGCAGGATTCCGGCGGTGCGCAGAGCCTTGAAGTGATGGGTCAGCGAGGATTTGGGCCGGTCGATGCCGAACCAGCCACACGGATGATCGAATGCCTCCGAGGACAACAACAGCTCACGCACGATACGCAGCCGCAGCGGATCGCTGAGCGCGCCCAGCACGGTGTCCAGGCGGAGCTCGTCCACAGCGGGTTCCGCCAACGGCGGCGGCACCGCGGCCGGTTCCGGATGTCTCGCGAAGCGGTGTGGCGACGACGCCGGCATCATTCCTCCGATCTCACTAGTTCGAATTCTATCGTACTGATGCTAAGTTCGACTTTACTCGTATCAGTTCGAGTATATTCGTACTATCGATCGGGAGTTGAATCATGACCGTCACCGATGCCCGGAGCACCGACCCCGAACCCCCCGGCCCGGCCGCGCGTCCCACCGCCAGGGCGGCCGAGCAGACCACGAATCCGCGCTATCGGATGTGGCTGGCCGCGTGGCCGGTGGTCGCGGTGTTCATCCTGTCGAACGCGGCGACGCCGCTGTATGTGCTGTGGCAGCACGACATCGGGTTCTCCAAGGGAACGATGACCGTGGTCTTCGCCTGCTACATCGCGGGACTGCTCGGATCACTCCTGGTTTCCGGGCTGGCCTCGGATCGATGGGGCCGCCGGCGCGTCATGGTGCCCGCGCTGATCCTGGCCCTTGTCGCCTGCGGACTGTTCGCCTCGGCGAATACGGTGCCCGCCTTGATGATCGCGCGCCTGTGCACCGGAATAGCGGTCGGTGCCGCGGTATCGGCCGGCATGGCGGCGGTCACCGATGTGGCCGGGTCTCGCGATACGAGCCGAGCCGCCCTGATCGCCTCGTGCGCGATGGTTTTCGGCGCGGGCCTGGGACCGCTGCTGTCGGGGGTGATGTCACAGACCCTGCCCGCGCCGACCACACTCGTCTTCGCCGTCGAGGCGGCGCTGCTGATAACGGCTCTGCTCGTCGTGGTGCGACTGCCACTCCCCCGGCCGCCGGCGTCGAGTTCGGGAGCGTGGATTCGAATTCCGGCGGTGCCGCGCGGAGCCGGGCGGTATCTGCTGCCGGGGATCGCCGCATTCGCCCCGGGAATCACCGCCACCTCGTTCGTGCTGTCGCTCGGGCCCGCCCTACTGTCCGGGCTGCTGCACACCGGCACTCGAATTGTGGCCGGTGCCATGGCGTTCGCCATGTTCCTCACCGCGACCGGTGTTCAGTTCGCGGTGCGCGCGCTCGGACGCCGCACGATCCTGCTGTCGTCGATCGGCGCGACCGGCGTGTCGATGATTTCGCTGATCACAGCGGTGCATACCGGAGAGATTCCGGCCTTGGCCGCCGCGGCCCTGCTGGCCGGAGCCGGGCAGGGCCTCGGGCAGTTGGGCGGGCTGTCGCTGCTCAATGCGAATATCCCCGGGCGGCGCCTCGCCGAGGCCAATGCCGCGCTCAACGTCGGCGGCTACCTTCCGGCGGGTCTCCTTCCCGTCAGCGCCGGATATCTCAGCGATGCGATCGGATTGAGCATGGGCACAACGATTTTCGGGATCGTCTTGATCACGATGGCCGTATTCGCGACGCCGGCGATACTGTCCGCGATGCGCGAATCCTCGCCCTCGGAGGAAACCGGGGCAGTCACCCGCCCCTGACCCACACACGGTCGGCACGGGATCGTCCGGGTGCGCCTCAGCCGGGCGCCTCGCCGTCGGCCAGTGCGGCTTTCACGACGGCGTAGGCGACAGAGCTGCTGTATCCGCGGCGGGCGAGCAGGCCGACGAGCCGATTCCGCACCTTGTCGCCGGTCAGATTCGAGGGCATGGTGCGCAGTGCGCGGCGCACAAGTTCGGCGGCCTGGTCGGCAGTCTCCTCGGTGCCGGATTCGGAGGCGGCGGGATCGGAGGCGGCGGGGTCGGAGGCGGCGGGATCGGAGGCAGCGGGGTCGGAGGCGGCGGGATCGACCTCGGCGGCCGCGGCGAGTTCGTCCTTCACCACCGCATAGGCCAGGGACTGGCCGTAACCGCGACGCGCGAGCATGCCCACCAGGCGCGCGGTCACCTTGTCCCGGGGCACATCGTGCGACAGTGTGCCGAGTTTGCGGCGCACCAGCTCGGCCGCTCGCTCACGATCCGAGGCGTCCGACCCGATCGGCGAGCGCGGCGTCGCGCTGGTGCCGACCTCACCGGCGGCCGGCGAATCCGGATCCATCGCGGATGACCGTGCGGCCGCGGCGAGTTCGTCCTTCACCACCGCATAGGCCAGGGACTGGCCGTAACCGCGACGCGCGAGCATGCCGACCAGACGCGCGGTCACCGTGTCCGGTGTCGTATCGCCGGGCAGGCTCGCGAGCTTACGGCGAACCAGTTCGGCGGCCCGGGCGCTTTCGTCGGCGGGCGTAATGGCCTCGAGCGCGGGTTCGGCGTCGGTATCCGACACACCTTTACGGCGCAGCTCTTGTGCGAGAACCTTTTTCCCTTTGCCGGAGAAGGTGTGGCGGGAGTGCACCCATTGTTCGGCGAAGGCGGCATCGTCGATGAGCCCGACCTCGGCGAGCCGGTTCAGCGCCCGCTCCGCGATCTCGGGCGCGAAACCTTTGGCCGCGAGTTTGTCCGCGAGTTCGGCACGGCTGCGTGCGCGATCGGTGAGCAGGCGCAGACAGATATCCTTGGCCTGCACCTCGGTGCCGGCCTGCGGCTCACGACCGGAACGCGATGCGCCGGAACGCTTGTCACCCTCGGCGCCGGTGCTCCGGCGCGAACCACGCCGCCCTCCCCGCCCCTGACGGGAGCGGCCACCCGATCCGTCGTCGAACTCGTCAGCACCCGCTGGCGAAGGCGAGCCGGAGGTGTGTGGACGGCTCCGAACCTCGTCGGAAGAACTCGATGCCACCGCTCGACGATCCGGCCGAGCCGGTGCCGCACAGTCCGGCACCGCCCCTTGATCGGAGCGCCACACCCCCGTCGGCGTATCCCCCGCCTCCGAGCCCGGCTGTGTGCGGCGAACCGAACCGCGGTTCCGGCGAACGGGTTTCGACCACTGTTGATCGCCGGTATCGTCTCCCCGTCGCTCGCGGGATTCGATCTGCTCCAGTTGCCGCCGTAAGCGTTCGACGGCATCGAGCCGAGAGGCGCCGGGGTCGGGAACGGACGCGGACCCCGGCGCTTCCCGGTTCGGCATCGGTTAGAAGTCGACGGGCGCCTCGGCACCCGCGTCTGCGGTGACGTCGGCACCGATGCCGAGCTTCTCCTTGATCTTCTTCTCGATCTCGTCGCGGACGTCGGTGTTCTCCAGCAGGAACTTGCGGGCGTTCTCCTTACCCTGGCCCAGCTGATCGCCCTCGTAGGTGTACCAGGAGCCGGACTTACGGATGAAGCCCTGATCGACACCCATATCGATGATCGAGCCCTCCTTGGAGATGCCCGCGCCGTAGAGGATGTCGAATTCGGCCTGCTTGAACGGCGGCGACACCTTGTTCTTGACGACCTTGACGCGGGTGCGGTTACCCACCGCATCGCTGCCGTCCTTCAGCGTCTCGATACGACGCACGTCCAAACGCACCGAGGCGTAGAACTTCAACGCCTTACCACCGGTGGTGGTCTCGGGCGAGCCGAACATGACGCCGATCTTCTCGCGCAGCTGGTTGATGAAGATGGCGGTGGTGCCGGAGTTGTTGAGGGCGCTGGTCATCTTGCGCAGCGCCTGGCTCATCAGGCGGGCCTGCAGACCGACGTGGCTGTCACCCATCTCGCCCTCGATTTCCGCACGCGGTACCAGGGCCGCGACGGAGTCGATGACGATGATGTCCAGCGCGCCGGAGCGCACCAGCATGTCGGCGATTTCGAGGGCCTGCTCACCGGTATCGGGCTGGGAGACCAGCAGGGCGTCGGTGTCGACACCGAGCTTGCGGGCGTATTCCGGATCCAGCGCGTGCTCGGCGTCGATGAAGGCGGCGAGGCCGCCGTTGGCCTGCGCATTGGCGATGGCGTGCAGGGCGACCGTGGTCTTACCGGAGGATTCCGGACCGTAGATCTCCACGACGCGGCCACGCGGCAGGCCGCCGATACCCAGCGCCACATCCAGCGCGATCGAGCCCGTCGGAATCACCGAGATGGGCTGATGCGCCTCCTCGCCCAGGCGCATGATCGCGCCCTTACCGAAACTCTTCTCGACCTGCGCGAGAGCGAGCTCGAGTGCCTTGTCGCGGTCGTAGGCCTGTGGTGCCATCGTCTGATCCCCTTCTGACGGGTGAGTCTCATTGTGTGGTTGGCGCCCACGGTAGAGGGCGGCACCGACAAGTTCTGATGGCAAGCTTAGACGAACACGTGTTCGAGGCAAGCGCCGCGCCTCGCGACACGCAGACGGCGTCGGCAGCCGCACCCCCACGGCGCGGCGGACGACCCGGATCTCGATCCTCAGACCGCCGACGTGGGCGCTGCCGGTAGCCGCGGCGGAGTGCCCTGCGTCCACACGACACGCAACGCCGAGGACGAGATCCGCCAGCCCTCGGCCGTCCGGACCAGCTCGGTATCGGCATGGCCGGCCGAGATGAAGACGGCCTCGGAGCCGTCGGCGAGGACATGGGTGCTCAACTGCGCCCCGCGTGCCGTCGCGGTATCACCGTGCACCTCGATCACCGCGTTGGTGCCCAGGTGGACCGTGCGATCGAACAGCGCCATGCCACGCCGGATGCTCGCGAGCACCGCGGGCCGGCCCACCACCGATCCGATCGGCATCTCGGCGGTCGCGTCCGCGGTGAAGTAGGCGCGGGCCCACCCCTCATCGAAGACGCCGTCGTCCAGCGACCGCAGATAGCGGTCCAGCAGATCGGTTATCTCGGTCCGATCC
Source organism: Nocardia spumae (assembly GCF_020733635.1). NCBI lineage: Bacteria > Bacillati > Actinomycetota > Actinomycetes > Mycobacteriales > Nocardiaceae > Nocardia > Nocardia spumae. Next base: position 2,566,332 of record NZ_JAJFZL010000001.1, on the reverse strand, counting down.
AGCAGGTCACGAATCCGGCTGTCGGCGATCTCGGTATCCATGCGATCAGCGTGCAACCTCGAGCGAACTCGAGGTCAATGCCATTGTGGCGGGCGCAACACCCGGCCGTCACCACCGATTCCTCGGGACATCGAATTCGGCGCACAGGGCGCGCCAGACCTCACGCGGATCGGTGCCGTCCTCGATCGCCTGAGCACCGGTGCGGCCGCTCATCGTGGGCAGGACATGGTCGGCCAGCAGCAGGTCGCCACGGGCAACGCCGAATTCGGTATGCAAGAGTTCCTGGAATTCAGTCAATCGCACCGTATCCAGGTTACCGGCCCACCGCCGGGCACGGTGGGCGACTCAGGCCGCGCCGACCCGGTCCACCACCCGATGGCAGATATCCACCGGATCGGCGACCGCGCCCGCGGTGGCCGCGGCCGATACCGCCGCCGTCCGGTAGGACTCGTCCGCGAGCACCGTGTGCACCGCCGACCGCAGCGCCTCGGTCGTGAACGGCCGCACCAGCAGCGAACTCCCCTGCCGGACAGCGCGATTCGCCAGCTCCCACTGGTCGCCGCCACCGGGAACCGTCACGATCGGCACCCCGGCGAGCAGCGTCTTCGCCAGCAGTCCGTGACCACCGCCACCGACCACCACCGCGGCATGCTTCAGTAATTCGTCCTGCCGGCCCAACCCGGCCGTCGCCCAGGACGGCAGCTCCGCCGGCGGCGTATCCAGCATCGATACCGCCACCCGCACATCGCTGCCGGCCAGCGCCTCGAGCGAACCGGTCACCAGATCCCCGAACCCGGTCACCGCCGTCGACGGCGCGACCACGACCAGTGGGCGATCACCCGGCGGCAAAGCCAGCACCTCGGACGTCGGCTCCCACAGCAACGGGCCCACGAGATGGGTGTGCTCGGGCCAATCCGGCCGCGCCACCTCCAGTGCGGGCACCGTGGCGATCAGCCGGGCATCGGGGCCCGGATCCGCCTCGGGCAGACCGACACTCACACGCGCGGCCCCACGCTGCCGCTCCCCCCGGGTGATCGCCCGGGCGGTGAGACCGCGCAACACGGTATCGCGCATCCGGCCTCGCAATCCCTCCCCCGGCGCGAGCCCACTGCCGATGGGCGGCAACGCTTTCGACGGCAGATACAGCGGGTGCGGTGACAGTTCCACCCACGGCACCCCCAGCCGCTCGGCCGCCATCCCGCCGCCGACGGTCAGCACATCCGCGACCACCAGCTCCGGCAGCATCGCGCTGAGATCCGGCAGGATCTCGGTGGAGATATGAGCCGCGCGCTGGTGGATACGCGCGCCGGCGTCACCGTCGTCGTCCTGTGGCCGCGGCGCCAGGCCCTTCAGCCGCCGCACCGCGATCCCGGCCGCACGAGCCGCATCGAACCAGCGCGGGCCGGTGAACAAGACCGGATCGTCACCGGCTCGAAGAAACCGCAGGCACAACGCGATCGCCGGAAAGGCATGACCCGGATCCGGGCCCGCGACAACAGCCACTCGCATGAGCCCCACCCTGCCATACGAGCCCCGCGCCCGACGCCGGGCCGCTGCCGGCACGCGACGATCATGAATCCGGCCCCGGCCGATGGTGGCCACTCACAGCCGCGAGCGGCGGTCGACCGCACTCAGTCCGCGAAGTGGTACAGCTCGAACCCGACCGCACGGTCGGCGGGAAAACCCGGCTGCGGCCGGGTCGCCCGATCGACGATGGCACGAGCCTGCTCCAGCACCGGTTCCGCACTGAGCGCACGCAGATATCGGCCATGCTGTGCGAGCGAATCCACCGCCGCCCCAACGGTATCGGTGACATCGACCACGTGCGTGACAACCGGACCGACGACAGCGGCCCACCGCGGGGTCCAGATCGGCAGTTCCGCCAGCTCCGGGAAAATCCACTCGTTACCCGCATCCGAAACAGCGTCGAGCGCACTGCGCCCGACCGCCCGATGGTCCGCGCTGTTGACATAGCCCGGCGCCCACGTATCGCCGAAGTTGAACAACACCACCATCTCAGGGCGATGACGGCGGATCGCGGCGGCCAGATCCCGGCGCAGCCCCAGCCCGCCCTCGATCCGCCCGTCCGGATAACCCAGGAATTCCACCTCGGTCACCCCGACCATGCCGGCGGCGGCGATCTCTTCCCGCTCACGCAGCGGACCACATTCCGCGGGCGGCAGCCCCGCGATCCCCGCCTCACCGCTGGAGGCGAGCAGATATCGGATGTCCTTGCCCTGTTTCGTCCACCGCGCGACCGCGGCCGCGGCGCCGTATTCGATGTCGTCGGGGTGGGCGACGATCACCAGACCGCGCTGCCAGTCCTCGGGCAGTTGCTGCGTAATGATGGTGGCCTCCGCTTCGCTCCGGCTGGGTTCTCGGCCCGGTGGACTGTCTCGGCAAGGGTAGCCGCCGCAGCGAGGTCCGGCGCCGCGGACACTGCGGGCTTCGTCTTCTCGGGAGGCGGGGGTACCCGCCGGCGGCTCCTACGCCGGGCTCGGCTCGCACCGCCGACCTGGTCGCGCTGCCATCTCGGACCGACCCGAACTGCGCTCCGGCGCACCCGGCAGTCCCGACACACGCGTGCGGGCCGTCCGGCGGGTACCGGACGGCCCGCACGGCAGGCTCACTACAGCTTGGTGACCGTCGATTTGTTCGAACCCGAGACGGCCTTGTACAGCAGGTACAGGCCGAAGACCACGGCACTGATCATCAGGATCGGGAACAACGCCTTGACCAGCGCGCCGATCACGATCAGCGCGAGCCACACGAGCGCGACGACGCCCAGGATCTTCCAGAACATGTCCATTCCTCCCGAAGGTTTCCGAACCGCCGTCATCGCGATCCGACTCCTCCATACTGCCAACTCATTCGCCGAAAATCACCAGGTCACGACCGATATCCGGGGAAATCTCAGGGTGAACCCCGAGACGTATCGGCCGCCGGGACGGCGCTAGCGCCGATCGGCGAGGTCGGTCAGCGCCTGGGCCCAGCCGTCGAGCCGGTCGGCGGCCTCGCGCAGGGTGAACATCGCCCAGCCGAATTCATCGGCGGGTGCGGCGCCCGTGGCCGCCGGGACGGCGAGAATCCGCCCGGCCGCGCTGACCAGCTGCTCGTATTCGACGACGCCCGATTCGAGGCGTTCGACCATCGCCTCGAGCTGGCGGGACAACTGCGGGCCGCACTGCGAACTCGCGACGACAGCGATCGCCTGTTCCATCGCGACGACATCGCCCGCCAGCGCGTGCAGCGCCGCCGCACCGGAATCGGCCGTCGCCAAGGTATCGGTGAGGTCGTCGGACGGCACGCGGCCGCCCTGTGCGATATGCCGGCCGAGTTCGTACATCGCGCGTTCGGCACGCACCAGGCGCGCGATCGGGGCCCGGGCCGCCGAGCGCACCGACGGCAGCCGGCGCGGGACGAAAGCCACGGGCGGGAGCGGATTCCGCCGCATGTCGAGATAGCGGCGGGTGCTGACGGCCGCGCCGGTCGCCAGCGCCACCGTGCCGCTGCCGACCACGATCACCGCCCAGGCGGGCGCCGATATCGCCACCAAGCCGGCGGTACCCAGGACCGTCATTCCCGATGCCGCACTCCAGCGCAGGCTGCGGCGGCGAACCCGCCGCCGCTTGCGTAGCTCGCGTTCCCGCGGATCGGCCCATTTCCGCACCGCGTGCAGGGCGTACTCACCGGCCTCGCGCAGCGTCTCGGGCATCCGCGCGGCGCGATCCGGCCGCTCGGCAGCAACTCCCCGCTGCGCGAACCCCTCTCGCGCGAAGGCACCCGCGACGTCGCGGGCCACACGGCCGACTCGCGAATCGGTGTCACGCCGCCGGGTACGAACGCCACGCGACCGCCGGCGCCGCAAGCGATCTGCCGCGCCGGATCCCGGCGTCGCGGATCCACCCCGGACTCGCTGTGCGGCACCACTTTCCGTCGTGCCGGAATTCGATCCGGCGCGGCCCGCGCGAAAGCGGTCATCGGCCTCGGAGCCGATTCCGGTGACCGGGGTCGGCGGCGGCTCGGGCGGCACATCCGGTGCGCTGCGCTGCGACCCGTCACCGCCCGGAGCGGAGGCGGAATCTCGTGGGCGACCGGGAGATTCGGGGAGGTTGTCCCGCGCGGCCTCGACCGCGACGGGCACCGAAGGGGTCCGCGCCGCATCGGCCGACGGTGCGGCGGAGGCGGTCGGCGCGGACACACCGGTGCGGGCCGATCGGGACCACGGCAGCACACGGGTGGTCGCGGGCTCGGTGCGCGCCCGCGTTCTGCCCATCGGTACAGCCTTCCGATCAACCCGCCGTCACATCACTGCTGTGCGGCCTGGTCCTTGTTCACCTGCGGCTGAGCCGGATTCGCGATGCTCGGACCGGCAGCGGCGGAGTCACCCGAGGGCAGCGCGTCCCCGCGCATGGAGGCGCGGATCTGCTCGAGGCGGCTGTGCCCGGCCATCTGCACACTGGCCTGCTGCACCTCCATCATCCGGCCCTGCACGGTGTTCTGCGCGAGCTCGGCGGCACCCAGCGCATTGGCGTAGCGGCGCTCGATCTTCTCCCGCACCGCGTCCAGGCTCGGCGTGCTGCCCGGCGCGGACAGGGTCGAGTCCATCTGCTGCAGCGAGGCCGACACCTGCTCCTGCATCTTGGCCTGCTCCAGCTGGCTGAGCAGCTTGGTGCGCTCGGCCACCTTCTGCTGCAGCAGCATGGCGTTCTGCTCGACCGCCTTCTTGGCCTGGGCGGCGGCCTGCAGCGACTGGTCGTGCAGCACCTTCAGGTCCTCGACCGACTGCTCGGCCGTGACCAGCTGCGCCGCGAACGCCTCGGCGGCGTTGGTGTACTGGATGGCCTTGTCGGTGTCACCGGCCGAGGAGGCCTGGTCGGCCAGCTGGACCGCTTGACGCGCGTTGGCATTGAGCTTCTCGACCTCGTCGAGCTGGCGGTTGAGCTTCATCTCCAGCTGACGCTGGTTACCGATCACCGACGCCGCCTGCTGCGACAGGGCCTGGTGTTGACGCTGGGCTTCCTCGATAGCCTGCTGAATCTGCACCTTCGGATCCGCATGCTCCTCGATCTTGGAATCGAAGAGGGCCATCAGGTACTTCCAGGCCTTCACGAACGGATTAGCCATCGATTGATCCCGCCTCCATCTGACTGCGCCGCGCCCCAGCACGGCGGTAGTGCGCGACCGTCACGCACCCTGTGTCCCTATCCTCCATCGCGCCGTGTCCGGGCCGCCGAACCAACCCGTCACCGACGCTTACAGAGAATCTATCCGTTTCCGCTCCGTCGTACAGCCTTGCGGGCATCGATCGGTATCGATGCCCCGCCCCACCGCGTCTCTACTTCGCTTGCACCAACACCAGTTTCTCGGCCTTCGGCGCCGGAATGACGATCCGGGTGTCCTCGGCGATACCGGCGCGCGCGGCGGCACCCGCGCTCACCGTCGCCTCGGCCGGCACACTCTCGGCGGGAGCCGGTTCGCTCACCGGCCGGGTCCGGGCCGGAGCGTCGGCGTCGGCCATGGTCGCGCTGACGTCGACCAGCACCTGCGACAGCGGCACATCCAGAGCCTGGCAGATGGCGGCCAGCAGTTCGCTCGACGCTTCCTTACGACCGCGTTCGACCTCGGACAAATACCCCAGGCTCACCCGCGCCGACGTCGAGACCTCACGCAGGGTCCGGCTCTGGGCGATGCGAGCGCGCCGCAGACTCTCGCCGATGGCCTCTCGAAGCAGCGTCATCTCGTTCTCCTCACGTTCTCGCCTCACCGGGCCGAGCGCGACCGCCGTCGACGTGACGCACCCTCCGTCTACAGTGCCAACGTCGTATGCCACCCCGTTGGTTCCCGGGCGCCGATTCCGATCGGCATCCACCGGAAAGTCCGCTTTACCCGGAATCGACAGGCACATCGTCGCCGACGCGGCGCAGCAGCTCCGCGACGGCTGTGTCCACCGCACTCATCCTGATCGTCCACCGGTCTCCGGCCAGGTGCAACCGCATCACCTCGGTTCCCCCGGGGCCGCTCAAGCCCAGATAGACCGTTCCGACCGGACAGCCGTCCTGCGGATCCGGCCCGGCGACACCGGTCAATCCGACACCCCAGTCGGCCCCGCACGCCGTGCGCGCGCCGACCGCGAGCTGTTCCGCGGTAGCGGCGGCGACCGGTCCCTCGGCCGCGAGCGTGTGCTCATCGACGCCCGCCAGGGTGTGTTTGAGATCGGTGGCGTAGACGACGAGTCCGCCGCGCAGCACCGCGCTGGCCCCCGGCACCCCGGCGATCGTCGCCGCGAGCAGGCCCGCGGTCAGCGATTCGGCGGTGGCCATCGTCTGGCCCCGGCGAGTGAGGATCGCCACCAGGTCGGCGGCCGCCGGAACGCCGGTCACCGGATCGGAGATCCCGGTCCGGCCCGAAACCACCGCGCTCACCGCCGCTCGACCGGGCGAGCCCACAATCGCGCGGCCTGTACCACGTAGTCCAGGCCGGTGACCACGGTCAGCACCACCGCGACATACATCAGCGCCATCCCCGCGCCGGCCCATGCGCCCGCCAGCGGCAACAGCAGCACCGCGATCGCGACCGATTGCACGAGTGTCTTGGCCTTACCGCCACGACCGGCCGGAATCACGCCGCGACGCACCACCGCGAGCCGCAGCAGGGTCACCCCGATCTCCCGCGCGCAGATCACGACCGTGATCCACCACGGCAGATCGCCGAGCGCCGACAGGCCGATCAACGCCGCGCCGATCAACGCCTTGTCGGCGATCGGATCGGCCAGCTTCCCGAAGTCGGTCACCAGCCCGTACTTGCGCGCCACCTGACCGTCGATGCGATCGGTGATGGCGGCCAGCCCGAACAGCGCGGCCGCCGTGATCCGCCAGCCCGTGTCGTGGCCGTCGCCGGCGAACAGCGCCAGCAGGAAGATCGGTACGATCAGGATGCGCAGGACGGTGAGGATGTTGGCGATGTTCATCAACGGCACAGCCGACGGCTCGACCGTTCTGTTCGATTGCGGCGGAACGAGATTCGCCCGTGCTCTGCCGGCCTCGGCCCAGGTCCGGTCCATATCGTCGCTCTGCACGCTCACCGGCACCCCCGACCGGAATGCACGCAGCCGCGGCCCCCGGCAGAACGGGGCAGACGGGCAGACGAGATGTGCGGCACTCCACCAGACTATCGGTTGGCGAGCCGACTACTGTGCACCCCATGACGACGCGGGCACCTCACAGTGATTCGATCGGCGGCACCGGCCCCGGCACCGCGGCAGTCCGACGCGCGCGCACCTCCGATGTCCCCGCCATCAAAAGCCTCGTCGACGTCTACGCGGGCCGCATCCTGCTGGAGAAGAATCTGGTCAACCTCTACGAGTCGGTCCAGGAATTCTGGGTCGCCGAGGTCGACGACCGGGTCGTGGGGTGTGGCGCATTACACGTGCTGTGGGCCGACCTCGGTGAGGTCCGCACGGTCGCGGTCCATCCGGACGCCAAAGGGCACGGCGTCGGGCGCCGGATCGTCGACCAGCTGATCGCCACCGCCCGCGAGTTGCAGCTGCAACGATTGTTCGTGCTGACCTTCGAAGTCGACTTCTTCTCCCGGCACGGCTTCGCCGAGATCGACGGCACCCCGGTGACGGCCGAGGTGTTCGCCGAGATGTGCCGCTCCTACGACACCGGCGTGGCGGAGTTCCTCGACCTCAGCTACGTCAAGCCGAACACCCTCGGCAATACTCGAATGCTGTTGACCCTCTGACCTTTCGGGAGACGATGTGCCGATCTTCGCGGTCCACTACACCTACTCCGACGCCACCACCGCCGCCCGCGACGAACATCGGCCCCGGCACCGGGAGTGGCTGTCGAACCTGCTCGACCAGGGCGTGGTGCTGTCCAGCGGTCCGTATGCCGACGGTTCCGGTGCGCTGATTCTGTTCCGCGCCGAGGACGCCGCGGCGATGGACCGGCTGCTCGCGGCCGATCCGTTCGCGCGGCACGACCTCATCGCCGCCAAGCGATTCGTGGAATGGACACCGGTCATGGGCACCTTCTCCGGATAATGCCGCGCCTGGAACCGGGCGACGCACTCGCTCGACTGCGCTCCGCCCGCATCGCCCGGCTCGCCACCGCCGACGCGTCCGGGCGGCCCCATCTGGTTCCGGTCACCTTCGCGCTGTCACCCGACGATCGGCTGCTGGTCAGCGCGGTCGACCAGAAACCGAAGACCACGACGAATCTGGCGCGGCTGCGCAATATCGCCGCGCAACCGCGGGTCGCGGTGCTGGTCGATCGATACGACGAGGACTGGTCGCAGCTGTGGTGGGTGCGTGCCGACGGGGTCGCCGCCATCCGCACGGGAGCGGACCGGAGCGCCCCGATCACCTGGCTGGCCGCGAAATATCCGCAGTACCGGGACAATTCACCGCGGGGACCGGTGATCGCGATCGCTCTGGACACGGTGACGGGCTGGGCCTACACCGAGTGAACCCGGCCCGCGTCCGATGCCCGCGACCGGCTATTGCTCACCCTCTCCGGTCTCCGCGTCCTCCGGTTCACCACCACCGCGGATCGAGTAGATCAGACCGTCCAGCTCATCCGGTTTGATCAGCACGTCCCGGGCCTTGGACCCCTCGCTGGGGCCGACGACACCGCGAGTCTCCATCAGATCCATCAACCGGCCGGCCTTGGCGAATCCGACCCGCAGTTTGCGCTGCAGCATCGAGGTCGAACCGAACTGCGAGGTGACGACGAGCTCCACGGCCTGCAGGAAGACGTCGAGATCGTCGCCGATATCGGGATCGACATCCTTCTTCTCGCCGGCCTTGGCGGTGGTCACGCCCTCCTGATAGTCGGGCTCGGCCTGATTCTTGGTGAAGTCGACGACGGCCTGGATCTCCTCGTCGGAGATGAACGCCCCCTGCAGACGGGTCGGCTTCGAGGCGCCCATCGGCAGGAACAGGCCGTCACCCATACCGATCAGCTTCTCGGCGCCGGGCTGGTCGAGGATGACGCGCGAATCGGTGAGCGAGGAGGTGGCGAAGGCCAGGCGGGAGGGCACATTGGTCTTGATCAGGCCGGTGACCACATCCACCGAGGGCCGCTGGGTCGCCAGCACCAGGTGGATTCCGGCCGCACGCGCCTTCTGGGTGATGCGCACGATGGCATCCTCCACATCGCGCGGTGCTGTCATCATCAGATCGGCGAGCTCGTCGACGATGGCCAGGATGTAGGGGTAGGGCCGATAGACCCGCTCACTGCCGAGCGGAGTGGTGATCTGGCCCGACTTGACCTTCTTGTTGAAATCGTCGATGTGGCGGACCTTGCTGGCCTGCATGTCCTGATACCGCTGTTCCATCTCCTCCACCAGCCAGGCCAGCGCGGCCGCCGCCTTCTTGGGCTGGGTGATGATGGGCGTGATCAGATGCGGGATGCCCTCGTACGGGGTCAGTTCCACCATCTTCGGGTCGATGAGGATCATCCGCACCTCATCGGGGGTGGCGCGCCCCAGCAGCGAGACCAGCATCGAGTTCACGAAACTCGACTTACCGGAACCGGTCGAACCGGCCACCAGCAGATGCGGCATCTTCGCGAGGTTGGCGCAGACGAACTCGCCCTCGATGTTCTTGCCGAGTCCGATCACCAGCGGGTGGTGGTCGTTTCGGGTGGACGGGGCCTTGAGCACATCGGCCAGCCGCACCAGTTCGCGATCGGCGTTGGGCACCTCGATGCCGACCGCCGACTTGCCGGGGATCGGTGCGAGCAAGCGCACGTTCTCGGTGGCCACCGCATAGGCGATATTGCGGGCCAGCGCGGTGATCTTCTCGACCTTCACACCCGGGCCGAGCTCGACCTCGTAGCGGGTGACCGTCGGACCCCGGACGAATCCGGTGACCGCGGCGTCGATCTTGAACTGCACCAGCACCTCGGTGATCGCCTCGATCATCGATTCGTTGGCGGCACTGCGCTTCTTCGGCGGATCACCGTCGGTGAGCAGGGTCAGCGGAGGCAGCTGGTAATCGCCGTCGATCTCGCGATCGGTGACGAACTCCAGCTGTTGCACCGGCTGCGGCTCGGGTGTCTGGTCGACGACCTTGGGCGCCTTGCGGGCCTTGGCCTTGGCCCCGCCGGCTTTGGTTGCCGCCGCCGTGGTTTCGGCCGTCTCGGCGGCGACGTCCTTGGCCTCGCGCAGCGGCGGCTCGCCCAGCACCTCGGTGACCGCGTCGGCGCCACCGAATTCGTCGGCCGGATAGTTCTCCTCGGGGGTGCGGCCGCGACGCGAGGAGCGGCTCTTGTGCACCGGAAAACCGTCGGCGTCATAGTTTTCCGGATCGTAGAGCCCGTATTGCCCGTCACCGTAGTCGAATTCGGGATCGGGGACCCCGAACAGTTCCCGCAGCCGATGCGGGACCTCCCGCACGGTCGTACCCGTGACCAGCAGGAGCCCGAACACCATGGCCAGCAACAGCAGTGGCACCGCCAGCCAGGCGGTGAGACCGTCGCCCAACGGGCCGCCCAGCACGTAGCCCACGAATCCGGCCGCGTGCGCGCGGCCGTGCGCGTCGGTCGGGGCACCGGCCAGGATGTGCCAGACGCCCAGCGCCGGAAGTCCGATCAGCAGGCCACCGAGGACCAGCCGCGGCCGAATCTCCGGCCGCGGTTCGGTACGCATCAGCACGACCGCGATCCCGGACGCCACGAACGGCAGGATCGCCGCCGCCGATCCGGCGACGGCACGCACCGCGGTGTCGACCCAGTGACCGACCGGGCCACCCGCCGACAGCCACACCGCGGCGGCGATGATCACGCTGAACGCCACCAGCGCCAAAGCGATTCCGTCGCGGCGATGGCCGTGCTCGATCTCGCCCGCGCGGCTGATGGTGCGAGTGGTGGCGCCGAATCCGCGCGCCAGCACCGACCAACTGTTGCCGATACCCCGGCTGAGCACCGCCAGCGGTGCGGTCTGGGGCGCCCTGCGCACCGGCCGCCGGGTGGCGGCGGTCCGTCCTCGGGGCGCCGAGCGGGCGCGAGAGCCACCGGTGCGAGTCCGCGCCGGAGCCCGCCCCCGGGTGGATCCCGCCCGCGAACTCGATGTCGTGGTGCCGCGGGACTTACCTGCCATGAACTCAGGCTAGCCGCAACAGCCCCATCGGGACCATCCGCAACACCCATCCCAGCCACATCATTGCCGACCTCACACCGCCGTCAACGGCAGGATTCGGCCCCGAACACGGACTCGGAGGGCGGGGATCAGACGCTGCGGTCGGAGGCGAAGACCGCGGCGACATCGTCGACGTCGCCGGTCGCGTCGACCCGGACCTCGTTGCGGCCGAAAGCGTGCAGCAGCAGTTCCGACGGTTTACCGGTCAGCACCACCGCGTCGCCGCCCACGTTGTGCGCGGTCACGCGTTCTCCCTCGGGCGTCGCCAGCACGACCGTGACCGGGGATTTCCGGTAGGCCATGCGGGCCATCCGCCGCGCCGTCGACCACAGTTTCGCCTCGTCGCCGGCGGACAGGATGCGCGGCTGCCAATCGGGTTCGGCACGACGCACATCCTCGTGATGAACGAACATCTCGGTCATGTTGACGACCGCGTCGACCGGCTTGAGCGGTGACCACCACGGCGGGCCGGTGCGAATCTGCTCGAGCAGGTCGGTGAAGGGCTGCTGCGACACCTTCGCCTGCACCGAATCGAGATAGCCGGCCAGCGGCTTCAGCAGAATTCCGGGGGCGGCGGCGGGATGGCGTTCGCGAACCACCAGATGTGCGGCCAGATCGTGCACGGTCCAGGTCCCACACAGCGTCGGGGCACCGGGCCCGGCCGCCGTCATGGTCGCGACCAGGGCCCGGCGTTCCCGTTGAGCCATACTCATGCGGCCGAGCGTAATCGGTCGGGGCGCGCGGGGGCCAGCGGAGCGTTACCGCCCCGACGGCCCCGTTGCGCCCGGTCCCAACACCGGGTAATGGGCGGTGGCGGAACGTGACCCGTCAGACGCCGATGACCGTGGGCACGATCATCGGACGGCGACGGTAGGTGTCGGCGACCCAGCGGCCGACCACCCGGCGCACACCCTGAGCGATGCGATGGGTGTCGGTGACGCCCTCCCCGGCCAGGCGCAACAGTTCCGCCTCGACCAGTTCGCGGGCGCCCATGAGTGCGCCCGGATCGTCGGAGAAGCCGCGTCCGCTGACCTCCGGTGCGGTGACCGCCTTACCCGTGGTCTCGTCGACGGCCACGGTGATCGAGATGAAGCCGCCCTCACCGAGGACCAGGCGATCCGACAGCGTCGATTCGCCGACATCGCCGACCGACAGCCCGTCGACGTACACCTGACCGACGGGATAGCGGCCCACGATCGAGGCGATGCCGTCGACCAGGTCGACCACCACACCGTCCTCGGCGAGCACCACCCGATCCTCGGGCACCCCGGTGGCCACCGCCAGCGCCGCGTTGGCGCGCAGATGCCGCCACTCGCCGTGCACCGGCATCGCATTGGTGGGCCGCACCGCGTTGTAGAGATAGAGCAGCTCACCGGCGGAGGCGTGCCCGGAGACGTGCACCTTGGCGCTCTGCTGGGTGACCACGGTCGCGCCGAGCCGAGCCAGGCCGTTGACCACGGCGAACACCGCGTTCTCGTTACCGGGGATCAGTGAGGAGGCCAGCACCACCAGGTCGTCGGCGCGGATGTTGATCTGACGGTGATCGCCGCGGGCCATCCGCGACAGCGCCGACAGCGGTTCCCCCTGCGAACCGGTCGAGATCAGCACCAGTTTGTGGACGGGCAGATTCGCGGCCTGGTCCAGATCGACCACGATCCCCTCGGGGATGGTCAGATAGCCCAGATCCTGCGCGATCTGCATATTGCGGACCATCGAGCGACCGACGAAGCAGACCCGGCGGTTGTACCGCTGCGCGACGTCCACCACCTGCTGGATGCGATGCACATGGCTGGCGAAGGAGGCCACGATGACGCGGCCCTTGGCCTTACCGATCACGCTGTCGAGCACCGGCCCGATCTCGCGTTCCGGCGTGACGAAGCCCGGCACCTCGGCATTGGTGGAGTCGACCAGGAACAGATCCACACCCTCGTCACCGAGGCGGGAGAATCCGGCCAGGTCGGTGAGCCGTCCGTCGAGCGGCAACTGGTCGAGCTTGATGTCGCCGGTGTGCAGGGCCAGTCCCGCCGGGCTGCGCACCGCGACCGCGATGGCGTCGGGAATCGAGTGGTTGACCGCGAAGTACTCGCAGTCGAACGGGCCGTGGGTGGTCTTCTGTCCCTCGGTGACCTCGATCAGCTTGGGCTGCAGGCGATGTTCGCGGCATTTCGCGGCCACCAGCGCGAGGGTGAATTTCGAACCCACCACCGGAATGTCGGGACGTAACCGCAGCAGGAACGGCACCGCGCCGATGTGATCCTCGTGGCCGTGGGTCAGCACCACCGCGGCGACATCGTCGATGCGGTCCTCGATCGGGCGGAAGTCCGGCAGGATCAGGTCGACACCGGGCTGCTGATCCTCGGGGAACAGCACACCGCAGTCGATGATCAGCAGTGTGCCGTCGTATTCGAAGACGGTCATGTTGCGGCCGATCTCACCGATACCGCCGAGCGCGTAGACCCGCAGGCCGTGCTTCGGCAGCTTCGGTGGCAGACCGGTCGGCAACGCGGGGGAAACCGCTTGCGGCGCAGGCTGTTCGGCGCGTCCGCGGGAGGACTGCCGGCCTCGGCCGGAACGTTTGGAACGGCCGCGGTCACCGGACTGGTCGCCGCGCTGAGAGGCGGGCGCCTGCTCACGCCGGGGCGCGGGGGCCGCCGATTCGCGCTGCGCCGCGGGCGCCGAACGCTCGACGGCGGGTTCGGCCGCTCGCGTCTCGGGAGGGGAAACCTGTTCCGGCGCAGGCTTTACCGGCTCTTCACGCTGTGTCGGCGGCGGTGCCGGAGCCGGTGCCCCTGCCGCTCGGCTCGCGGTCCGACGCGGACGACGATTCACCGGTTCACTCATGCAAGCACTCCCGCCAGCCGCAGTTCGGCGACGATCGATTCGAGGTTCACGCCGATGGGCATCAGCTGCGGCAGGCGCGGTTCGCCGACCTCCATGCCGAGCAACCGCAGCGCGGATTTGATCAGGGCCACACCGCCCACCCGGGCCATCGCCCGGTTGACCGGCAACAGGCCGGCATTGATGTCGCGGGCCAGCGTCACCTCACCGGCGGCATACGCGTCGCGCAGCTGTACCAGCCGCTCCGGCACCAGATGGCCGATCACACTGATGAATCCGACCGCGCCCACCGACAGCCAGGGCAGGTTCAGCACATCGTCACCGGAGTAGTAGGCCAAGCCGGTATCGGCGATGAGCTCGGCACCCGCGCCCAGATCACCCTTGGCGTCCTTGACCGCGACGATATTCGGATGTTCGGCGAGGCGGCGCAGCGTGTCGGGTGCGATCGGCACGATCGAGCGCGGCGGAATGTCGTAGAGCGTCACCGGCAGGCCGGTGGCGTCGGCCACGGCGGTGAAATGCGCGAGCAGACCCTCCTGCGAGGGCCGTGAGTAGTACGGCGTCACCACCAGCAAACCGTGCGCACCCGCCCGTTCGGCGTTGCGCGCGAGTTCGATGCTGTGCGCGGTGTCGTAGGTGCCGGCGCCCGCGATGACGGTGGCGCGATCGCCCACGGCGTCGACGACCGCATGGAGCAGATCGAACTTCTCCGACTCGGTGGTGGTCGGCGATTCACCGGTGGTCCCGGAGATGGCGAGCAGGTCGACACCGCGATCGACCAGCTGCGCGGCGAGGGCGACGCCGGAGTCGACATCGAGCTTGCCCTCGGCGGTAAAGGGGGTCACCATCGCGACACCGACCGTGCCGGACGCGCGCAGCCCTGTTCGCGTCGATTCACCGTTCGTCATGGTCAGAAAGGCTACCCGGTCGTGCAGACGACACCGAACCGTCGTCGGCCATATCGGCAGACAATCCGGTCACAGTCCAGCGGTGACATCGATTGTGACTGCGCCACCACGCTAGCGTGATGTCAGAAGTGGCGCCATAATGGCGTCATGGATCTGAACAAGTACACCGCCCGCCTGCACGACGACCTGATCGCGGCCGCCGCGCTCGGTGACGAGAAGACGCGGGCCACCGCCGCCGCACTGGCCGCCGCGACCGAGAACTCTCTGCGGCTCACCCTGCTGGCCGCGCTGTCGGATCTCGCCGGCGAGGTCAACGCCACGCTCGAGGACCGGACCGTGCACGTGTCACTGTCCGGCACCGACGCTGTGGTGGAAGTACGGCGCAACCCCGCCGACGACCAGCACCCCACCTTCGAGGAGATGACCGGCGATATCAGCCGCGTCACCCTGCGCATGGTCGAGAACCTGAAGGCCCGGGCCGAGGAGGCCGCCACCCAGAGCGGTCAATCGCTGAACTCCTGGTTGGCGGGCGCGGTACAGGGCGCGCTGCGGGATCAGATGCGCAAGGGCGGGCCGGGACGCTGCGACAGCTGACCTCAATCCAGCACCGCGACGGTGCCGGTGGTGCCGATATCGGTGCGGCGGTCGCGATCGGGCGCCTGCGCCAGCACCGTGGCCAGTGTCCGCCGCCCCGGCGGCAGGACGCGTACGGTGACCGACCCCGCGTTGGCGGCATCCAATTCCCTTGCCGCGATATCGATCACGCGTTCGCGCAACCAGTGGGGCGCGTCGGCGAACCCGCCGTCGTCGAGGAGCACGACCTCCACCCCGCGCGCCCGCGCCCCCCGGGCCGCACCGCTGAGCTCGTCGGTCGCCAACTGGGGCGCGCGCAGTCCGTCGCGTAGTTCCGCCTCGAGCAGTCGGCACTGCTCGCGTTCGCCGGCGGTCAGGACCGCGCCCTCGGCGATCCGTTCCAGCATCGGCCGCGCTACCCGGTCCAGCCGGGCCAGCTGGCGCGTCCGCTCGCCGTCCGCCGCCGCCATCGTCGCCTCGGCCGCGGCCCGCGCGCTCGCCTCCTCGCTCAGCAACCGCAGCGACCGCTGGGTGGGTCGCATGATCAGCGCGAAAACCGATATCGCGATGACGGTGCCCAGTGGTACGAGCGCGGCGACGATGACGCCGGCGCTCAGCCAGGCACGCGCACCGTCGATCCCGATCACGACGGCGACCCCGGCCACCCCCAGCCAGGCGGCGCCCATCCGCCCGCGCAGCACCATCCCGGCCAGCACATAGGAGGTCGCGAAGGTGGTCCACACCGTGTGGTGGGTGTGCGCCCTGCTCGGATCCACCGTGGTCAGCGCCGTCGCCACCGGCCCGGCGACTACGACGAGCCCGGTGACCGTCCACGGCAGCGGATCTCCCGGCGCCATCAGGACCAGCGCACCGGCCACGACCATCACCACCAGCGCGATCGACGCCGGCAGCGGTTCGGCGGCATCGAACGTGCGCACCATGTACAACACGATGGTCGCCTCGAGCAGCACCAGAAAGAGCCAGGCCGCGCCACCGCGCAACCCCAGCAGTTCACGCAGTCCGAATTCGGTTTCGCGGCACGGATCAGTACTCACCGTCACCACCCCAGACCAGCGTCACCGTCGTGCCCTCACCGGGCTGTGATTCGACGAATCCGGCGCCGCCGGCGAGCTGGCGCATCCGGCCGAGAATGCTCACCGAGATGCCGAGCCGGTCCGCGGAGACGGCCCGCACATCGAATCCGGCACCGTCGTCGACGAATACCGCCCGAATGCCCCCGGCGCTGATCGTGCAGGTCACGGTGCGCGCGACCGGCCGTCCGGGCACCGCGGCGTGGCGCAAACTGTTGCGCACCGCTTCCGCCAGAGCCGCGGCCACCGTCCGCGCGGCCGCGGTCGGCATCCGCAGATCGTCGAATCCCGGCCAGGTCCGGGTGGCGAAGCGGATACCGGGATTGACCTCGTGGACCGCGGCCCGCAGGAAATTCACCGCCGCGGCGGCGTCGAAGACGTCGGGAGTACGGGATTCGACGCGGATCTCGTCGAGTTGTTCGAGGGTGCGTTCGGCCTGGCGGCGCAGGGCCGCCGAGGGTTCGCGGTCGCGCGAGGCGTCGAGCAGGGTGGACAGGACCGCGTCGTGGATGAGCGCGGCGAAGCGCTCGCTCTCGTTGTCACGCGCGGCGGCCCCGGCGGCTTCCGCGGCCTGGCGGCCGGCCGCCTCCGATTCCCGGTCCACCCGGGCCGCCGCCGCCAGCGCCGAGACCAGGCACCACAGGAACAGCGCCGACAGGCCGACCGCCCGCGCGAACGCACTCAGCGCCGATGCCGCCGTGAACGGTTCGGCCAGATAGATGTTCACCAGGGCGACCGCGGCCGAACCGACCAGCAGATAGCCGACCGACATCGGCAGCGGCCAGGCCAGGGCGGCGGTGAGCACCCCGAGGGGCAGCATCCGGTACAGCCATGCCGACGTGGCGACGATGCTGTGCGGTTCCAGCGCCACCATCATCACGGCGGCCGCGCCGAGGAAGGCCACCGCCGCGCATCCGGACACCAGCCGGATCACCCGCGGCCTCGACCGGATCGACACCACGGCCAGGACCGGGAACAGCCCGAACGCGAGCCCGACCGCCGCGGGGGTCCACCAGGCCGGACCGAAACGCGCCCCCTCGGTGATCTCGGAGAGGTCCGCCAGCCCCATGATCACCCCGCCCACCCCGATCGAGAGGCCGATTCTGCGCACGACCCGTTCGATGGCCGGAGCATCGCGTCGCACGGTGATCCGCGGCATCCGGATGCGGGCCGCGGCCGCGATGCGGGCGAGTGTCGCGGGCGCGATGACCACTATCACGGATTGTCGTTGCGCTCGGGAACCGGTAGCCACCCGTCCTCCACCGCACGCTTGTACAGATCGGTCTTGGTGGGGGCCGGCCGCCCGGCATCGGCGTACTTCTGGCGGATCCGGCCCAGATAATCGTTGACGGTCTGCTCGGACAATCCCGTCAACCGTGCCACCCGCGAGGCCTTCTCCCCCGACGCGTACAGGGTCAGCACTTCCTCCTGACGCGGGCTCAAACCGACATCGGGCAACTGCGGATCCCCGTCGATCGCCGCCGCCCAATCGGTGGTCACCACCTGCTCCCCGCTCGCCGCCGCGCGCACCGCCGCGACAACCGTGCGCACATCCTCGGATTTGCGCACCACACCGAGCACTCCCGCCCGGGCCGCCGAGCGCACCAGGAAGGGATTGTCGGCGCCGGTGAACACCAGCACCTCGAGTCCGCGGTCGCGTAGCGCCCGCACATTGTCCTGCGGGCCCGAGCCGTCGGCCAAGCGCAGGTCCAGGATCACCAGATCCAATCGCGGTGCCCCGGACAGCAATTCGGGAACCGTCCCGGCGGTCACGACCAATTCCAGATCGCTTTCACCGGCCAGCATGCTGGCCAGGCCGAGCGCCACCGATTCGTGGTCTTCGACCAGTCCGATCCGCCTCGCCGGCGCCATAGGGACCTCACCTTTCCCGAGCCCGTCCACCTCGCCACCCGTCCGACCCGCACGACAACGCGGCGGCTTCCTGTCGAGTATGCCGGGATCGGTGATCTCGGTGTCAGACACCAGAAATCGGGGGGTGTGACCGGCTCGCCCGATTCAGCCCATCAACCCGGCGGCGACCGTGGCGCCCAGTTCCCAGCAGCGTTCCCGATCGTCCTTGGCGGGCGTACCGGTGACGATCACCGGCGCGGCGGCCCGCAGCCAGCCCATTCCGGTCGTGACCGTGGTGATACTGCGTTCGGCGCCTTCGGTGCCCTGATTGCCGTGGATGTAGACGCCGAACGGGCGTCCCTGGGTGCTGTCCAGGCAGGGGTAGTAGAAGGTGTCGAAGGCATGTTTGAGTGCCCCGGACATGTACCCGAGATTCGCCGGCGTTCCCAGGATGTACCCGTCGGCCGCGAGCACATCACTCGCGGTGACCTGCAACGCCGCCCGCCGCACCACCTCGACATCCTCGATCTCGGGGTCGGTGGCACCGGCTACCACCGCCTCGAACATGTCCTGCAGGAATGGGGACGGCGTGTGATGGATGATCAGCAAGGTCGGCACACCGACGAGCCTAGGCCCGGCAGCCGGCCGGGCCGCGAATCCGGCGATCCGGGTCGCGCCGCGGCGGTTGGCTCGGCTCGCATGGGCACCGAACTTCCGGCGGGCGGCCGCCCCATCGATCAGCGAGAGTGCGATCGCCGATGGGAACCGTGGACACCGGAACGTGTCGCCGAGAAGCTCGCCGCGGTGGCGGCGCACTGGTGCGTCTGCGCGACCCCGCCACCGGCCGATACCACCTCGACGTCTTTCGCGAACCGCATGACGGCGACCAGTGGATCTGCCGCCGCGACAGCGGAATAACCCTGCCCTACACCGAACTGATCCGCACGAGCCCGGCAGGGATCCCCTACGCCATCCCCGAGGCAGCACTACTGGCCGGATCGGCGGCGGTACCGCCCCTCTCCTGACCAGCGGCGAGCGACGAACCGCGGCTCAGGAGTCCCGCGCTGTCCGATGAACCGGGATGTCGCGATGCCCGTTGGTCACGATGCTCGGAATCGGCCTCAGCTCGGCCGGATCGATCGCGAGTTCCAGCTCGGGAAACCGGCCGAACAGAGCCGGCAGCGCTATCGCCGCCTCGAGCCGGGCCAGGGGCGCGCCGAGACAATGGTGCACTCCGTATCCGAACGCGAGATGCTGCTTCGACCGCCGACCCGCGTCGAACGCATCGGCGGTGTCGCCGTGCACCTTTCGGTCCCGGCCCGCGCCGGCCAGGGATGCGATGATCACGTCACCGCGGTTGATGCGCACACCGGGAAAATCGGAACTACCGGCGATGTCGATGTCTTCCACCGCGAAACGCAGCGGCATATGCGCCAGCGGCGCATTCCATCGCAGACCTTCCTCGACCACCTCGGCCCACGGCGTCTGTTCCGCGAGGGCCGCTTTCCGTTGTTCCGGATGGGTGAGCAGACCGATGATGCTGTGATCCAGCAGATTCGCGGTGGTTTCGTGGCCGGCCGTGATGATCAGCAGCAGCGTGTCCCGCAACTCCTGTTCGTCGAGCCGTGATCCGTCGGCGTCGCCGTGGGCGTTCATCAGCACGGTGGTGAGGTCGTCGCCGGGGTTGTCGCGCTTATGCCGCATCAGTTCCTCCATGAGGACGAACAGCGCCCCGAAATGCGCTCCGACCGCGGCGGGATCCAGGCTGGTGTCGAGGATTCCGTCCGCGTGGACGCGCAGCTGTTCATCCATCCCGGCGGGGACGCCCATCAGTTCGCCGATCACCCGGATGGGCAGGGCGGTGGCGAAAGCGGCACGCAAATCGATGATTTCACCGTCCGGCACAGCGGATATCCCGTCGAGCAACTCGGCGACGAACGCTTCGATCCGGGGCCGAAGCGCCTGGGTGCGCTTGTTGGTGAACGCCGGCGCCACGAGTGTGCGCAGCCGCTGATGCTGGTCGCCGTAGGTGGTGAGCATATTTCTCGCCGCCACCCAGGGAAACATCACCCAGTCCTGGCCGATCTCGCCGTCGATGAGCTGCGGCCAATGCCGGTGTGCGTCCTTGGAGACGCGCGGATCGGTGAGCAGTTGCCTGAGCACATCGAGGTCGGTGACCGACCAGGCCGGTACGCCGCCGGGAAGCACCACCTCGGTGACCGGCCCCCGAGACCGGATGCGAGCCAGCTCGCCCTGGATGTCGGTGGCACTGGGATCCAGCACCAGCGGCTGCGTATCTGTCATCGGAGCTCCATCAGGTGAGACGCATCTGCGGGCACGCGGGAAACACCACCGGCAGTGCTGCCAAGGCGCGGTGAAACTGCCCGGTCCTCCAACTTAGTTGCTGCGCAGGAACTTCCGGACGAATATCGGGAAGTGCGTCGAGCAGCAGGTCGATGGCCTGGCGCGCGATCGTCTGCGCGAGCGGCTGCGCCGGGCACGAGTGGGGGCCCACTCCCCACGCCAGGTGAGACCGGTTTCCCTTGCGGTCGCCGCCCACGATGTGCGGGTCGGTATTGCAGGCGGCCAGGCTCACGACCACCGGCTGATCGGCCGGTAACCACACATCGCCGACGAGTTGCGGTTGTCTCGGATATGTCATGCAGAAATTGGCCAGTGGCGGATCCGCGAACAGCACCTCGTCGATGGCGTCGCGGGTGTCCATCGCGCCACTGAGCACATCACCGCCGTACTCTTCGTCGGCCATCAACAGCAGCAGCGTATTCAGGATCAGATTGCAGGTCGGCTCCGTGCCCGCCGAGAACAACAACGCCGCCTGATTCACCATTTCCATGGGATCGAGCCCGTCCGGGTGCGCCAGCAGGCGCGAGGTGAGGTCGTCGCCCGGGCGTTCTCGCTTCTGCTCGACCACCCCGAGCAGGGCTTCGATGAACCGCTGCTGTCCTTCTTCGGCGCCGACCCCGTCCAGCATGGCGGCCATTCCCTGATAGGCCGCGGACGCGGCGTCCGCGGGGAAGCCCATCAGCTCGCTGAGCACCCGGAAGGTCAGCGGAAAGGCGTAATCCATCCGAAGATCGGCGGCGCCGCTCTCACAGAACGAGTTGACGAGCGAATCGGCGGCACGCGCGACCGCACCGTGCACCTGGTGCAGGTTCACCGTCTCCAGCGCGTCGGTGATCGTGCGGCGGTAACGGGCGTGCTCCGCGCCCGCGGTGCGGAGCGCGTTCTGGCGGTAGCCCAGCATCGGGATCACCGGGCAGTCCGGCGGAGCGTTCTTCTCCCAGCGACGTGGATCGGCGGGAAAGCGGGCCTCGTCGTTGAGAATCTGCAGCGCCGCTTGGTATCCGATCACCAGCGTGGCCGGGACACCGGGCGCCAGTTCGATCGACACCAGCGGCCCGCGGTCGCGCATGGATTCGTAGGCGCCGTGCGGATCCGCCGCGAACTCCGTGGAATCCAGCCGGATCTGTGGTCGGGCGGAGCTCTGGGGCGATCCGTACGCGACCGGGCATCCGGTCGTCGGCACCGCGTCCGCGTCGTTCACCATGCGGCCACCGCGTGTGTTGTGGCGTGTCCTGTTCGATGTCCTGCGAGATTGCCTGCCGTTCGTTGTGTGGGCACGGCCGACACCCTAGCGGAAGTCGTTGCAGTTCAACATAATTGAGAAAACCGACGGCACGGTAGTTTGTTGCGTGCGGGTAGCTGACAGGGCGGGGAGACGGTTCGGTCGCGGGCCCGGGCACTCACGCGATGCCGGAGCTGTCTCACCGGTCGGCAGGAACAAAACACCGATCGGTGACGGTTGCCCGGACGGACATGACACCACGAACTCGGGAGATGTGATGCTGGCGATCGGATTCGACGAACCCGGCGGTCCGCAGGTGCTGCGGCCGGTCGATGTGCCCGAACCGCATGCGGGGGCGGGTGACGTGCGGATCAAGGTCGTGGCCGCGGCGGTGAACCCGTCCGACACCGTGACGCGGTCGGGCATGGCACACGACCGCTACCGAGCGGTGGCGCCGCCCTATGTGCCCGGATGGGATGCCGCGGGAATCGTCGACGAGGCGGATCCCGCGACGGGCTGGCGCAGCGGAGACCGGGTCGTCGCGGTCACACTGCCGGTGCTCGCCGGGGGCGGGGCCTACGCCGACAAGATCGTGGTGCCTGCGGGCCAGGTGGCTCGCATGCCGGAGGGCAGCGACTTCGCCTCCGCCGCAACACTTCCGATGAACGGCCTCACCGCCTGGTTCGCCCTGGACGCGCTCGGGCCGCGATCCGGCCGGACGATCGCGGTGACGGGTGCGGCCGGCGCGGTCGGCGGTTACGTGATCGAGTTGGCGAAAACGCGTGGCTACACCGTCATCGCCGATGCGAAACCGTCCGATGAGCAGATGGTCCGCGACTTCGGCGCCGATATCGTGCTCCCCCGCGGCGACGACCTCGCCCGGCACATCCGCGCACACGTCCCCGACGGTGTCGACGCGCTGATCGACACCGCACTGCAGGGCCAAGCGGTGCTCCCGGCCGTCCGTGACGGCGGGTCGTTCGTCATCCTGCGGCCCGCGGCCCTGGGCGGCGGCGTCACGCCGGAGCGTGATATCTCGGTCCACCTCGTGATGGTCGCCGACCACCTCGACGATCCGCACGCGCTCGGTGAGCTGAGCCGCCTGGCGTCCGAGGGCGCGCTCACCCTCCGGGTGGCCCGCACCGTGCCGGCCGAACAGGCGGCACGTGCCCATGAAGTCCTCGAGGCCGGAGGTGTGCGAGGGCGCATCGTGCTCGAGTTCCCCTGACCGGCCGGATCCGTCCGTTGTTCAGGATCGCGCGTCGCGTTCGGCGCGCTCCAGCGCCACCGCGCGCCGCATGGTCTCGCGCGCCCGGCCGCGATCGCCGGCGTAGTCGTAGGCGCGGGCAGCCCGGTAATTGGTGCGCCAGTTGTCCGGGTCGGCTTCGTATTCCTTCTTGACCCGCTCGAACAGTTCGTCGGCGGCGGACTTCTCCAGCCGGCCGGAAGGTCGGTGCGGCAGATCGGAGGTGTCGAGTTCGAGGCCCTCGTCGTGGATGCGGCGGGCCAGATGCTGGTGGGCGAGGGCGGCGCGAATACTGGTCGCCACCACCCAGACACCGAGGATCGGCAGGATCAGGACGCCGACCCCCATGGCGATCGCGGCCGGATTCCCGGAGCCCATCAGGTCGATCGAGATCCGGCCCAGCAGCAGGAAGTAGAAGGCCAGGGCGACGACCAGGAAGACGATGAACCCGACGATGCGGACGACCTGCCGCCCGCTGTCGCGCTCGGAGCCGCTCACGACCGCACCTCGCCGGCGCTCGCCCCCGCGCGCTCGCTCACAGGTCGAGCAGCGGGTCGAGGCCCACCGTGAGGCCGGGACGCGCGCCGATCTGCCGCACACCCAGCAGCACACCCGGGGCGAAGGAGCTGCGGTCGATGGAATCGTGGCGGATGGTCAGCGTCTCGCCCTGGGTGCCGAACAGCACCTCCTGGTGGGCGACCAGACCCGCGAGCCGGACCGAGTGCACCCGCACGCCGTCGACGCTCGCGCCACGGGCGCCGTCGAGTTCGGTAGTGGTGGCATCGGGGCTCGGACCGACCCCGGCCTGCTTACGCGCCTCGGCGATGATGCCCGCGGTGCGGTAGGCGGTGCCCGAGGGCGCGTCCGCCTTGTTCGGGTGGTGCAGTTCGATGACCTCGACCGAGTCGAACCAGCGCGCCGCCTGCTCGGCGAAGCGCATGGACAGCACCGCGCCGATGGCGAAGTTGGGGGCGATCAGCACGCCGACCTCGGGGGCGGCCGCCAGCCAGTCGCGCACCTGGTCCAGGCGGGCTTCGTCGAATCCGGTGGTGCCGACGACGGCGTGAATACCGTGTTCCACCAACCATTTCAGATTCGGCATCACCACATCGGGATGGGTGAAGTCGACGACCACCTGGGTGCCGGCCGCGGTGAACGCGTCCAAGGCGTCGTCCTTGTCGACGGCGGCGGCCAGTTCCAGATCGCCGGCCGCCTCGACCGCCGCGCAGATCGCCTGCCCGACCTTGCCCCGCGCGCCGAGTACGCCCACCCGGATCCGGTTCGCTGCCACCGTGCACTCCTCACATACCGTTCGATGCCACTTCGCTTCGATGCCACTTCGCTTCGATGCCACTTCGCTTCGATGCCGTTGCGCTCAGAGCCTATCGGTCCGTCCCGGGCCGGCCGCCACGCCGGTCGCCCGGAAGTCGGATGCGTCACCCGCCGGGCCGCTCAGTCGAAGATGATCACCTGCCGCAGTCCGTGCCCGGCGGCGAGTTCGTCCATCGCGTGGTTGATGTCGTCGAGCCGGATCCGCGCCGACACCAGGCGCTCGACCGGCAGCCGGCCCGCACGCCACATCGCCACGTATTCGGGGATATCGCGGGCCGGCACCGCGGAGCCGAGGTAGCTGCCGACGATCGAGCGCCCTTGGGCCACCAGCCCCAGCGGCGAAATACTCGCTCGCGCTTCGGGGTTGGGCAGGCCGACGGTGACCGTCGTACCGCCGGGCGCGGTCGCGGCCACCGCCGTCTCGAACGCGCGCACGTTTCCCGCCGCTTCGACCACGATCTCGGCGACGATCCCCTGATCGGTCAGCTCGGCCGGGGTGTAGACCTGGGTGGCGCCGAGCTCGCGGGCCAGTGTCAACTTCTCCGGCAGGGTGTCGACCGCGATCACCTCGCCGCCGAGGTTTTCCCGCAGCGAGGCGGCGACCAGCACCGCCGCCATGCCGACTCCGCCCAGTCCGACCACCATGATGCGATCACCCACACCGGGCCGCGCCGAGTTCAGCAGCGCGCCGCCCCCGGTCAGGACCGCGCAGCCGAGGACGGCGGCCACTTCGGGCGGTACGTCGTCGTCGACCGGGACGACCGAGCGCCGATCCACCACCGCGTGCGTGGCGAAACCGGAAACCCCGAGATGGTGATGTACCGGACCGTCGCCACGGGCCAGCCGGCGCCCGCCGCCGAGCAGTTCACCGCCGTTGTTGGCGACGCTGCCGGGTACGCAGGGGGTGCGACCGTCGGTGGCACAGCCCTCGCACTGTCCGCAGCGGGGCAGGAAGGTCATCACCACGCGCTGGCCGAGGCGCAGATCGCTGTCGCCCGGACCGAGTTGTTCGATGCGCCCGGCCGCCTCGTGGCCCAGCAGCATCGGCAGCGGCCGTACCCGGTTGCCGTCCACCACCGACAGATCCGAATGGCACAGCCCCGCCGCCTCGATCCGGACGAGCAGCTCACCCGGGCCGGGTTCCCCCAATTCCAGCTCCTCGACCACGATCGGCGTCGAGTCCGCGTAGGGAACCGGGTCCCCGATCCGCTCCAGCACAGCACCACGAATCTTCATGGAACCGACGGTACCGGGGCCCACCCTTTGCAGACACCGTGGCCGGCGCGGGCCGGGCGGTGCCGGTGGCCGGGCGAACGCCGCCGCTAGGAGAGGGAGCGCATATCGCCGGGAGCGGGGGCGTCCGCGCCATCGGCATGCCGGCCGTCATCGGCCGTACCGGTCGCGCCCTGCGCAGCATCCGGTTGTGAGGTACCAGCGGCCTCGGGCAATCCGGGCCACCCCTGGATGACCGCGTCCTCGGCCGAGACGCTGCCGCGGTAGGTGACGCCGGTGAAATCCGGGTCGGTTCCGTGGCCCGCGGGCGCTGCGATCCGCGCATTGTCGAAAACGGTCTGCGATGAACGGAATTCGGCGTGCGCGAACGTGATTCGCGGACTCTCGACGGTTACCGCCTCGAAATGGGTCCGCTTGCCCGCGAAACGGACAGCGTCGAAACCGGTGACGTCGGCGGTGAAACGAGCCCGGACGAACGCGGTCGACCGGCCGGAGAAGCGCGCGCCGGTGAAGCGCGTGCGCAGCCCGCCGAATTCGGTATCGGAGAAGTCGGCCTTTCCGTGAAAGGCGGCGTTGATG